>CALODP010000032.1:0-13454 GCA_942492055.1 uncultured Ignavibacteriales bacterium | reverse complement strand
AGCTCTAAACGATTTTTAATTTTTTCAAAATTATAATCTTGAAGCTCTTTAATAATTTCCTTTAAAATGAAAACGGTTTCTTTTTTTAGCGCTTCCATTTGCCTCTCCGCTAAATTTTCCGGAGTTACGTTTAAAAATTCGTGTAATAAATTTGTTGATTCCATTTCCATTCCTTTTAGTTTTTTATTTTTATCCGTTTTCCGCAATCGGGACAAAAAACCCCGTCGATCTTTTCCCAATCCGCTTCTAATATTTCACTTTTGCAAGTTTTAAAGCCCCAAGAAACGATTTGATCTTCTCCCTGAACATCCACATCATCAACAAACCGATCCCACTTACAAAACCGCGCCACAGCTACAAGAGTTTCGATAAAAGAAGGGGCGCGGGCTATTTTGTTTATTTTCATTTTATCCCCTTTTTTTTCTTGGATCAAAACCTTCTTTTCTAACCGGCACCATACAAAATTTTTCTCTAAACGCTCTATAATCCATTGTGTTTTTTGACATATCAACGCTATCAACTTTATTTTTTACTTCATTTGAAAACCAATAATCGAATGAACCGTCTTTACATTTAAAAACCGAAACGGATTTTTTAGAAGATTTTGACAGATCCATTGCACCCGCCATCGCCTCTTTTTTTGTGTAGAAAGCTCTCATTTTAAACATTTCCATCTTTTCCTCTTTTGTTGCGCTGTTCATGCTTTTATTATAGTTTAGTTTATAGTAAAAGACAAGAGAAAAAAGAGAAAGAAAGATTTTATTTTTTAACTCTCCATTAATTCATTATAGTTGAACCGGTCTCCAAGACACTCTTGGATCGAACACTCTTCGACCGATCTTGAATAAACCTTATTATTATAAATGAATAGATTTTTAGGCGCTGAAATTTTCCCAAGCGCAAAATGTAAACCTTTATGAGTTACGGTAGCCATTCCGTTTCGTGGATTCCCATCTTCTTTTTCACCTTCATATTTAGCCAAAAAGCCCCAAAACCGAAGCTTCGAAATATCACCTCGAATTGAGGAGGGAAGATTTTTTTTGTTTTTGAAAAAGTCTTCTAAATGAATCCAAATAGCCTCTTCTCTCAAAAGAAGAATAAGCCCGTAAGCCATGGCGCTTGTGATTTTTCGCTTATAAAGTTTCACAAATTGATCGCAACATGGACACCGCGTCCCCTTTTTGTGATTTTCTTTTAAATATTCTTTGGCTTCTTTTAGTGTTTCCATTCCAATTCCCTTTAATAAATTTCGTAATCTTCAAAATCCGGATCGTCATCTTTCAAACACCAATCCGTCACGGCCACGCCAACCCAAATCAAAGAATGAGCAATCACTAAATAAATCGAAGGAGTAAAGACGGCCCACCACGCCCAATCCTTAAATTTTGTGAACTTCATTATTAATAATATTATTTGAAGTATTGAAAAAATGAGAAAGCCCCCCCGCGCTTTATTCAATTAAGCCCTCTCATTTCTTCAAGACCTTTGCAAAGTTCTATATTCGCCGCTTCTATTTTCCGGGTATAAGCGACTAAAACTTCCTGACCTTTCATTGTGACCATTTTATTAGGCAAAACGGCCATAACTCTTTTATTCAAATCGAACAATTTTTCGAAGTCTGGCTTCATCTCTTCGATCCGATCTTTTTCCGCTTGCTCTTCCGCGAGTCGCTTTTTTTCTTTCGCTTGGGCGTTGGCTTCAATTCTCATTTTCGCCATGGGAAGAACTTTATCTAAAATCGCCTCCCATTGTGAGCCGGAAGAGTTTTTAAGCTCTTCTAAAGTCACGTTTGCTAATTCATCGCCGTTGGTTAAAACGTCGCCTTCGTCTCTAAATTCCCACTCCAAAAGAATTTTTTTCGATTAGCGATCTTTTTGTCTAATTCGGCTTTTTCTAAAGCCTCTTTGGCTAGTTGTTTTTTTTCGGCCTCCTCCTCTTGGGCTTTTGAGCTTTTTTTCGCGTTCGTCTTGCTCCTTTTTTACTTTTGCGAGCCTTTCTTGCTCTGCTTTTAAATCCGCGTCCGCTTTTGCTTTTCGATCCGCTTCTTTTTCCTCTTTGGCTTTTTTGGCTTGAGTATTCTCATATTCAATGCGGACGCCGTCGATAAAATCGTCGAATTCTTCATCTTCCATGGTTTTTAAATCTTTGAGTTCAACGGAATCCGTTGATTATATAATCGGACCCATTGAAGATCATTCCATAGTCGTAACAAAGATCGGTTCTCTCTTTGATCCGGGCTTGCTCGCGCTCTTCTTCTGCTTTTTTTATTCGGTCGATTTCGTCGTCGACTTTCTTTTGTTGCTCTAAAAGACGGTTTTCAAGCGGTTCGAGTTTTGAGATTATTTTATCGGCTTCGGAATTTGTGTCTTTTTTGAATTTATTAGCCTTATCAATTAAAGCTTTTCGGGCTTTTTCAAAATCCAAGCGCAAATTTTTAACAGTCAATCGCGCCTCTTTGACTTCTTTGTATGAGTCTTTATCTTCGACGCCGTTCGTTTTTAAATGGCCGTAATCGGTTTCTAGTTTTTCGATCATCTCTTTGGTGATCATTTGCAAAAGTTCTTTTTTATCGAGAACCGCGATTTCATTTTCTTTTTTTAATTCCATTTCCATGATTTTTCCTTTTTAATATTCTATGACTTCGTTTTCTAAATCCATAAATGTCAATTCTTCCCAAGTATACTTTTCACCTTTGAATAAATAGAGTTTTGGTTTTTGGATCCGGCCTATTTCCACCCCGACCGGCAAAGGCTGAACACCGGCGATAGGAAGCCCGCCGGGCGGATTTTTAAGCATTTATCACACTCATAAAATCTTTGATTGAATAATCTGCAATTGGATAAGAACCAAGTAAAGAAAGGAAAACTCTTCCGTTTAATACTTTTATGAAGATTTCTTTAATGTCATTTGTGAAAACTTCTAATTCTGTCCAAGTTAGTTGAGAAAATTGTTTCGCTGTAATTGTCGCCATTTTGATTCCTTGGTTTGTTGTGTTGTTTATATTCTTAATTATAGTCTAGTTTATAGTTTAGTGCAAGGGGAAAATGATTTTCATTCGATTTTTTTTATTTCGAGCTTTTCAAGGTCTATAGAATAATTAGTCAAAGGCGGAACGCCCGCTTCCTTTTCTAAAGTTTCGGAAAAAGTGTTTCGTAAATATTCGAGCCGCGTCGATTCTCTGGAAAAATTCAATCTAAGAAGGTTTGCTTTTTCGGCCGATTCTTAGATCGCGCTCTCTAGGGCCATTAATTCCGCGCGGGCTTCTTCGGGGATCTTCCAAGTAGTCATTTTTAAAACTCCAATCCAAATTGAACGCCAAAAAACAAAAAAGAAAGCTCTAAATAAATCCCGTCCTCGTCTTTAATAACGTGCGCGCATGGCAAAATGAAAAAATGGAAAACCTCTTGATCTAAAATCGAAATTGTAAACTTCATTTTTGAATACCTTTATTTAAGCGGGACTATTTTTAAACTTTCGTTCTCTTTGATCATTTTTGCAGCGTGAGTACTGCAATAAATCTCCCCATTAATTACCCAATCCGGTTTCAAAGCGCAAAAGCGGTCTTTTACAATTTTGGAGCACCTTTTTTTTATTTCGTCCATTTTATAAAACTTTTAATTCGAATTTTTATTTAGAAGATTTGGCTTCTTCTTTTTTCTCCGAAGGGCGCGAATCTTTCCATTCATCAAAAAACGCCTTTCGCCCTTCGTCGGATTGCATATAAGGCCGACTTAATATTTGATTAATAAGGTCTTCCGCTTCCGGCTGATCTTTTAAATAATTCTTTAGTTCTTTTTTTAATTGTGCTTTTTTCAAAACTTCTCCTTTTTTATCATTTTAAACTAACTTCATTCGAATATAAAGATTTAATCGAAAGGCTTCCGTCTAATTTATTAACAACCAATTGCCCCCCTTCTTCTTTTAGTCGATATTCTTCGCCACCAATAAAAACCGTGACTTTATTTACTTGATAGGGGATTCCTTTTCTTTCCACTTTTATAAGCATTTTTAATTTTTCCCTTTCGATTTCACCACTTTAAAAATCGATTCTTCGCGCTCCAAAATCGGAGTCAAAAGCCGCTCAATCTGTTCTCTCGCGTATTTTTTAGAAACGCTATATTTTTGAGCGTACATTATGGCCAATTTTGGAAGAGAAACCGAGCAAGCTTGAATAAATTTCGCCGGTGTAAGCCCGCTCAATTTGAAAGCTTTATTGATATCTGTCACGATAAAGCGCCCTTTATCTTCCCGAACTCTGTAATCGCCTATAGTTTTCCTAGAATCATCGATTAAACCGTCTCGAAATGAGTCTTTGACCCTTTGGGCCCACGATCCAACGACGTCCGCATAAGGCTTTAAAACGGCCAATTCGTCAATGGTTAAATCTTTTTGAGGCTTGGCCAAAAGCGTTTTAATATAATCTTGCCCCCGGTTTTCAGGCTCTCCCGATCCGATCGGCACCATGGCCACACTATTTAAAACCTCTTTACAAGTTTTGCTTTGCGAACACCATCCGCAAAACTCATTTTTAGAGGGTTGTTTATTCGGATCAAAATATGCTTTTCGAATTGGCGCGATTTCCGCTTCCGCCTCTTTTGCCGTGATTCTACACTCTTTATATTGCCGTTTTTTTCCGTAAACCTCAACGACGATCGAATCTTCAAGCCCTCTGGTTTGCATCCGTTGAAGGCCATAAGAACACATTTGCGGCTTATAGTCGTACATTTCGCCGGATTTATAATCAAAGACATATTTTCCGCAAGCGATATCTAATTTCGCGTTCATAATTTCAATGAGATCGGAATCCATCACGGTTCCCCACTCTTCAACCTCAATAGGATCCTTTAAACCTAGAGTTCGGATAAGATTAAAAATCGTTTCAAGCCCCCAGCGAACATCTTCAATCTGTTCATGTTCTAAGGTGACATCGTGCGCGGAAAAAGCGACCGGCCAATCTAACTCCTCGGGCGAAATGTTTTTTTCGAGAACTTCTTTCGCTTTTAACTCTAAAAGGTCGTGAGAAGCTAAACCCATTTTCCCCGGTAGCCCGACCGGTCCTTGGGTAAAGCATGGGCAAAATTTTAGATTATTTAATTTTGAAGGCGATAGCTCAAAACTTCTTCTTTTCACGCGCCCTCCTTTCCAGATTTCCATTCTTTAAATTTTTCCACGAATATTTTTTCATTTGCGTAATAGCGCTTTACTTGGCCGTCGAGCAAAGCTTCCACGGTCGCCCCTTCGGAAATCATGTTTCGAGAGACAAAAAACTCATTCACCTTGGAATCTTGATTCGCCCACTCTTTTAAAAGTTCTCTTTGCTGTTTTAAAGTGAGGGGTTTGTCTTCGGCTTCCTCTTCGGATTCCGGTTCTTTTTCGTCGGCCGCTTGAATTTTTTCGATCGCTTTATTCGAATCTTCTTTTTCGGCTTTTTGGTATTGCATCACTTTTTTAACGGCTTCGGTAAAAAGCGGAACATATTCTTTATTTGGCCAATCATAAATCTGGTGTTGAGTGATCACAATATCTTTATAATGAAAAGATCCCTTTTCCCCTTCCTTGAACCATTGGGTCTTTAATTCATTTTTGCGATCTTCGATTTCCTCTTCTGTAGGAAGAGAATCTTCCGGCTCTTTTTCAGAATCGACCTTTTTATCATCTAATAAGTTTCCTTCGCTTTCTTCCACGATTTGAAAGCCTATTTCTTGGGGGGGGGCCCATTCTTCCTGAGTATAAGGAAGCCCGCCTAAATGCTCTGGAAATGCAAGCCTAAAGCCTTGGGCGATTACGACTTTTATCAACATAGTTCGCGGTTTTTTTCTCCACATTTCAGTGATAACATTTTCTTTTTTATCATTATCCCAATACTTTTGAACGTACTCCGAATAATAAACTTTGTGTTTAAAAGGGCGCTCCCAATCTTTTCTATAAATTTCAATCCATGCAAACATTTGTTTTTTTCCGTTTTCATCGTCTTCGAAACCGATATCTTTATCCCAACCGTTTAAAAGCCCGGTTCTTTCCGCCCGCTTTAAATTGACTTCATAACCGACGATCGTATTCATGTTAATTTTGCCGGTCTTGCGATCTTTATAGGTGACGGCGTAAATTTCACGGAGTAAAGGGTTCAAGTGAAGAGCGATCGCCATTTTTATAAAAGATTCCCTTTGAAAGTCGCTCAAAGGCGATCCGATTGAAGCGAGATATTCCTGAACTAATTCCCGCGAGACTTCGAACTGTTGTTCTAAAGCAATTAATTTTCCCGCCCCGCTTTTAACGGCAACGCTTTTTGTTTTTTCTCCCATTTCCATTCCTTTTTTTGTATGTATTAAATATAATCTTTTTTATAGAAAAGTGTATAGTTAATTTAATAACCAAGTACGGCTTTAGTATAAAGGCTTTCGGCCTTGGATCCTTGTCCGTAAGCCATGGCCACGGCCGAAATCATGGCTTCCTCTATTGACTCGAAATCTTGTTCCGTGTCTATATGGTCAATAAAAACGGCCCAAACTTGTCTATCATTCACCGAATGAAGGATAAAAGTATAAGCCCGCGACCCGCTCAAAAGGCAAATATTAAAAACCCTTCCAAGCCTGTCGAGATTGTATTCTTTTGACGATCCGGCCTCCGCGATTTCTAAAAGTTTTTTTTCTTCCGCTTTTTTCTTCATTTTTTCGGGAAATTCTGACCAATTCATTATTTAACCATCCATTCTAGATTATAAAAGTTTCCTTTTTGAGCTTTAACAATCAATTCAAATTTGGTCCCGTCTTGCTCCCTTTGGTATTGATCCGCCTCCAAAAGAAAATCACCGAATTCGTGGCCCTCTGGCATTAAAATAATAATCGCCTCTTGCCATGAAATACCCGTCGAAATTTGAACATCGGTTCCACATCGACCCCAACATTCATAAGAACCGATCCCAACGTCTTCGGTGATGGTTTCGATTACTGATTCTTTTATTTTGTCGGCGATTTCATAGGCGAAAGATTCAGGAAATCCAATTAATTCTCCGTCCGTGTCTTTAATCATTTTTTCGGTTTGGTTTGCTAAGTTGATTATCATTTTAATTCCTTTTTTTGTTTTTCGTCCAGACTCCAAAAAGAAGTTTCGCCGGAATTTCACCGGCTCATCAGTAGACTTTTATACAATAATTTTATGGTGTTTTTTAACCATACCATTCCAAAATTTTATAACATCCTGATCTAAATCGGCTTTTAACCTATCCCCTAAAAACTCGGAGATCGCCGCCAATACTGGCGTTATTCCGTCGATTCCGTACGCACATTCTAAAGCCTCTTTTGCGTTTAGTTTTGCTTGATCTACTTCATTTGATTTTGTCATTTTTCCCTCTTTTGTTTCGTTGTTCATATTCTTAATTATAGTCTAGTTTATAGTTTAATGCAAGCTTTTTTTGCTATACGGATATTTTACGCTTTAACGTAATAAGAGATCCCGCCCGTTTTGATCTCTTTCATTTTTGGAGCGTTATCAAGTTGTTTTTTTGCAGTAGAGAAAGGCACCTCGTTAATAAGGCAAAAAGTTTCAAGGCTAGATCCTTTTTTCACATCTTCCGCAAGTTCCCAAAGCAAACTTTCCTTAAAATCACCTTTGTATTTTTTATTAATGAATTTTGTCAAGTTCTCGATTGTGTATTCCATTTTTTTCCTCTTTTGTTTCGTTGTTCATATTCTTAATTATAGTTTAGTTTATAGTTTAATGCAAGCGAAAAAACACCGATCCCGAAAATAATTTCAAACTTTTTATCTAAAGACCGATATTCGCCCAAAAAAGCCAATAATTCCAAACCACACTTTCGGAAAAAAGTCTTAAAACATCCATAAACTTTAATTTTAAGCAAAAAAAAAGACCGGATCGTTGAAGGATTACAAAAACGATCCGATCTCCTTGTTAGGAATGGAATATTTAATATAAAATTTACCCGGATATGTTTACAAAAAGAATTCCGCTTGTAGAGATCGCCCCGTCTTTTGACTTGACCTCCACGATTGAACCCCTTAAAAAATCAAGAGAATATAAAGAAAATTCTTTTCCCGCTTGCACTGTGAAGGAATTATCGTCTTCTTCATTAAATCGAATTCTCACGTCTTTATCCGTGGTATTGCGGATAGAAATTGAATCTCCGTTTTGAACGCCCCCGGCGAAAATTTGTTGATAACTCGCGGGCGCGGGCGAAACCTCTACTTCTGAAACTATAAAGTTTCCCATAATATCTCCTATTGATTGTATTCTTGATTGTAAAAGTGATCCGGTCATTAAACAGCCTTAAAAGGAAATGAAAAGTTTAATTCAACTCTCATGTTAGTCGTTGGGACCGCGTTTGGATCCCCTCCGAATTGAGAGAATTGAATCCCTATCGCGTCCGCTCCCGGGTTTAAATTAGCTTGGAAAATATAAGGCGTCGATCCGTCGAATATCCCCCGACATAATAAAACAGTGGTCGCATTAAAAACCGGCTCGCCCCTATATCGCACCTGATAACCGTCAATTGTGGGCAAATCAAAAGACACACTAAAAGGAACGCCGACAATTGAAGTCCATAATAAAAACCCCTGAATTGTTATTACATCTCCATTTATAGAATAAACGGCTGATTCATTATCGGCGACCTGAGCCAGATCGCTGATTCCGTTTGGCGTCCATGGGATTCCCCCTATTGAGGTTTTATTTAATAAATAAAATACGTCGTCAACCTCGCTCCACATTACCTCGTAAGTGCCAAAGGGTACGATATAACCTTCCGGAATATCTTCAAGCCCAAATAATTTTAAATCTTTAGTTTCTCCGAAAGCTTCAAGCGTGCAAGGGCCGGTATTTGGAATCGCGCTAGTAAATTTAAAAGTAAAACCGTCCATCGCTTCAATTGGCGGAAGATCGATCACTGAGGGCCCCGGCGGATTTAAAACCCTAGCATTTGGGGCCCCTCCTAAAGTGGCGTCTTGGAAATATAAACCGCTTAAAGCGACTATCGATTGAGTTAATTGCGTGGTATCATCCAATAAATAATCGACCAAGGGAGTCGGAGTTAGCCGGGCCGCTTCCACCGCATTAACGAGCTCTTCATGGGTCGCGTTAAATTCTTCGGCGTCGTGTTGAGTGTCTACAAAAGCGGTCGGAGCCCCGAAGTCGTTTATTTTTGTTTGAAAGTCTAACATTTTTTACCTCTTATGATATATCGATCACGTTTGGCGTTACCGTTCCTTGGATCAAATTCGAATCACTATCACTAAATATACGCGTTATCGAAACCGTGATCGGAAAAATTGTTTCAAAATCAGTATGATTCACTACTGTGTTTAGTTTGTCGATAGCTTTCCATTTTACGGTGACGGGGATCCAATTCCCCTCGGCGTCTTTTTGCGCGTAAACATTTTGATAATTATTAGGCGAAGTGATCACGACATAAGAGACATCTTTCGCGATAATATTTTGGACGAATAAAGTTCCGGCTTGCGCAAAATCTTTTAAGAAGCTTTCCAAATTCGCCCAACTAATTTGATCCAATGCGAATTCTGGCGTATTTGAAAATGACAAATCGATCTCGGTTCCCATAAAAAGATCCCAAACTATACCTAAATGAATATCTAAAACCCGTAATTGATTCCGCCGTCGATAGCCAAATCCCGGAATTAGGTAAAGCGTCGTCAATTTTTTGTTGCATTTCCTGAATAGTGACCGTCGCTTTTTTGAAGTCTATTTTTGACATTTTGACGCCTTACCTCAATTGAAGGATTAGAGTCTTCCAACCGGCTATCCGGAAGCCCGACACTTTTTTCCCACTCTGGAAGTAATTGATTTGTTGAGTAGATGTTTAATTCTCTGGCCACCGTTTGAATTAATTGTCGAAAAGTTTCAAGAGCCCCGGCCCACCCAAAAACAAGGGCGTAAATATATTTCCCCTCTAAAACTTTTGCTCGCCACGCTTTACCCTCCGGAAGTTCCGAAGCCGCCGATTTGGCCAAAATTTTCATGGAAGGAGTTTTAAAATAAAAGCTTGGGTTTATTATTGAACCATTTCCGGAAGGAGGTACTTCATCAAAAGCATAGAGCCCAATTAGACCTCTTAAAGATCCGGTATTAGCTCCGGACCCCGGATCCGGAAAAGGCCCCGAAGAGCCTCCTAAATCCATATTGAGGATCGATTTTAGTTTTGTTGCTTCGCTCGAAGGCATTAAGTCAACTTTCCGACGTTCACGTCTCCCGGATTAATCGCAATTACGCGGGTTCCCATAGGCGCCCCAGCTTCATCAAACAAGGTTTGAAGGTTCAAAGTTTCATTTTTCCCTAGTTTTGCTATCGCTCCAATTAATTGAATGATTTGTCTTAAACTTCCGGTTTCAACATTTGGAATCCCGCCTAAAGCCGAATTTGAAGCATCTAAAGCCGCGTCCACTTGGGCCAAAACTTCGGGTTCGGAAATATCGTTTAAGTTCCCAATATCAATGATGATTTGGGCTACTCCGGCGACCAATGTTGCCCAATCACCGTCGCCGGTGACTCCATTCCCGTCCCATTGTACGACGTTTGCATCCACGGTACCCGCAACGGCCGGGGCTTCTTCCAAAGCTTTAGCGGTCCATCTCTTATCGCCCGCGCCATCGTCTTCAATCATGGAAGCGCCGGATCCGAGAACATCTTGACTCGCCCAATTCTTTAAACCTAAAAGATTTGTAACGGTTTGCCCGGCTCCCTGATAAGTTAATTTGGCCTCGCCCTCTAATCTTACGGTTCCATTAGTATTAGAAGCGGGAAAAGTTAATTCGCCGTCTTTTATTGCGATAAAACATTTTGCATTAACCGTAGTCATAGAAGCGATCGTCAATTCGCCCATCCAATTAGAGATCACCAATTCATGATCATTATTGAAAGTTATCGTCGGCGCTGGGTTTATATGATCGGCCACACAATTAATTAATCGAGTGGTAAAAGTGGCCCCGAGAACAAAATTCCCGCCTATTCGGCAATCGATAAAGTTCCCGCGTGCCCCATAAGAAGATCCCCCAAGTTCCGCAATTAAGCAATTTATGAAGGTCGTTTCATCATTTCCCACGAAATTATCGGTCACGGTTAAATTTTCAAAAATGCAATCGCTCCAATCGTTCGATCCAAAAGTATCTCCCACAATTCGCCCGGAAGCGTCCCAAGCCGCGAAACGATAACCGACCGTGGCATTATTACAAGCTAAAGAGCCTCGAACCATTACTTTTTTCGTTTGAAGTGTTGCCATTAAAGCGAGAACGGCCGTGAGAGAATTTACCGGATTGTCTGGCGTTCCATCGGTTCCGAAATCGGTATTCGCATTGCCCGAAGCGGCGTCGTACCAAATAGCCCCTAAATAAACGCTTTGAGTGATATAGTTTAAAATATTACCTATGGCCGAACTGCCTCCCCATTGAATGACATTGGCATCGATAAAACCTTTCTTCTCAATTAAAAACCCTCCGGCTTTATTATCGAGCAATTTATAAATACCCAAAAGTTCGATTAATCCATTTGTTATCGTAGAATCCAATTCAATTGCGGTAGTGTGAGCCCCGGATATTTGAAGGAATTGGGATCCGTTTGTCATAGATCGAATCGTAACTTCGCCGCTAAATTTTTGAACGTAAAGTTTTGTATTTGAAGGTGATCCGGCAAAAGAAATATAGAGCTTATCACTTGCGCCCGAATGAACGCCCGAAATAATATTCGTATTACCTCTTAATTCGTTATAGTTTACGCCGTTATCCATATCCCAAATACAATCCATATAAGCGCCCGCTAATAATGTTTTAGCCACTCCGTCTCCAATAACACACTTATTATGCACATTTGAGCTTTTCACTTGCGCCAAAGTATCGGTATAAACATTGAGATTTTCAAAATAAAGATTCTGATAATCAAAAGCGCCGTTCATATCCACTTGATCTCGTGGTCCATCTATACCGGCACCCGTTGTCTCTGCTTCGAACCGGTAACCGTCGGCGCCCGCCGTAAGTGTGAGCAAACCTTTTACTTTTATCTTTAAATTCAACGCGTCCGCGATTGCTTTTGCGTCCACCCAATTATTTACAGGGTTTGAAATAACGCCGTCTTCTCCTAAGATCGATCCAGTATTCGAAGAAGCGGAATCATAATAAACAAACCCGTCAACATATCCGGTAATTAATATATTTGGAACGTATTTCCTTTCTATAACGCTCATAGCTCCTAAATTATTTATCACAGGAACTCCGGAACTATATAAAATCCCGTCCGTACAATCGGCCGCGAGTTCTATCATGTGAATATTTCCGCCGGAAATAATGGCTCGATCTTGGGAGTTCGTCGCGGTCTTTAAAACAATTTTTGTGCAACCTAATTGATCGATTCTTAATTTTCTTGAAAAAGAAGCATGATATTTAATATTCATTACCGGCTCGACTCCGGTAAATTGTTCCATGGTACACCGGATCATTGTGGTATCTTGTAATAAAGTCAAATCGTTCGAGCTTCCAAAAGCACAATCGACATACCTTCCGCCGAGATTTTGAGTAGTCTGTATTAAACAATTTGTATAAGTATTGCCCCCTAAAATTAGAGCGAGAACGTCCATATTTATACTAAAACCTTTAAAATGATTTTTCTCTTCTCAGTAGCGTACATGGTGGCATTACAGGCGTTCCACCAACCAGAGTAGTGATTTTGGTGGTCACTGTGGCAGAATATGCTGCCAATTTGCTTTAGGCATGGGCGCTGAAGTAAGGATTTTGATAATGAGATTTACAAATTAAGGCGATCAAACATCAATTAGGAAATCAGGCGTTTACCTCAGCCATTGATTCCATTACGCTAAGTCAATCCTTGAAATCAACCGATGTGGTAATTGGTGCGGTACGTGCTGAAGGAAGGGCCAGATGTGTACTTACTGAAGATATGGTGACCAATATGAAGCCTTGGATCGGTGGTAATAGATGTTTCGATTGATCCAAAGGAGGATGTATAGAAAAACTTCCCAGAATTACATCTCACGATAAAATGACAAATAGCCATCTATGATGTTATCCATTACTGTGCGTGCAAACATAGCTTCAAGGGCTGCAAGAACAGCCTTGACAGCACTGAGCAATATATTGACCCCGATTATTCTGGAAATGGCGGACACGGGAGAGTATTGATGAAATGATCTATTCTAATAAGTGGTTTAATGCCGGTGTATATGCATATAAAGGAAGTATAACGAACCTTGCCATTGCTAAAAAATATAACCTTCCGTTCAAAGATTTGAGTTTGTTTTTGGCGGCGAGGTTTCAAAAAAGAAAAAAGGCACGATACAGATTGTAGCAGTAATGGCTCAATAAGTGATAAGCCATTAATCGTTCATGATTTCCGATACTCAGTGGGTGATTTCCCGGTCCAGCGCTTGAAGGAGCGTATAAATGCACTGGCATCTGCATAACTCAGTAGGTAGACATGTG
>CALODP010000031.1:0-93769 GCA_942492055.1 uncultured Ignavibacteriales bacterium | reverse complement strand
AAGGTATTGCTACTGTACATTATGGAAAAAGATATTATTGAGATCAAAATACATTGCAGGGAACGAAAAAAAGAGTGCCTTGCAATGATAAGGAGTGTTCCAAAGTGAAATTCAGTAATAAAATAGTGATAGCGATTGTGTTGATGAATGTAATCTTCACAGTCGCTGTTTTATATGTATTCAAATGCGTGGGAAGTGAGCCAAGTGTCCTTATAGGAGCTTGGTTCTTTTCTACCACAGGCGAGCTGTGGATGCTTGCATCTATCAAAAAAACTAAAGTTAAGAAAGAGGAAGGTGAATAAAAATGAATCCAAAATTATTATTCATATTGATATTGATATTGACTATAGTGATCATTATTGTGATTGCTTTAACTTTTTATAAGAAGGCAAAGACAATGACTCCGGAAGAAAGAAAAGCAGTCTTGTATCAAATAGTCTTTGGTCTTGTAGTCCTTGCAGAACAGAAATTTGGTGGCAAGACAGGTGATATAAAGTATGCATGGGTAGTCATGGAAGTCTACAAAGTTATACCGGATATATTAAAACAATTTGTGACTGCGATGTTGGGAGAAACAATTCAAATTGCTGTGGATGAAATGAAAAGAATGTTTGTCAATAATCCGGAAGCAAAAGTAAACATATTAGGAGAAATATAAAAGGGGGTATCGTGCGCATGCCTATTGTAGTAGATGCAGGGAGTAGGAAAGCAAAAGTATAAGTACAACAGAAGAGCTGAAAAAAATTGGTGGTATTCCCGGTCCACAAGGTCTTCAAGGTCCTCAAGGTCCGAAGGTTATGATGCAGGCGAAGCCGGTCCACAAGGAACGGAAGGCCCTCAAGGTATTCAAGGTCTTAAAGGAGAAGTTGGAGACATTGGACCGAAAGGAGATAATGCACCATTAGTTATTGCACAATATTCGATTGATGGTATTAGTGGATGGACCGATTTATATGATTCTTCTTGCTTGTTTATAAGATTCTCAAATGATGGTGGTGCTATATGGGGTGGATGCTCTTTAGTATTACAGGGCCACAAGGTCTACAGGGTGTACAAGGCTTAAAAGGAGATAAGGGTGACCAAGGTCTGCAGGGTATTCAAGGTATAAAGGGAGACAACGGAGATAAGGGAGATACAGGAGATCAAGGACCGGAAGGTCCTGTAGGTGTTGGTGTTCCAACAGGTGGGGTAATAGGACAAGTGTTAGCTAAAAAAACATCAACAAATTACGATGCAGAATGGGTAGATCAAACAGGTGGAAGTGGAAGTATTGTTACAGGAACGATCTCTATAGGAACATCCGGATGGGTAACAGGGAGTGGTGATTGGAGTTATAAAAAATCATTTACTCTTGCAGGAATAACATCAGAGATGATTGTTCAAGTCTTCCAAACAAGGACAATATTGACACAGCATCTGAAGCAGGGTTAGAGCTGTTGAAAGTTATAAATGGTGGAATTTACATTTACTCAGACAACATTCCTACTGCTACTATAACAGCAACGTACTTAGTGGCAGTAACAGGTACATCTCTACCTGCAGAAAAGGAAGTGTTGTTGCAAAAGTCAGCAACACATATTCAATGGAAATATTCAACAGATTCTGTTTGGAACGATCTTGTTGCACTTGCTGATTTAAAAGGTCCTCAAGGAATACAAGGAATACAAGGCATACAAGGAATACAAGGAATACAAGGAATACAAGGTCCTGCAGGAGTCGGATGTCCACCCGGATCAATTTTACCATTTGCAGGATCTTCAACTCCGACAGGATATCTTTTGTGTAACGGATCTGCTATCAGCAGAACGATCTATGCAGGTCTGTATGCTGTCATAGGGACTTTATATGGAGTAGGGAATGGATCTACTACATTTAATCTACCTAATTTAAAAGGTAGGATTCCTGTTGGATTAGATACTGCTCAAGCAGAATTCAACGTACTTGGTGAAACAGGTGGAGAAAAGACACATACACTAACAATAGCTGAAATGCCTGCACATACACATCAACTCTATGGTGATAACGATACCGGTCCGGATGGTGGAGTTGCTATAGGTACTGATGATATTGCTGATACTGAATTAACAGCAAGTGGAACAATGTCTGCGACCGGTGGAGACCAACCACATAATAACTTACAGCCTTATATTGTAATGAATTACATCATAAAAACATAAAAATGGGTGAGGTGAAAATATGGCTAAAAAAACTTATGAAGAAGCTAAGAAAATTGCCGAAGACCAAAAATATTCTGTTACCGGTAATAAAGATGGTATAGATGAAAATTATATTAAAGCTATACAAAACGGAACGGAAAATGAGTACATCAAAGCTTATATTGGCAATGGCGAAAAAGGTGGGAATAAAGGGAAAGATAAATCATCCCTAAAGACAACAAGTGGATATAAAGATATAGAAAATGCCTTTCCTTTGAAAACAAAAGGCATTAGAGCTTGCAGGCGAGAATCAGTTAGCTGATGTCAAGACATCCTCAGATACAAACAGAAGCTCTGCTTATGTTAACAGCAGGCTGTCTGCTATAGAAAACAATGAGCAGTTAGTTTCCAAGGACTTGCAGGTGGATTGTATAACGATCCAACATCCGAAAGAGGAAGCTCCCGGATACAGCAGGATGTAGCACTTGGAAACAACATCAATTCGATTAATCAACAACAGACACAGCTTGAAAATCAAGTCAAGGCTTCTGTAACTTCCGGGATAGCAGATAATGAGCTTGAGACAAAAAAGACTATAGCAGCACAGTTTAAGATGCAACAAGCTCAATTAGACATGGAGAAAGCAAGATATCAAGATAGAAATGACTCAGAAAGAGCAGAATATGCATCCAATATAGGTGCTTACGGACAGGACTACCAAGCTGAAATCAATAACCCGCAAAACGATGGAGATCCTTCGAATGATTGGAAGATCTCATATCTAAATAATGCGAGAAATCAAAAAATAGGTGCAATAGAAGAGAGTAAAGCCAAGGCAGATCAACAGAATTTCGAGAATATGCTTTTGTTGCTAAAAGAGGTGGCTTATAAAACAGGCAAACCATATTATAAGCCGACAGTGCAAGTAGTCCCAAAGATGAAGAAAAAGAAACTCTGATTCTTGCAGATTTACAAAAGGTTATAGGCATCATAAATGAAGTAGATCCTGTAACAGGTTTACCTGCTGATAAAGAAAAAACAGCACAGAATGCTGTCAATCTATTGATTCCGGAAGAATGTCCACTAAAAAAGATTTACAAGCAGTTATGGGTAAGACAGGTTTGTCATGGGAAGATATCCCGGTAGAGTATAGACCGGGATATACACCTAAGTCACAGGCAGAGCTTGATAAGATAGTAAACGAGGCAAGAAGGTATGTGTTCGCACAAGGTGGTCAAGAATACATCAGCAAGCAAGTAGCGAATTTATCAAGAACTGAAATTGCATACATACAACAGAAATTAACAGGAAGATAGGAAGGAGAATTAATGTGGCAAAAATAGATTGGAATAAAATTGATTTTGGACCGGTTGTACATAAACCGATTAATATAGCTCCACCAAAAGCAAAAAGTTACGCGCAAAAGCCATCTACTGCTCCTGCTTTTCAAAACAATGTGGCAGATTGGAGTAAAATACAAATTTACTCCTACTCCTGTCATTGAAAAGCCTGCTCCACTACCTTCTGTAAATGCAGGTGCTTTTGAAACAGTCGGAAAAGGTACTTTACAAGACAACAGAAAGAATCAC
Source organism: uncultured Ignavibacteriales bacterium (assembly GCA_942492055.1). Lineage (GTDB taxonomy): Bacteria > Bacteroidota > Ignavibacteria > Ignavibacteriales > Melioribacteraceae > CALODP01. Next base: position 90,024 of record CALODP010000031.1, on the reverse strand, counting down.
AAAGAAAATCATTGATGCAATCTTGAATTTCAAAAGACTCAAATAAGCCATTTTGGTGCAAATTTTTATGCAGGTTTAAGTGGATTCAACAAAGCTGGAACATCAACACTTGATTGGATACTTCCTACCGAGCTAATGGGTAAGTATGATTTCATTGATCCTATATTCAATAAGTATTCAGACATCGCAAATGAATTTCAAGGAGAAGCAAGTAGAGTCAATGATACAAAGGCGAAACAAGTCACTGGAACACTTATCAGTGGGACTGTACAAGCTATACCAAGTGCTATTTTAGCATTTATGTCCGTGGACTTCGCGGCAGGGCAGGCAACAACAGCAGCAGGATTGGTTACTGCAGGACAAACATCTACTCTTGGGACTGTTCTTGGTGGTGCAGTCAAAGACTTGGGAAGCAATTCGATGTTTTGGAATTCGTTCCTTCAGATCGCAGGACCAACATATGAAAAAGAAATTGCAGATGGAGCAAGTGAGATAAAAGCATCTGCAAGTGCATTATTAAATGGTGTATTAGGATCTGCTATCGAGATTAGTGGTGGTATCGAAAAATTTTCAATCAATGATAAAGGATGAGAGGATTTGTTAGATCTGCCTTACAAGAAGGTGGAGAGGAAATCACACAGTATTCTGTGGAAAATCTAATCAACAAAGTTGTTGGATCTAATACAGCTAAAACTTTCAGCTTAGACAAGAACGAGGAAGCTATAATAAATCCATTGGCACAGTTAGAGCAAGGGGCATACGGAACAGCCATTGGTGGTATTTTAGGTGGTGGTCAAAGAATTGCAGGATCTATGGCAGAAGGATACTATAAAAAGAAAATAGATGCAATAGAGCAAGCAAGAAAACAGCCGAAGCAGAGCCATCGAAATAGATTTTTATGCAGGCAAAGGAGCTATAGCTACTAATATTGATGATGCTGATCAGAAACTACTTCCTGCACCTACATCTGTAAATAAGACACCTGTAAAAAAGACTGCTCCTGTTAATACCGAAGAGGTAATCACATATAAAGATGCTGATGGAGTAGATAGAATCAAAGCTAACAGCCAATTGATCAAAACATTACAAAAATCTCTTGGCATTACTTCAAAAGAAGGTAAAATAGAATTATCAAATATATTAAAGACTATCGACAGCAATACGGATGAGGGATGGCATAACGATGCATTTTGGAAGAAGGTCTTTAACTTTGTTTCAAAACAGAATCATACTACTGATGATACGGAAAACCTATATCCCGGACTCAAGAAGCAGATAAAAAACACTCCTATGAAGATTTCTGATGATTTGAGGCAGATTACTGATTTTACAATTCAAGAAAGAAGAACTTCGGAGTAATTAATCTGAAAAAAGATGGAATGCCTGTAGACACGCTATATGCTGAGTATTCTGAAATGTATCCGGATTTATTCCCGAATCAATTACTCATCCCAGATCAGTTGCAAAAGATCATAGATGTAGCTCAATCTTTAAAACCTAATACTAAAACTATTGGCGAAGCAATGTCTGAAAATGATATATGGGCAGGTCCGGTGACAGAAGTATTAGATGCAATACATGGATACAGGTCAACAGTTAAAGAAAAAGTTGTAAGCGCCAAGAAGTCAGAAAAACCTGTTGCTTATAAACCAAAGGATCTTCCAAAGAAAAAGGTAGAAAAGCCGGATATGTATGCTCAAGCCAAAGGTCAAAAGGAAGCACCTAAAACTATTAAGCCATCAGAGCAGGTGAAGAAGGATCTTCCTAAACTCTAAAAGAAGCTCCTAAAACAGAAGTAAAGAAGGAGCTACCACCTAAGAAAGAGGTGAAACAGGATGCTACGAACAGAAAAGAAGAGAACGTTATTGAAAAAAAAAAAAAAAAAGGTTGTAACAAGCTCTCTGAAAGACATAGATCAGAATCTAACGGATCTCAAGAATACTACGCAAGAGCCACCCATCCAAAAGAAAAAGAAATAAGACAGATTGCAAAAGTATTCGGAGCAGAGGTAATGTTTGTCACTCCATTGACAGAAGATGCTGATAAATTTAATGGTGTCTATCTCGATGGAGTGATTGTCATTTCTGTAGGAAAAGATCCTTCTAAAGATAATCCTGCAAATGTAGTATTCACAACAGCTTCTTCATCAGATTAAAACACAGCATCCAAAAGAGTATAAGAAGTTCAAAGAATTTTTCGAGCAGAATATGGATTCGGATAGAAAAGAAAGATATACTCGCATGATGGATATGACGGACATCAAGATGTCTGAAGAAGATGTCATAGAAGAAATGATTGCAGATTTCTCCGGGGAAATGTTTAACGATCCTAAAGTTATGTATAAAAAATATTCGAACATGATCAGAGTTTTGGCTAAGAGAATCTATGCCATCATTATGAATAGGATTGAGTCTGTTAAGAAACAGTTAGGACCGAGCTATATATGAATGCCAGATGGTGTCAAGGATCTGAAAGCTGTACGAGATACATATGTAGAAATGATGAGAGAGCATCTTAATAATCAAAATATTGAGTACGATAGGTCATTAGATCATAAAATACTCGATTCGTAGAGGCGATCCACCACATCTGCATATAAACTCATGCGAATTGATAAAAAACAGCCGGGCAAGTTATTTCCCTTATGTAAGTGCATCGAAAGAAACTCCAATAGATGCATGGTTAGATGCAGAAGAAGGAGAAATGGCTATCGATAAAAAGACAGGTACGCAGAAGGTAGTATCCAAACTTGGTCCATTAGCATATAGACCGGGATGGCATCTTGGAGATATCCCACTTGCTACACACATAGGTGTTAAAGGCGATAATGGGAAAATCGAATTCATGAATCCGGACCATGTATGGTGCGAATGCGAAGTTTCAGCAGACATTAACTATCAAGAAGAAGCAAAGGCAAATGGTATCAATCCTAAAACAGAAAACTTAAATCGTGCAAGAGCTGACATCAAGAAACTTCCCACAGATGGCTACTATAGACGTAAGACTAATCCTAATATGACAGGCGTGTGGATTATTGCAGGATCGCTTAAGATCAATCGTGTACTTTCTGATGATGAAGCATTCACAATAGTAGAAAAACATGGATATAAGCCATTGCCGAGAGCAAAATTTTCCATGAAAAGGGACTCGAACAAAACAATAAACAACTGAGAGAATTTCTTAATGGAGATCCTGTGGTCATCATAACAGGCAATGAATTTCAAAAAGTAGTAGAGAAGGATCTCTTGCTGACAGGGTGAATGCAATATATGAGTCTAAATATAATGGTAAAGTAGTGAATCCTGAAATAGGGGAAGTTGTAATTAACAGAAAAGGTATAAAGGCTTCTCTCGGACATGGGATCGGCAAAGAAAAAGCATCTGCTTTTATGGCTGTACCGGATATAATTAAAAAAGGAAAATTAATAAATGTATCAGAAAATTGGAAAGGCAGAAAGTATGATGGATATGTATTGTCTGCTCCTTTGAAAATCGCAAACGATGATTACATTGGTGTTGTTGTTATCAAAGTGACCAAAGATAAAAATAAATACTATCTTCATGAAGTAATATTAAAAAAAGAAACTTGATGTACTATCAAAACTCGACATGCCTACACAAGTAAAACTCGGGCATATAACCAAGTTTCAATATTAAGTATACTCTCTGGATATATTTTCTGTCAATACTAACGATCCGGACATCAAATACTCTGCTAAAAGATCAGAAATAAGAAATTCTGATACACAGTATCCAAAAGAGGAAATTAGTGGTATACTAAAAGAAAACTTCAATTTATCTGAAAAGGAAGTGAGTATTGGTGCAGAAGCAATTGCCGAACTCCAAGAAAAATATAGTGTATCAGCCGAGAGAAGAAGTGGTTATAATTCCTGATCTTCCAGTTCATCAGAGCAAGCAACAATCGTAAGGGAATATACAAAAAAATTGCTCAACAAAGGAAAGGTTGACTTCATCGGAAAACAAGTAAATAGTGCTGAAGAACTTGCTGTAATGACTCAGATTTTGAGATCAGAGGTTTGAAACCTTAGATCTTTTATTGCTCCTAAAGGTCAAGGGATATACCACATAAGCGTATCTTCAAGAATGCCGGGAGTCACCATGGCAAAAGGAGGAACAATAATAATGAACATATTGAATGGTTAAATACTGAATTGGCAGAGCAAAGAGGAAGGGAGCTACAGGATACTATCTTTTACACAACCATCCATCCGGCAACCCTTCCCCATCAATACCGGATATTTCTCTCACAAAAAATATGCATACATAATTCGCAATCTCGATTTGATTACTCACGCAGTGATTAATTCAAAAAAAAAAAAAAAAAAAAAAAAAAACAAATACTCAGCTTTTAATACGGATGACATCGAAAGAAAAAGTAATAATGAAATACAAAACATGATTTTCAACATCCCAAATGCCGGGAAAGATAAATTGCTTTCTCCGGACAAGCCACACGAATTACTCGGCGAGACAGTTATAAGTCCTGATCTTATGGTGGAATTAGCTCGAAGACTCAAATCCCAAGAAGGGTATTCGGCTATATTTTATATGTCGCCTAAATTAAAAGTCAGAGGAATACAAGAAATACCTACATCTACTGCAGAAGATTATAAAAAGCTAAAGAATTTCTTAGAAAAATGCAGTAGAATTTGGTGGAGATAGACCATTTATTGTAGCAGAAACAGAAAAAGCATTTAAGGAGTGCTTGTGACTAGATCAGCACAAATCATGTCTTCGAAAACCATTCAACTTTCCGATGGAGAAAGTGGAAGAGGGAAAGCAGAAAAACTTGTAAATAATAATCATACTTTTATGGATGGGGAGAACAGCAGAAGGTAATGTATTTTGGGAAGAAAAGGTGAAATACTCAACGAAGATAGATTCCAAGGTAATCAGCTATCAGAAGACCAAGAAAAGTATTTTGGAAAGACATATCTCCATGCAACAAATAAAGAATTTGATACATTTAAACCTGCAGGAGATGGCTTAATTTATTTCAGCGAGAAAAACGAAAAGGGTGACACTAAAGCCGACAAAATATACTCTGCTCCAAATTCCACAAGAATGATAGAAGCTGAAATTGATGATGAACGCATTAAAGAATTTGATCCATTCAGCGATCAAGAAGCAAAGAAAATAGCAGAAAAATATGGTTTGCCTACAGATCGATCATGGATCAAGTGGGATAACGTTTCACCTATGAGTCTTGAAGCCATTCAAAGAGGTTATAATTTGTTTAATGTGCTTGAGCCAAGTGGTCAAGGGTATTCGATAGCAATTTCCGATCCTTCAATTATAAAAATTATAAGCGATACAAGAAAAATAGATTCAAAATACTCCATCAAGCGAGGCATGGAGAATGGTGCATACCGAGCAGAGGTCCTTGAAGATGAAGGTATACAGATGATCATGAAGGAAATCGGAGATGCTGAAGTAGATGACGATCCTTACATCGAATCAATAGCCATGTTCATCAAAGATAAATCCGGTGTCGGCTTCGATATGACAGACATCTACAGGAACATGAAGGATGCTTTCGGCAAGTATTTCCCACATATCAAAGAGAATTATCTTGATCCTTTTGATAAGTCTAAGTTAGATTATGTGAAGACTGTCAAGAAGTATACAGATATAGTTTATAAACAGGTGGTTAAAGATCTGAACATCAAAAAAGGATCTAAAGAGTCTAAGGCAACACAATGGATCGGTGAAGGAAAAATACAAAGAGGAATGGAAGATGTTGATATGGCCAATAGATTCAATGGTGAAATAATATCAGCCGATTCCCGCCAGGTTTACAAAGGGATGGATATCGGAACCGGTAAGGATCTGAATGAATACTCTGTTAATGAGAAGAACATCCCTTATCATCTGATAAATATACTCGAACCTACAGAAGAGTATAATCTCTTTCAATTTCAAAAGACTTTTTACAAAGCTTTGGGAAAAGTATTCTCTAACGGAACTCAACCTTTTCTCGTCGGAGGAACCGGTTTGTATATCCACTCTCTGTTAAAGAAATATGAAATGCATCAAATCGATTTCGATTCCCCCAGAGCTCTGGAATTGCAAACGTTAGAAGAAGATAAATTGCGAGCCCTTTTGCTTGAAAAAAACGAAGAGCTTCATAATACGACCGATCTCATTGACAAAGAACGTATCATCAAGGCTATTCTTATATCCGAAGATGAAAACTATATTCCAATAGAGAGAATCGATTTTCAGCCTTTGGTTATTGGGGTAAAAGCCGATAGAGCTATTGTAAAAAAGAGAATAACCGCCAGACTGATAGACCGTCTTCAAAACGGAATGATTGAAGAAGTGGAAAAGCTGGTCAAAGAGGGAGTCTCACATGACAAGCTAAACTTCTTAGGATTGGAATACAGATATGTCGGGCAATATTTGCAAGGTGAATTGAACTACAACGATATGTACCAAAAGCTTAATAGCGCGATCCATAAGTTTGCCAAAAGACAAATGACATGGTTCAGAAAAATGGAGAAAGAAGGAGTTGAAATCCATTGGGTTGAGTTTGAAGAACGAGACAAATGTGTAGGATTGATTGAAAACTTTTTGAATGAGAAATAATGAGCGCTATTAATACGGAAAACTTACCCAAAAATTATAAAAAGTATTTTACCCGTTACGGGCTTGATAATTGGAGGGTGGAAGCCACTCTGAAGAGTAAGCCCAAAATAGTTGTGGTAATTCCGGCATACAATGAAAAAGAAAATATCAAACCGCTACTTGAGTCCTTTGAACGAAATGATATTGAGCTTCTGGAAAAGACTCTGATTCTATTTGTTGTTAACAACAAAGCGGATTCCCCATCTGAGGTAATAGAAAATAACAGAGAGACAATTGAGTTACTTCGTAGCGAGATGAATAATGAAAGCAATCTTAACATCGGGATTGTTGATGCTTCATCGGAGGGGCTGGTATTACCTGAAAAAGATGGTGGTGTTGGATTAGCCCGCAAAATTGGGATGGATCTTGCCTTAACACTTTTCGATTATAATACCGGTAAAAACCTTATCGTTGCTTTGGACGGAGATTGCCTGGTAGAGAGTAATTATTTATCTGAGCTTGCCGAAGCTTTCAAAAAGAATGATTATTCCGCTGCCGTAGTGAATTACAAACATCAAAAAACTGATGATACTCATGCCCAAAGAGGCATTTCTTCCTATGAGATTTATCTGCGCTATTATTCCTTGGGCCTATTATATGCCGGATCTCCGTATGCCTATTATTCAATTGGCTCCACTATGGTTTGTGACGCCGATTATTATGTAAAAGCTCAGGGAATGACAAAAAGGAAAGTAGCGGAGGATTTCTATTTCCTCGAGAAGTTAGCAAAGCAAGGTAAGATAGGATTCATCGGGAACACGAAAGTATATCCCTCAAGTCGGTTCTCCGAACGTGTTCCTTTCGGAACAGGAAGAAGAATTCTGCAGTATGTAAATGGTGATAATCATTTGGAAGAAACGGTTCTGTATAATCCGAGATCCTTTTTGATGTTGAAAGAATGGCTCAAAATATATAATGAGTTTTCCGAAGAGAGCATTGTTTCTCTTCTCGAAAAAGGGGAGAAGATATCTCTGGAAATCAGATCCTTTCTGGAAGAGAGTGGTTTTGAAAAAGCCTGGAAAAAGATATACGCAAATGTAGGTTCGGCTCGACAATTGGAAAGACAAAAGAATGAGTGGTTCGACGCTTTGAAAACACTTCGTTTTATTCATCATCTACGTGATCGGATTTATCCTAAGCAGGAAATGATTCCCGCAGTTTTGGAACTACTTGATATGTGCGGAGAAAACTTTGCCGGAAGCAGACCACAAAAAGATATCGAATTTGAAGAGATTCTTCTCGCCGAATTAGAACGTATAACCGACAAATTGATGAGCAATAGATTTTAGCTTTTGACGAGATACTTTTCTATATTTACGAGTTAATTTACGAGGAAAAGATGGAATTACTGGAAAAATTAAAAGAGATAAAGGAAAGATACGATAGAATAACTGCTCAGCTTTCCGAGCCTGATATTGTAAGTGATCAGAAAAGAATGATCAAATTAAATAAGGAAAGAAGCGAGCTTGAAGATGTTGTTGCTGCTTATGACAAGTATTCCAAAGTCCTCAAAGATATTGAGGGAAACGAGGAGTTAGTCAAATCCGCAGATGATAAAGAGATAGCCGAACTTGCCGAAGCAGAATTGGAAGACCTCAGAGACGAAAAAATTAAAATGGAAGAAGAGATAAAACTTCTCTTAATTCCCAAAGATCCGGATGATGACAAAGATGTAATTTTAGAAGTTCGTGCCGGAACCGGTGGCGAAGAAGCCGGACTATTTGCCGGAGATCTTCTTAGAATGTACACCAGGTTCGCAGAGCTAAAAGGGTGGAAACTTGAGCTTATGGATATCAACGAAGCTACGATGGGTGGTATAAAAGAAGCGGTAATCGCTCTTAGAGGAACTAATGTCTATGGCGATTTGAAATTCGAAAGTGGTGTTCACAGAGTTCAGAGAGTTCCTGCAACAGAAGCTTCCGGCCGTGTTCATACTTCCGCAGCTTCAGTAGTTGTTCTCCCCGAGGTTGAAGGGGTTGAGGTGGATGTTGATCCTAACGATCTGCGTATTGATGTTTATCGTAGTGGTGGTGCCGGCGGACAGAATGTAAACAAAGTGGAAACAGCTATTCGTATTACCCATATTCCTACCGGTATTGTTGTGCAATGTCAGGATGAGCGTTCACAGCTCAAGAATAGACAGAAAGCTATGAAGGTTTTGAAAAGCCGTCTTTATGACATAAAGATGCAAGAGCAGAATAGCGAAATGGCCGCTCAAAGAAAAACAATGGTTAAGAGTGGTGACAGAAGTGATAAGATTCGTACTTACAACTTCCCGCAAAACAGAGTTACCGATCATAGAATCGGTTTGACGCTTTACAACTTAAGCCAAACAATGGAAGGTGAATTGTTCGAACTGATTGAAAAGATGCAAATAGCGGATAGAGCAGAGAAGCTTAAAAACGGCTAAGCTTCTCTCAGTGCCTTAATATATTCCAGTATTTTTATTAGGAATAATAATACAAACCCAATTGATGAAAGATAAACGTCGTGGACATTGAGCTCTATCTCTTCGTAGATGCCGAGCCATGACGTTAATACTTTCGTTAATACTAATACCAGAAAAAATATCGCGAATCCGAAAATCCCAGATCCCAACGGTAGGATGAAATAGTTTTTGAATTTCTTGAGAAGATTATTTGTGCCTTCTTTTTTCTTGGTCCCGACACTTACGATAGTTCCCTCTTTCATATTGCCCCCTAAATACAATCAAAAAAACAGCTAACGCCTGAATTTCGAAACAACCGAGTATTTGGAATATGTGCCCCTGAGAGAATTGTCAACAGCTTAAAAGTGAATTGTAAGATAACTTAATGCGCCCCTCAACGCAATAGCTACAAGTAGCCAGATACTTTTAAACTTTGATTTTGTCACTAGAATATAAGATATTGCGGCACTTTTGCAAATTAATTCCACATTAAGCCGATACTTTTAATAACGGAGGTTTCTTGAAAAAAGTTCTACCGCTTCTGATTCTTATTTCCAATGTTTTTTTCGCTCAAATCAAATTCGATGCTGATTTCGAATCAGGTAATATTAATAACGTCACTACAACCGATTCGGTTCACTATGTTGTTACAACCCGTGAGGATATCGGTGGAAGATGGTTTTATTTTCGGATGTCCGGTGTAAAGGATAAATTTATTAATGTCTATGTGAAGAATAGCGATTGTAAGCGAGCTGTGTATTCCTATGACGATATTACATATTCAAGGTTTTCCGCTTCCGAAACTCCCGGGACAAATAAATTCGAAAAGACTTTCGATGAGGATACTGTCTTTGTAGCTTATTATACACCCTATAATTACTGTTATCTTCAACAAAGGCTTGCGGACTGGAGTGAAAGTGAATTTGTAAAGATTGACACACTCGGTTTGTCCGACAGAGGTTTTCCGATGCAGGAAATTTCGCTAACAGATTTCTCCGTTCCGAATGATGAAAAAGAATTTGTTTGGATTCATTCCAGAACTCATCCGGGGGAAACTCCTGCTTCATGGCATTTCGACGGGATAGTACAAACCTTACTAAAAGATGATCCGGTTATCAAGAATCTCCTGAAGAAAGTTGTTTTCTACATGGTTCCTTTCAATAATCCTGACGGTGTGTATTACGGACATTCAAGAACAAATACCGCGTTTATTGATCATGAACGTCAGTGGGATGTTCCGGAAGAGCAAGCTCCCAAAGCGACAAATGTTCTTCGTGCAAGATTGAAAGAAATTTGCGAAATCAAGCCGGTAGCGATAATGTTGAATATGCATTCGCAAGCTTCGGCATCATGTACTTTCTGGATTCATCATGCTCAAGCTACTTCGGATTATTTTTTCCGGAAAGAGATGCAGTTTTCGAATTTGAATGTGTCAGATAATTCCTTTTTTGTAAAAAACGATTTCTGTTTTTCAAACGGTGGTAGCAGATATCCCGAAGGATGGTGCTGGGATAATCATGGCGATAAAATAATGGCGTTAACCTACGAAACTCCCTATGATAAATATTCAACAGGAATATGGGTGACAAATGAAAATCTTTTTGAGTTGGGGGAACGCACCCTTTACGCGATGATGGAATATATGGGAATTTCACATAGCCGTTATATGCTGCTTGATAATACCGACGCAATAGCTTTCGGGCAATATTCCGAGGAGGCAAACGGATTTGAGTTCTTCGGAGATAATTACACGGTAATGGAAGCGGGGGATAACGGAAATGAACTTGTTTACCAATCCGAAGAACTGGAAGCCGGCTCTTACGCGGTTACCGGTTGGTGGCCTTCCGCTAGCGATTATTCTTACAATACACGATTCAAAATAGCTACGGCCAACAACAATATTATCGTAGATAAATCGCAGAGAAAAGATGGCGGTGCCTGGAATAAACTTTCCGATGTTACTCTGAATAATCCGGGAACAATAAAAATAACAGTAGCCAATAACGAAAACGGAAAAGCAGTAGCCGACGCGTTCCGAATTGTTTATCTCGGACCTGTTAGTGAGGTTGAAGATGAATTGGCACCGAAAGATTTTGTTTTGGCGCAAAACTATCCGAATCCGTTTAATCCTTCAACTACAATCCGATTCAGCCTCCACGAAAGCGGAAATGTTTCTCTGAAGGTTTATAATCCTTTGGGTGAATTGGTTGATGTGCTTCTTGACGATTACTTGTCTCAGGGAAATCACGAAATTAAATTCGACAGCCGTACATATGGAAACCTGGCGAGTGGAATTTATTATTATCAACTCAACACCGATTACTCTTCCGAAACAAAAGGGATGATTCTTTTGAAATAAAATTCATAGCCTCCGTGGTGTATGCTGCGGGGGTATCTTAAAAACTATCTTCCGAATTATCAGATCCAATTCTACAGAACAAAGAGTTTGAAACCATCCCAAAAAAATTATAAAGAGATTTTATTGACTACATCGTAATGCGATTCTAGAACAAAACCTGTTGTCAGATTAATTTTTCGGGGAACATCGCCACGGGTTCGGGAGAGAGCGTCACGAAGTCTTGGAATACCTTCATTGGTTCGGAGAGAAGCGTTATGGAATTGTGGGACAGCTTCATGAGTTAGGGAAGTGGTGTCATGAAGTCGGGTGCAACATCACTGTTTCGGGGCATAGTAGCACGAAATCGGGAAGAGTAACACCGGTTCTAAGAAAGATCATACGAAGAATCGGGAAAAAGAAAAGTGGAGTGATTTTCTCTTTTGAGGCAATGTAGAATAGAGAAATCTCATAAAAAATAGAATCGGAGAGTTGAAAACCAGAAAAATAGAGATGAGATGAAGGAGTATCCAATATATTTGGTGCTGAAAACTCAGCGAAAAGTATTATATTTACACCTTTGTTAAATTAATAATAGAGAGGTTTGTCATCGCACAGAAGAAACAAAACGGCGTCGTTGAAAAAGTTGTATCCCTCGCAAAAAGAAAAGGTTTCGTTTTTCAATCGAGTGAGATATACGGAGGCTTGAACGGATGCTGGGACTACGGTCCGTTAGGAGTAGAGCTTCTGAAGAATATTAAGGAAGAATGGTGGAAAGCAATGACATATCGTGAGGATGTTGAAGGCCTAGACGCCTCTATTTTAATGCATCCAAGGGTATGGGAAGCCTCGGGACATGTGGATAATTTTTCCGACCCGATGATAGATTGTAAGCAGTGTAAAGCGAGATATAGATTAGACACTCTTTCCGAACAAATTTCCGAGAAGAAGATCGGGAAGATCATTAAAGGTTTGGATGAAATTCTTGATGAAAAAGAGAAAGAGATAAAAGATAAGATTGTAGCTTCTACCGAAAACAAAGCTGAACAGATGGAAGCGTTGTTCGAGCAGGAAGGGATTTGCGAAAAAGTTCTATCTCTTACAAATTGCCCGAGTTGCGGAACTCCGGGGCAGTTTACCGAGCCACGTAGCTTCAATTTGATGTTCAAAACATTTGTCGGTCCGGTAGAATCGAGTGATAACGCGGTTTATTTAAGACCTGAAACTGCTCAAGGTATTTTCGTTAACTTTTTGAATGTGCAGGGTTCTAGTCGTCAGAAATTACCTTTCGGTATCGCGCAGATCGGAAAGGCTTTCAGAAACGAAATCAATACAAAGAATTTCCTCTTCAGAACAAGAGAGTTCGAACAGATGGAGATGCAGTATTTCGTTAATCCTAACGAGGATAAAAAGCATTACGATTACTGGAAAGAAAAACGTTTGAATTTCTACATCGATTTGGGAATGAGTCCGGATAACTTAAGATATCACGATCATCCTGAAGATAAATTGGCTCACTACGCAAAAGAAGCTACCGATATCGAATTCAAATTCCCATTTGGTTGGGGAGAGATGGAAGGAATTCATAACAGAACCAATTTCGATCTTAGTCGTCATCAGGAATATTCCGGTAAATCGCAGCAGTATTTCGATGATCAGACAAAAGAGAAATTCGTTCCTTATATCATAGAAACTTCCGCGGGCGCGAGCAGATCCTTTATGGCATTTATGTGCAACGCTTACACCGAAGAGGAAGTAAACGGAGAGATGAGAGTTGTGATGAAATTCCATCCGAAACTTGCTCCTATTAAAGCGGCTATATTCCCGTTGGTTAATAAAGATGGGATGCCGGAAATTGCCCGTGAAATAGAGGTCGAACTAAGACCTCATATGAAAGTATTCTACGATAGCAAAGGTGCTGTAGGTAGAAGATACCGTCGTCAGGACGAAGCCGGTACACCTTTCTGTATCACGGTTGATACTCAGACTCTTGAGGACAAAACAGTTACCGTGAGAGAGCGCGACACAATGGCTCAGGAACGAGTAGCTATTGATGATCTTCTTCTCTACCTTCTGAAAAAAATGAAATAATATATATTAAGCCGTCTCGCCTGGGACGGCTTTTTTTTGTCTACCGCGCCAAACTTCTTAAGAATATAAAATAGTTGTATTTTACTTGTGCTCTTGTTTTAATATGCGTAGATTGCTTTGTGATAAGTTAATTTAAAGGCAATTTAATAGAAATATTATTTACTCGCTCTATTAGTATTGCTTTGTGCTGCATGCAATTCCATATTAGATGATGAAGGCGATAGGCTTGAGGGATATTGGGCTTCGGATCCTGAATGTTGTTTTTATCAAAAGGTTGACTATTATTTAGATGATTTTGGTTGGGTGAGAATTCCGAAGATATCTGATACCTTAAATGTAAATGATACCCTTGTGTTATCAATTGGTGAGTATAACCGTTCCGATTTAAAACCATGTCCCCAAAAGGGAAGTGAGGCGCTTTTTTATATTTACACTGTAAAAGGAGATGCTGAATTATTTTTTTTAGATTCTAAACTTCATTGGTTTTCCTGTACAGACAATCTGACTTTATATGAAAAGCAGTTGCCATACAGAGTAGGAAAAGTAAAACGTAATAATGACTTGTTGGATATCGCAGAAACCGGGGACACGATTATCGCTGTATATAATTCATATTGGCATAATCATGAGGTAAGGGATACAATTCTATATTTGGGAGGCTGAAAAGGATAAATTCAATTTTCAACCTAATCTGAATGAAAAGAATAGTAGTTCTCTATATCCTCAATTACTTCAATACTTTTACACAAAATCTTTTCTCATATCTATCTATTTTCTTTCTATTTATATCAGCATTAACTATTTTTGTTCTCAATAATGAGAAAGGACGCCTTATGTTGATGATAGAGATATTACCGAATAAATGTGATTTTTGCGGTACTTGCGTTGGAGTATGCCCGGAAGACGCGATCGAATTGAAGGAAGCGAAGATAAGCATTAACGAAGAGCTTTGTACAAACTGTTCCAAGTGTGTTTGGATTTGTCCTCTGGAAGTGTTGAAGTTCACCCGGGATAAAAACGGAGAGAATAAAGTTGAAAAATGAATATGATATAGTAGTTGTTGGAGCGGGACCGGCAGGATCTATGGCCGCCAGATACGCCGCCGAACAAGGAGTATCGGTATTAATGCTAGAGAAGGATCGTGAGGTCGGAACTCCGGTCAGATGTGGCGAGGCTGTCAGCCGTGCCGGTATTGAGGAGTTTATTGAGGTTAACCCGCGATTCATATCGGCCAGGATAGACAAATTCTCGATGGTTGCTCCCGACAGAACAGAAGTAATTCTTCCCCTTGAAGAGGAAGGATATGTGTTGGATAGAAAAGTTTTCGATTACGAACTTGCCATATCTGCCGCCGCCAAAGGAGCGGAGATCTTAACACGTGCCTATGTAAACGGCTTGATAATAGAAGAGGGTAAAGTTTGTGGCGTGAAGTATGAGTTCGCAGGGAAGCAGCATGAGGTTCGAGCTAAAGTAGTTATTGCCGCGGACGGAACCGAATCACGCGTAGGAAGATGGGCCGGCATAAAAACCGCGGTTGATTTTCGTGATATGGAAAGTTGTGTGCAGGTTACAGCCACGAATGTAGATATCGATCCCAATACTTGCCAGTTCTATTTCGGCGAGGAATACGCTCCGCACGGATATTTCTGGGTTTTCGCAAAAGGGGAGAGAACAGCGAATATCGGTTTGGGTGTAAGCGGACTGGTTGGAAAGGAGCGTTCGGCTTTATCTTATCTGAATCATTTTATGAAAAAGTTTTACCCAAATGCAGCTATCTTGACGAAAGTTGCTGGAGGAGTTCCGTGTGTACCGACTTTGGAGAAAATTTCTGCTCCGGGAATAATTTTGGTTGGTGATGCTGCCCGACAAATTAATCCACTTTCCGGTGGTGGAATAGCCAGTGGAATGATCGGAGGAAAGATCGGCGGAACTATAGTTGGAGAAGCAATTAAGAATAATAATCCGGATCATATACTTACTTATGATAAAGCATGGCACGACAGGTTAGGAAAGCGCCATGAAGTTTTCGACAGATTGAAAGAAGGGATATTCAACTTTAGCGATAAGAAATTCAATAGCATTGCCCATTCTTTCTCGAAAGTACCAATGGAAAAAAGAACATTAGGAAACTTATTTAAGGTAGCCTTGGTGAATAACCCGTCTTTATTGATTGACGTGGCAAAGGTATTCATTATCAGATGAGAAGAATAATTCTTGAGCTAATCAGGGAGTATTACGAAGCGATCGTAGAAGACTGGACGGCCAAGTTGATTAAGCATTTCGGAGATAAACTTACCGAAGCGCAGATTCAAACATTTGTCGAAAGTAGTCTTCAAGCGATAGTAGAAGTTATCGAGACCTCCGATTACGAGAAGGCTGATAGCTTCCTTATAGAGGCGTATACATTTTTTACAAAGGCCAAACTGAATCTCTTGGAGATTAGTCAATTCTTTAGTTACGGTCGCTACGCGCTACTTCACTATATTGATAATATCGAGAATGGAAATTATGACCCGTTGATAATACTCGGGTTTATAGATGAAATAATCGAGCAGATATATGCTCGTTACGGGGTGCTCCATCAGAACGCCCAAATGAAAGAACTTGCCGAAGACAGGGACAGATTAGCCAATAAATTAGAGGTTAATCAGAGATACCTGAAAAATCTTTTACATTCCTCGGAAACCGCTATATGTGTTATTGATCAGGACGAGAAGATTACTTCATGGAATAAGGGAGCTGAAATATTGTTCGATTATTCCGAAGATGAGGTAATTGGAAAAACGTCCCTCTTTTTAATGCCCGAAGGGGATAATTATCTTGAAGAGTTGAAATATATTCGCACCGAAGTAAAGAGCAAAGGGGGAGTGAAGATATTCGATACCGAGAGAAAAACAAAGGACGGAAGGATAATACCGGTACAATTGAATATTGCCAAGCTTCCCAGTAAGAAAGGGGAGTACGTCGGGAGAACGGTAATTATCAAGGATCAAACACAAGTAAAGAAACTTCAACGTCAGGTAGATCAATCGGAAAAGCTCGCTGTAATCGGACAATTAGCTGCAGGGGTAGCTCATGAAATCGGAAATCCCTTAGCCGCAATCTCATCTTTGGTGCAATTGATTCAAAGACGAAACAGTGACGAAGCTCTGAAAGAGCAACTGAGTACGATTCGCGAAAACATTGATCGCATTTCAAAGATAGTAAGAGAACTTGTTGATTTCTCCCGTCCTCCGGGATACGAGAGTGTCTATGTTCAGGTTACTGATGTTATAAAAACAGCTGTAGGAATAGTAAAATATGATAAGCGAGTAAAACAAGTTAAATTCGAAACGGATTTCGATCACGAAATTCCACCGATAAAAATTATTCCGGATCAATTGTTACAGGTTTTTGTGAACATACTCATCAACGCCCTTGATGCTATTGGGGGAACCGGGACCATTTCAGTTATTTCCCACAAAGACAAGGAGAATATCTATATAGATATAATTGATAACGGTTGCGGAATGCCTACCGAAGTAGTGGAAAAAATATTCGATCCGTTTTATACAACTAAAGAAGTAGGAAAAGGAACCGGACTCGGCCTATCGGTAAGTTACGGGATAATAAATAAATTCAAAGGTGACATTCTGGTTACCAGTAAAATAAAAAAAGGAAGTACCTTTACGGTAAAATTGCCAATATTGGATAATAATTCGGAGAGCTAAATGTCGGGAAAGATTTTAATCGTCGACGATGAAAAAACAATTCGCGATTCTTTAAAACTGGTCTTGGAAGATGAAGGCTACATAACCGCAACAGCCGCCGATGGCGCGGAAGGCTTTGCCAGAGTAAAGGAAGAAGATTTTGATGTTGTAATTACAGATATCAAAATGCCAAATATGGATGGTATTCAGTTTCTGGAAAACGCTTCGAAGGTTAGTCCAGATACGTTTTTCATAATAATGACGGCATACGCTTCCGTAAAGACAGCCGTAGAGGCTATGCGAGAAGGGGCATATGATTATTTGATCAAGCCGGTTGAATTTGATGACGTTATTCTTAGGGTTAAGCGTCTTCTAAATTTCAAGAAGCTTTCGATGGAAAATAAATTATTGCGTCAGAGAGTTTCTTCGGGAGAAGGATTTCAAAATATTATCGGCAAAAGCGAATCGATGAAAAAAGTTTTCGAATTGATAGAGCAAGTAGCCCCTACAAATAGCAACGTACTAGTTTTCGGTAAAAGCGGAACCGGTAAGGAACTGGTAGCCAAGGCGATTCATTTCAATAGTCATCGAAGAGATAAAATATTTTTACCGGTTAATTGCGGTGCTATCTCGGAGAACTTAATAGAGAGTGAATTATTCGGGCACAAGAAGGGGGCTTTTACCGGAGCTACCGAAGAGAAAGCCGGATTATTTAAAGTTGCTGATGGAGGTACTCTCTTTCTAGATGAAATCGGGGATTTGCCTCTGAATCTTCAGGTTAAACTTCTTCGTGCTATTGAAGATAAACAGTTTTTACCGGTCGGGGCAACAAAGCCTGTCTCTAGTAATGTAAGAATAATTGCGGCAACCAATCAGGATCTATTCGAGAAAACAAAATCGGGTGACTTCAGAGAGGATTTATACTATCGATTAAATGTGATTGAAATTCAACTCCCTTCTTTAAATGATAGAAAAGAGGATATTCCTCTTTTGGTAAATCATTTTATTGAGAAATATTGTAACGAAATAGGGAAAAAGATTATCGGAGTAGATAACGAAACCATGAAAGCTCTTATGGCTCATAATTGGAGAGGGGGCGTAAGAGAATTGGAAAATGTTATCGAACGTGCTCTGATTTTCGCAAAGTCAGAATACATCACGATCAATGAGTTGGCGGATAATATTAAAGGAAGCAGAGGTGAATACGTATTTCCCGATACATTAAAGGAAGCAATTCGGCATTTTGAGAAAGATCATATTTTGAAGATTATTAAGGAACATGATTACAATAAAGATGCCGCTGCCAAGGCTTTGGCAATTGGTTTATCATCCCTCTACAGAAAAATGGAAGAGCTTGGAATTCCAACCAAGACAAAGGGAGAATAGATTTTAGGAGGCTGTCACATAAGACAGCCTTTTTTATTAAAATTCCAGATTAACTCCGATTGAGGGTAAAATGCCGATAGATTTATTTTTTACAGCCTCTCCTTTTTGATAATCCCAGTAGATACTACTTCTGATTGCCTGGTTGTAAACATTTTGAATATCTATGTACGTAATCAAACTCCAGTCGGTAAAATCCCAACGACGATCTATTCTGATATCCAAACTATGCGATGGGGTAAATCTCTTTGTTAGGTAATCATTAACACTCTGTGTACCGTCGCTATTGAACGGGGTATAGGGGATTCCTGTTGAAGCTCTGAACTTGAGAGCTGTTTCCCATTTGTGGTTTATTACGTATCCTGCGCTAAGACTAAAAAGCCATGTCTGATCGTACTGACCGTTTCTTTCCTTACCGTCAGGTGAGGTGAATTTTGTTTGACTATAGGTTAAACTCATAATGCCGTAAAGAGGAGAATCGGAAGATTTCTTTTGAGCTGAAAATTCAATTCCCCTGGAATAACCTTTCCCCTTGTCTAGTAATGGTTCCAGTCCCAGAGATGAGTAATTTTGAGTAGAGCCTCCGAAGCCCGCTCCTGTATTGGCTAAGACAAGGTATTCACGTAATTGACTAGCCGGATAACGGGAATATCTTTTATAGAATGCTTCTATTTTAATCCGAAGATCATAATTAAGTTGATGTTCTATTCCGAAAATATTTTGAACAACATTTACCGCTTTTAGATCCCGGTTTTGTCGATCCGCAACAAGCCAAATATATGATGGGAACTGGTTGTAGTTTCCCCAACTGTAATTAAGATTTGTCAATTCTCCTAGTGAATATGATATTGAGACTCTGGGTGAAAAATAATTTTTCTCATTAATTGCGTCGAAATAATCGTATCGGATACCGAGATTTACTCTTAGTTTGTTAAACCAAACATTGCTGTATTGAAGATAAGCGGCAGTTTTCAGAAATGATTTCTCAGCGTTCAATTTTGTAATAGGAAGTGTATCCCCAAAAGATGTCACAAAATTATTCGGGAATATGATATCTGTTTCGAAAGTAATGTTTTTTACGGCAACACCGGCCAGTATTTCAGCTGATCTTCCTACTTTTCGTATGATGTCAAACGACAGAGTGTTTTCACTCTCTATTGATTTGTTTTTGAATATGGGATTTAAAAGGGTATCCCTTTGTATCGAATCGTAATCAACAAAATTTCTACTCAGTCTGATATCCCAGAATCCTTTTTCAAAAAGATGTCGGAAGGATAATCCTCCCATGTATTGAATCTGATCCGATCCGAGTATTCGAGAGTTATCAAAGATATCCTCTTTATCATTATTGTTGAATTTGACATTATCGAAAGCCCCCACAAAAAGGAATGATAATTTATTCTGTTGATTAATGTCTAATGAGTATTTAGAGATGACATCGTAATATTCCGGGACGAAATTGAAGCCGGCCGCATTGAAGATAAAATCGAGATAACTTCTTCGGATTGAAAAAAGAAAATTAGAGCTCTCATTTATCGGGCCTTCCAGATTGAGTCCGAATTGTGAAGCTGATATCATTGCTTTCCCTCCGAATCGATCCTTTCTTCCTTCCCGTAAATCTATTCTTAAAACCGAAGAGAGCTTGTCCCCGTAGAGAGCCGAGAAACCACCTGTCGAAAAAAAAGTTTCATGAACAAAGTCCAGATTTACAAAGCTTAACGGGCCTCCGGTCGCTCCCTGACTTCCAAAGTGGTTGATATTAGGGATGGGGAAGCCATCCAACAGGAAAAGGTTTTCGGAGGGAGCGCCACCTCTGACAACAAGATCATTTCTTCCTGGAGACGCTTGCCCGACTCCGGGTAAAACAGATAGAGCTCTAATCACATCTTCAAAACCACCCGGGGCTCTTCTTATTTCTTCGTAACTGAAGTTGTTGATACTAATCACTTCGGTTGGGTCATTTTCGAAGTAATCTGATGAGACTGTTACTCCTTCAATAAGGATAGTCGATTCCAACATCTCGATTTCAAGTGAAGTTGGCCGTGCGCTATTTACCGAAATGTCTGTCTTTGTTATAGTTTCGTAGCCAACGAATGATAATTGAATCTGATAAATACCTACAGGAACATTTCGTAAAGTGAATTCACCGTTTAAGTCGGAGGCAACACCGATAGTTGTGTTGAGAAGCAAAACATTTACGCCGGGTAATGGTAGTTGGGTTATCTTGTCGACTACTTTTCCTGTAATGATTCCGGCAGAATAAGCATTGGTTGATAAAAAGAGAATGAAAAAGACTATTCGAAGTATTAGTATAATCCGTAGCATTATTATCCTTTTTATTAGAATAACGGAAAAATATTCTATTCGGTTCGCTAACTATTTCTTTACAGATATATTATATTATTTTGTTTTTTTTATATTTGTGTCAAACAATATTCATTCGAAAGATTATGCCATTTTTAAAAAGCAGCAAAGAACAATTACGTAAACTCGTTAAGGATGAGGAGTCACTGGAAATTCTTCTCGATAGTTTACAAAAGTCTAATATAATTCTTACCGAAGAAGAATCAACAGTTCTACCGACAAATTATTTTTTAAGACGAATAAAAATTGCCAAAGAAATATCCTCTTCTTTTTCCGATTCGGTTATATGTGTTACCGGATACTCTTCGGATGAATTAGAAGGGATGCCAGGGAATATCCATTCGATAATTCATGAAGATGACTTTGAAGATGTAAAAAATCGGTTTACGGACTTTGTTAATGAAGCTCACTTATCCTCAATTATTCTCACATATAGAATAAGAAATAAAGAGGGGGAAATTAGATGGCTACGTGAATTGTGTGAGGCTGTAAAAAACAGTGATGGGAAAATTACTGAAGTGCACTCACATGTTTCGGATATAACCGAATTAATTGCCGAGTGTGATGAATTAAAAAACATGTTGCATGATTCCGAAGAAAAGAATGCGGCGAAAGATAAGTTTATTTCGATTATTTCCCATGATTTAAGATCTCCGTTTACAAGTCTGTTAGGTTTTTCGGAAATCTTATTGAATGATTCCGATCTTTCAGCGGAAGATACGAAGGAGTATTTAGGATATATTTATGAAGCCTCTGAAACCGAACTTAAATATATAAACAATCTTCTCTATTGGTCCCGTTTGCAATTGGGTAAAATTGTTGTGGAGCCTGTTAGAACAAATCTCAAAGATTTACTTTCGAATAGTACTTCGGCTCTAATTGGGAACGCTATAAGAAAAAATGTGGAAATAAAAACAGAAGTAGATCCTTCAATTCATATAAATGCTGATGAAAAACTTTTAGGGCATGCTCTGAAAGATTTGGTTGACAACGCGATCAAATATTCAAAGGAAGATTCCGTAATTAGAATTACTGCCGGAAGATTCAAAGATGGAGCTGTGGAAGTAATTATTAAAGATCAAGGAACAGGAATTCCCGAAGCTCATCGCGAGAAGTTGTTTAAGATAGATCAGAAGTTTTCCGTTCCCGGAACCAAAGGTGAAAAGGGAAGCGGGATGGGATTAAAACTGGTAAATGAGATTGTTTCAAGACACAACGGAGAGGTTTGGTTTTATTCCAAAGAGGGAGAAGGAAGTGAGTTCCATTTTACTATTCCCGAAGCTCGCCAGAATATATTAATTATTCATAATGATTCGGCAATTAGAGAAAAAATAAGATCCGCGATCGAAAGTGAGATAAGGGGAGTGAACATTTATGAGGCCGAAAACGGATATAAAGCCATGCAAGCCATCTTTAACGGGCTCCCTTCTTGTATAATAGCCGCTCATGTTTTACCTCTTATGACCGGAAATCAACTGGTTGAAGCAATCAGAAGAAAGGATGTAAATCTTTTGGTGAGAATAATTATTCTAGCTGATGAAATATCGGAAAAGCAAAAAGAAGAATACGACAATTATTCCGTTGATACAATACTGAAGCAGAGTAATGTATGTGAGATGATAATTCCGTATCTAAATGATAATTTTGTCTAATCTTTTTGACAAGATTTGTATCTTTGTTCTCCTCAAAAATATAATATGAAAATGAATAGAAACTGGTTCGCATTATATACAAAGCCCCGTCACGAGTTTAAAGCAGCCGAACAACTTTCGGCTGAAGAGATCGAGTATTACCTCCCTACGATAACGTTGTTAAAAAAATGGAGTGATCGTAACAAGAAAGTTACCGAGCCACTGTTTAGAGGATATATTTTTATCTATGCCAATGAAGCTGAGAGAATAAGAGCTGTTGAACAAAAGGCTGTTATCAAAACAATATTTTTTAACGGGGTGCCTGCGAAAATTCACGATGAGGAAATCGAAAGTCTAAAAGTTATGTTGACTCACACAAGCAAAGTGGATATCTTCGACGGTTTGGTAAAAGGGAATAAGGTTAAAATTACTTCAGGGCCTTTTACAGACGTAGAAGGAGTTGTTTACTCAGTGGGAAAGGGAGAGGATATGCTAGCCGTTTCAATTGAAATGCTAAACAGATCTGTTATCGTCGCACTTCCCAAATGTGATGTTGAAAAGCTTTGACACGAAATTCTTCTTCTCTTTTTTGTAAATTCGATTTTATTAAATAAACATATCACGATTTATTATGCTTGATCAAAAAGAACTAAGAAAACTGAATACCGGAGATGAGATAAATCATTATTTACTTATTTCCAAGATTGAAAAGAAAACCGCTAAGAATAATAAAGAATACCTTAATCTTGAGCTGAGAGATCAGTCTGTTGCTCTTTCGGCAAAACTATGGGATAATTTTGACGGATTCTACACTAAAGCGGAAATAGGAAGTTTAATTAAAGTTGCCGGTGTTTTGGAAGATTATATGGGTCAGTCTCAAATAAGAATTCTAAAATATCGCTTGGCAAATGAGAACGACAATGTTACGCCGGAAGATTTTCTACCGAAATCCGGAAGAGAATTCGGAGTAATGGCTAAGGAACTTGAAGACAGAATAATAGCAATTGAGGATAAAAATCTTAAGAAGCTTGTTACCAATATTTTGAACGGAGAAAGACTTAAAAAATATTTGAGAGTTCCGGCGGGAAAATCATGGCATCATTCGTATATACATGGTTTATTGGAACACACTCTTGAAATCATTAGAATTTGCGATTTGATGTGTGATATTCATCCGGAAGTGAATAGAGATTTGGTGGTTTGCGGAGCAATACTTCATGATTCCGGGAAAGTTGAAGAATTATCTTATGAGTCAAGTTTCGATTATACGGATAAAGGAAAACTGATTGGCCATATTGTAATTGCGGCGATGTATATTGAATCGGAAGCACAAAAAATTGAGGGATTTCCGACTGAGTTAAAGGATCATCTAATGCATCTTATTCTTAGTCATCAAGGTAAGCTAGAATATGCGACACCTGTTGAGCCGAAAACACTTGAAGCTATTATTCTTTACAATGCCGATGAGTTAAGCGCCAAAACAAACGCTTACAAATTGGCAATAAAAGCCGAACAAAACGGGGAGAACAAATGGACTCGTTATTTACCTTTGGCTAATACCTCTTTGTATATCCCTGACTGGGGAAAAGAAGGGGAGGAAGAACCGAAAGAAACATTTTTTGACTAACCCGAAAGGATAGATATGAAAAAGTATTTCGTATTTCAGGTCTTTACTCTATTGTTATTTAGCTCATTTATTTTCGGACAAAACTCCGCCGAGATTATTAAGGTCGGGGATGAATTGACCGATGCTTTTAAAAACAACGAAGCGCTCGAAAAATATTTGGAAGCGGAAAAAATCGACAAAGACAATTGGGAAATACTCTGGAGATTGAGTAGAACTTATATCAACATTGCCGAGCATATGCCTACCGAAACAGATGCGCAAGAAGATGAACAATATAAGAAATACGAAATAGCTTTGGAATATGCCGATAAGGCTGTAAAACTTGCTCCGAACAAATCAATCACCTATGTACGTCGTGCAATTGCAAACGGTAGAATTGCTCTTTTCAAGGGAATCTTTTCTGTAGCCGAAATTGTGAATTCAGTGAAGGCAGATTGCGATGAAGCTATTCGTTTGAATAACGGTGGTAATTTCGTGCAGGGATTGGCTCACTATATTTTGGGACGAACTCATTCCAGATTGAGTGAGAAATGGGCGCCGGCAAGATCTGTTTTGGGGCTAGGTTGGGGAGATATTGAAGTCTCCTTTGTAGAATTTGATAAGGCAATAGCATTGCGAGATGATTTCATTATGTTTTATCTTGATTACGCAAAAGCCTTGTTGAAAGAAGATGAATACGATAAGGCAAGAGAAAAACTACAAAAACTAATCACCCTCCCGAAAGAGGATGAAGATGATGTTGCCAGAATAGATGAAGCGAAAAAGATGTTGAAGGAAATAGAAGACGAATAATAGGACTGAAGATGTTTAACAAAATCTTTTTGGAAAAATTAGAAGAAGCTGACAGAATAGTTTTTTTTACCGGAGCCGGTATATCGGCAGAAAGCGGAATTTCAACCTTTCGCGGTGTTGACGGTTTATGGAACAAATTAAAGCCGGAAGAATTGGCTAACTTCAATGCTTTTCTGAAAAATCCCGATCGTGTTTGGGAATGGTATCAGTATCGTAGAAAAATTATAAATGAATCCGCTCCGAATCCGGCTCACAAGACGATTGCTGAGTTTGAAAAGTATTTCGATGAAGTTTCGGTAGTTACTCAAAATATTGATAATCTTCACAGACGTGCGGGAAGCAAAGAGGTATTTGAGCTACATGGAAATATAGAACGCAATTATTGTGTTGAGTGCGAAGCTCCTTATTATGACGGTGAGGAAACCGATTCTGTTCCCCGTTGCAAAGTATGCGGTGGCTTGGTGCGTCCGGATGTTGTATGGTTCGGGGAAATGTTGCCGCAAGATGTATTTGCCGAAGGGGAAAGGAGAGCTGCCCAAAGTGATATATGCTTTGTAGTCGGAACGTCGGCCGTTGTTTATCCGGCCGCTTACATTCCAATAACGGCCAAAGAAAGAGGCTCATACATTGTTGAGCTCAATATCGAAGAGACTGAGATGACTCGGGTAGCAAATTATTCGATAATTGGTAAAGCGGGAGAAATATTACCCAAGCTTCTTGAGGAAGTAAAGAAATTAAAAGGGAAGAAGTAATCACAAGGTTACTTCTTCCTCCGCGTAACTTGTAGCGGTTTCGAAAACTCTTACCTTAATTGCGGAAATGTTTTTGGGGAGATTAGCGTTTTTTATCTTTTCAAGAAAATATCCGCAAAGATTTTCTGCAGTAGCCTCAAAATCAACAACAACATGATTCGAGTTGAGAGATTCCAAAGCAGCTATCAATGGTTTGTCGGAACTATTAACAAAAAAAGCATGATCCAACTCATCAACCAAAGGGCCGATAATCTCTTTTACATTGTAGTAGTCCAATACCATTCCGTCCGGTTCGATTGTTCCGGTAAATTCTACCAACATTTTATATGAATGACCATGAAGGTTTTTGCATTTCCCATCGTGAGCGGGGAGACGGTGTCCCATTTCCCAAGTAAACTCTTTTGCTATTTTCATCATACACCTCTTTTTTCCGGATTCCAAATAAACTTGTGCATCTGAAGTTGGAAGCGGACTTGCAAGTTATCTTCTAAAATCCAATTAACCAATGTTTCGGGTTTTAGCTTATCAAATATTACCGAGAAAAGAATAGTACTTTTCTCTGATAGCTTATACTTACTAATAATATTTTTTGACCAATCGTAATCTTCTCGGGAGCCGATTACAAATTTAATCTCATCTTTTATGGTAAGATGAGGTATGTTTTCAAAACGATTCTTCTTTTCCATTTTGCTAGATGGAGTTTTAAGATCCATGATAATCTTTACCCGTTTATCAACCGCTTCGATCGGTAAACTTCCGCTTGTCTCCAATAGAACCTCATAGCCGGATTCACAAAGACTTTCCATGAGAAGGAGTGATTCTTGTTGCATCAGAGGTTCACCTCCGGTTACTTCCACTAATTTACAATCATACTTTCTTATTTCTTCAAGGATTGCCTCGATAGTATAATCTTTACCAGCATTAAAGGCATATTCGGTATCGCAATAAGAACATCTAAGATTACAATAAGTTAATCGGATGAATATGCACGGTAATCCGGCGTATGTACTTTCTCCCTGAATGGAATAAAATATTTCGTTAATCTTAATCATTGGTCATTTTTCGCATTTTGAACCGATAAAAATAGCAATATATTTCCTATTATTAAAGAGAAATAAGAAAGTAGTACCGGAAGGGGATTATAAATGTTTGACATAATTTCTTTTTCGTATTATATTTGTGTTTCTTGTAAAATCAAAAATTAGGAAGAAACATGGCTCATCATAAGTCAGCTAAGAAAAGAATTAGAACAAATGCCCGAAAAAGAATCAGAAATCAGGCTGCGTTTTCTAAAGTAAAAACATTGATGAAAAAGGTTTATAAAGCGGAAGATAAAGTTAAAGCTGAAGAGTTCTTGAAAGAAGCAGTTTCCTATATTGATAAAACAGTAAGCAAAGGAAGACTTCACAAAAATACAGCGGCGAGAAAGAAATCTTCATTGACAAGATTCGTTAACGATTTCGAAGCTGCAAAAAAATAATCATTCCGCTGATAAAATTTTTTGTTTTGGGGTCCCCTTTTTCGGAGACCCCTTTTTCTATTTTAAATCCGTAATAGTATCAATTCCTTCCGGCATCGGGAGATAAAATCTTACTCTCTGAACCTCGCCGTTCTTCTTTACTATTTTTTCTATATGTTTCTTTATTATTACGCTGTGCTCTATAAATATGTCATCTTCTATTACAGAACCGAACACATAACTTGTTCCTTTGACGGTTACGTTTTTCCCGACGCGAAGAGGATGCTCGTCGCTACCTGTCATATTAACGCTCGATTCTATTCGGGATCCTTTTCCGATAATTACATCTCCCTTAATGCTATCTCCCCATAAAATTTCAACATTATCTTCGAGTATCAATTTTTGGTGAGGAAAGGTTGCGAGGTAGGCGTTCTCCCAAATAGTTACGCTTTTTCCTAAAACAATATTTCCTTTGAGGCGAACCATTCTGTGTAAATTTACATTGTAGTTTAATTTTACACCTTCGCCAATGTAAACACCTTTGCCAATCTTAATATCCAACGGTTGTCCTGCTTTATCCATCTTCTGGATATCCTTTACAACATCATCATGGATGTAAAAGTCTTCAGGATCTTCGATTTCGATGATATCTTTTATTCTGTCATATATCTTATGGCGCGCAATGTTTTCCATCTCCTTTAAAACGGACTTATTATTAAATCCCATCAAAACCCGGGCGTCTTCGGGATTAACCGCGTCTACAACAAGGCCGTTGCTATTAAAGATAGAAATCAGATCGGTTACATAAACCTCGTTTTGTACGTTATTAGTACTGAGTTTATCGATTAACTCACGAAGATAGTTGTATTTGAATGCGTAAACTCCGGAGTTAAACTCATTGTTTTCTATAAGTTCCTTTTTGGAATAAGCGAACTGATTCCCGTTGAAGTTAAGGAGCAAAGGTTCGTCATCTTTTAGATTAAGGATATCTTTGTGCTCGATAATAGCAAGTACTTTACCTGATTTATCGCCGGAGGAAGCCCCAGTTACATCTTTATCCTTTACTCTTACTATTCTTCCGTAGTAGTTGTTTTCCGGATCCCCATCGTAAAGACCGGTGAGAACCATCATATCAGAACCGGAAGAGATGAACTTGGTTTTGAACATATCCATTGTAGCTTCGTCAAGAAGACCCATATCACCCGGAAGTACGTAAACAATTCCTTCGTAATCCTTTCTGATTACATCAAGCGCTACCTGAACCGCGTGACCGGTTCCGTTTTGTTCTTCCTGATAGGCGAAACAAGTATTCTCTTTTTCTCCGATCGCGTTTATTACATCGTGGGCTTTAATACCGACAACAATAATATTATTCGGGTTATCCAAACCATGAGCGCAAGAATCGGAAACTCTCTCTACCGTTGGCTTTCCCCAAATCTTGTGTAACATTTTGGAAGTTTTGGATTTTATTCTCTTACCGTGTCCTGCTGCTAACACAATCGCGGTCTCTTTGTTTGAATAGTCGAATTTGCTGATGTAGCGTTCCACAATTTCATGAACGTTCTCTTCATGACTTATAATATCCATATGTATAACCTTCTTTTTATTTGTCATATTCGAAACGTAAGTTAATAATTTTTGTTCAAAATTAATTGATTCTCTTATGTCTTTGTCGAAAATCACGGGATGAGTTTATCAATAATTTGTTAGATATAAAAGCGTTATATTGCAACAGATAATTTGTGAATTTATTAGGGTACCAAAGAAAAATGAAAAAATACTCAATTCTTTTTGTTGCATTGTTTTGTTTCTCTTTCTTTTCCTCTTCACTCGCGCAAGACAGAGGTTTGGGAATAGGGTTAATATTCGGTGAACCAACCGGATTCAGTGGGAAATACTGGCTCGATGATAAGAACGCTGTGGATGCCGGATTCGGGTATTCATTAATTAGCGGAAGTAAAGAGATGTCTTTGCATGTTGATTATTTGTATCATACCATAAGCTCTATCAAGCTGGATAATCAACAACTTCCTATCTATTACGGATTCGGAGGAAGATTGCGTATTAAAGAAAACGCCTCAGACAGATTAGGAGTTCGTGGTGTTATCGGAGCTATCTATAAAATAAAAAGCGCACCGGTTGAAATATTCCTCGAAGTGGCTCCTGTCTTTACCCTTTTGCCCGAAACAGATCTCGATTTCGATTTCGGACTCGGCGGAAGATATTATTTCGATCTTCACTAATTTTATATATGATAAATCCGTCTATTGATTTAGACGGATTTCTTCTTATCTTTCCCCTTCACATTATCTCACAATCTATTCTACTCTTATGAAATCTAAAAATCTTGTAATCACAATCCTAATTACCTTATTAGTCGGGTACTTTGTGGCCGATAGAATCTTCAACAATCCTAAGCCTTTAAAAACTTCAGGAGCTTTCAGAGCTTTGAATTTCTGGAACCAGTCTCGTGCATATCCCGACACGAAAATACCGAATGACAAAATAGTGAAGGCTTGGGCATTTTCGAAAGCGAATCTTAGCAAAGAGAACAAGACTAACGATACCGAACCTTGGAAAGAGATTGGCCCCCATAACATTGGGGGAAGAACAATCTCAATCGCCTTTAATCCGCAAAACCCAAATACGATTTACGCCGGATCTGCAAGTGGAGGCCTTTGGAAAACCGAATCGGCAGGTAGCGGAACGGACGCGTGGGATTACGTCCCAACCGGATTCCCTGTGCTTGGTGTTAGCGCAATTGCTTTTGCTCCGAATGATTCAACCGAGTTTTATATCGGTACGGGGGAACTCTACAATCGTGAAATAACAAACGGTGGTGTATCTATCAGAGAGACAAGAGGAAGCTACGGAATCGGAATATTAAAGACCGAAGATGGCGGCAAGACGTGGACACATTCTCTCAACTGGGAATATCAACAAGGCACCTGCGTCTGGGCAATTCGGGTAAATCCTTTGAATAAAAACTCAGTCTGGGCCGGAACTAGCGAAGGGACTTTCAAATCTACCGATGCAGGAAAGAATTGGGAAAAGGTTAACTCTACCGTTATGGTTTATGATTTGCAAATTAGTCCGAGTGATACTAACACCGTGCTGATCTCTTGCGGTAACCTCTTTAGTAACGGACACGGAATATATAAAACCGTGGACAATGGGAATTCATGGCAGAAAATAACATCCGGTCTCCCGGCACAATTCGGTGGTAAGGCATTGTTCTCCCTCTGCGCCAGTAATCCCGAAATTGTTTACCTTAGTATCGGTAACGGTTATAGTAGCAACGACGGCACTTGGCTATGCCGCTCTAATGATTTCGGGACTTCATGGAATATCGTAAATACTTTCGATTACGCTTCTTATCAGGGATGGTTTGCCCATTTTGCAATTGTACACAACGACGATCCCAATAAGCTTATAACCGCGGGGATTGATGTTTACAAATCAACCGACGGCGGGGTAACCTTAAGACAGAAAAGTTATTGGTACAAATGGGATATGGGAAAAACTCCTGCAGGTGGCCCGGAAGGTCCCGCCGATTATTCTCATGCCGATCACCATTCCTTTGCTGTGCACCCCGAAGATCCGAACATAATATATTTCGGTAATGACGGAGGAATATTCAGAACAAAAGATTTCGGCGAAACATTCGAAGGGCTTAACGGTGGATACCAAACTACACAGTTCTACAACGGCTTTACCTCCGCAGCAGAGGACTCCACGCTCTCTATGGGAGGAATGCAGGATAACGCTACGGCAATTTTCGACGGAACCAAGGAATGGTACCGCGCAATCGGTGGCGACGGAAGCTGGACCGGAATCAATCAGCAAAACAGCAATATCATTTATGGTTCGTGGCAGTATCTTAACATGGCAAAATCTACCGACCGTGGAGTTTCATGGGAGTATTACATAGGGCCCGAGACTACAGGGAATGTTGCTTTTGTTGCTCCATTCGCTCTCTCTCCGATAAACTCAAGTTGTATTTATGCTGCAGGTACTTCGGTCTACAAATCAACCGACGGCGGCAACAATTGGGCAGTTACAAACGGAGGTAAGCGTGTATCTATCGATAACCCTATCTCCATTTCAGCTTCACCGTTCGATGAGAATGTCCTCTTTATCGGAACAGCTCCCAATCGGGATAAAGCAAGAGTCTTCAGAACCCTCGACGGAGGAAACACCTGGAAAGATGTTACGGAAAACCTTCCCGACAGATATGTCACGGATATTGAAACCGATTATAACGATGACGCTACTTTGTATGTTACCTTTTCGGGATTCGGAACTTCACATCTTTTCAAATCCGTAGATCTAGGAGATAGCTGGATTGATATCGGTGAAGGATTGCCCGATGTTCCTACTCATTCCGTGGCTGTCGATCCCGATTACCCGGAAAATATCTATGTAGGGAACGATCTCGGAGTTTACGTTTCCACAAACGGAGGAAATTCGTGGCGTGAATTCACCGACGGAATGCCGGACGCCGCTATGGTAACGAATCTATCTGTCTCTTTCGCCAACCGAGCTTTGCGCGCGGCTACTCACGGCAACGGTGCTTTCGAAAGAAAACTTCTACCCGGAATTACCGAAGTGGCAGAGGAAAATAATTTACCGAACGATTATATGTTGTACAATAATTATCCGAACCCATTTAATCCATCTACTACCATCAGCTACAGAATCCCGCAAAAGGGAAGAGTAGTCTTAAAGGTTTATGATATTTTGGGAAAAGAGGTTGCCACTCTCGTTAACGAGATAAAAGAAAGGGGAAGACACGAAATCGATTTCAACGCTAAAAACCTCGCGAGCGGAACTTACATATACTCTCTTCGAGTGAACGATTTCAAAGAATCGAAGAAAATGATTCTTCTCAAATAGATACTAACGGTTTGGAAATAATAGATGTTTCGAAAAAGCCTCTTTGATAAAAATCGGAGAGGCTTTTTTATCATAGTGAAAGGAATCGGATTGTATTAATCGGAAAAGACCATAAGGGAGATTACAATAGTAATTAAATCGGAAGCGATTTTATTATAAGCCGAAGCAACTATCATCGGCCTGGAAGCAAGAATGTTCGAAGATGAAGCAAGAACAAAAGATTAGGAAGCAAAGGCAAGGGGAGAAGAAGCAAGAATAATCCATCGCGTAGCAACCCTTATAGAAGCGGAAGCAATCCCAATCCATCACGAAGCAAGAATATTATGTGAGGAAGCAATTATAAAAGTGAAAGAAGCAACTATAGCCGGTCGTCAGATTATCTTTGCTTCCCGTTCGATTGGCATTGCTTCGTGTCCGAGAATGATTGCTTCCCATTCGATTGCCATTGCTTCGCATTCGAAAATGATTGCTTCCCATTCGATTGCCATTGCTTCGCATTCGAAAATGATTGTTTCCCGTTCGATTGCCATTGCTTCGCCTTCGAGAATGATTGCTTCCCGATCGATTGCCTTTGCTTCGTGTTCGGAAATGATTGCTTCCCGATCGATTGCCTTTGCTTCGTGTTCGAAAATGATTGCTTCCCGATCGATTGCCATTGCTTCGCGACCGGGAATGATTGCTCCCCGATCGATTGCCTACCGAGATACCGGCACCGCTGGCGCCGGAAATGCTTTTGCCTAAGTGAGTGTTTTATCTGCAATTGATACATCATGGTTATAATAAACCATTTGGTAATATTTGTTTATACGCAGTAATTCTTGGATCCCGATGAGTTCGGAATGATTACTCTTAGGGCACTACAAATACTAAATTGGGAGCAATTGATGAAACATTATTGTATCCCAAAGGCCTAACCGGTGTCGCGCATAAACCAAAAGTCGTTCCTTAATGATAAACGATCGCTACGGAACTATTTTCGGTCATGACGCAATCCTTTTCCATCATGACTCAAGAGCATACGATCATGCCACAATCCTATTTGGACACTCCTTAAGAGTAATCAATCATGACACAAGAATAAAAGAAGATGACTCAACTCTGTTCGGATATGACTTAAGAGTAATAGATCGTGTCACAATAATGAGGCACTGTTCAAAGAAGTGTGTCAGTTCATTATGGTTTCATGATTCTGTCTTCAAATATAATAAATAGTTGATTATATATAAGCCCCCACTCCGCTATAGGTCTAGTTCCCAAATTATTCATGTTATTGTAGGCCAAATAAAGGAGTTTGTATAGAGCCATATCGCTAGCAAAAACTCTCTTTGTTTTAGTTATTTTTCTTAATTGGCTGTTAAAGCTCTCAATAATATTCGTAGTATACATTACCTTTCTTATTTCTTTGGGGTAATCGAAAAAGTTTGTAAGTCTTTCCCAGTTATTCAACCATCCGTTAACCATAGCCGGATATTTCTTAGCCCACTTCAGATCAAGGTCATTCAGAGCTTTTGCGGCTGTATCTTTCTTGTGAGCTTGATATATTAACTTAAGGTCAGTGGCTACTTCCTTTTTGTCTTTGTAAGCCACCTTTCTAAGTGAATTGCGTATTTGATGTACTACGCATAGTTGAACCTTAGTTTCGGGGAAAGTAGCTTCTATTGCCTCTGCAAACCCTTTTAAGTTATCAATGCAAGCTATGAAGACATCCCTTACGCCTCTTTGTTTAAGATCGTTCAATACTTTCAACCAATAGCCGGATCCTTCTTGTTCTCCGACATATAGTCCCAACAAATCCTTTATTCCTTCTCTATTTACTCCTATTACGCAGTAGACGGCCTTTAAGACTATTCTTTTGTTCTCTCTTACTTTGTAATGCAAGGCATCCAGCCAGATGAACGGATATACGCTTTCCAGCTCTCTATTTTGCCATAACTCTACTTCCTCTACTATTTTATCGGTTATGCCGGTTATCGTTGCCGGAGATACCTTTATGCCGTAGAGTTCTTCCATGTGACTCCGGATATCAGTATAGCTCATTCCCTTTGAATAGAGACTAATTATTTTATTATCTAAGGTATTTCCTAAGGTGGTTTCTCGCTTGGGTAAGATTACCGGTTGGAAACTTGAATCCCTATCACGGGGAGTGACTACATCTATATTTCCGAAGGAGGTTTTCACTTGTTTGGTTTTCTTCCCGTTCTTTCTGTTCGAGCTAATCTGTTCTTTTTAAATGACCTTCTAATTCCCCTTCAAGACTTGTTTCCAACAGATGTTTTAACATAGGGGCGAATATCCCTTCTTTTCCTTCTAAAGGGACGCCTTGAAGTAATTGTTCTTTTGCTTCTTTCGAGAAGGTGATCCAATCGAATTCTTTTTTGATTTCTGCCATTGTGTGTCCTTTTTTCATTCCCTAATCTATTATTTTTTTCTGACACACTTTAATGAACAGAGCCCAATAATGATCGATCGTTGGATTATCTTTGAGTCATGACCGATTATCATTGAGTCACGTCCGATTGGCTTTGAGTCACGAGCGAATATCATTGTGTCAAGTCGGATTGGCTTTGTGTCATGATCGAGTATCATTGCGTCAAGTCAGATTATCTTTGTGTCATGATCGATTATCATTGAGTCATCTCGGATTGTCTTTGTGTCATGAGCGAATATCATTGCGTCACGTCGGATTGCCTTTGTGTCATGAGCGAATATCATTGCGTCACGTCGGATTGCCTTTGTGTCATGTTCGAAAATCATTGAGTCACGTCGGATTGCCTTTGTGTCATGTTCGAAAATCATTGAGTCATCTCGGATTGTCTTTGTGTCATGAGCGAATATCATTGCGTCATGTTGGATTGTCTTTGAGTCATGACCGAATATCATTGAGTCGAGTCAGATTGTCTTTGTGTCATGTTCGAAAATCATTGAGTTACGTTGGATTATCTTTGAGGCATGATCGAGAATGGTTGTGGCGGCTTTTTTAAGGGATTGAGGGAGGGGAGAGGAGAACCTTTCCCCCCGTAATATAATTACTCGTTGACTTCGGAGAAGCCTAGCTTGCCGTTAAAGGAATAGAGGTTCTCGGTTTTGATTACATCGAATCCATTTTCTTCCAATAGTTGAAGAAGTGGGATCAATTGCTTTTGGTCTGTCTCTATCCAATCCCCTTTCCAGAAACGGAGGCGCCAGTGATCGGAGCAGAAGATATCGGGCATCTCTTCGGGATAGACTTTTATACCTCGGTTTGTTATTACTTTCAGTTGCAATCCATCTACCGACAAAGGGGAGATCAGTTCCCCAAGTTCATTGGCGGTGCCGGCGTCCCAATCGATATAGATATCGGCTCCAACAAATTTCTTATCCGCTTTTTCCCTTTCGGTAAAGGAGCCTTTTACTTTCTTTGGGGCGAAGTAGGTAACCGGGCGCAATGTTTTCGGTTTCTCTCCGAGAAAGGAGATTACCGCAGCCGAAAAATCTTCGGTGGACATCTTCTTTTTGCTAAGGCCTGCTTTATAAATATCGACGGTATGGAAGCCTTCCTCGATTGTTTTGAGCCAGGCATTATGGATGAGGGCGGCGGTTTCCGGTTGATGAATGTGTACCAGCATCATAACGGCTGCCAATAGAAGCCCGGAAGGATTGGCGATCCCTTTCCCGGCAATATCGGGGGCGGAACCATGAATGGCTTCGAACATAGCGAAATTTTTTCCGATGTTTGCTGAGCCGGCAAGACCTACCGAGCCCGCTATCTGAGCGGCAACGTCGCTGATTATATCTCCGTAAAGATTGGGTGTAACTATTACGTCGAAGTTTTCAGGCGTATCGGCAAGTCGGGCAGAGCCAATATCAACGATGGAGGTTTCCGCTTCCAGGTCGGGGTATTCGGCGGCTATCTCGTTGAAAACCTTATGGAATAGGCCGTCGGTAAGCTTCATGATATTATCTTTCACAAAGCATGTAACTTTTTTGCGATGGTATTCCATAGCGTATTCGAACGCGTATCGGACAATCTTCTCAATTCCCGGTCGGCTATAGAGCTTTATTCCCTGATAGACTTGATTTGTCTGGCGATATTCAATGCCGGTATATAAATCCTCTTCGTTCTCTCTGATAATAACAACGTTCATGTCGGGGTGCTTGGTGCGAACGAACGGTCGATAAGAAACACACGGGCGAACATTAGCGTAGAGCCCGAAAGATTTTCTGGTTGTAACGTTTAACGATTTGTATCCTCCACCGCGCGGAGTAGTGATGGGGGCTTTAAGGAAGAGGCGCGATTTTCTCAGCTTTTCCCAAGCGGAAGGAGAGATTCCTGTTTCAATTCCTTTCAAATATTGCTTTTCCCCGATTTCTATTTCATCTATTTCAAGATTGGCTTTTGCCGCGTCAAGTATCGAAAGGACTGCCTCCATTATTTCCGGGCCAATTCCGTCACCTCTTGCGATAGTAACTTTTCGTTTGTTCAATGTTTACTCCATTCGTTTTCTTCTTTGCAAATGTAACAAAAGAAAAGGGAATATGATTTCATTCTGTGGGAATTGGCGTAGATAAAAAGAAACCGCCCCGAGATTGGGTGAGGCGGTTTGCTATTAAAATTTAGTAAGCAAAGATATGGCTTTGATGTGGTGGAAGTTCAACAAATAAGCCATCGCGGTATATCTCTTCGGCGGATCGGAAGTAAGATTCGTTGTTTAAGAGATCGGCAAATTTTACTCTTGCCGGATAATCTTCCATGTCCAATGACAAACGGCATGAGGAAGTTTCGTTTGAGAAATTTATTACAACCAATCTTCGTTCGAAGCCGTGGCGCCATTCCCACGCCATCATGTTTATGTAAGTTTTGTTTTCATACCACGAAGGAACCGGGTCGAGAAGTTTCCAAGTTCCTTCCTTGAAAACTTTATCGTTTGTAACCTTTAGGAGCTTATCGTAGTATTCCATTATACATTTTTGCTTGGTTTCAACAGGCTCTCTGCCTAATTGTACGGGAAGTTTAATTTGTTTCCCTTCGAACTGGCCGTCGTGATAGAAGCGCATGCCGGGAATTGTACTGATAATAACCGCCGCGGATTTAACCAGGTTTTTGCCAAGCTCTTTGTAAGATCTTTTTTCGTCGTGATTTTCAATAAAGCGTGCACAACGATCTGAGTATTCCGGTTTTGCCTTAAGGTGATTAACAATTTCGGTTTTGTCGTTTAGTCTGATTCTATCGGTTAGTTTTTTATCGTAAGTAAAATCGAATCCGCATTTCTGCAATTGGTATTCCAGATCCCAATAGGCCTCGCCGAGGAATAAAAAATCGGGTGAGGAAGTTTTCACTGCTTCAATAGTCTCTGTCCAGAATTCGGTTTCCGGTCTCGCGAAATTACCGCTATTAAGAATAGAACCCCATGTATTCCCGAAAACGTTTGTAAGATTTAGCATTGCCATATCGCAGCGTACACCGTCGCAAAGGTTAGTGAGATTAAGGAGAGTCTCTTTCATAAAGGTTCTGGCTTCCGGCGCGAAATAATTAATCTGAACGGTATCTTGCCATGCGGGAAAGAATGGATCTCTTCCGTGGGCGAACACAAAATCTTTATCTTCAAATGGTTTGAAATAGGAATAGGGATCGGTTTCAAAACGAGAGAGATCTGTTTGGAGAAACAATTCCGGTTTGGTTTCGAGCAAAGAAGAAGCGGCACTGAAATGGTTCGGGACAAAATCGAGTATCAGGAAAAGTCCTTTGCTATTGAGCTGTTCTTTTAATTTGAGAAGATCTTCTTCGGTTCCGAGTGTTGGGTTAACAATATAGTTGTTTATCGAATAAGGGGAGCCTATTACATCTTCTTTTTTCCAATCCTTCAGAGCCTTGCGATAATCGTGTATTAATCCTTCTTCGAAGCAGTATTTTTCAATTGTTTCGGGAACGTTTTTCCAAACGCCCATTAGCCAAATATAATCAATGCCTTTGTTTTTAAGATTATCCCAGTATTCATCGGGAATTTGACTAAGTGTAACTGGGGTATTCTCTGTGTAAAATCTTTTAATCCATACTCTGGTATTTATCTCGAATAAACTCGGGTATTTGATCATTTTGTGATATCCTAAACTTATTAATAGTGTCCGGTTCCGTTGCAAGCCAATATAGCTTTTTTCTCACGCTCCAGATCCTGATTGAATTTCATAAGATCCAAGATTTCTTCTTCGTCTGTAATAGTGGCGAGTTTTCTTGAATTCGCCTTTATCTGTTCGTCGAGTTTTCTTATTCTAAAGTTTTTTAATAGGTCGTTGCAATAAGCGACCATATCCGGTTCTATGTTTCCCTCGAAAGCGTATCTCGCCCAATTTGGACTGATCGATTCGTTTGTAATTGAAAGAGTTCTGGCGAATTCTCTCAAAGAATCATCTTCTATTTTGTCTATTAAAACAGATGGCTCAATAATATCGTTCTTGTAACAATCCAAAACGGAGAGGGCAATAGAACGGAGAACGCTATTCTTAAATTCTTCCGGATCGATTAGATCAAATATATTCCCGATGATCTCCTCTTTTCCTTCGAACAACAATTTAACGAGCTCTTTTTCGAAGAGCATCTGAGAATCGTTGATGTCGATTTCAGGTTGTTCACTTTTGATCTGCTCATGAACATATCTGGGTCTCTGAGCTTCTTCCCGTTCTTTCTTTTTCCCCAGATCGAGGAACTTATCCAGTTCCGATTCTATCAGCATCTCTCGAAGATTGAATTTCTTCGCGATAGACTTGATTAGCAATTTACGCTTAAGCTCGTCACGAACCAAAGCGGCTGATTTAACCAATTCTCTTATAGCAGTGGTTTGAGTGTTCGGATCGCTGAACATTCCTGCCGCGTCGAATTGAGCTGTTTGGTACTCAAGGAAATCGTTTGCTTTCTTTAGTTGCTTCTCGAACTCATCTCTTCCGTAAGAATTGATATATGAATCGGGATCTTCTCCTTCGGGGAGAGACATTACTCTGACGTCGAATTCTTGTTTCAATAATATTTCGATACTACGCATTGAGGCCTTCTGGCCGGCTACGTCGGAATCGAAAAGAACAGTAATATTTTTGGTGAATCTCGAAAGGAGTTGCACTTGTTCGTCGGTCAATGCTGTTCCGGAAGAGGCAACTACGTTTTGAATCCCGTGTTGATAGAGGGAAATGAGATCCATATAGCCTTCAACAAGGATAACTTTATTAAGTTTCCTGATTTCGTCTTTGGCATGTGAAAGTCCGTAGAGAGAACGGCGTTTATGATAAATCAAAGACTCGGGGGAGTTAAGATATTTTGCCGCCCGATCCGACTTTTCAAGAATTCTACCACCGAAAGCTATTACTCTGCCGTTTGGCGAGAATATCGGAAAGATTACTCTTCCTCGGAATTTATCGTAGAAGGAACCACCGTCTTTAGCGTCTATTAGCCCGAGATCTTTTGCTTTGATAAGATCAACCCCGTTCGACTTGAGATGACTTACCATCTTGTCCCAACTATCGGGAGCAAATCCCAATCCGAAAGCGCGTTGTGTTTGCAGATTTATTTTTCTGCCATCGAAATACTTTCGGCCTATTTCTCCGGCATCCTCTTTAAAGAGGGTATTGGAGAAGAATTTAGCGGCTATTACATTTATTTCGTAAAGTTTTTCCTGTTCCGATTGCTCTTCGGAATAATTTCCCTCGTCCATATCCAGCTTAATACCGACCATGTCGGCAACTTCGGTTACTGCTTCAATGAAAGAGATATTTTTGTATTCCATTAAGAATTTAAAAACATTTCCGCCGGCGTGACATCCGAAACAATGATAAATTTGTTTCTCTTCACTTACGGTAAAGGAAGGGGTTTTCTCGTGGTGGAAAGGACAAAGGCCTATAAAATTGCGTCCTCTCTTAGAGAGTTGCACGTATCCTGAAATTACATCAAGGATATTCGCCGAACTTCTTATTTCTTCAATCTTCGCTTCAGGTATTCTCATCTATCATTAATAATTTTTCATCCCAAGCGGTATAAGATAACAATCTT
This sequence comes from uncultured Ignavibacteriales bacterium, assembly GCA_942492055.1. Lineage (GTDB taxonomy): Bacteria > Bacteroidota > Ignavibacteria > Ignavibacteriales > Melioribacteraceae > CALODP01. Next base: position 49,919 of record CALODP010000031.1, on the reverse strand, counting down.
TTCTCATTTAATTCTATTTTTTTATTGGGAATAATTCTTAGTGTCTCAGGCATTTGTTATATTTAGCCAAAGGATTTATCCAAACATAAGAGTTTACGTGATCAGAAAAAACATATTGTTGGTACTTTCCGCCAAAGACTTCAATGAGACCGAATATCTCTCGATAAGAAACGGATTACAAAAAAGAGGCTACGGATTATTTATCACATCCGATACGAACGGATTGTGTGCAGGGAATAACGGGCTAAAGGTAAAGCCGGATGTTCGATTCTACAATGTACATGAAAAGAATTTTGCTGCTTTGGTAATTGTCGGTGGGTATGGTATTCGTGCGTATTATGAGAACCAACCCCTTCTAAGGATTGTTGAGAGATTCAACGCTGATAAAAAGATTATCGGAGCTATATGCGCGGCACCTATTATTCTAAGCAATGCGGGAATATTGAGTGGCAGGAAGGGAACATGTTTTTACGATGACAAAGATATGCTCATAAAAGGGGGAGCGGTTTATTCGGAAGATAAGGTTGTTTGTGACGGAAATATAATAACCGGAAATTCGTCTTCTGCTTCTTCGGAGTTTATCGAAAGATTAGTTGAGAGTTTGGGTAAATAGATTTTTCTGTTTGAAAAGAATGTTCCAAAGGTAATGGTAAAAAGTATGGAAGAATATAAAGCTTATTGTAATAGTCTTACCGAGTATTCCAGATTCAAGACCAGAGAAGTGGCTATCGGCGATATTCCGATGGGGGCCGATAATCCGATCAGAATCCAATCAATGACCACAACAAATACGATGGATACCATCGCGACGGTTGAACAGACAATCAGAATGGTTGAAGCCGGATGCGAATATGTTAGAATAACCGCTCCCAGCATTAAGGAAGCGGAGAATCTGGCAAACATCAAAAAAGAGCTGAGGAACAGAGGATATAATGTTCCGTTGATTGCCGATATACATTTCACTCCTAACGCCGCTGAAGTAGCCGCACGACATATCGAAAAGGTGCGAGTTAATCCCGGAAATTATGTTGATAAAAAGAGATTCCACCAGATAGATTATACCGATGCCGAGTATCTTGCGGAGATCGAAAGGATAAGAGAACGTTTCTCTCCGTTGGTTAAGATTTGTAAAGAATACGGTACGGCTATGCGTATAGGGACGAATCACGGTTCCCTTTCGGATAGAATAATGAGTCGTTACGGTGATACTCCGGCCGGAATGGTTGAGTCGGCTTTAGAGTTCTTGCGAATATGCGAAGACCTCAACTATTATGATGTAGTACTCTCGATGAAATCGAGCAATACTCAAGTGATGGTTCAAGCCTACCGTCTCTTAGTTCAACGAATGGTTGAAGAAGAGATGATGTACCCCCTACATCTGGGAGTAACCGAAGCAGGTGGGGGAGAAGACGGAAGAATAAAATCGGCGGTTGGAATAGGAGCATTGCTTGAAGATGGTTTGGGAGATACGATTAGAGTATCGTTGACAGAACCACCTGAAAATGAATCTCCCGTAGCAATTGCTTTGGCTAACAGATACAAAAGCAGAGCCGGACATAAAAGTATTCCCGAAATAAAGTCCTTTCCGAAAGATCCGGTTGAATATGAAAAACGAAAAAGCTTTGCGGTTGAGAATATCGGCGGAGAGAATTTGCCGGTTGTAGTTTCCGATTTAAGCAGAGTAAGTGAGTTAAACGCTTCTACACTTTCCCTTGTCGGATATAATTTTGATACCGTTAATGATAAATGGAATATTTCCGATGTAGCTCCTGATTATCTTTATCTCGGGAAGAAAGATCCTAATATGGAATTACCCGAAGCTTCGGGCAAAATATATGATTACGAGGTTTGGAAGGGTTTACAATCTAATAAAGGAAGCTACCCATTGTTTACTTTGGAGGAATACTCTAAAGAGAATGCTTCGTCATCGGACAAAATAAATTTTGTTGAAATAAGAATAGAAGATACGGAAAAAGAGATATTTGATAACGCAGCTAATAATGAGAAGGTTGTTTTTGTTCTTACAACAGATAACGAACACGGGATGGCCGAGCAAAGACGTCTCTTTTTCTTATTGCTAGAAAAGGGTTGTGCTAATCCTGTTGTAATAAAGAGAAGTTATGAAGATGTTTCCGAAGAAGATTTGCTATTGAGAATTTCCACCGATTTCGGAGCTTTATTTATAGACGGATTTGGTGACGGGGCTATTGTTGAAGAGGTGCCATCGAAAGTAAATAGATTGGGATTGATTAATAGAGTACTATTTGGTACACTTCAGGCGGCTAGAGTAAGAATTTCGAAGACTGAGTATATTGCCTGTCCTTCTTGCGGAAGAACATTGTTCGATTTGGTTGATGTTACGAATGAGATCAGAAAAAGAACCGAGCATTTGAAGGGAGTAAAGATTGGAATCATGGGATGCATAGTTAACGGTCCCGGAGAAATGGCTGACGCCGATTACGGATATGTTGGATCCGGAGTGGGCAAAATTACTCTCTATAAAGGAAAAGAAGTTGTAAGAAGGAACATTACATCGGAAACCGCTGTTGAAGAACTTATCGAACTCATTAAAGAAGACGGACGATGGGTAGAGAAAAAAACAGAGTAATTAATTGTGAAGTTGGCAGATTGAATGTATTACAAAAATTAGCTATATTTACCAATCAGCTTATGAAAAGTTATAAAGGACATATAAAGAAACCTAAATTTTATTGTAGTAGGGTAAAAAGTTTATAAATTTTGAAATGCACCTCAAAATCCATGGGGTGCATTTTTTTATATGGATACGAGAGATATAATAAAATATGTGGAAGAATGGGCCCCGCCTGGTGCGGCATGGGAAAAGGATAACGTAGGATTGCAAGTTGGATCTTACAACCAGGAGGTAAGCAAGTTGCTGATAGCCCTCGAATTAAACAAGGATGTAGCCGAAGAAGCATTTAGGCAGAGGTGCAACCTTATTATCACTCATCACCCATTCATTTTTCAACCTATCAAAAAGCTAGATTTTAGCAAAGACCCCAAAAACCAATTAATCAGAGATCTCATAAAAAACGACATTTCGGTTTTTTCTGCCCATACTAATCTCGATTTCACCTTCGGTGGCGTTAGTTTCACTTTGGCCAAAAAGCTCGGATTAAAAAATATTCGCTTTCTTGCGAATGAAAAAGATAACCAGTTAAAGCTGGTAACTTTTGTTCCGAAAGAAAAAGTTGAAGAGCTAGCCGAAGCTATATATAAAGCAGGTGGTGGAAAAATCGGAGAATATACCCAGTGCAGTTATCGAAGTGAAGGGGAAGGAACATTCAGAGGATCTGAAAATTCGAGTCCGGTTGTAGGGGAGAAAGAGAAGTATGAAAGGGCGAAAGAAACTCGCCTTGAAATAGTAGTTGATTCATGGAATTTGAATAAAGCAATAACCGCTTTAAAAAAAGCACACCCGTACGAAGAACCCGCTTATGATATTTATCCCACAAAGAATGAAAATCCGAATTACGGATTCGGCGCAATTGGAGAACTTACCAAGCCATTATCCGAAAAGGAATTTCTATCCCTAGTCAGCAAAACCCTGGAGGCTGAAGGGGTAAGATATTGTGTTGGAAAAGGGGAAGTAATAAAGCGAGTCGCAGTATGCGGAGGCAGTGGTTCTGATCTATTGAATGACGCAATTGGAGCAAATGCAGACGCATTTGTTACATCTGATATAAAATATCATTCGTTTCAGGACGCAGAGGGAAAAATAATGTTTATTGATGCCGGCCACTACGAAACAGAAGTTGTTATTCTCGACGAAATTGCAAACAGATTAAAAAAGTATTTCGAGTCGACAAATAGCAATGTGGAGATAGTTAAGTTCGATGGTTCGACAAACCCGATTAGATTTTTTAATAACTAAGGAGTAATATAAATTGGTTGATCGATTAACAACGCTTTACAGATTGCAGCTTATTGATGAACAGCTTGATGAATTGGAAGAACTAAGAGGGGATCTTCCTCTTGCGGTTAATGAATTGAACGGGAAAATTCAGTTGATCTTAGATGAGAAGAACGCTAAGGATAGTGAAAAAGCGGAGTCTCTGGAAAAGAGAAAATCGAACGAGGAAGAGATCGAGAAACTGAAAGATAACTTAACCAAGTTCAAAGCTCAGTTGTTTCACGTAAGAAACAACAAAGAGTATGATGCTCTAACAAAAGAAATTGATCACAGCGAGGCCGAAATCGAAAGGTTAGGTATTGAGAATAAGGATCTCGAAGATCTATCGGAAAGACTAAGGATTGCCATTGAAGATTTGGAACCACAACTCGAAGCTCTTGAAGAAGGGAAAAAGATTAAGGAAGAAGAGCTTAAGAAAATCATTAGTGGGAATGAAAAAGAAGAAGTCGTATTACGAGAAAAAAGAGATACTGTAGCTGCAGAAGTAAGAAAGAATATCTATAACAACTATATGCGAATCAGAAAAGCATTGGGTGGTAAAGCCGTAGCTACAATTACCAGAGCGGCTTGCAGCGGTTGTCACAATATTGTTCCTTCTCAAAGACAAATTGAAATCAGACAAAACAAAAGATTATTTACATGCGAGTCATGCGGCAGATTGCTCGTCTCCGCTGAGATCGCAGAGGCAGCGAAAGAAAAGAATTAAGTTCATGGTCGTAACAGCTAGCTTGGCTGTTACGACATGTTTTATCCGATGATAACGTCAATTGCTTCTTTAAGGTTTTCTACGGGTATTACATTTATTTTTGTCTTTCCGTTTATCGATTTCAGATTATTTTTTGGAATAATAGCGTCAGTGAAACCAAGTTTCTCAGCCTCTTGAAGGCGTTTTTCAATTTGTCCTACACTTCTTACTTCTCCACCTAACCCTACTTCTCCCAATACAATCATACTACTTTGTGCAGGTTTATCGGTAAAACTGGAAGCAATTGAACAGCAAATAGCCAAGTCTGCCGCCGGTTCGTCAATTTTAATTCCTCCGGCCATATTTAGAAATACATTTGATGCGGAAAGCCTGTATTTTGCTCGCTTTTCAAGCACGGCAAGAAGAATAGAGAGGCGACGATAATCGAATCCGGTAGCTACTCTTTGCGGATTTCCGAAGTTAGAAGGAGTAACCAGAGCTTGGACTTCCAATAGAACAGGTCGCGTTCCTTCGATGCTAGCTGTAACAACTGAGCCGGATAGTGAGTTACCTTTTTCACTCAGGAATATTTCGCTTGCATTCAGAATTTCCGTTAATCCTTTTTCATGCATCTCAAAAATTCCGATTTCATTAGTGCTTCCGAAACGGTTTTTATTAGATCTGAGAATTCTATAAGAGTGGTTTCGCTCTCCTTCGAAATGGAGAACAGTATCTACCATATGTTCTAATATTTTAGGCCCTGCGATATATCCTTCCTTCGTAACGTGACCAACGAGGATTATAGAGAAACCTTGCTTTTTAGCGACTTGCATAAGAAAGCCGGCGCATTCTCTGATTTGAGTAACAGTTCCAGGGGCATTGTCGAAATCCTGTTTTGCAACTGTTTGGATGGAATCAATTACTACTACGGAAGGGGAGTTTTGCTCAATTGCAGAGACAATGATATCAAGATCTGTTTCGGCAAGAAGAAAAATATTTTCCGGATTGATTTTGAGTCTTTTGGCTCTTAGGTTGATTTGTTTTACAGATTCTTCACCTGTAACGTAAAGAACTTTTTGTCTAATTGATGAAGCGGCCTGCATTAGCAGAGTTGATTTCCCTATTCCGGGATCTCCTCCGATTAATACTACCGAGCCTGGCATCAGTCCACCGCCCAATACACGATCGAATTCACCGATATTTGTTGAAATACGTTGCTCATCCGTTTCAATTATTTCATCGAGCTTTGTTATTTCTACGACACCAATTTGCTTGGCGCTTTTGGTTGTTTTGGTTTCAACTTCCTCGGAAAATGTGTCCCATTGATTACACATAGGACATTTACCCATCCATTTCAGAGATTCGTATCCGCAGTTTGTGCAAATATATTTGGTTCGTTGCTTTGCCATTAAAAGCCTGTTCTTCTGATAAAGTTATTAACAACCTGATCTTTAGTAGTCATTATTTCGGCCGGAGTCCCTGTGAAATATATCTTCCCTTCGTGCATCATCGCAATTCTATCGGCAACATTTTTTACGCTGAACATATCATGTGTAACAACAATGGATGTGACGTTTAGTTTTTCGGCAAGATCTTTAATCAGATCATCAATAGAATCGGACATAATAGGATCAAGCCCCGTTGTAGGCTCGTCGTAGAGAATATATTCAGGATTAGTGACAAGAGCTCTGGCTAAGCCAACTCGTTTTCTCATTCCTCCTGAAAGCTCGGAAGGCTTGAGTTTTTCAATTCCCGGTAAGCCGACGAGCTCAAGTTTCTCCGCTACAGAATCAGCTATCTCGTGCTCGGAATAACCGTTTGTACTTTCAACCAGTGGAAGAGAGACATTTTCCTCTACTGTCATAGAATCAAAAAGAGCAGCTCCCTGAAAAAGAAAACCGAATTTTCTACGGACGGAGTATAGCTCTTTATGCGACATATTTTGGATGCTAGTATTATTTATCAGCACTTCTCCCTTATCGGGGGAAAGTAGTCCGACAATGTGCTTTAGTAAAACACTTTTTCCACAACCGCTTCTTCCGATAATAGCAAGGGTTTCGGAATTATTTATAGTAAGGTTTACTCCCTTGAGAATCTCCTTATTGCTAAATTTCTTGTAAAGATTTTTTATTTCTATCATGTGCGCGCAAGTTATTTTAATATAATGAATGAAAAATAGCATTAAGAAGTGGAAATATAAAGGTGTAATAAAAAAATAAAGGGGGTGGAAAGCATCTCCGAAGAATATCGTTGAATAATAATTCTCGCGAAGATACTTTCCTTATGGTTAATTTATGTTTTCTTCCTCAACAAGCCCTTTTGCCAAGGCATATTCGTAAAGTTTGACATACATCATTTTTCGTGCTCGATGGAGACGGGATCGAACCGTACCAACTGGACGATCAATAAATTCAGCTATTTCATCATAAGTATATCCTTCGATATCACTTAAGATAATTACTGTTCTGTAATCGTCGTCCAGTGTAGCAATGGCTTCCGAAATCTTATCGTTTAATATTTTACCAAAACTATCTTCCTGGGAATGAGATGATTTTACATCTGCCGGCTTGATGTTTTCATAAAAATTTTGAACATCATCGTAATCTACTTTCCCTGGCTGTTTGGAAACTTTTCGGTAAATATTAATGAAGCTGTTTTTAAGGATCATAAAGAGCCAGGCCTTCATATTTGTTCCTTGCTCAAAACGATGGAAAAAACGATATGCTTTAAAGAATGTTTCCTGGACGAGATCCTCGGCGTCCTCAACATTCCTGGTCATTTTAAGCGCGAAATTATAAAGAGCTTCTTTGTGGGGAAGTACAAGCTCATTAAATTCCGCATACTTAACGGATGCAGTATTGTAATGTGCGTCAATATGGTTTCTCATATTTTCACCCTCTCTTCCCGAACTGGCGCTCGGATATTTGTTATATGTTCACGGAATGATTATTCCGGGGATGGAATAAGTGCCCTTCACTCCGTTGTGCCCTTTCTCATTGGATGCGAACTTCTGTTAAAGGATTCGCGACTTAATCCTTAAAAACAGAGGAAACAAAAAATGTATAAACTTGTATTTTGTTCGCTTATTTACTTACAAGCTAAAGAAATAAGAGCTCGTATCCTAATAAGTAGTAGTGTAACTTCAAAGAAAGCGAGTTAGTTCCCGTAAAAATGAAAAAAAATAAAAAAATCTCGTACTGAAAAGATGCAACAAATTTCGTAATTTGCGATTCATATTATTTAATGCGGAGTTGAGAATGAATATTCAGATTTTTGGGACAAAAAAGTGTAGCGATACCAAAAAGGCGCAACGTTTCTTCAAAGAGCGCGGAATAAATTTCCAATATAGGGAATTAAGCGAAAAGGGAGTAAGTAAAGGTGAATTGGAAAATATAAAGAGAATATTTGAACCGGAAGATTTAATAGATAAAGAAGGGAAGCAATATAAGAAAAGGAACCTTCAATTCATTATACATGATGTTGAAGAAGAGTTATTAAGTGATCCTCTCCTCTTCAAAACACCAATTGTTAGAAATGGAAAAGAAGTTACCCTAGGAGTTGAACCGGAAATTTGGAATAAATGGACAGAGGAATCATAGAATTCCTCTAGTCTCCAATTCTGCTTTTAAGTTTTCGTTTCCCAAAAACTGAATTCCATCCCATCCCATATTTTTTGCCCCATTGATATATTCTTTGACATCATCTATAAAAAGGTGTTCTTCCTGAGGAAGTTGTGTATAATTCATTACAGCCTGATAAATTTCGGGTTCGGGTTTGCAAGCTCGGACGGAATGGGAAGTGAAAATTTTGTTAAAATATTTTAAAAAAGAGTATTGTCCCCACCCATATTTCTCATGGATATCGTTTGTGTTTGAAAGGAGTACGAGTTTGTATTTTTCCTTTAGCAAGGGAAGAAGACCGGTTGTAAACTCATTAATTCTAAAAATATTTGAATAGAGCGAGCAAAACTCTTCTTCGGTAACTTTTTCCTCGCACCATTCCAACATGATTTTTAGGAACTCATCATTTGTTAATTCCCATTTTTCGAACTGTCTGTGTATATGGTAATTCTCTTTATACTTCGCATAAAATCTATCACCAAGACCAGTATCAATTGTATTAAGTTTCTCAACCATTATTGAATAATCGAAAGGTATAAGTACGTTGCCTAGATCAAAAACTATTGCAGAATATTTCATAGATATCTCAAGGAAAATGATGAAAGAGGAAAAATATTAAAAAGGAATGATAATCGGAAACCCAAGTTGTGAATCCAAAATAAAAGATATAATTACCATAAAAGAAAGAAGTACAGGTAAAAAGGTAATAGATATTTCAATGATAAGAAGTGGTAATTGCGATTATGAGATGTTTTGATATTATTTAAAATAGGCACGGCAATTGCTATAATCTTAATAGGAATAGTCGATTGTACCCCAATGTATTCATATTCCTAAGATTTCCCGATTAGCGCCGGGCCCTAGATGTGAGCCCCTATCTCTTTCCCAAGCCCGGCCTTGTTGGGGGATTTCCTCACAATGATTCCAAAAACTCAAACCAGCAAACAATAATATTGGAATAGGTATGCCGTCTGATCATTGTAAGACGGCATGATTTTAATCTTATTCGGCGAACATCTTATACTGTTCCCACATTGCAACCGCATCATCAAATGAGAAACGGGCTCTTATTAGAAAGGCTTCGTCTCTGTCCTTAACCGGAGGCTCCTCTTCCCACTCAAGGTTTGAGTTGAGAATAGTATTGTTGGAAGTGTCGACAATTGACCACTTTGGGGTTCCGCCTCTATTTGATTTCATAACCAAATGAATTTTGTCTTTCAACCAAAAGCGGAGTGCCGAATCAAACCATTTTGCTTTTTCTTCAACAGTCATCTTATCTTGTCTTTTTTTATCTAATAATCGAATTATATAAATAATTATTTAATAACAAAGGTAAGAAAAAATGGGAAGTAATATTTTTGAAAAAGAAAGCTTCCATATCTGCGACTCAATGGAAGCTTTTTGGTAGTGATAGGATCTCGCAAGCCAAGCGATTCTTAAAAAATAGAAGTCGTCGATCAAAGGAGTATCAAAATCGATCGACGACTTTTGCTCTAATTCCCGCAATCCGTTTTATTCACAGCCGAGGAACCTTATTACCCTTCGGAATTGCGGTTTCTTACTACTGGGTCACCCTATTGACCCGATCTAAGGAGGCAGATGCTAAAAAAATTATATTAATGCTCCAAATCCGTCTTTTGTACAATGGCCTACACCAACGCTCCATGCAAATGTTAATTCTTCTTCCTCTCCTTCAATGATTACCGGACAAAAACTAGCAAGCATTTTCTTGCCGTTATATTCCATAGTACGTGTTTTGGCTAATTTATAGCGAGGATCAAAATAAATTTTGATCCTCGAATTCTCAAAACCAGCCTTGTCTAATTTATCCCGCATAATTTCGGTTAACAATCTGTTTGCTTCAGGGTCATCGTATGAAAGGTATTTTTCCTTTCCGTCAATTACCTTTTTCAGCAGAACAGGACTGCTTAAGGCAAACTTCTTCTTTTTTCCGAAGATAGGGGAACTTTTTATTTCAACATTATTTATCTCAAGTCCGAATCCAAGTTCGGGGTCATTCTGCAAGCCACTGAGGAGTCTTTTGCCGAATTTCATATCCCAAAAGCTTATAAACCATATTGCACCTTCGGGAAATTCATATCCGTTCCAATGTCTAATCCCACCTTTAAGCCAACTTAACGAATATAATGAATTCTCCGAGTTTGCAGAAGGTGCAAGCCAGTTATGCGATTTTTCAGCCAAAGCGTACTGATAGTTCAAGGGTACCTTTTCTTTAGTCGGCGATATTCTGATGTAAAATCTCATAATATTCTCTTCTCTTTCAACTAGCCACCAACGATAATTTTTTCCAGCTATCATCACTAATCGCAATTTTGCGGGCGACTGATGCCAGACCGAATCCGAGCGAGTTTTCTTCTCCGAATCCGAACATGTATCCGATCTTGATAAGTCTGGGATCGCCTATAATCGAAAAAGGAATTAAATTGCCGATCAAGCTGAATCCTCTAGATTTAAGATTAGGAAAATTAATTTTCTTTGTCAGACGTTTTCCTTTGGTTGTTCTTTGAGAGATATAATTCTCGTCCCAGTGGAGTAAAACTTCTTTGCCGAAATATTTCGTTCCGGTTATTAGTTCGAATTTTCGAATTAAATCTCTGTTCAATGCAACGTTTATATCATCTTCCGAATCAGTGTATCGATAGAAATAACGAATAGTCTTTTCTTCGGTTTTTATTTTTTCTGACAATACAATCGGAGATAGTAGATAAAAACGCATATCGTCAGAGAATTCCGGATCGTTGTATACCTGAAAATTATCAATTTCAAATCGATATATTGTGTTATCCACAATAGTTTCGAGAGTCCCTTTGAGTATCGCTTCGTCTAAACGAGCTTGAAGATAGTCTTCCTTTATAGGGGTCGTTATAAACAGATCTATGCAGGGTGAAATAAGATTAATAAAAGATCCACGATAATTAATTTTATAAAATCGTAGAGCGAAAGAGAAGGAATTTTTTAAAAGCTCGGTATCTCCAAGATGATTTGTTTCCAAATAATTTGAGAATGTCGGAGAATTAATCTTTAACAGCTCATTAACCAATGAAGAAAAAATCGGATTGTAGTTTGCCGTTAAAGTATTTTTTCCGGAGGCTATTAATCTTATCTTAAGTCGCATATTATTCTTTCTATTCCTGTCATTTGAAATCTACACATGAAGTTATGATAATTCTCAATTCTTGTAAATAGCTAGAAGTAGCTATATGAAGTACCGGAAAACGGGACAAAATGAAGGAATTTGATTTGGAAGAGAAATTGAGCAAGATAAGCAAAAATAATTTTAGTGTACTTTAGGATATTTGGAACACTAATAATGAATGAGTATATGGGATATTAGAGAATGAAAGACTGGAAGAATTTTTTGGGATACGCCTTACCTGCTGTAATGGGAATGCTTGTAACTTCATTGAACATAATCATTGATGGAATATTTATCGGGCAGGGAATAGGAACGGACGGACTTGCGGCGATTAATCTTACATATCCCTTTCTGGGAATAGTATTCGGTACCGGGGTAATGATTGGTATTGGTAGCGGGACTATTGCGGGAATAAATTTGGGAAAGAGAAATGTAGAAGAAGCTAATAATGTCTTTTCATTTTCATGCATGCTGGCAATTACTATTTCGGTTATTTGTTCAGTTTTTTCATATGCGTTAATGACTCCTTTGGTAAATCTTCTTTCGGGAGGAGCGCTTACAAATTATGTGGAAGATTATCTTTCCGTCTATATGCCTTTTCTTCCGATGATAATGTTATTTATTTTATTCGATAATTTTGTCAGGAACGACGGTAGTCCGAAATTCGCGATGATGTGTACGATTGCCGGAGCTCTTACCAATATTGTTCTGGATTATCTATTTATTATTATACTCGATTACAAATTGACCGGAGCCGCATTTGCCACAGGTATCGCAAATTCAACTTCTGCTTTGTTATTACTCTATTATATTCTGAAAAAGAGTAATAATTTTTCCTTTGTAAAACCACGATGGCAAAAAGGATTATTATCCAAGATATTGTACAACGGTTCTTCCGAGTTTTTGAATGAGATATCTGCAGGTGTTGTAACCTTTATTTTTAATCAAATTCTTCTTTCCTCTGTCGGAGAATTGGGAGTAGCTGCCTACAGCATCTTGGGATATATCGGAATAATTGTATTGATGATTCTAATTGGAATCGCAATCGGGTTGCAGCCTCTTGTTAGTTTCAATTACGGCGCTAAGAATCATGACTTACTCTATAAATATCTGCGAATGGCAATTACTGTGGCCGTTGTTGTCTCTTTCTCGGGATATGCAGTAATCTTTCTTTTTTCGAATGAGATTGTATCATTGTTTGTAAAGGGAAATCCGGGATTGGTTCTATTTACAACTAAGGCAGCGAAGATCTTTTTCTTAGGATTCCTGTTAGCCGGAATAAACTTGATGATATCGGCATATTTTACTTCAATTGGAGACGCCAAAAGATCGGCTCTCATTTCCATTTGCCGTGGATTAGTCTTCATAGTTGCCTTTGCGATGATACTTCCGCCATTTTTCGGAATTGACGCGTTGTGGTTTTCCCTTCCGCTTACAGAGATTCTTACCTTGGCAATAGCATGGAGTCTTATTAAGAAATCTAAGCGTAGAGTTATGATGAAGCTTTCTCCCGAGCCTGAATTGAGTTAAACGTTCTTGGGAATATAGAAAGTTAATATTTCATTTAACGAAACTATTTTCTATTTTCCACCCAACTTTAATTTCATTCAAATCAAATTTCCAGGGGGATATTAGATGACAAAACATCTCAAAGTTATTGCCGGAATATCTTCGGCGTTAATTATTTCTTTTTCCCTTTTTACCGGTTGCGCGCAAAACGTTGAAAAAGCAATCGATAAAAAGAATATGGATCTTTCGGTAAAACCGGGAGATGATTTTTTCAGATATGTTAACGGTGGTTGGCTAGATAGAACAACTATTCCCGAAGACAAAACTAATTACACCGCAATTGCGGCTATCAGAGAAAAACGTGACGAGGATATTCACAATATTCTGGAAGAAGTAGCCAAAATAACCGATGCGGAAAAAGGGAGCGTTACTCAGAAGATCAGTGATTTTTATTTTACTGCTATGGACACCGAAGGGGTAAATAAAGCAGGGATCACACCACTGAATCCTGAATTCGATAAGATTGACAAACTTACCTCAAAAGAAGAACTACAGAATCTTATCGCCGAATTTCATATCAACGGCCTCGATCCGTTTTTCGGAGGTGGCGTTGAACAAGATATGCTTGATAGCAAAGTCTATAAGTTCTATATCGCTCAAGCTGGTTTGGGGTTACCTGATAGAGATTATTATACTAAACAAGATGACCGCCATAAAGAGATTCGAGTAGAATATCTAAAACATGTTGCCAAAATGTTTGAACTTATGGGAATAGCTCCGGAACATGCCGCAAAAGATGCCGAAACAGTTATGGCAATTGAAAACAGATTGGCCGAAAATTCAAAAACAAGACTTGAGATGAGAAATATTCAAGGCTTGTACAACAAAATGTCGCAAGAAGATTTGTATAAGTTAGCTCCTGATTTCAATTGGGAAAAATATTTCGCGAATATTGCCGGAAAAGACTTCGGTGATATTGTAGTTATGTCACCGAATTTCATCGGCGAAGTCAGCAAGGTATTAAATGAAACTTCTCTGGAAGACTTGAAAGTCTATATGCGATGGGATATGCTCAACAGATCTTCCGAATACCTTAGTGATGATTTTGTAATGCAAGATTATAAATTCTATAGCGAGTATCTTTCCGGTAGTGAGAAGATAGAAGATCGTTGGAAAAGAGTTGTAGGAACAGTTAGCGGACTAATGGGCGAACCTTTGGGACAGCTTTATGTTAAAAAACATTTTCCACCCGAAGCAAAATCCAGAATGTTGGAATTAGTCGGTAATCTTAAAAAAGCTCTTAAGAAAAGAATGGAAAACCTCGAATGGATGTCACCTTCTACTAAAGAGGCCGCTCTCGCGAAGCTTGAAGGTATGGGAGTTAAAATCGGGTATCCCGACAAATGGGAAGATTATTCCAAGCTTGAAATCGAGAGAGATTCATATATCTTAAATGTACGTAGAGCCAACCGTTTTGCTCACTACAAGAATATCGATAAATTTGGTAAACCTGTTGACCCTGAAAAATGGGGAATGAATCCGCAAACTGTTAACGCCGGATATCATCCGTTGAAAAACGACATTACTTTCCCTGCCGGTATTCTTCAGCCACCATTATTTAACTTGAATGCTGATGATGCTGTAAATTACGGCGCGATCGGTGTGGTTATCGGGCATGAAATGACTCACGGCTTCGACGATCAGGGAAGAAATTTCGATAAAGACGGAAATATGATTAACTGGTGGACAGCCGAAGACGCTGCAAAATTCACCGAACGCACCAAATTGTTGATTGACCAATACAATGCTTTTGTAGCTATCGATACTATTCACGTTGACGGCAGATTAAGCCTTGGCGAAAACATCGCTGATTTCGGCGGGCTTACTATCTCTTTGGAAGCCTACAAAATGAGTCTTGAAGGAAAAGCAACTCCTAAGGAGATTGACGGTTTCAATCACATGGAAAGATTCTTTATCGGGCACGGACAAATCTGGAGAGGTAAAATAAGAGACAAAGCCCTCATCAGAAAGGTAAGAGAAGATGTTCATCCTTGGGGTGAATTCCGTGTAAACGGCGCGTTGTTTAACGTACCGGAATTCTACGAGACATTTGATATTGCCAAAGATGATAAGCTTTACAGAACTCAGGAACAACGTCCTGTCATTTGGTAATAATTATCAGAAGATAAATAAAAAGCCGGCTCAATTTGAGACCGGCTTTTTTTATTCAAACTATTTCATCAAAATCATTTTTCTGGTTGCTCTGTAGTTACCCGCGGTTATTGTGTAGAAATAAACTCCGCTGGAAAGGTTATTCGCGTTGAAACTAATCGAATGTGTTCCGGCTTTTACAACATTATTTACTAGTTCAGCAACTTCCTCTCCTAAAGTATTGAAAACTTTCATTGAAACATGTTCTTCTCGTGGAAGGGAGAAAGAGATTGTTGTACTCGGGTTGAAGGGATTAGGATAATTAGCTGCTAATTGATAGCTGCTCGGAAGTTCTTTTGAATCTTCTACCCCTACCGTTGTTGGGAATATTGCGGCGATGTTATCAAAATAAGTTGTTCCCGTATATACCGTACCGGCTACATTATCCGAAGCGAGGGTAATAATTAGCTTTTGCAAACGCAAAGGGTAAGATAGCACATACGAATTGTGCATCTTAATCAAATTCTTGAAGGCACCCTTGTAAGTACTGAAATCCCCTGATTGACCGCACTTTTTCAAAAGCATCAAAAACTGATCACCGGTTTGAGTTTCGAATATTCCTACGAAAGAATGACTCGGATTATCTGCTTTTATATCTACGGAAAGAGAATCCGGTAAGCCGGGAACAGGAAGATTTGTGTTTATCTCTAAACGATTTTTTTTACCGGATTCATAAGTGAAACTGTAATTGATTTTTAACGCAGCTTCTCCGTCCGAAGAAAAATCTTTGGATACTTCGGAAGTACATTTAAGTGTATCTATATTCTCACCGGTAATCGGGATCGAAACTTCTTTTTCGAATGAGCTCATCCCAATAATCCCGTCATATTTCTCTACGTTAACAAAGAATGTATCTTTCACTTCTTTAAATGTAGCAATTACTTGCGAGAGCCCATTATTCTGAGGATGAAATTTTCCTTCGGAATCAACTGTACCAATGTCGGGTTTCTGAAATTCGAAAGATATTTCCGAGAAATCAATATTTCCTGTATAACCGTATCTATCCAAAGCGGTGTTACTAAGCTGGACATCAGTTTTCAAATCAGTAACTACAGTATCGGGGGTGATATCAAGATTTACCATCTCAAAATTTTCCGAAGTCTGAACTATCAATGCCTCCGCAACAGCTCTCTCCGATCCGCCGGAAGGGGAGTTGGCTATTTTGTGCCTTACAACCATTGTTGAAGAGCCACCTCCGTCAAGATTAATACCGTGGTCAATTCCGATTGAGGCCATAAATTGTCCCATTTCCGGAAGTGTCATCCCTACGCTGGAAGATTGTCTACCGTCTACAACCACAAAGTAAAAATATCTTCCTTCGTCCGAATAGCCGGCGCCGGTTCTCGGATGTCGATCGTACGGGCGGAATTTCATTCCCCCTTCTTCGTTAAATCCGTCAATCGCGTAATCTTTTCCGTCCTTTACCAATCGCGGGTATCCGCTTACAAGTTCTTTGATTTTATCACGATCGTGAGCAATGTTAACGATACATTCTAATGTATCCCCTACGGCAAGTGAATCGGTCAAAAAACTTTTTGCAGCGCCGTTTGCCGAAAGAACCGCGTTTCCCCTTTCGAAACTCATGTTCCCTTTGCTCTTCTCTTTCGAGATAATAACACATTTTACGGCGTCATTTACCAACCAATCGGAAATCGGGGAAATCAAAACCTCAACTCCGGCAGTGTCGGTTTTTGTGGATTCACCGATAAAATGATTATAAAGAATCAACGCTCCGTCCGGGCGGGGAATGTTAATTCCGTCGATCTTCTTTTCCTTTCCCTTCGCGATCAGCTTTCCGTTATAAAGAGTGTTTCTTGTGATGAAAGGAGCATTATCCTTATCAATCCCTATTTTACTGGCCTGATTAAAATAGGCTCTTTCCAGGTAAGTAGTTACCAATTCTCCCTGGGCAACCTGATATCCGGTGTTGGTACCGTTATCTAAAAAGAAATCGGCGTTTATGGCACCTACAACTCTTTTTCCTTCCGAGTCATTTCTTCTGGCCATCGAAGTTACCAGTTCGTAATCGTGAATATTATCCTGACTTTTTACAGATTTAAGAGTAATAAAAGGGGATTGCAAATCGATCTTTAAAACCTGCATATCCCAAGTAACATCAACTCCTTTGATGTGATAATGGGTAACACCGCTCGAAACTTCCTTAACCGAGAGGGTATCGTAAGTATGTTGTGCGAAAAGAGGGGAACATAGTAGTAACAAAACAACAGAACAGTACTTCTTAAGCATAATTCTCTCCGAAAATTAACAATTGTAGAATTTTCTTATAATCCGGTTTCTTAAAATAAAGGCACGGAAATATAGCCAATATTCCAAGAATTGAAAAAGAAATACGGCCTTTGGAAAATTATTACACAAACACCGATGAGATGAAGAAGCGTCACTAAGGAGAGTTGAATTAAACAAATAACTAAACGAAAGGAAACAATCCAAAGGAGAAGAATAACAAAAACAATTTTTTGAATACCATATCCGGGACTTAACCATGCTTATTTAACAAATCATATTGATATTATCGGTCAAATCCTTGCGTTACTAATCAATAATTGTGCAATATCCCCAATAATGTTACGATGTTCCCCGGAATTATCGGGAAATACTTCGGCACAATTGCGCTACTCGTCGGAAGAGGTGCGCTATTCGTTTTCCGTGGTGCGCTGCTCATCAGAAATGGTGCGCTACTCGTTTTCTTCATTTCAATGAGGTACGGAACTATTTCGATGCAATCCGGAATTATTTCGTTACACTTAGGAACAGTTTCGAAGAGCTTCGGAACTATTTCAAAGCATCTCGGAAGTATTTCAATATGGCAGAAAACTATTTCATAACAGCTTTTCTACCGATTAATCGTCGTTGAAATAAAAATAATCGGTAGCGCAATGATATTTTTCCTTATCGGAACGATTCCGGCATCCTTCGCAATGGAGAAATAGAAGAGCGCAATAGTTCCTGCCCTACTCGAAACTATTCCGAGCCCTCGCGAATATCTTTTCAGCCGGAATGAAATAGTAATAGATCGTATCGAAACAGTTCTATGGTTAATTGAACTATTTTCATTATAAAACAAAATATTTCCAATTGGCTTCCGTATAGTATTAGTGAATAACGCAATATTTCGGAGCAATAAACAGAGAGAAATATATACTACATCACTTTACCCATTTGGCGGATAATAATGTTCTAATGGTAACGGGGACGCGAAGGGGAAGGAAATTACCCTAAATGTAATTTGAAACTGGTCGATAAGAATATTAATTAGGGATGGCAAAAATAATTTTCAAAGTTAAATGCTTCGCAAAATTCCCAAATGAAAGAGATATTTTCCAAAAATGGTAATTATGATTGCGTTTAGTAAACAAAAAGATTAGCAAATAAAAATTATTATTCTATTTTAGTGCACATTGCAAAATAGTTTTTTTATTTTCTTAGACTATTTTGGCATAATTTGTGTTTTGGAACTACTTTATACAATAAAATAAATAGACTGTAAAAACCATGGCACTTTTCAGTAATTTAAAAACTTTCAAGGGTGGTGTTCATCCGGCAGAATACAAAGAGTTAACAGAGAATTTGCCTTTTGAAGTGATGCCCACTCCCGAACAAGTTATCATTCCGTTATCGCAACACATTGGCAAACCGGCAAAAGTTCTTGTAAAGAAGAAAGAAGAAGTAAATGCCGGCCAGGTTGTTGCCGAGGCGGACGGATTCATTTCATCCCCGATCCACTGTTCAATTTCAGGTATAGTAAAAGATATACATACCGAGCCGAACGTTAGTGGAAAGCCGAAGGATGCAATTATCATCAATGCCAACGAGCATGATGAAACAAATTTTCTTACTCCTCTCAATAAAGAGACAGTAACCCCGGAAGAGATTAGAAACAGGGTAAAAGAAGCCGGCATTGTAGGACAAGGCGGGGCGGCTTTCCCTACTTTCGTTAAGCTTACTCCTCCCGAAGGGAAACAGATCGATTACGTAATCCTTAACGGATGCGAATGCGAGCCTTATCTTACCAGAGATAATCGCTACATGATTGAAAGAACCGAGGATGTTATTTCCGGTTTGCAATTGATCATGAAAGCTATCGGTGTGGATAAAGGGGTTATCGGTATTGAGATAAACAAACCGGAAGCTATCGCCGTTATGGAGAAGGCCGTAGCAAAGTATCCCGGAGTTGAAGTTGTTTCTCTCCAAACAAAATATCCGCAAGGCGCGGAAAAAATGCTTATTAAAGCAGTAACCAACCGAGAAGTCCCTCCCGGAAAACTTCCGTTGGAAGTCGGGGTTGTAATCCAGAATATCGGTACCGCGATAGCAATAAACGACGCAGTTGTAAAAGGGGAACCGCAAATAACAGCGGCGTTAACCGTATCGGGTAAAGGTATTAAAGAACCTAAAAATTTGATTGTTCGTGTAGGAACATCGTTGAAAGATGTAATTGATTATTGCGGCGGTGTAACCGATGACGCGGCAAAAGTTATTGTCGGTGGTCCTATGATGGGAACAGCGCAATATGACTTTAACGCCCCGATCATGAAAGCTACATCGGGCATTTTGGTTCTTACTCAAGAGGAAATAAACGCGCACGAAGAAACCAATTGTCTCAATTGCGGAAAGTGTGTTGATGTTTGTCCTTTGGGATTGGTTCCGACCAAACTTGCGAAATTCTCGCAGCTTGATCGATTCGAAGACGCTGAGGATTACGGTATTGCCACATGTATGGAGTGCGGTACTTGTACTTATACTTGTCCGGCAAATATTCCTTTGGTTCAATGGATCAGGTACGGAAAGCAAAATGTAATGCAAATGATAAGAGAAAGACAAGCCGCAAAATAAGCTATGTCCGAAATAGTTTTATCATTCAATAAATTTTAATAATTGTAGGAAAAATACAGAGAGATTATGGCAACAATAGCAGAAAATCCTACCTACAAGCTAGAATTGACCAGCTCTCCGCATGTACATTCGAGATGGAATACTAAGCAGGCAATGTGGTTGGTTGTCGGAGCCTTGGTTCCTTCGATTATATCGGCTGTAGTCTTTTTCGGACTTTACCAGCTCTTGGTTATTGCGGTGAGTGTAGGCTTTTGTGTGGGTACAGAAGCAGTAATTAAAAAAATAAGAAACAGAAGAATAGCCATAGAAGATGGTAGCGCGGTTATTACCGGACTATTATTGGCATTGATTCTACCTCCTAATTTCAGCCTTGTATTTACGGCTATCGGCGCAATTGTAGCGATCGGTATCGGTAAAGAGATATTCGGCGGATTAGGATATAACGTGTTTAATCCGGCATTAGTAGGAAGAGCCTTTTTGCAGGCAGCTTTCCCTGTGCCGATGACAACATGGACTACAACAAATTTCGCGGCAGACGGCGTTTCGACCGCTACTCCCTTGGCAGCTTACAAGTTCAATCATGTGTTCGCGGAGATTTCACAGATGTTTATCGGTAATACCGGCGGATCTCTCGGCGAAACTTCGGCTTTGGCAGTATTGATCGGAGGAATATTCCTTATCGCTATCGGTGTTGCAAACTGGAGAGTTCCCGTTGCGATGGCTACCGGTGTAATTCTTTTCGGTGGAATCTTTTGGATAATAGATCCTGTCGCTTATCCGAACCCGATCTTCCATTTGTTTGCCGGCGGATTTATGTTCGGTGCTTTATTTATGGCAACCGACTGGGTTACATCTCCTTTAACTTCAAAAGGAATGTGGATATTCGGTTTGGGAATTTCCCTTATGGTTGTTCTGGTTCGTCTTTTCGGCGGTTTACCCGAAGGTGTTATGTACGCGATACTATTTATGAATGCCTTTGTCCCGTTGATTAACCGATACACTCGTCCAAAAGTATTCGGGGAGGCAAAATGAAAACAGTAATTCAAATGGTTGTTACGCTTGCGTTTATCGGTATTCTTTCCGGCGGATTGTTAGCCGAGATAGCAGGTTGGGCAGAACCGAAAATAGAAATGAACAAAAAGAAAGCAACGGAAGAAGCTATCTTTATTGTTCAGCCGGAAGCCAAGAAATACGAAGCCGTTACATCGGTTAAGTTCGAGGCTTACAAAGTAATGAATGAAAATGACGAAATGATCGGATACGCGCTCCCTTACGAAGGGAATGGTTTCCAGGGTAAGATCAGATTGATGGTTGGCCTTTCTACCGATTTGAATAAGGTAGTTGGCTTGCAGGTTCTAGATCAGGTAGAGACTCCGGGATTGGGAGCAAAGGTTGTTGAAGAAGATTTCACAAAGCAATTCAATGGTCTTAGCGCAAATCCGCAAGTAGAGTGTATTAAAGGGGCAGCTCCTTCTAACCCTAATGAAATAGAGGCAATAACCGGTGCTACAATATCGTCGAAAGCTGTTACTACTATTATCAATTCCGGCCTCGAAGCATTAAGAGCCGCTGAGAATCCGGGAGGTGCCAAATGAAAAATGTGAGTTTGATTAAAGAATATACAAAAGGAATTTGGGATCAAAACCCTACTTTCAAACAGGTGCTCGGAATGTGCCCGACTTTGGCTGTTACGGTCTCCGCTATGAACGGAATCGCTATGGCGTTGGCAACAACATTCGTGTTAGTTTTTTCGAGCTTTGTAATTTCCCTTATCAGAAAGCTTATTCCTACACAGGTTAGAATAGCTTCCTATATCTTGATAATTGCAACATTTGTTACAATAGTTGACCTTGTAATGAAAGCACAATTTCCGGAATTAAGTAAAGAGTTAGGCCCATACATTCCTTTGATTGTAGTTAACTGTTTGATTCTCGGTCGTCAGGAAGCATTTGCTGCCAAAAACGGCCCGTTCCGTTCGGTTTTGGATGCTTTGGGAATGGGAACAGGATTCTTACTTTCTTTATTTATGCTTGGTGGAATCAGAGAGATTATCGGAACAGGCAAATTGCTTGGCTACGTTGTAACTCCATCTATCTTTGAGCCTTGGTTGGTAATGATTCTTCCTGCAGGCGCTTTCATCTCTTTGGGATTGTTGATGGGATTCTTCAACAACCTTGCGGAGAAAAAGAAAGAGAAAGAGAGATCAGAGTTGATAGCAAAGCACTTAAAGAAATCAACCCCAGCTATGGCTAATAACGGAGGTGCCGAATAATGGAACTATTACTTATATTTTTATCGGCTTCTATAGTCAGTAACTTTGTTCTTTCCTACTTCTTGGGAATTTGTCCTTTTATCGGAGTATCGAACAAACTTACTTCGGCCGTATCAATGGGATTGGCAACAACATTTGTAATGACAATCACCGCAATCGTTTCTTGGTTGATTTATCATCTTGTCTTAGTTCCTAACGGATTGGAATTCCTTCAATACGTGGCGTTCATTCTTGTAATCGCTTCGTTGGTACAGTTTGTAGAGATGTTTATCAAGAAAGTAAGTCAGCCTTTATACAGAGCATTGGGAATATTCCTCCCTCTTATTACAACTAACTGCGCAATCCTCGGGTTAGCTCTCTTTTTGGTATTGAGAGATTATACCTTTATGGAGAGTGTTGTCTTTGGTCTTGGAGCCGGCGCCGGTTTTACATTGGCTATAGCTATCATGGCCGGAATAAGAGAAGAATTGGAGTTGGCCGATGTACCAAAACCTTTCCGTGGCGCCCCTATAACATTGGTAGTTGCCGGAATATTGGCTTTGGCGTTTATGGGATTTTCCGGAATGATTTCCGGTTAACGAATCGATTAAGTAAATAATAGCGGTCTGGAACCGCATATAATAAATTTTTTGGAGGAATGCTAATGGATGCAACCTTTGTAATAGCAATCGCGACGATGGGAGGATTAGGATTAATCTTCGCCGCCGGGTTGGCGTTAGCTGATAAAAAGTTGCGCGTTAAAGAGAATCCTTTAATTGGCAAAATAGCAGAAGTGTTACCCAACGCAAATTGTGGCGCGTGCGGTAAAGCCGGATGTTACGATTTTGCTACCAGTGTTGTTAACGGAGAATCGAAAGCGAACGGTTGTCCTGTTGGTGGCGAAGAAGTAGCTCAGCAAGTAGCGACTCTTATGGGTGTTGAGGCCGGTGCCAGTGTGAAGATGGTTCCAAGAATATTGTGTCACGGCGGAAACAGCGAAGCGGTTAAGAAGATGACAACTTATTACGGTCCACTTAGCTGCAAAGCAATGGATTTGGTTTCCGGTGGGGATAAGCTTTGTACATATGGCTGCTTAGGTGGTGGCGATTGTGTTGAGGCGTGTCCTTTTGGTGCTATGGTCATGGGAGAAAACGGAATACCACAAGTTATCGAAGATCTGTGTACAGGTTGTACGATGTGTGTTCAAGCTTGTCCCAGAGACATAATCGAAATGCATCCGATAGACAGAACCGTATTTGTCTTTTGTAAAAACCAGGACGATCCCAAGACAGCTAAAAACGTTTGTAGCGTTGCATGTTTGGGATGCGGTATTTGCTCTCGCAAATCGGAAGGAAGTGTTGATATGCACGGCTTTAGAGCTGTTGTAAATCATGAGTTGCTCAATGAAGAACTCATTCCTTTTGATAAATGTAGAACAGGTGCTATCGGAAGAATTAATGGAAACGGTCAATCAGTAAGTCAGTCAGCAGAATGAGAGCGGAAGAATTTATAGAAGACGGAATAGTATTGTCGGTTGAAAATGGTTACGCGGAAGTAGCTCTGCGACAGAGTGACGCTTGCGAAGAGTGCACCGCAAAGATATTCTGCAAACCCGGGGCCGAAGATTCGAAAAAACTTAAAGTTGTTGATCCTTACGGCGCAAAACCGGGGGATTCGGTGAAGGTCGCAGTTCCGGGAGCCGCGGTATTAAAGGCCACAATTATGCTTTACGGAATACCTTTGGTTATTTTGGTACTCGGACTTTTTCTCGGACTTGAGATGTTTGCTACTACATCTGTTCCAGAGTTTTACGCTTTTCTTCTTTCAATCGGAATGATTGCCGTATATGTCGGAGGACTACTCTTGTTCAGTAAGGGGAAAACCTCTGAGAACAAAGCGAAGATACTTTATATCAAAAGAGATATAGACTAATAAAAAGGGGAACGTTAGTTCCCCTTTTTATTTTCCCCAAATATGCAAGAAAAATCTACTTTTATCTTTCCTCTTTGATTATCTCATTTATCGGTTATAACTTTAATCCATTGAATTATCTCTAATTACCAGGATGGATTTATGAAAGCTTTACAACGACTAGTATTATTGACTCTTCTTTTAGTTGTTGCTGTTGCGACCTATGGGAACAGTCCTGAAGTCAAGCACTCTCTTATGCCAGTGCCTAAAGAAGTTAAGTGGAACGAAGGAAAGTTTCGTTTGAATAAGGATTTCTTTGTTGCAGCTAAAGGTAACATTGACGAAAGACTTTACAAAGCATCCACTCGTTTCTTGCGTAGGCTCGATAACAGAACCGGACTCTTTTTCAAACAAGCGAATATTACTGAAGAAACATCTTCGGATTCTGCTAACATGATTATCTCTTGTGAAGAGAGTGCGGCGGTTAAACTAGGGGAGGATGAGTCTTATAAACTTATCATTACCGAGAAGAGTATTGAACTCAAATCCAAATATGATGTCGGAGCGCTACGAGGCATTGAAACATTGCTTCAAATGCTGCAAGCCGATGAGGAAGGATATTATTTCCCCGAGTGTGAAATTAATGATGCGCCCCGTTTCCCATGGCGCGGATTGATGATAGATGTAGCCAGACATTTTCTCCCGATTGATGTAATCAAAAGAAATATCGATGGTATGGCAGCAGTGAAATTAAATGTTCTACATCTTCACCTCAGTGATGACCAGGGTTTTAGAGTTGAAAGTAAACTCTTTCCGAAGTTGCATCTACTTGCTTCCGACGGGGATTATTTTACATATGAAGATATAAAGGAAATTGTCAGATATGCCGATGAGAGAGGAATACGAGTTATTCCTGAATTCGATCTTCCGGGGCATGCGACATGTTGGTTTAAAGCTTATCCCGAATTTGCGAGCGCAAAAGGGGAATATGATATTGAAAGATGTTGGGGTGTTTTTGATCCGACTATGAATCCGACCGATGAAGGGACTTACAAATTCCTAGACGGATTATTCGGAGAAATGGCCTCCCTTTTCAAAGATGAGTATTTCCATATCGGTGGTGACGAACACAATGGCAAGCAGTGGAACGCCAACGAGGATATTCAGAAATTTATGCAAGAACGAGGAATTGAGGATAACCATGCTTTGCAAGCATATTTCAACAATCACCTTCTGAAGATACTTACAAAGCATCATAAAAAGATGATAGGTTGGGATGAAATTCTCCATCCGCAAATGCCAAATACTATTGTAATTCAATCATGGCGTGGAACTAAAGCTCTTGAGGAATCTGCGCGCAAAGGATATAAGGGAATACTATCCAACGGATACTATATTGATTTGATTAAGCCGACTACGGCTCATTATCTAAACGATCCGATTCCGGAAGGGTCAACACTGACTGAAGAGGAGAAGAAAAACATTCTCGGTGGCGAAGCAACACAGTGGGCCGAACTAATTACCCCCGAAAATGTCGATTCGAGAATATGGCCTAGAATGGCAGCTATTGCGGAAAGATTTTGGTCACCACAGGAAGTTAAAGATATTGACGACATGTATCGCAGAATGGAACGAATCAGTTTTCTTTTGGAAGAGCACGGATTGACACACAATAAAAATTACGAAATGATGCTCAGAAGACTGACAAACAATAACGACATAGAACCTCTAAGAAAATTGATTGATGTTCTTGAACCGGTAAAAGTATATGACAGACATAGCCAGGGAGTTAAGTATAAACAATATTCTCCTTATACAAGAATAGTTGATGCTGCTCGTCCCGATCAGAAAGTGGCAAGAGAGTTTCGCAAAATGGTTTCCGAGTTTTGTGCCGAAAACAAAGTGGAAAATAAGGAACGTATTCTGAAAAGTTTAACTGAGTGGAAGAATAATCATAAAGCTCTCGAGAAAACTTTTGAACTCTCTCCGATTACCAGAGAAGCTAAACCTCTGTCGGAAAATCTAAGCAAGATTTCCGAAATCGGTTTGACCGCTATGGAATTGATCGAAAAAGGTTCTACAGCGGATAGTGAGTGGAAATCAAATGCAGCTAAGATTATAGAAGCAGCCAAACTACCCTACGGACAAGCAGAACTCATGATTGTTACCGCGATTGAGGAGTTGGTTAATAAGATCTGAAGCATTGACAAATAAATTAATTTTGAGATCTCATTCCGTTTTTCAAAAGCGGGATGAGATTTGTTTTATATCAAACCGACTTTTGTTATATACTCCTCAATGTTAAATTTTCTTTTGCATCCGTTGTAGTTCATGTAACGAATTTTACCGAAGACTGGACGCTCACCCCAAGCCCTGTCGTGAATTCCACCCAATGACCATGAAATTCCCGTATAACCATTCGGATCTCTTCCGTCAAGTGAATATTTATCATTCAAATAGATTGCTATCTCGAAAGCTTCTTCGGGAGAGGAAGTCCATTCCAAAATTTTCTTTGCCCAATACATCCTCATGTATCCGTGCATTTTTCCAAGCTTTACCATTTCCGACTGAGCGGCATTCCATAATTGATCGGAAGTGCTCGATTGCTCAAACTCTTCGAGTGAGTATAAATGCTCTCGTTTGTCGGTTCTGTGATTATTTAATGTCTCTTTTGCCCATGGGCGCAAGCCTTCGAAGGAATCGTAGTTCGGATTATAGAAACAATAATTATCTGCCAGCTCACGACGAATAATCAACTCTTCAAGAAAGGCTTTTTGAGATTCGGTATGTACCGCAAAGTGTTGTGCTTCCAGAGCTGCGCGCTGAGGAGCTAATTGACCGAAATGAAAATAGGGAGATAGTTCCGATACCGCATTGAGTGTAGGATTGTTTCTTTTTGAAGCATATCCTGCCAAACGGTTATTTAAGAAATTGGTTAACGCTTCTCTACCGGCTTTTTCACCAGGAATGAAATAGGGAACCGGAAGTACGGAATAATCAATTTGCAGAGATTGTTTTATCTTTTCCCAATTATTATTCGGTTGTGAATAATTCTCTTTCGGCATTACTTCCAAATTCGGAAATGGCTCTAGATATTTTTCCAATAGTCGATTTATTTTCGGTCGAATTGTGTAAGCAGCAAATTCCTCTTTCTCGGAAGCCAGCCAGCACGGTACAATATTGTGTGTATCGACCGAATGGTAAGTAATATCAGTTTGTTTTAAAAGTTCCTTTTTCCAAATACGATTAATTCTAAGAGGGTTGAAATCGGAAACCATTATAGATGCTTCAATGTTGCGCAAAAAGGCTGCTATCCGCTTCTGAGGCTCTCCTGAGAGGAGATAGAAGGGGATATGCTTTTTCTTAAGAGAGTGTTCAACTTCTTGAAGACCTTTTAACAAAAAATCGTATTGACGGAATGTAGCGCTAAGAAAGTTTGGAACGACACAAAAAATAACTACAAGCTTTCGATTATATTTGAGTGCCAAATCTTGCGCAAACAACAATGCCCAGTTGTCATGCGCTCGCTGATCACGTTGCATCCAATAGACTATCGGCCCTTCGGACGTTGAGCTTGTCCTAAGGCATCTTACTCGACCGCTCAAGACCCTCATTTTTTACTCATCTTTATTATCTCTTCAAACTCATGCTTATCAAGTGGCATAACAGAAAGGCGATTTCCTTTTTGAACAAGTCGCATATTCTTCAACAATGGATTCTCCTTTATATCCGAAAGGGAAACAGTAGCTGGAAATTTCTCAAGCAATTTTACATCAACCATAAACCAACGAGGATTATCCGGAGAGCTTTTCGGATCAAAATATTTGCTCTCCGGATCGAAGGCGAAGAAATCGGGGTAACTTTCTTTTACAACTTCACATACTCCAACAACTCCGACGGGATCAGTATTACTGTGGTAAAATAGAAATTTGTCACCAAGCTTCATTTCATCTCTCATAAAATTGCGAGCTTGATAATTTCGTACCCCTTCCCACTGAGTTATCTGATCTTTTTCGTTTGCCAGATCATCAATTGAGTAAGTACTCGGTTCCGATTTTCCGAGCCAGTATTTAGTCATTTGAGTTCTCCTTTTTCAAATATTTGTCGAACCAGTTGTGTCTTTCCCGATCAACTTCCTTGCGAAATCCTTTTAGAAAGTGATCGCCGTTTTCAAACATTATTAATCTGTGAGTTATGTTTTGTTCCAAAAGTTTGTAAGCCAGATCGAGACTATCATGAGGAAGCACTCTATTATCAGCGGTCCCGTGCATCAATAAAATCGGAGTAGTATTGGAAAGCAAATGGGGCGATTTTAAAATAGATCTGGATTCACATTTAGTGAAAAAGTCCTCAGAATTATATTTCCCAATAGTTATCTGATACAATCTTTTCATGAATTCGCTTTCAGATGAATTGCAACGGAGATTTGCTATTCCGCCTGTAACAATTGCAGCCTTGAAAATATTTGTTTTCGTAAGTGCAAGGTACGTCATCATTCCTCCGCGACTCCATCCCTCAATTCCCCAAAGACGATTATTTGCTTGCGGAATTACTTCAGCAAGAGGAATAAGATTTAGTATATCGTTAAGATCTTTCCCGCCAAACTCATCGGTTCCTTCACCTCCGTCATTTCCTCTGTACTGTGATGCAAATACAACATACCCCCAACTAGCGAGTTGCCCGAATATTCCTCTGGCGTTGAATGCGTCGATTGTTCCGGCGTTACCTATTCCACCTCTGTTCCATATTACACAAGGATATTTGGACGATGTATTATTCGGATAAGCCACATAACCTTTCACCTTCAGACCGTCAGAAAGGTAAGTGATTTTTTCGACTGTTGTGTTCTCAATTGCTTCAGTGCCCCATCCGCTGTAGAGCATTTTTCGCTGAGTATCGGAGAATTTAAGTATGGCTCGATCGAGTATCATTCTGAGTGTATTAGATTATTGAAAAAATTATTAAATTAGATCGGGAAAAATCCATATACAAATATTAGAGAACCGAATATGTCAAAGAATAAACAACAAGCTAATGATAAGAAAAAGTTCAACGAGAATTTGAAGAAAAAAAAGAATATTCGAATCACCTCAATTGCTCTTGTTATTGCAGTAATCCTTTATCTTGGGATGAACTATCTGGGGAGCAATAATGAAAGGGGAGACACGAGTAAAATTGTGAATGATTATAACGCGTTTCAGTTTTCTAAAGAAGGAGAGCTTACTTTTATCAATAATGAAGGGAAAGTTCTTACAATGCTTGATGTTGAGTTGGCTGAAGATGACGAGGAGAGATCTCGTGGGTTGATGTATCGTAATAAGATGAAAGAGAATCAAGGGATGTTGTTTATTTTCGATTTTGAAGAGTTGCAATCCTTTTGGATGAGAAATACGGTTTTACCTCTGGATATTATTTTTGTTAATTCAAATTATGAGATAGTAAAGATTCATAAAAATACGACCCCATTTTTAGAAGAGGGATATCCTTCTTATAGACCGGCTCAATATGTTGTAGAGGTGAACGCAGGGTATACGGATAAATTCGGTATTGAAGAGGGGAACAAAATATCCTGGCGAAGAAATTAGAAGAAAGCCCCGAATTATCTCGGGGCTTTTTGTTTATTTCATTAACAATAATTTCTTTGTAGCTCTGAATTCACCGACACGTAATTCGTAAATATAGAAACCACTTGCCAAACCACCGTTTATAGCGTTAGCGTCGAATCTGGCTGTATGTTCACCGGCATTTCTGTACCCATTAATCAAAGTAGCAATCTCTTCTCCGGCAATGTTATAAATCTTTAAGGAAACATGTCCTTCGGTAGGAATAGAGAACTTAATATTGGTAACCGGATTAAACGGATTAGGGTAGTTTTGCGCTAGAGCGTAACTTCCGGTCTCGGATAATGTAACTTCTATTTCATTACTATATTCGCTAGTACCGTCAAAATCTATTTGTTTAAGTCGGTATGTATATTTACCGGCAGATACCTTATTATCTGTATAAGTATAGTTAGTTACGGAATTGCTGTTCCCTTTTCCGTCAACCATCCCTACAATATTCCATTCGGAACCTTGTGCTTTCTTCTCTATTTCAAAGCATAAGTTATTTGTTTCGGTTGCTGTAGTCCAGTTCAAGATTACATTGTTGCCGGAAACAGTAGAAGCAAAGGATGTTAACTCAACAGGCAAAGCCAATTGTTCCGAAAAAGAAGGATTGGAACAAGCTGAGAAATTAGCCGCTGTAATATTTGTATTGTTAACTGATAGATTATTGCTGGATTTGTCAGATGTAGTCTGATCTTCGAAATTCATCAACAATATTGTATTTGCGTCACTGACAAATTCGTCATCATCTTTTGTAATAGTATATGCCCAACCGTATCTAGCTGTATTTGAAATTCTAATTTCATCAATCGCGCCGTCCAGATATGCATTCCAGCCAGTTGAACCTATTCGAAGATAATCTGTTATTGCCGGAAGGTCAGAGGAGCGTGTTAATGAACTTGTGGAAGAACCGTCTACATGAAGCCGTGTTCGGGCAGAAACTTCATCCGAAGTGAAAGAAAAATGATGCCATTCTCCCATTGGAATATCAGAGGAGGTCATAGTTCCATTTCCGGTGTCAAAGACAATCTGAAAGTTTGTCCCTGGAACGGTTCCGTCTTTGATATAGACCTGCCACGCGCCACTACGATAAAATATTCTTTCGGTTGACTCGATATCGTGAGGGTTGATATAAAGCCAAGCTTCTACGGTACAGGTAGGACCTAGATCAAGAATAGATTCTGAATTAGTTACCTGGCAATATGCGTTAGAGCCCCTTAGATCCAATACATATTGATTTTGTGCAAATGCTGTTGATGTTATCGTTACTAAAAATAGAACGATAAATAAATTTGTTAATTGTACCCCTTTTTTCATTTAGCTTACCTATCGATAATTTATGAGAAAATAAAGAAATATTCCAAATTGGTATAGCTAAAGCGTATCAATCCTCTTCATCCTTAGCAAAGCGCAAAGCATGCTTATCATTAGTGCTTGAATATGAGTTTCGATGAAATATGGTTTAAAATAGTAAGAATTATTTTAAATGTCATCTAGAAAAGCAAAGGTTCTTAATATATTATGTTAACTCGAAAGAGTATAAAGGAAGGAAAATGGATGAGCCGTCATCAAAGATCGACTCATCTCAATCAGTTATAATACTTCTATTTCAACCGGAGTTGGATTCATTACATTATCTGAGATAGGGCAACGAGAATCTACTTCCTGAATAAAGGCTTCTTTTTCTTCTTTAGTCATATCAGCGTCTACATCAACGATGATTTTCATCCCTTTAAAACCGGCGCGGTCTCCATTCCCTTTTCCAAGAAGAACATCAGTATTCAGCTCACCTTCAACTTTGATATTCATTCCCTTTACCGGTAGACGCTTTTGGCTAGCAACTATTCTCCCAATTGAACCGATGCATCCTGCAAGAGCCATATATTGATACTCCAATGGAGAAGGACCTTCATCATTACCACCACCGGCTTTTACCTGGTCAATGATCATTTTGTGATCTCTAATCTGGGTTTCGATTTTGAAGCCCTCTCCCATTTTTGACTCTACAATTACTTTTTTTACTGGCATTTCTTCCTCCGAAAACTAATCAGTAAACATACATTGAATAATTTATAAGTATCTCCGCAAGAACCGGAAAACTATCGGTGACTAATCTAGGAAAAAATATGGAGATATTTTAGGGCATAAAGAAAAATATTATAAAAATCCAATGGCTTGTTGAAAAGCTGAATATTGCCTGAAAAGTAATATCGAAATAATACTTTTGTCTACAAATGTTGAATTTGTCGTTTATTTATCTTCGATAATTGCCTTCTTTCTATTTCCGGTATCTCCGTAGCGTTTTCACTTAGGATAGGGGGAATAGCTCTACCTTTGATGCGAAGAATATCCTTCAGCATTCTGTTAGCCACTTCGCTTTTAGGGTAGTTCATTTCCGTAGTCAAATAGGTAAAGATCAGCTCAACCAAGCGTTTCAAAGAAATTTGATAGGTCGATTGCGTGGCACCGAAAAGCCATTCGGAAAAATCATAGAATCCAGTATAAACATCACCCTTAGGCCAAAGCATGCGGATTGAATCGAAGAAATTGCCACTGTTATATGTTAAGTCCCAAAAGCGGGCGAAGCGTTTCATCTTTTGCATCATAGCAAAATCGATGAGGTCATTCTTCAAAATCTCATAAGGAGGCTCATTCGAGTAAACCATCTGATGATCCTGATCATGACGACATAGCGAAGTGCCGGAAAGCTTCTTCAATATACCAATCTGAATTTCGGAATTGGTTAAAGTCGCCAATAAATTCAGGTTCTTCGCGAAACTTTCTATTGTTTCTCCCGGCAAGCCGACAATCAAATCGACGTGCAGATGGGCGTGAGTGCTTGCTCCGAGAAAGTGGAGATTCTCTTTGATCTTTTCGAAGTTAAGCTTGCGACTAATATTATCGGCAACTTCCGGATTAAGAGTCTGTATTCCAACTTCAAGTTGCAGGGAAGCGGGTGGAAATTTCGAAATTCTCTCCTTCAATCTTTCGGGGAAGTGCTCGGGAACCATCTCGAAATGAGCCAGATATGGGGGCTCTTTCTCCAGAAAGAAATCGAGTATTCTGTTCGTTGTTTTAATGTTCAGATTAAAAGTCCGGTCTATAAACTTGAATTTCCTGGCTCCGCGTTCCCAAAGAGTATTAAATTCTCCGAGAATGGTATCTGTATCAAAATAGCGAACAGACTTATCGATTGACGAAAGACAAAACTCACAAGTAAACGGACATCCTCTGGAGGCTTCCACGTAGATATTACGATTAGCGATATCGTGATCAGTGTAATACTTGTAAGGAAGCTCTATCTGAGAAAGGTCAGCAGGAGCAGCCTTTATTATTCTTTCTGACGGAAGGATATCATTTAACAAATCCTTGCAAAGCTCATAAAACGCGAAATCGCCTTCACCTTGAATGATATAATCGGCATTATCGAAATTAACACGGAAAGGGGAATGGCTCGCCTCCGGGCCTCCTAATACTATTTGGGTTTTGGGGGAGACAAGCTTGAGCATATCAATTACTTTCTTAACCTCAGGGGCATTCCAAATATATGCTCCGATTCCAACTATGCTCGGTTTTTGAGACAAAATCTTTTCAACTATATCTCTGGTGTTTTCGTTTAGAACGTATTCTTGAATTTCGGCATCTTCTCTCAATTCTTTGAGATTAGCGTAGAGATAACGCAATCCGATTGCGGAATGAGTGTATCTTGCGTTGATGGTTGTAAGGATTATTTTTTTCATGTCGCAAATATACAGGCAATTAAATAATCGGACAAGCTCTATTAATTTGGGATCTACCTTAAAAGAGCAAAGTAGTCAAATACATTACCAAAGAAAATCAATCGAGAAGCAATCATTATCGTTCGTGAAGCAAAGGTAATCGAAAGGGAAGCAACCATGTTCGGTCGGGAAGCAAAGATAATCGAAGGGGAAGCAACCATGTTCGATCGCGAAGCAAAGGCAATCGAAGGGGAAGCAACCATGTTCGGTCGGGAAGCAAAGATAATCGAACGACCGGTTATAGTTGCTTCTTCCTCTTATATCAATGCTTCTTTATCTTTTATCATTGCTTCCGGTTCTATCGGGGTTGCTTCGCAATGGTTTGCTTTTGCTTCCTGATCTTTTGTAGTTGCTTCTTTATCTATCATTCATGCTTCCGCCTCTATTAATGTTGCTTCAACTTCTTTTACACTTGCTTCGGGGGAGTTTATTCTTACTTCCCGTTCGATTATCATTAAATTGTCATCAAACAAGAGAGGCTGACAAATATGCCAGCCTCTTATATGATCAGTTATTATTTCCTGCAATTAGGTTCAAGGCGCTTCCGGCTTTGAACCATTCAATTTGATTATCATTGAATGTGTGATTTAGAACCGCGTCTTCAATGGAACCATCTTCATGAGTGATTATTAGTTTTACAGGTCTGCCCGATTTCAGGTTGTTGAGCCCGATTATACTTAACAGATCATTTTCCAATATCTTGTCGTAATCATGAGGCTCCGCGAATGTTAGGGGGAGCACTCCTTGTTTCTTCAGATTTGTCTCATGAATTCTGGCAAAGCTTTTTGTGATAATCACTTTGGCGCCAAGGTGTCTTGGTTCCATAGCGGCGTGCTCTCTGCTTGAGCCTTCTCCGTAGTTTTCATCACCGATTATAACCCATCCTATATTTCTCGATTTATAATCACGAGCCACATCACTTACATTCTGATATTGATTGGTATATCGATTTTTTACAACACCGGCTTCATCGGTAAAGGCGTTAATGGCTCCTAAGAACATGTTGTTCGAAATGTTATCCAAGTGTCCCCGATATTTTAGCCAAGGGCCGGCCATAGAGATATGATCTGTTGTACATTTTCCTTTCGCTTTCAAAAGCACCGGAAGATCTTCGAAATCATTTCCGTCCCACTCGGGGAATTTGTATAACAATTGAAGTCTTTCGCTGTTCTCATCCACTTTAACTTCAACAGTTTCGTCAGGGGAAGGAGGGATGTATCCTTGTGCTCCTTGGCTGAATCCATTAGATGGTAATTCATCTCCTGTCGGGGGAGACAACATTACTTTTTCACCCGATTCCGTTTCCAGATGGTCGGTTAAGGGGTTAAATGTAATCTTACCCGCAAGTGCCAAGGCGGTTGTAATTTCGGGAGAGGCTACGAACGCAAGGGTAGCGGGATTACCATCATTTCTTTTGGCGAAATTTCTATTGAACGAAGTCACTATAGTATTTCTTTCGCCGGACTGAGTATCCATTCTTTTCCACATTCCAATGCATGGCCCGCATGCGTTAGCTAAAACCACACCTCCGATTTCAGTCAGGGTTTGCAATTGTCCGTCTCGTTCGATTGTAGCTCTAACCTGTTCGGAACCCGGCGTAATGGTGAACTGAGCTTTCGCTTTAAGTCCTTTAGCCAGTGCCTGTTTAGCAATATTCGCGGCTCTGTCTATATCTTCGTAACTGGAATTGGTGCAACTTCCGATCAAAGCAACACTTAGATTTTCAGGGTAGCCATTTTCCTTAGCAGCTGATTTCATTGAGGAGATCGGCCAGGCCAAATC
Source organism: uncultured Ignavibacteriales bacterium (assembly GCA_942492055.1). GTDB lineage: Bacteria > Bacteroidota > Ignavibacteria > Ignavibacteriales > Melioribacteraceae > CALODP01. Next base: position 14,620 of record CALODP010000031.1, on the reverse strand, counting down.
AGGAGTAAATGGGCCGTTGAGATGTGGCTCCAGAGTTGTAAGATCTATTTCAATTACCTGATCGTAATACTTTTCGGGAGTATCGTAAACTTCACTGTCTGCTTGCAGATGAAGTGAATTCTCTTTGGCTAATTCGGCGACATCCGGTCTTCCGGTACTTATCAAATATTCGGTCATCTTCTTATCGAAAGGGAAGAGGGAAGTAGTCGCGCCGATTTCGGCCCCCATGTTGCAAATAGTCGCTTTACCGGTTGCCGAAATTGTTTCGGTTCCTTCTCCGAAGTACTCAACGATAGCCCCGGTTCCTCCTTTTACGGTAAGGATTCCGGCAAGTTTCAAAATCACATCCTTCGGTGAAGTCCAACCTGAGAGCATTCCTGTTAGCTTAACACCGATGATCTTCGGCCATTTCAATTCCCAAGGCATTCCTGCCATTACATCAACCGCGTCTGCTCCACCTACTCCGATAGCTATCATTCCCAAGCCACCGGCGTTGGGTGTGTGCGAATCAGTTCCTATCATCATACCGCCGGGGAATGCGTAATTCTCCAAAACTACCTGATGGATTATCCCTGCACCCGGTTTCCAAAATCCGATGCCATATTTTCGGGATACAGATTCTAGGAAATCGTAGACTTCACTATTCTCTGCTATGGCGCTGGAAAGATCTTCTTCGGCTCCTGTTTTCGCCTGGATCAAATGATCACAGTGTACAGTTGATGGGACAGCGGTAGTGTTTTTGCCGGAGCGAATAAACTGTAGTAATGCCATCTGAGCGGTCGCGTCCTGCATGGCAACTCTGTCGGGAGCAAGATCAACATAATCTTCACCTCTGGTAAAACCGTTCGGAATTTTGTTGCTGAGGTGAGAATATAGAATCTTTTCGGAATAGGTAAGTGGTTTACCTAGTTTTTCTCTGGTTTCGGAAATTTTCTCAGAATAGGAAGAATAGAAGCTGCTGATGAGATCAAAGTTTTCTGTCATTTCGCACCCGCTTTTTTAAGAAGTTACAAATAAGATGATCCCGCCTAAGACGGGATTCATATATCAATAACAAAAATGCTTTTGAAAAGTTCAACAGAAAAAAGTTCTAATAGAGTGAACGCTCTACAATTTCACAAATAATGTGTCCGACTGTAATATGCCCTTCCTGGATTCTTTGTACGCTTTCGCTCGGAATAATTACCGGAACATCAACCATGGATTTGAGCTTCCCACCGGTGGCTCCCAAAAAGCCGATTGTTTTCATCCCCTTCGATTTTGCTTTCTCAACAGCGAGGACTACGTTTTTGGAATTTCCACTTGTGGATATTGCCAAAAGAACATCCCCGGAATTTCCGAGTCCTTCGACATTGCGAGCAAAAACATTATCGAAACCGATGTCATTTCCGCCTGCCGTAAGATTCGATGTATCTGTTGTGATGGCAATAGCCGGAAGAGCCGGACGATCGATATCGTGGCATAATCTTATTACAAATTCTGCTGCCAGATGTTGAGAATCGGCAGCGCTTCCACCGTTTCCGCAGAGTAATAATTTATTTCCCTTCTTGAACGCGTCAATTATCAAATCAGCGCCATCGGTAATTTCTTTCGCGCACTTCTTCAAAATCTTTAATTTTACTTCGGAGCTCTCTTTCAGAGATTGTTCTATGAAATCTATTTTATTCAATTTTTGTCCTCAATTATATTCTAGTTGAAGGCTTCCCGTGAATAGCATTCGCGAATTCTTCTATCAAATGCCAGTTAGATTCATCCTCAAAGTAATTTCCGGTAACAATTGCTTTAGCTCCGTTAGCTACTTTCCCGGCGGCCTCTTCCGGTGTTCTGATTCCTCCGCCAACTATCACAGGAATATCCAAAGCACCCGAAACCATTTTCACCATGTTATCGGGGACAGTCTTGCTTGCCCCTGAGCCGGCTTCCAGATAAACCATTTTCATTCCCAGATATTGAGCTGCTAATGCTGTGGCAGTGGCTATTTCAGGTTTCTTTCTCGGCAGAGGTTTACTTCCGCTAATGTATTCCACGGTAGTAACACTTCCGGATTCAACCAACATATATCCGGTAGGAATAGGCTCTATTCCGGTCTTCTTTATCGTCGGAGCTGCAAGAACATGTTCTCCGATTAATTGATCCGGATTTCTCCCGCTAATAAGGGAGATAAAGAGAATAGCGTCCGCGTTAGGAACAACCTGACTGACACTTCCCGGGAAAATAATAACGGGAAGGGAAGAGCTTTCTTTTATTATGGAAATGCTTTCATACAAATGATTTGTAAACATTAAGCTACCACCGATCAGAAAGCCGTCAACTCCGCATTTTTCACAATGGGAAACAAACTCGGCAAGCTTATTGCCGTTTATCTTATCGGGGTCAATCAGGATTAAATAGGCGGCGCCCCTTTGGGTAATCGTATCTAATAATTTTTCGTAAACTTTCATATAAACTTAAGATTTGATAAACTTCGACATAAGGTATAAAAATACTAAAGAAAAGCCTAATCTCATAATAAATAAAAGGGGGAACTATGGCAACACGAAAGAAAGAAAAAAAATCGGAACCGAAATTCCCTTTGTATTGCGACTTTTCATGCCGGTTCGCCGATTTTTCCGGTCCGGAGATGATTGGAGCTTGCAGAAAAGAACAAGCCGTTTTCTGCAAGCATTTCCAAAAGTATAATAACAAACACAATAAGTGTTTCGGGTATAAGCAAAGTTAGTCTTTCATGCTAAGGCCGATTCGTCCTTTAGCGATATCAACTTTAACGATGCTGACATCTATAATGTCGCCGACCTGAAGAATTTCCAACGGGTTCTTCACAAAACGATTACCCATCTGGGAAATATGAATCAGTCCGTCCTGTTTTACACCGATATCAACGAACGCGCCGAAATCCACAACGTTCCTTACTGTTCCTTTCAACTTCATCCCTTCTTGAAGATCTTCCATTTTCAATACGTCACTTCTGAGTATTGGTTTAGGCATTTCGTCACGAGGGTCTCTTCCCGGCTTATTGATGTTTTCTACGATATCTTCGAGTGTAGGCTCGCCGATATTCAACTGACAGGCGATGTTGGAAATCCCTTTTTGTTTTGTAAAGAGATTAACAAGGCTACCCGAATCGCTGATATTTGCGGGGTCCATGTTGCACATTTTCAACAGTTCTTCTGTGGCTGTATAAGATTCGGGATGGATAAAGGTGTTATCCAAAGGATTTTCTCCTTCGGAAATCTTTAAGAAACCGGCAGCCTGCTCGAATAATTTCGCGCCTACACCGGCTACTTCCATAAATTGCTTTCTGCTTGTGAACTTACCTATTTCGTCGCGATACTTCACGAAGTTATTCGCGATTCTTTTATTCAAACCGGAAACGTAAGTCAGTAACGAGGCGGAGGCGGTATTAACATCAACCCCGACGTAGTTAACGCAACTTACTACAACGTTATCCAACTTTTGCATCAATAACTTCTGATCTACATCGTGTTGATAAAGACCAACCCCTATCGATTTCGGATCGATCTTCACAAGTTCCGCCAAAGGATCGAGAACTCTTCGGGCGATGGAAATATTCCCTCGCTGGCTCGCTTCCAATTCGGGGAATTCTTCTTTGGCAATTTTCGAGGCGGAATAAACCGAAGCACCGGCTTCACTAACTATCAGATAGTGACAATCAAGATTATTGTCCTGAATCAACTCGGCTATCATCAATTCCGTTTCGCGGCTAGCTGTTCCGTTTCCTATCGCTATTAGTCCTACGTCATATTTTTTTACGAAGGCCAACACGGTAGCTTTGGCCTGAATCATTCTCTTTTGAGGAGGATGAGGATAAATTGTTTCTCCGGCAATATATTTTCCTGTCTGATCGATTATCGCTATTTTGGAACCGGATACAAAGCCCGGATCGATTCCCATTATCATCTTTCCGGCTATAGGGGGCTGAAGTAACAATTGTTTAAGATTCGAAGCGAATATTTCAATCGCGTGAAGATCAGCTTCTTCCGTAAGATGTTTTCTAACTTCTCGCTCAATCGATGGGAAAATCAATCTCATGAATGAGTCGTCAATAACTTCTTCCAATATTTCCGCAAAGACGGTCTCTTCGTATTCGAAGAATGTGTAGAACATCTCACCCAGAATTCCCGGTTTATCGAAGCTCAATGTTACTTTTAGGAATTTCTCTCTCTCACCACGATTGATAGCCAATAACTGATATGGCTTTATTTTCGTTATCTCTATTTTGAAATCATGATAGATTTCGAAGACGTCTTTCTTTCCGGGAGGAACATCTTCCGGTTTCGGATTATTGTTTGCGGATACAATTACTGCTTCTTCCAATAATATCTCGCGAACCGCTTTTCTTACTTCGGCGCTTTCGCTTATCATCTCTGCAATAATATCCATCGCACCCTTCAGAGCTTCCTGAGTATTCGCTACACCTTTCTCTTCGTCGATGAATTCGGCCAGCTTCTCTTCCAATTCTCCTTCGAATTTCGGGTTTTCTATTATAAAGAGAGCAAGTGGTTCCAAGCCTTTTTCTTTTGCTATTGTACCGCGGGTTCTTCTCTTTGGTTTGTATGGCAAATAAAGATCTTCTACCTCTTGTAACTTTACTGCGGCTACTATTTTAGCCTTTAATTCGTCGGTAAGTTTACCCTGTTCTTCTATGCTCTTAAGAACCGTGGCTTTTCTATCTTCAAGTAAAGTCAGATAGTTCAGTCTATCTTCTACATCTCTGATTTGATCTTCATCCAACCCACCGGTATGTTCTTTTCTATATCGCGCGATAAAAGGAACGGTAGCTCCTTCCTGCAATAAACCTATTGTGGCAAGCACTTGCTTCTCTTGCAACGATAGTTCCGCCGCAATTTGCAATGGAATATTCATAAATATTTTTCCTCTATTAATTGAAAGGACAAATCAAAAAGATTATTGGTAATTTTTCCATTAGAAAATTATCTTGGCTTTCTCCAAAACTATTTTCAAAAGGGGTCTTAAAATATGGAAAAAATAGCAGTTTATGAAAAACCAACATGCACAACTTGCAAAAAAACTGTGAAATTATTGAATGAACACGGCTATGATTTCGATAGAATCAATTATTACATAGAGCCGTTCACAAAAGAGAAGCTTAGTGAATTGCTTTCGAAAATGGGAATGAGCCCGGGCGAGTTATTGCGTAAGAGGGATAAGGCATATAAGGAACTGGGTTTCAAAGAGAAGAATTATTCAGAAGAAGAGATCCTCGATTATCTGGTGGCAAACCCCGATCTGGTTGAGAGGCCTATTGTTGAAAAAGGGGACAAGGCCGTATTGGCCCGCCCCGTAGAAAAAATTAATGAGCTATTCGATTAAACTCAATATTTATAGACACTTCCGCCAATGAATTCGCGTAAAACCGAATTCTTTGGTACGGGAGAGTTATCTTCAATCGGAAGTACCGCTTCCAATACTTTGCGCACTCTTGCCGCGCGGGTATAAGCGTCCTCGCGCAACGGATCGTTTTTGTATAACTCTTCCCATTCTCTGAATTTTTCCAGAAGAAGAGGACGGTACAAAGCTATCTCATAAGGCATTCCGCTACTGATTATGTAATCGGCTGTGTTGGCGTAAGGGGTTATGTTTCTTAACTCACTCGCTCTTACGTAATGCCAGTGCTCTAAAGTTTGCTGCGGATTGTAAGCTCTCTGAACCGAGTCGCGCAACATTCTTCTTATCAACCTGAGATCGGTCCATTGGATATACATATCATCGGCCCCTTTCATCTGGAGTAGTGGCTCGAGATATAATTTGAATTTCTTTTCTGCCGGAATATTTTCCCCGAACTTAGGATATAATCCGTGAAGGCTATCTATCAACAATATCTGATTTTCTTCAAGTTTTATAGGGGTCTGATCGAGATGTCTTTTTCCTGCTTTGAAATCATAATACGGAATCTTAACTTCCTCGCCGTTTCCTAAGCGCTCAAGATGATTGTTGATCAAATCCAAGTCCAAAGCCTGCGGAGTTTCGAAATCATAATCACCGAATTCATCCTTAGGATGCAACTCGAGATCGAAGAAATAGTGATCCACATTAAGAGGGACAAAACTGAATCCTTTCTCTTTCAGCTTCTCTTCCAAACGGTTGGTTGTGGTTGTTTTTCCCGAAGAAGAAGGACCGGTGATGAAAACCATCTTCAGTTTTTCTCTCCGCTCAATAACCATATCCGCCGCGATTTCAACATCATGCTCGTATGCTTTTTCACCAAGCTCTACAACCTGAGCGAATTTTCCTTCCTCAATCTTTTTATTCAGCTTTTGAATTGTATTCAATTCGTTTGATATCGACCAATCCAAAATATGCCATATCTTCTTCCAGGGAATATTGTTCGAAGGAAGAGTTCCCTGCTTAGCGTTTTGGGTTCTCTTTTTCGATCGCTCGTCTCTGTAAAGAATATATTCCTTTGCGACTTTGGCGTGACCGTTTTCAATCAATACCTTTTCTACCGTATCCTGAATCTCTTCGATATGAGGAACATAATTCTCTGACGCGGAAGCTTCCAATCTTTTTACAACCTGATCCGCAAGTTCCTGCGCCGTAGCCTTATCACGTCCGCCAACCGATACTGCCGCTCTGTATATCGCGTTCATTATTCGGTTCGGAGTGAAGTTAACTACCTTTCCGTTTCTTTTAATTACTTGTGTTATTTTGCCCATAATATCCCTCCAAACGCATTATTAGCTATTTATAGTAGCACAAAGTTAAGACAAAATCGCTTTATAATAAAGAAATGTTGTTAGGAATTCGGCCATCATATTCAAATTTTCTCATGTAAAACACTAATTTGTTACGGGAACAGCATAATATGACAAAAAGAGGCGCAAAGACCCAGCATGCGATGAAATCACGGCAATTAATCAATAATGTCTGATAAAAACGGAAGACAATACGATTTGACCTGATTTATACGAATCAATTTAGAACCGAATGTAATCTTGCTCACCGATAACAAGCTAAAAAAAGGGAAAATCGAAGCGATTTTTATCAAAAAAGGGTGCTGCGAGGGATATATGCTTTAGTGCACTACGTATCTGGTAAAGTGCATCACATATCTGATACATATACTCATATATCTGACAAATATACTCACATATCTAACACATATACTCTTGTATCTGTTAAATTGCATTACATATCTGGTAAATGTATCCATATATATAGTAAAGTGCATCACCCATGTCCTTTATGTATTTATTGCAAAATAGAATATACATAGTGCAATAAGCCATATATGTGAGTATATATACAATATGACCGGATATATTTCCCTCATATGTGAGTATATTTATCTCATAAATGAATACATTTACCTCATCACTGAGTATATGTATCTCATATGTGGATATATTTACCTCATGGGTGGATACATTTACCATATACGTGACGCAAAATAGGATATGGCACTTGATTTCATTCATTTATTGAGGGATTCGCCGGAAAAGGTGTTTCAGAGCAGTTCTATTCTCTTGATCTCCCCTTCGTACATGATTAACGGGAGTATTAGGGTGATTAAGAATAAGATACAAGCGATGATGAACAATATTGTTTCGAAAGTGTGGTCATATTCGAGCATATTTATTCTGCTGAGGATGTAAGTCCAATCGTGATAAACATTTTTGCCACCTAATAAGGGAATTGTCTGAGATCTGGCGTCCGCAACGTATCTTCCGATATTCATCAGGTTCTCTCCGAGGAAAATAAGGGATATTCGTAGAGCGATTCTCTTTCGGTTTGTGTATGAATAGAAAATAAAGAGTAGGGGGATAATAATTTGCATTAGCGAGCCCCCGAGAGTGTAGATGAAATCGTTGAAAATACTGAAAATGCCGTGTCCTCCTTCGTGAATCAGGAGATTAAAATGATCGAGAATAGGAATAAAATCTCCCCGATTTGAAATGAGGAAAAGGATTATCGGTAAAAAGAATAAGGAAGGAAGCCAGCTTTTTATCAAAGCCGACTTCCGGTTTCTATTTGTATTCTTGGGAATCATCTATTTTTTGAAATAGTTTCTGAGTTTTTCCTGATTGTTCGTCAATCCGAGGCAAAGCATCAGTTTTATTCTTCCTTTCTGTCCGTTCAGATAATCGGCAAATATTACTCCGGCTTCCTTAAGCCATTTACCGGCTCCGGGATAGCTGTAGATATCGAGAGTTTCCCCGGCGGGGCATCTCGAAACCAACACAACCGGAATCCCTTTTGAGAGGACATATTTAATTCCCTCCAAAGCTTCGGGAGGAACATTTCCAACTCCCATAGCCTCAACGACCAATCCGCAAATACCACTATCGGCCGCGAATCTGAAATATTTATCTGTCATTCCGGCATAAGCCTTGATGAGATCGACATTGGGATTTATTTTATCCGATTGAATAGTTTCCAGTTTTCTCGGGGCTCTGTTGAAGAAGACCCTTCCGCGGTCAACAAATCCCAAAGCGCCGAAATCGAGACTGTGGAATGTTTCTACCTTTTCCGTATGGGTTTTGGTAACTTCGCTCGCGGCGTTTATTTCCCCGTTAAGGCAAACCAAAACTCCTAGGTTTTCGCTGTTAGGATTGTTAATAATATGTATGGCGTCAATCAAATTACGAGGGCCGTCCCAATCCGGTTCCGAAGCGGTTTTCATCGCGCCGATTACAACAATAGGTTTACTTGTTTTTACGGTCAAGTCGAGGAAATAAGCTGTCTCCTCGAGGGTATCGGTACCGTGAGTAACAATAATCCCGTCGATATCATCCTTTTTGATGAATTCGTTTATTTTCCCGGACAAATCGAGCATTAGTTCGGGAGTCATATGAGGACCGGGATACATTCCGTATTCATACATGGATATATTTGCCAAATCATTGGCGTCGGGAATTTTATTCAAAAGCTGATCACCGTGAAAATGGGGAACAGCGCCGCCGGTCTTCTTATCTATTTTCATCGAGAAGGTACCGCCGGTAAATACTATCAATATGTTTTTCATTCTACGCGCCGTTGTTAATGAAATACTCAATAGTTTGTTTTAATTCGTTATCTAAATTCTCGGATGGTGTAAACCCGAGTTCATCTATGGTTTCGTCAATTGCGGCGAGACTATATTTTATGTCGCCTGCTCTTTCCGGTTTGTAAACAATTTTGCTCTCCGAATTGGTAATCTCGATAATCTTCTTCGCGAGGTTGTTGATCGTAAGAGTTTTTCCGTTAGCTACATTGTAAACTCCTTTAGCCTCTGGAGTGGTAGCGGCAAGTACATTCGCTTTTACGATATCTTTAACGAAAATAAAATCGCGAGTCTGTTCTCCGTCGCCGTAGATAGTGATCTCTTCGTTTGCGATAGCTTTGGAAATAAAGATAGGAACAGCTGCGGCGTATTGACTCTTTGGGTTTTGTCGTGGCCCGAAGACGTTGAAATAGCGCAAGGAAACAGCGTTAACGCCGAATTCGCCACGATAGAAATTGCAATAATACTCACCGTCGAGTTTGGTAATTCCGTAAGGAGATTTCGGGTTTGGACGCAAAGAAATTCTGTTGGGGAGTTCTGCGTCGTCTCCGTAAACAGCTGCCGAACTGGAATGGACTAGTTTTTTTACATTATGTTTTTTTGCTGCTTCCAAAAGATTAATTAGCCCTTTAGCATTAATATCAATACATTCCATAGGCTTTTCTACGGATTCGGGTACGGAAACCAAAGCGGCAAAGTTAAAGACATAATCGGCTCCTTCGATAACCTTACAGATTAATTCCTTATCTGTAATGCTTCCGAAGTGATGCGTAACATTTGGAATGCCGGTTAAATTAGCTTTATCTCCGCTTCTGAGATTATCAATTACATGTATTTCGGCGTTTTGAGACGCCCAATATTCGGCGAGATGGCTTCCGATGAATCCGCAACCGCCGGTGATTACTATTTTCAATATGTTATACTCCATAGTTCTGTATTTTAGAAGTTGGTAAGATAAAAAATCTTCTTAGGAAAATTATGGAAAATAATCAAACGGAAAGGGAAAAATTTTATCTACTTGTAATTCAACAACTTAGAAGATTTTTCCAGATTTAATTTGCGCATATAGTAAAATAATTCTATTTTCACCCCGCGAAAAGAGGATGTTAATCATGTGGATAACTTGTGGATAACTTTCCGGCGTGAAACGTTTCACACACCGAAGATATGACCCGAATCATGGTGATAGCAGTAACGAAAAATGTGTATAACTTTTAAACAAGCTCTTTAAGTTGTTGCAAACAAACAAGATGCGTCGTTTGATATCATGTGAATAAGATGTGGACAATCCTTTTTGTGATGCGGGTTGTTAACATATTGTTCGTTGAATAAAATAAAAAAAATAGTGTATCTATTTTGTGGATAACTTTAGGATGCAAGAAGAATTAAGCGTGATTGCTGAAGAGAAAGATTCGAAATATTACTGGAAGCAATGTCTTGAAATAATCAAAGATAATGTTCCCCCGATAACCTATAGTACATGGTTTTTGCCCATAAAACCGCTTGAGATTAATGGCTCCATATTGAAAATACAGGTGCCAAATAACTTTTTTGTAGAGTGGATTGATGAGCATTATAATACTTTGATTAATAAATCCATTAGCCAAGTTTTAGGTAGTGAAGGGAAGCTTGTATATGTTATTGTTGAAGACAGCGAAAGCGCATTGGAACTTGAAAACCTCAAAAGTTCTTCCGACGAACCGAGACATATCGAGCCTGTACCGGTAAAGCAGCCTAAAAGAGAAGAACCCCGATTTGAAACGTATCTTATTCCGAAATATACTTTCAATAACTATATCAAAGGGGATAGTAACCAATTGGCCAGAGCGGCTGCAGTTGCCGTTGCCGATAATCCAGGGGAAACTTCATTCAATCCTTTGTTCATTTACGGAGGGGTAGGGCTCGGTAAGACCCACCTTATTCAGGCAATCGGAAATACTGTTCTGAGAAACGATCCTAAGAAAAGAGTTATCTATCTTTCAACCGAGCAATTTACCGTTGAGTTTGTGGACGCGATCCAGAATAACACTGCGAATGAGTTCTCTGCTTTCTACAAAAGCATGGACGTTTTAATTGTGGACGATATTCAATTTCTTATCGGGAAAGAGAAGACTCAGGATTATTTCTTCCACATTTTCAATAAGTTGCATCAGTCCGGAAAGCAAGTTGTCTTATCTTCGGATAAACCCCCTAAAGATTTGAAAGGGATGAATGAAAGATTAATTTCAAGATTCCAATGGGGATTAACAACCGATATTCAGCCTCCTGATTTTGAAACTCGAATTGCTATTTTGAAAAACAAGAGCCAGAATTACGGCATCACTATTTCGAATGGTATTCTTGAATATATAGCTTTGAACATTACCTCCAATATCCGTGAACTTGAGGGGTGTTTGATCAAGCTGTTGGCAAGTTCCTCCTTAAGCTCAAGAGAAATTGATATGACTTTGGCCAAAAAGACCGTACGTGAGATAGCTACGGGGCGTCAGATGAATATTTCCATAGAATATATTACTCAAGTTGTTTGTGAGCATTTCGGTGTTGACGAAAACAAAGTAAGAGAAAAGAATCGTAAGAAAGAGGTTGTAATAGCAAGACAAATAGCTATGTTTCTCTCGAAGAAACTTACGAAATCCTCGTTGAAAACAATCGGATTGCATTTCGGTGGTCGTGATCACTCGACTGTAATTCACGCCTATAACTCAATCGAACAAATGGTTGACGACGATGAAAACATCAAGGATGTAGTCGAAGGGCTTCGTAATAAGATAGAACTCGGCGTTTCCTAAAAATAAATTTTCGGCTCAATTTTGAATAACTTTTCCTTTTAGTGGGAAAATGAAAGCTCATTATTCAATATTGAGCCTTTTCTGTATCAAATCTTACAGATTGGTTGCCTGATTATCGTCTTCATCTTTTCCGGAGCGCATCGTCTGGGGTCACTGAGATAAATTTCATGGTGTTTATCCCGCAATTCGTAACCATTCACTTTAATGAAATTATGCAGTTTTTCGATGGTCTTAGGTTCGGCATCATAAGGACCGATATGCATTATCTGGCAGGAGAGACCTTCTTCGAATTCAACAAAACGAAGTTTGTCCAAAGCAATCGGATTTTTCTTTTCCTTCACTTCCTCAATTGTTTTACGGATAATATCTCTGTTAATATGATCGGGAATCATGATCAATAGTTCCCATAGCCAGTCTTCTTTCCTATTCATACTAAACTCATTCATATCATTCGTCCACCACAATCCTTCCAACGGAGGGACGACAAAATCGAGATCGGCGTCTTCCTTTTTGAGTGAAAATTTTGCAGTATAAGCGACTGAATATAAAGCTTCGATTGCGTTGGAAAACTCCTCTGAAGTATTCGGATTTCCACTTCCGGGAACCGAAAGATAATTCATTTTCGGGATTTCATGTATTTTCGGATTCTTAGCAGAAGCGGAAAATAACTCACGGTATTCTTTTTTAAGATCCAGTTTTGGCACTATTCCCCCACAATTAAATTAAAATTGTACTAATGGTATTTTGAAAATGAAAAAAAGTGCAGTAAATTTGCACATCCGATTATAAATATAATGAATGATAATAAGTGAAAAAAGAGATCATCTCTTATCCGGATAAGTTGACTGTGATTGGTTTTGTTTGGCCGGATTACCACTTACCTATTTGAACGAAATTTCCATAAGTGATTGTTATAGATTATTAAGTGTTGCCATTGAATGGTGCCGCTTGGGGTCTATCTACATACATTTTTCAAGATTCGCGAATAAAAAGAGCGGATATTTATTCGTAAAGTCGGGAAGAAACCCAATTCGAATAACAAAATCGAATTGTACAAGAAAGATATACTTGAAATAGTGAATTTAATTTGTATTTATAGTCAATTATTTTTTCACATTGCCCGTAATTCATAAACAAATTGATAGGAGAATACCGATGTTTATCGCGGCTGGGATTATTGTATTTGTACTGATAGTATTCATTTTTGAATATCGTATCAAAACACCTGATGAAATCGTTTTGTGTGAAAAGAACGGAGTTGTTCGTCAGAGAAAATCAAGATTTTATCCGAGACATTTTAGTCTTGCGATGCTAAACACTACTTACTCTAAGCTTCTTAACATCGAAGTTGAAGCTAAAGGTAAAATTCCGGTTAATGTGAAATTGAGTTTCACCTCAGCCGCTTCCGAAAATAACATCCCGAAACTTGTGAAGGTTGGCGGATGGAATAAAGAGGCCGTTAAGACAGCTTCCAAAGAATTGGATCTTATTCTTGAGGGAATTATTCGCAAAGCTACCGAAACAAAAGAGATCGAGGAATTAAAAGTTGACGATATAAACACCCACGTCAACAATGCTCTAAAAAACACCGGAGAAAAGTTAGGTGTGGAAATAGTAGCTCTTACAATTCAGGCGGTTGATCCGGTTGATGAAAAAATAGCCGAAGCCGTAAAGCAGATTGAAGAGGCAAGAATTCTTGAGCAGACTGAGCTTACAAATCAGAAAGCGAGAATAGTAGCGACTCAAACAAAGATTAAAGCCGACGAAGAGATTATCCGTATGGAACATGAATTGGCTATTAAGAAATATGATCTCAAGAAAATTGAGATGGGAAGAGAAGCTGAGTTGGCTCAGAAGAAATTAGAAGAAGAATTGAAAAGAAATAAAATGAAACTCGCTCTCGATAAAGAGGAAGTTGAGTTGCTGAAAGAAAATCCTGAATTATTGATGCTTACACCTCAGATTGCGAGATTGGCCGAAGCCAGCCAGAATCTGAAAAATGCTAAAACAATTGTCTCTCTTTCATCCGGAGAAGTAGAGCAGGGATCTCAGTTGATCGGCGCTTTCCAAAATTTCCTTTCCGGATTGATGGTAAAAAAAGATAATACCAAAAAGTAATCATTATTCAGATATAGGATTTCGATAGCCAGAATGAACGGAAGCGATATGATACGACTAAAACCAATTAAGGTTGCGAAGGTAGCTGAAATAAGCGAGGCTACTGCTTCGTCTCCTTTGCCTAAAGAGGAACGAATTAATTTTCACATTGGTAATCCGGTGCAAGACGACCGGCTCCTATCTTTGTATTACGCTATGATGAATAGCATCGATCCCGATTTCATGGCTATTGGCGATTCCAAATTAGATGATATTATTGAGAGCAAAGGGTGGGATAAAAGGAAAAAGAAATATCTCAAACTTTTGCTCGATTCCCTCAAGCAGAGTGTTACTTATGCTCCCAAAGGGGGATTCAACAGAATGGCACCCAATCAGTTTATCAAGTATGTTCACAAATGGTTAACGGAAGATCAGCACGATCCTCTTACTTATGACCTCGGAATAAAATCGGGAAAGCGTGAATGCAGTATTGCCAGTGGTGGACGTCTCGAAACAATGCGTGTCCTATTGCATGCTTTGTCATATTATCTTGTAGATACTCCGGCAGAAATATTCTTGTTCGATTACGAATTGCCCGATTTTCTGAAGGAATATGAGAATCTGAATTTTACCGATCTCGGAACAAGTGACGATGATCTGTTTTCATTTGCCAAAGAGATCGAAGCTAAAGAGACAGTGAAACCGCATATAT
>CALODP010000030.1:0-1107 GCA_942492055.1 uncultured Ignavibacteriales bacterium | reverse complement strand
AATGCCCCGAAGGATTTGTCTATGTTGATTAAAGAATTTGAATGGTCGGGTGGAGAAATAGATTCGGGGAGTTGAGAAATGGGTTTGTTGTGTCGGGAAGTCCGGTTGGCGTTTCGGGGAATGGGTTTGTTGGCTTACGCGGAGAGTGCGTTGATCCGGTCAATGGAAAGTACGGGTGAAGAATAGCCTTCTACGTGCCGGGAATAGCGATCTCTGATCGGAGAAAAGCCTTCTACAAGTCGAGCGGTGAGATGGGCGTATTGAGAAATTCGATATGGGTTTAAGTAAAAGGGATGTACGAGTTGCGAAACGAAGGGGGAGAGTTAGGAAATGGCTTGGGTTACCGGAGAAATGGAATGTACGATTAAAGAAATGAGAAGGGAAGGTTGCTCGGTGAAAGAGAAGAGTCGGGAATTTTATTATGACTTTAAGTAAATGCTTTATACAAGTGGAGAAATATCCGGTACGGGCAGAGAAAAACGAAGTACGGGTGACGAAATATGTTAGAGTTTTAATTAACTATCCCCGTTAAGTGGCGCGGAGCCCCTATTTGCGGAGAAATAGCGTAAAGATTTAAGTAACCGGTATGGATGAATAAAGAAATAGCATAAAGTTTTAAGTAACCGGGGTTGTTGGGGGAGGAAATGAGCCTGGAGGGTGGAGAAATTAGTTAAGGGTTTAAGGGAAAAGGAGAAAGGGAAAAGGGAAAAGAAGCAAGAGACAAGTAAAGAACGTTTGGAACACACAAATGTTAATTACATAGTTGAATTCGATAAAGCAATAGTTTAACTTAATTGTGTAATTATTGATTTTGTTGTGCGGGATGGTATTGAGACGTATTCGGCATGATAGTATGTTAGAACTTACCAAGGAAATATAATGCGGATTCAAATATTTTTCATTTTTCTTCTCTCTTGCTTTTATTCCAGCTTTGCGCAAAATATTGATGAAGAATTAGTACAAATATCAAATAAAGGTAAAAGACTTTTCGAATACGATTCTGCTTGCTGGGTAGCAACTGATTCATTATTGAAGCTCAATCCTTCTCCTCCTTTTTCTCATTTTATTGCTCAAAATAATAGTGAAGGGTGGCAAATCGGATTCGGA
>CALODP010000029.1:0-1015 GCA_942492055.1 uncultured Ignavibacteriales bacterium | reverse complement strand
CTTTTCTTATTTCCAAGTTGATCAAAAATATTATTTATTCTTCTATTCACAAAAATCAATTGATATCCATTTTCTTTATCAATCTGTTGATGTGATTCAAGAATTGGATTCTAAACAACGCAAAATACGCTCTTTCCGGGGCTTTTTTCTCTATGCCTTAGAAATTCTCGAAAATGGAAGAGATTACGAAATTTTAGAAACAAATCTACAACCTTTCTTTTGGCGAAAAGTCAAAAATATCATTCGACAAAACAAAAAAGCCGCTTTACAAGAATTTCTATTTGGATCACAAGAGTCAATTGCTTCGACAGAGATACAAAATGATTTGAAAGACAAAATTGAAAGTCTTGAAAATCAAGTCGATTCTCTTCAACAGAAAGTAATTCAGTTAGAAGCTAAGTTGATGAGGATTGAACAGAATTTCAAATATCCTCTCAGCGAGCCTTCACAGCCCCTAGAATCGTCGAAAACTATTCAGCAGGGTGATTTCTACCCTGAAGAATGAAAAGAGCCTTCAGAGCGCTAATTTGCTTTCAAATGATAGCAAAGTTAATTTAGAAGTTAAAGAACCAAGACATCCAATTTCAGAAAGCCTCTCAGAGGCCTCTCAAAGCCCCTTCAAGACGGCTGAACGAAGTGAAGAGTATAATATACCCTCCGATCAAGATAAAGCCCAAAATCGCCTAAATTTTATCACTTTGGGAAGGATTTCAGAGCAGGAGAAAATAGAAATCATTCAAAGAGGATTTCAACTTCAAGCGGAAGGGAAAATATCTTTGAAGAAGTATTATGAAAGCACAGATCCAAATAGTTTATTTCAATCCAAAGGATATTCCATCAAATATGAAAGTATTCGACGGACAAAACTTTATCAACAATTGAAACCGTCAAACAACTAGTAAAAACGGCACTTCGTTTCGGGAGAAATGTCTTCTGAGAGGGCCTTCTAATAAGGCCCGAAGGGGGGATTTACGAGTTTAAGTATTCGTATAACCTCAACTAAAATTCATTCCAA
>CALODP010000028.1:0-11681 GCA_942492055.1 uncultured Ignavibacteriales bacterium | reverse complement strand
TCTTTTATTTTTACGAATCTTTCCATATTAAATCAAATTCAACGATTTTAAAAACCCTCTGGTTTCCATATAATCGGAAGTTTTTACCAAGAAATCTAGAGTCTCTTTTTGTGACTTGCCCCCATTTTTGCAAATAAAAATCGCTCGAATTATTTCCGGATTTTCGCAAAGCTCCGCGAAAGCTTTCTCTTCGACTTCGTCTTTAAAATAGCCGTTGAAGACTCCTTCGACTAAAAAGCTCCAAGCCTCGTAAATATTCATCCCCTCTTGGATCTCTTCTTTTTCGATCTCCGGGGCCGGTTTGAGCTCTTCTTCGTGATTGTATTCTTCACCTTTCAAGGCTTTCCATTTAAACTCGAATTCTTCTTTAATGATAAAATCGAAGTCGCCCCAAGATATAAGGCCCCACTGTTCTTCTTTTACGTCGCAAGTTTGGATCGAGCAAGTTTTAAAATCTTCTTCAAAATCCACGACTCCAACGCGGCTTTTGATTTTTTTTACCTTATAATCTCCCCTTGGTATAAAATCGGATCCGGGTCTAAATTCGACGAACTTTTCCATTATCATTCCTTTTTTAAAATATGTAAATCCTTATAAGCCTATCAATTACCATTATCCAAAGCCAAATAATTCCGTAATAAACCACAAATTCAATTTTATGCCTCATTCGATCTCCACGCCGGGCACCATCCACTCTCGGCGACTTCATTTCCCGCCTGATATTCTCTTAATTTTTTTGTTTGAGCGATCGACTCTTCGACCGAAGGTTGCAATATTCCTTTTTTTCTGTTTTCTTCATAAAAATCTTGATCATGAAGTGGCGGTTCCTCTCCGTCAATCGTGCAATACCTGTAAACTTCATCGCTATATTGGCAAACGACTTTTTGAAATTTACAAGTCCCGCAAGAGTCCGCGATTTTATACCCTTTTCCCCTCATAGCTTTAATTTCTCTTTTTCTTCGGGTTCCATTTTAATCATTTCGCCTATTTCGTCGGCCATGGCCCGAATCGAATTTTCGTTTTTTAAAACCCGCCTCAAAACGCCGCTCGCCCCCTCAATGAAAGCCAATTTCAAATCGCTTTTTGTGGATTTCGAAGAGTCTTT
Source organism: uncultured Ignavibacteriales bacterium (assembly GCA_942492055.1). Lineage (GTDB taxonomy): Bacteria > Bacteroidota > Ignavibacteria > Ignavibacteriales > Melioribacteraceae > CALODP01. The sequence continues at coordinate 10,576 of CALODP010000028.1, read as the reverse complement.
AAAAAGGTCGTTTGAGATAAGTTTATCAAATTCACTTTGAAGAAAAGATTCCTCTTCTTCAAGGAATCCCGGGATTTTATTATTTCTGTCAAATTTTCCCGGGATCTCCATCCACTCTAAAACCTCCCAATCGGCCTCTTTATCAAAGTCGCCCGCGTGATCAGACCAACCCTTGTTCCTTTCGTGCTTTCCCTGAAAAATAACGGGGGGCGCGCCTTGCATTATTTTGTGAGTGTATCTGACTTTTAATAAAACCTCCCTTTCATTGTGAGGCGGATCAAAAGCTTTTCTCCATTTAGCCATTTTCAAGACTCCGTTTCTTTTGGGTTCATTTTTTGCGTGGTTTTTTGGTGAAAACCCCCAACCTCGTTCACTTTAACGGGGAAAGTCAAAGCCTCTCCGCATTCAGGGCAAAACGGGCTTATTTTGTCTTGGAATTTTTTGCATTTTGGGCACCCATAACGCGGGATCGAAATCCATTTTGAAACAAAACTTTTCCCCAAACTATCTTTAATAATTCTTTCTTTTGAGAAAGAACCCTTCGATCCTTTTGGCTTTTTGTTTTTTGAATTTAAACCGTTTTCCATTCCTAAACTTTCCTATAATTTAAAATATATATTTAAAAACTTTTTGAAAGGCTTTTTTTCATCTTTTAATACGAAAGCCCCCGCTTATCCGCTTCTTCTTCAAGCCAATCTAAAGCCAGAAGAGGAGCTTTTGAAAACGCTTCGTTTTGCGCTTGCTCAAAAGCCAATTGGGCCGCGTCGCCTTGGGGGCCCTTGGAGAAAAAAGTTCCTAAATTTTTAGTACTGATAAAGCCATTTCTTCTACACACCTCGATCGCTCGGATTATATGAGAATTTTCCATCTCTGAAACTAAAAGGATCCGGCCGTCGGCACACTTCCAATTTTTAACCATTTCTTCTTTTTTTTCTTTTGTGACCATTATAAAGCCCCCTGATTCATAGCTTTATTTAATTGGTGTTGTTTCGCGTATAGATCAAAAATTAAATGTTTTGTGATTTTAGGATCTTTGCAAGAGTTGATTAATCGGAGTCTTAAAAAAATTTTTTCTTGTATTTGTTCCATTTTCATTCCTTAGTTTATTGATTCGTTCATATTTCTAATTATAGTTTAGTCTATAGTAAAAGTCAAGGGGAAATTTAATTCCCCTCTCTTTTTTTTAAATAGCCATGGCCTTGGCTAAATATTTAAAGAAGTGCATCACGTCGCCATTTTTGAAATCAATTTTTACTAGGGTTTCTCTAATTTGTTTTTGCTCTTCCTTCGAGCTCATTAAAATCGCTTCGATAACGACTTCCAAAGTCATAAAATTCGTTCCGGAATTGCCTTCGACTTCTATTTCTGTATAAGGGCTTAATCCTTTTTCTGAAATCAAATTTTCCAAGTAAATTGAAATTGCGGTTTTTGCTGTTGTAGTGTTCATTTTTTCCTCTTTTGTTGTGTTGTTCATGCTCTTATTATAGTTTAGTCTATAGTTTAATGCAAGGAAAAAATGAATCAAAACCGTTTTTTTTATTTTCTATTAGCCTCCAATATTTTAAGCATTTCATCGACTTGGAAAACGAAATCTTCCGCGAACTTTTTGAACTCTTCAATATTATCGATATAAACACCGTTTAAAGCCTTTAACCATTCTCTTTGATATCGGCCCGGCTTGCGCCCCGGAACTTTTAATTCTACCACCCTATAAAAGCCACAGTAAAAAAGAACCAAATCGGGAAAGCCTTTTACTTTTTCGGAAGCCTCGCGGGCCGCGTAAAGCTCCGCCGGGGAAAGATCCCTTCGCTCAAAGGCGGATTTAAGCATAAATTCCGGAATATGAAAAGTCACAATTCCCAAAGGACGACAAATTAATTCGGCCTCCTGTTGAATGAACGCTTCCGGCTCTTTATAAACCGGCGCTTTTTTCTTTCGTTTCGTTCGCGGAAAGGTGCCCGGAAGCCCTTCTAAAAACGAATCTTTCGCGATTATTTTTTCTATTCGTTTTACTTTTTTTCCTAACATAATTTCCATTCCAATTAAAAAGCCCTCTTGATCCGTTGCGGCAATACGGATCAAGGGGGCTTTACTCTTTCATGTTGGCGAATATGGATAGGCCATTGGCAATAATCTGTTTCGCGTTTAACATTTTTTACCCTTATATTACTACAAAAATCAAAATGAATGCAATGGCCACACAATTTCCCATGGCCACGGCCTATAAAATGCTTTAAGGATCCATTTTGAATCGTTTGCCAACCGTGATTTCGATTTGTGGCCTTTCTTGAACCGATTCTTTTGGACATTTTAAAATAAACTGGCTTGAATAGTTTCTTCGTTAATTCTTTTTAGAACTGTTTTAAAATGTTCCGGATCTAGTTCGCTCCCGGTTACATTTAACCCATGATTTAAACCCTCGACCGCTTCCGCTCCCGATCCAAGAAAGGGTATAAATAAATTTTGCCCCTTTTTTGAAGCCGTTCTTATTAAGGCTCTACATAATTTAGGCGGCTTTTGCGTTGGATGACTCCATTTTGAAGTCTCATTGGCCTCTTGGGGAAATCTTAAAACCTCCTCGAACTTCATTTCGTTATGGAAAAATCGTCTTTGATTTTCATATTCTATTCTTAAATCTTCATATTGATTTTTTAATTCGTCATATTCTTTTTTTAAAAAATCGTATTCTTTTTTTAAAAATTTCCCGTTTACATATTCTCTAATTTTCAAGTACTGCTCTTGGGTCGGCGTATTATCCCCATTTAACCAATTAGAAACGCATCCCGTAAGGCCACCGGTTCTACTTGGAAATAATTTCGCGATTTCTTTTTGACTTAATTTAGCCTTTTCGAACTCGCTTCTTAAATAAATTGCGAAAGGGTGACGGGGTTTAATCTTCTCTTCAAAAACCCGCTCGCCTCCGGTTTTATTCCAATCCCCGGGACTATAATCGTTTGAATACATTAAAAGCCGCTCATTGTGTGAATTAAAAGTTCTCGCGCTCTCCGGGCTGTAATATTGGATCTGCATAGAATCTATTTTTTGCCAAATCAAAGAATTTTCTAAATGAAAATATTTGTCTAAAATTATTTGAACATAGGCAATTTTTAAGGAATATCCCCACCAAAATAAAGTCCCGTTATCCGCTAAAATTCTCTTTATTCCAATCGCCCATTTTTCCACGTCTTTTAAATACGCGCCGAAAGATTCCCATATAAAATCAAACTCTCCTTTTATTTCAAAGTAAGGAGGATCCGCAATTATCAAATGTTGGCTTTTGTCGCCTAAATCATCCATTAGGCGCATACAATCGCAATTTCTCAAATCCATTTAATTCATTTCCCCAATTGCCTCTTGAACCGCTCCGGAGGCCGGTTGAAAAATTTGAATTTCAAGTTCTAAATGTTTTTGAAGGTGTTCGATCATGGCTTGCTTTCCCTCCAAAAGCCCTTCCGCCTCTCCCAAGTCCAAACCTTTTTCAAGTCCGGCTTGATACCCTTTTTCAATAGATCGATCGACGCCTTCGGAAAATCCCCGCGCATAAGCCCGATCGACCACGTCTTTAATTAAAACGGAGGCAAGCAACATTAAAATTATATAGCCCCACGAAAGTTTTTTTAAAATTTCTATTATTTTTTTCATCCATTCCCCTTTTTTTATTTGTTTTCTTTGTAAAAGTGATCAACGATTTTATCGTAAATCTTTTTGATATTATCCCAACTCACAAAAGTTTCAATACTGTAAACTCCGGAGCCCTCGCACATCTCGCAATCGTCGGGATTTTCGCGCCCGTCTAAAGCACATTCGGGACACTCGATTTTAACAATCTCTTTAAATTCTCCAATTAATAAAGCTTTTGCCCCGTTTTCGGCGGTTATCTTCTTTGGAAGAATTACGAAATCTTGCTTTAATGGATCCATTATTTCCCTTTTTGAAGTTTGATAAGACAACATTTTTTTAAATTTTAAACCGCTTCCGCATTTACAAATTTCATTCCGCCCAAGCTTCTCCAAAACTGGATCGGTCTTTTTGTGGGCAAAACAATAATGATTATCGTCCGAATGAGAGCGAAAAACCTTATTACATTTTCGGCACTGTTTAAGGAAAGCCCCGAATCTCTTTTTTAAATTCAAATAGGAGTTTGGATGACCTTCGGGAATATCAAGTTTTCCGCAACCTTCCAAAGCATTTAAATATTTATTTAACCAATCTTGGGTCATTTTGGACATTTGGAACGCGTCAACCATCATAAAGGCGTGATCGTCGCATTCGGCGACCTCTCGCAATCGAAATAAATCTTCCGCTTCATAATCGCAAAAGGCGGAAATCTTTTTGGGATCAAATATTGGTTTTTTCATTTTTCTTTCTTTCTTCTAAAACTCTCCCAAACGCAATCGATTAAACCCCCGGTTTCCGCTATCCGCGAAGAAATCGAGGGCCCGACACTTTTTTCAAAAGAATCTTTGGTTTGGTTTGTGATTAAAACCGTGTCTTTTTCGCTATCATAACGCCGATCGATTAAATGGCTTAAAAGACGATTTTCCCAAACGCTTTCGCCTCTCTCTTCCATCGCATCGATTACCAAATAATCTATTTTTACAAATTTTTCTAAAACGTCGGCTTCGTTCCCTAGGCCTTTTAAGGCCCCTCTCAATTCAAGAAAAAAATCAATTGCTTTGATATAGAAAGACGGAAAGCCCTTTTTACAAGCCTCCCTTATCAATTCCACGCTCATTTTAGTCTTACCTGTCCCTCTAGGTCCCGACAAAACAAAAATACTCCCTTGACCAATACCAAAACAAGCTTGATTAAAAGCTTTAAACCATGGCCCGAACAAATTTTTATTTATCCCTTTTCCGTGTCTTTGAGGAATTCCGCTTTTTTGCCAATAAGCAAGAGCGGCTTTTTGTTTTTCTTTGCGTTTCAACTCCTTATCCATTTCTTCTTTCTCGGAATCTTCAATTAATTCCACGTCCGGAATTTTAAAGGAAACTTGGTTCATTAAATTGCTCTTTTTTTCTGTTTTCATTTGCGGGCGCCGCTTTCTTTTTTGGAAATACCCCCTGATAACCATTTTCAATCGAAGTTTTTAAAGCTTCGGTCGATTCCTCTAAGGTGTATTCATGTAATTTTTTTAATCTGGCATTTATCGCTCTCTCTGTTCTAGTTGAGGCTTTATTGCCTTTCATGTGATCCACAAAAAACGATTTGAATTTTTCGTCGTTTAAATAAGGGAACTTTTCTAAGTCATCTAAGTTTGGCTTCTCTTTTTCTTTATCCTTATCCTTATCCTTATCCTTATCTTTATAGCTTAAATCGTTTTTAAGGGGGGCTTTGTTTTTCTTTGCTTTTTGACCTAATTTCCCCATTTCTGAAAAAAACTTTTCATTCCGTTCTATTTCTGTTAATTGTTCATCTAAAAACGATATATAAACGATCCCTTCTTCAACCTTAATTGGCCCCTTTTTAATCAACTTTTCGATCGTTTTTAATTTGGTTTTAAATTTTTCTGATAAAGAACTAAAAAGAACTTTACAATCTTGCGCCCAATAATAGGCGCAAACATCAACAAAGACACCTTTGCATGAATCCGGCATCGTTGAAATATCGCCGTTTTGCCATTGCTGAATAGTGAATCGAAAGTAAGGGAGTTTTTTAGACATTATTTCCAACTAAAGGGACGCGCACACGAAAGAAGAGAAGAACTGGCAAAAGCTCAAAAACCGATTTCGCGACGCGCCTTTTTAGTTGGAAGTAATACAGTTTTTTAACTTTTGCCATGGCTAAAAATTAGATATTTATCGGCATCGCTTTCAATAAAAAAATCATTTCTTTTGTTTACCTTTTTTAGTAACCCAAACTTTTAAAACAAATTCTTCACGCCCCGGATCATGATCTATTCGGGTTGTGATTTTATAACCGCGTTCATAAGCGCAAGCCGTCACGCTTCGACGCCTCTTTTCTAGCTCATTTTTATCGACGCTTTCAAAAACCATACATTGTTTTTTATTTAATCTATGAAAATCGTAAATTAAAGGACGCCCCATATTATTTGTCTTTTTCAAGTTCGTTGCAATTTTCATAAATACCTATTCAAAGATTAAACTATATAATTTAATATATACTATTTTCCTAATAATAAAAATCCGGTAAAGAGTCAAAATCGACCTCATTTGGAAGCTCAATTCGAACACCGTGATCCATAATCGCCCAAAGTCGAATTTCATCCATCTTCTCCTCCCAACCTATAGTCGTCCATTCGTCTAACGCGGTAGATTTCCTTTTCCATGGCCCTCCGGGGCGCTCTTGGTACATAAAATGTTCATGGGCGATCGAGTCGTGGGCTTCCTTATTAGAACACCCCCAATACTCCGCAAGCCTCGCACAAACGACCCCGCGATAATATTTATTTTGTTGGTTCGTTTTTATTTTTACGATCGACTGAATACACAAATAAGCCTTTTTTCCTTTTGACCTTTTGCATTTTTTTAGAAACTCTTTTTTTTGCCAAAGCGTCTCGAATTGAAACGGCTTATCCGGATCAAAAGTTTCGTGATCGAAGGAAATTAAATATTTGTGATTTATTCTAACCATTATCTTTTTGGGTTTTTAATTGGGCAATACATTAAATAATCACACTCGATCTCTTTTGGGGTCCAATAAATCAACGGTTTATTAAAATACTGACAAGACCATTCTTTTCCGTTGAAATAAAAAACTTCTTCGCTTCCGGTTTTATCCAAAAGCCAATAAAAACCCTTTGGAAGATCGCCTTTTGGGAAAGTTTTATATTCTTCTTTTGGCTCCCAACAAAGGACTAAGATTCCGTCGCCATTTTCGGACCAATCCCCAACGTGAATTATATAAGAAATTTCTAAACCTCTAATAGAGTCCCCGGTATATTTGCCGCCGATTCCGGAGGGGTTCGGCGCCCACTCCCGAAGATAAAGAGTGTCGCCTATTTTCGGCTCGCCTTCCCTATCCCAAGAGCGGACCTCGCAAGGCTTTTTCCCCTCTTTAATCCCGCGAAAAGGATCCGGCCATGTTTTAAACTCCCATTCCATTATTGGTACTTTTTGATCCCTTCAAGCTCTAAGCGTTCACATTCAACAACGTTATTAGAAACCCAACCTTCTTTTAAAATGTGATTAAAAAGGGCGACTTCGACTGTCACATCTTGCCTTAAATACTCTAAAAGTTCGACATATTTTCGATCTTGCCAAAGAACGGGGGCCATTGCTCCCGCTCCGCTTTTTCCGATTCCAAGTGTAGAAACGGCGATATTTTCAAGGGTCCATCCTTTAGGGAAATTGTTTTTCAGGCTTTTTTTAATATCCCAAAAAATATCGTAACACTTTCCGCCCATTCCGGTTTTTTCAGGGAGCCCCAACCGAATCAAAGTTTCTTTTAAAAGAGGAACATCAAACCCAAAAATATTAAATCCGACAACTAGATCGGCTTTAAGTATTTGTTGAACAAATTCTATAAGGCGATCTTCTCCATACGCGTTAAATTTATCATCCCAACTCGAATGGGCGCCCAAATAGGAAATTCCCATTCCGGCCTTATCATTCCATCCCCCGCAATAAGTGTATTTAGGATCGGGCTCTTCTCCCTTGTCTAAAATTCTATTTCGAATCTCGATATCAAATGTTAAAACGTCCATTTCCATTCCTTTTTTTTAATGATTAATCTATTGGTTTCCCTATTTCATCCCCGTAACAATCCCAGCCTTCAACCTCTCTTCGCGCGAAGAATTCCCCGCGTTGAAAGCCCTCTCTAAATGAGACGTGATTTATTATTTCTCGCATTTTTTCGGGCTTTTCGCTGTGATTAGTTCTAGGCTCTTGAAAAAATGTGACGTGTTGACACCTTTTCCCATTTTCCGATTTATAAGGAATCATTCCTTTTACACCAAAAAGGCAGTGTTCGGTCTGCCCTCTGAAATATTGCCCTATTCCCATTTTGTCTTTTACCCAAGTAACCGTCGATTTATAATCAAAGCCCCAAGCGTCAATCGCTTTGAGTCCGGCGGCCAAATAATTATTAGTCACCCATAAATAAATATGAGAGTTTTTTTTAGCATAAGCCCCAATGGGAAGAGCGATAATTTCTTTTACAGACATTAAATTATAATGCTTATCCGCGCCGCGCTTTATCTTTCCCCCGCCTCTTTCGGGCCATGGGGGATTCAGATAAAGAATATCTAATTTATTTCGACTCATATTCCATTCCTATATTTTAATTTATATTAATATCTATATTTTTACAAGCGAAGAATTATTTATATTTTCGGATTGTGGCCCCGATCCCTTTTTTCTTTTCTCTCTCAATTTGGGAAACAAGGGCTTTTTCTTTTTTATCGAAAGACTTCATCTCTTCTTCAAAAGTTTGATCTAAATTCTCGCGCAATTCCTTAAATCGAGAAGCCCGGACCGCTTGAAGCTCTTCGACTTTTTCTTTTCTTTCGGTCTTTAAATCCCGCCGCGCCTCTAAAAGTTGCGCGAGCGGGCTTAATTCTTTATTCGCCATGAATTTTTAATTCGTTTTTGTAGTATTCCCAAAGGTCGGTCTGTTTTACAAGAGAGCAGGCGCCCCAATATTTTTCGAGTTCGCAATCTTTTAAAAGGTCTTCCATGATTTCCCTAGACCTGACTTCAATAATCTCGTCAATATCTAAATTTTCAATGGAAAAGCTCATTCGACACTCTTCGCCTATGAATTTATAATCGAAAATAAAATCAAACTCCAATTCTATTTCGTGAGGCGCGAATTTAAAAACCGGCAATGTAAACTTTATTTTTTCGGGCGGCTCAAATTCATCTTTTCCGCCGGGCTTTTTATCGGTGGATTGCATTGAAAATATATAAGCAAAATCGCCGTTGTTACTTTTGGAAGATTCAACTTTCGCGACCTTATTAAGTTTAATGTTTCTCAAAGTCTTATGAAAAGAAGAATTCTTCTCTTCCATCACCGATCGCATAGATTTAAAAAAGCTTTCCGCCTCTTCTAAATTCATAGTTCGATCATTTTGATTTGAAAGTATTCTTAATTTTTGGCTACGCTCCAAAGTACACTCCGCACTCGTGATAGAATTATAATCCGGCACTTTATCAACGCAAGAAACGCGATCCGCCCTATAAATCAGAATTTTATCAGTAGCTTTTTTTACATATCTTAAAAAAGAGGGGAGATCGTTTGTTTTAAATTCAAACCCCGAATCGTCTTTGAGATTAATTATTTCATTTCCCAATTTTATCACCGGGTTTTCGAACACGTTTGTCTGTACGCTAATTAAGTCTTTTTCCATTCCAGCTCCTTTTTTAAGATTGTTTCTTTTTAAAATTAAGATTGTTTCTTTTGAAAAATTAATTCCGGTTTTTCTAAATCTAAATTCAATTGCTCTAAAGGCTCTTGGGCGTCCCTCGTTATTATCCCGTTATCGTGGATCACAATAAATTTTCGACTTTTTAAAGTGGGCTCCGCTACACTGTGACTATAAGAAACGGAGGTTTCAAACTCTTCGTTCGGATCCGGAGGGTAAACCGTGATTTCCAATTTTACTTTAGTTGGCAAGTTGGCCCGGGCCGCTATCACTTGGGCCCGCTCAAAGTCCTCTTGAACATCTTGCGAAAGCATTCCTTTTGCGATTTCACTAAATGCCATTTTCTTTTTTTCGCCCATATCCACTCCTTTTCTAAAACTATAATTTAAATAATATTATTTTCTATACAATCACTTTATAATAAAATTTTAAACTCGAACAAAATTCCCTTTTCACACTCTTTCGGAAGTACTTCAATTAGGTTTAATTTGCATTTGGTATTATTGCACCCGTATAAATCCACATCTTCCAATAAGATTAAATCTCGATAACAATTAGGACATTTTTTGCTCAAACTCTAGGCACCTTTTCGCCGGAAATTTTTTCAAACTCTTCTTTCATATTCACTAAAAGCCGGTGACTCTTTCTTAAAATCTCTTCTTTATATTCGTTTCCAAGGCCCTTAGACCAAACAACCCCGCCGATCGTCACTTGATATCGGCCGTCAATTGGATCGTCTATAATCGCCCTAAACCTTCGTGTTTTAGTAAAGAAAACTTTTATTTTCGGCCGTTGGATTTTCTCTATTTCATTTTCCATTAAATACCACATTCCAGATCGTACAAAACAGCCTCTTCGGGAGTACTTCCATCCGAAAAAGATTCTCGCCACGCTTCGAGGTCTAATTCTCCGTAATCGATCCCCAAGCTTTTAGAGTACGTTTTAACCGCTTTGATCCATTCTTCGAAATTCATTCCATCCATTAAAACTCCACTATTAAAAGATAGGTCGCCCCAATCCAAACGCCGATCGAATCATAAACCAAATCTTTATAATTGAACTCTTCGTTTTTTCTTTTATCAATAAACTCTTTAACCAATCCCGGAGCGATCCCGGTGACAGTCGAAGTCATTATGAAATATTTTCGCTTCCCACTATCGCCAAAGGCTTTTTTAAGTAGGTAATATGAAAAAACGGTCGAAACCGAAGAGATTCCAACGTGTAAAGCCGGTTGAATTGATTCCGGAGGGT
>CALODP010000027.1:0-2659 GCA_942492055.1 uncultured Ignavibacteriales bacterium | reverse complement strand
GATAACCCAATTGAAGAATCAAGCGGTTAGATTCCTTCCGTACTTTTTTAATGGTAATTACCGTATCTTAGGATGCATAGATATCGTCGGAACTCACATTTACTTTAGGTAAAACCGAGAGTTGTCCATAATCGGGACTTCCAAACTTATTGGAAGCCCAACAGGATAGATCATCGTCCCTATCTTTTGCCAAACATTCCAAATAGTAAGCCGATAACCTTGATAATGGAGTATCAACTATTTTCTCTTCTAATTGTTTCATACTTTTCATAATTCCTCTTTCAGACATGGGGGAACTTACACGGAAAGAAAGTCTGAATATATTATTTTCAGCGGTTGGCTTCTTTAACATAAACAACTTTACCGCTAAATTCGATGGCTAATTTTATATTTGGGCCACTTCTTTCCACCAGTTCGGTTTCGTATTTTTTTTCTTCGATCTGCTCCGGGGCAGCCGCTAATGCTGTGTCAACCGTTTTGAACTCGATCACTTACCCGGTCTGACCGGAACTCTTATCGGCGCCCCCTGCCAGGGGGCGGTGAATGACGAGGATTTTTCACCTCTATCCAAAATTTCTTTAATAAAAAGTGTTTTATCTTCGTAGAGGTAGTTACAGGTCACAATATCTTTGAAATCCTATATTCCCACAGGCAGCTTTTTTGTTTTTTTATCCTGGCTTCAACAGTCAAAGTAAACCTCCTATATTTAGATTATAGAGTGATTGCCTGCTGTTGTCAATATATAATCGGATTTGAGCGATTATTGCGGCAGCTCTCGGAACTATCGTCCGTTATGCTTTTTTAGAAGGAAAAACTCTCTAAGACAAAGAAAACAAATGACATAGAAATGAAAGCCAAACAATAGTTGAACGAAACCGCTACGCGGTAAAAAAAAACTCCAAACCACTTAACCATTGCCAATATTTTCCGAATCACCTGTAAAAAATTAATTTACAGGAGGTTCACATGTTTGATTCAAAAAAGAGAATGATTGAGACGATGCAGTTATTTGGTCTCAAAGAATCGACGCAAAAAATTTATTCCCATGCAATTGAAAACATTGCAAAAACCCTTAATAAGAGACCGGAGGAACTTATACCTACTTGCACAGCCCTGGGGGCTTCCTATGTTGGTGACAGCATCTCAAATGTTTGTTTTGCGTTGTTTTATGATGCTTGAATAAAAGCGTAAAAAGGTTTTTTAAACGTAAGCGGTCCAATTATTACCGTTCAAATAGCTCCAACCTTTCGTGATGGTCCAATTGTTACCGTTCAAAAAACTCCAACCTTTCGTGATGGTCCAAATGTTACCGTTCAAAAAACTCCATTCTTTCGTGATGGTCCAAATGTTACCGCAGAAATGCCCCCAATTCCTGACGGCGGTCCAATTTTTCCCCTTTTATGGGCATCTTATTTTCAGGACGGTAAACTTTGGACCGCTAAATGCGTATAAACTCTTTTAACAGAAAGCTTTTAAAATAAATATAATCCTGAAGAGGGTGTTCGTACCGCCAAAACTAATGATTAAAGAAAAAAGCGCAAGCTAATCGAAAGTTGAACTAAACCGCTACGCGGTAAAAAAAACTCCAAACCACTTAACCATTGCTAATATCTTCCGAATCACCTGTTAAAAATCAATTTAACAGGAGGATCACATGTTTGATTCAAAAAAGAGAATGATTGAGACGATGCAGTTATTTGGTCTCAAAGAATCGACGCAAAAAATTTATTCCGGTGCAATTGAAAACATTGCAAAAAACCTTGATCGGCAATGGCCTATTCTTCCACTTATTCGTCCCGAAAAGCGATTTCGACAAACAGCGCCGAACCATTCTAATCCGCAATAGAAAAGGAGGAAAAGGTATCCTGTCCCCGAAAAATAACTGCAAGTTTTGCGTTGGATCGCAAACATAACAAACTTAATCCACATTTCCCAGGATTCTCGAACTCCAAAATCAAGATCGAGCCTCAAGCTTAACACATACAAATACGTGTTAATAGCAATAAACGCTTACACTACTCCCAATAGTTGATACTTCCGTTATTTTACATCTATGTCTCACGTTCTTCAACTCAAAGGACCTGGTAAGATACTTCGAGCCTGACCTCTCAGTACAAGTTACAGTAATATCATAGGTATCATATGGCACATGAAAACTTAATTGATTGCAATTTGTGTGCTCACAATGATCTTTTTTTGTATCTGAACAATAATTATTTTGTCCAATAATTTTCATTTCTATATCGACAAGAATACCAGTAAACCATTGAGGATCTACCCTAATATTTAAACTCCCATATTCGGAACTTCCAGAGCTGGTGGAGGAGTTATTATAAGAGGAGTAATTCGAGGAACTGCTTGAACTACTACCAGAGTCGGAGTCTGAATCAAAAAGACTGGCTACCGCGTTTATTACTGTTCCTACTACTAATACACCTTTCACCACATTTTCTATATCTGAATCATCCTTTTTGACCTGTCGGTATTTTTTCTTACTCTTTTGTTGGTTTGATGAAGTCCTGTAATTATAATTTGTCCTTTGTTGGGCGATATAGCCATTTTGGTTTTGCTTTCGTTTATGAGTGTATGCCGTAGATTTCCAAAACGTTTCAACATGATTTTCGGGTCCATATTCTTTCATATACGATAGGAAATTTTT
>CALODP010000026.1:0-114448 GCA_942492055.1 uncultured Ignavibacteriales bacterium | reverse complement strand
TGCACGGGGTATGATGGGATGGCGTGCATGATAAAGGTAGCGCATGAACTTGGGAAGCCCTAACTGATATAGATATGACGATCTATAGGATGAGGGTGGCGGATGTGTCGTAGTACTGTTGATACGCAAGACAACATAACTTGCGTGGAGGGAGATAAAATATTTCTAAAGTACATACTCGAGGAAAGTTACAAAAGGTGCAAAAAGAAGAAAGGCGCACCCGGAGTAGACGGAATCAGTTTTACTGACATTGAGAAGTAGAGATAGAGTAGCTCAACAAGCTGTCAAGATAGTAATAGAACCTCTGTTTGAAGCTGACTTTGATGATTCCTCTTATGGGTTCAGACCAAAGAAGTCGGCCAAAGACGCAATAACAGAAGTTCGGAATAACCTCAGACAAGGCAACCATGTTGTTTATGATGCCGATTTAAGTAAATACTTTGATACTATCCCACACGATAAGTTAATGATAGCATTAAAGGAACGTATAGCTGACCCTAGTATACTCCACATAATTAAACTATGGTTGAAAGTCCCTATAGTTGAAGAGGACGGACGATATACCGGTGGGAAGAAAAACAATATGGGAACTCCTCAAGGAGGCGTGATTTCCCCATTGTTAGGATGGAATCTTTTCTCGGCAAGGTGTGAAGATGATCAGATACGCCGATGACTTCATTCTGTTGGGAAAGAGAATACCGAAAGAGTTAATAACACAAGTAGAGTATTATTTGTCTAAGATGGAGCTTCGGATCAACGATAGTAAAACAAAGTTGATTGATGCCAAGAGTGAATGTTTTGATTTTCTGGGGTTTAGATTTAGATGGGATAGAAGTCTGGTTGTTGCCGGTACGAAATACTGGAATATTATCCCCAAACCGGAATCAGAGAAAAAGCTTAGAATGAAAATAAGCAGAAAGCTGAAAAAGACAGGACACTTTAAGGTAGAAGCTTTGGTCAAAGAGTTAAATCCGATACTGAACGGTTGGATAAACTATTACAAATTATCCTGAGTAGACAAAACTCAGGAGGGAAAAAAGGTGATCAGTATGGAAGACTGGGTAACAATCAAAAATCTACGATCCAAAAATCCGGGAATGAGTCTACGTGAGATAGGTCGGATATTGGGCTTAAGTCATAACACCGTAAAAAAAGCCTTGTCAAAAGAGAGTCCTCCTGAGTACGTCCGGAAAGAGTCAATAAGTGACTCCTTGTCTCCCTTTACGGAATTGATCTTTGAGATGTCTAACATTAAGAGATATCGGGGCTCCCGGATTCTCTATGAGATAAGGAGTAAAGGTTACACCGGCAGCAGAAGCAGCTTTTATTATTATCTCGGGAAAATAAAACAGACTTCCAAGAAAACATTTCAACCATACGAGACAGCTCCCGGGGAACAAGGTCAGTTCGACTGGAGCCCATATACTGTTTTAATCGGAGGGGCACGGGCAAAAATCTACATATATCAATATATCTACGGTTTTAGTCGCTATAAAATATTGGAAGTATCCTTGTCGGAGAATCAAGGGGCAGTATTTGAAGCGTTCGAAAGATGTCTTCAAGCCTCCGGAGGAGTATGTCAAAGAGTCCAAACCGATAACGCGAGAGTTTTCATAACAATTCATTCAAAGGATAACTGGCGGTGGAATCCAAGATATCTTCACTTTTGCGGTCATTACGGGTTCGCTCCAAGTCGTTCGATGCCAAGTCATCCGTGGTCCAAAGGGAAAGTCGAAAAACCGTTCGCCTATATAGAAGACCATTTCATCGACGGAAATACCTTTAGTAGCTTTGAAGAGTTATGCTCAAAACTGAAAGAGTTTCAGAATCGGGTCAATAACGAGCTTCATTCGGTAATTAAGCAAAAACCGGAAACGGTGTTTGCCAAGGAGAGGGCTTCCCTAATGAATCTGCCATCATGTCGTTATGTGGGGATAAAAGAAGAGATAAGAAAAGTAAGCTACGATTGTCTGATCTCTTACAATGGGAACAGATACTCGGTGCCATGGGCTTTTGCCGGAAAGCAAGTATGGATAAAGATATCACAAGGGTACTATATCGAGATCTACTCACAAGCCAACAAGAAAGTAGCCTCCCACAGACTCTCTTTAGGAAAAGGGA
This sequence comes from uncultured Ignavibacteriales bacterium, assembly GCA_942492055.1. Taxonomy (GTDB): domain Bacteria; phylum Bacteroidota; class Ignavibacteria; order Ignavibacteriales; family Melioribacteraceae; genus CALODP01. Next base: position 112,327 of record CALODP010000026.1, on the reverse strand, counting down.
ACGTAACCATTAAGGATGAGCACTACAGAGGGAATAACACTACGAAGGGCAATTTTCAACGCTTGTCGAAAGAGTTTATGGAGAAATTCCCCGATCAATCTTTGTTCTTGAAAAAACTGTATGCGCAGAAAAGATACAACAGCGGATACCAATTGCGATACATTATGGAACTCTCGAAATTCTATTGCGCGGAAGATTTTCTTTCGGCACTGAAAAAGGCGATGGAATATAACGTCTTTCATTTTTCCTTCATATCCGGTTATCTGGAAAAGAACTGTGAGAGAACAATTATCATAGAAAATATGAGACTCAAAGAAAACTACCCGAACAAGGATATAAAAAGAGACCTTAAGGAGTATCAATTCAACTTTTAACCTAAGTAAGGAGAAGTGAAAATGGGAAACGACAGAATGGAAGAACACATGAAAACACTCGCTCTGGAGAGGATTAAGGAGATTTACATTATCGAAGCGGAAAAAGCGGCCAAAGCAAAAATGAGCTTCCGTGAATACTTGGCAAGGCTGTTGGAAGAACAAGTTATCGCTAAATATGAGAGATCGGTCAACAGAAAAATGAGAATGGCGAACTTTTCACAGATTAAGAAACTGGACGAATTCGATTTTTCTTTTCAACCGAAGATAAACGAGCAACTAATAAGAGAACTGGCTAATCTGGAGTTTATCTCCAAAGGGAAAAACGTATTGTTCTTAGGCCCTCCCGGGGTAGGAAAAACACATCTGGCAATCGCTTTGGGGATTAAGGCCATTGAAGCCAGAATGAGAGTTCTCTTTTACTCCGCAGAGAAACTAACCGAGGAATTGGCTGCGGCAGAGATATCCAATACTCTAAACGCAAAGCTCGAATCTCTCGGGAGACTTGATTTACTTATTATCGATGAACTCGGATATCTTTCCCTAAGCAAGCAAACAGCTAAACTCTTTTTCCAGTTAGTGGCCAAAAGATATGAAAGGGGATCTATTATTGTTACTTCAAATAAGGCTTTCGAGCAGTGGGGAGAGATTTTCAATGATGATGTTGTGGCTGCAGCTATTTTAGACAGATTGCTCCACCACAGTTATCCGTTTTTTATTAACGGAAAAAGTTTTAGATTAAGAAACATGGTGCATAATAAATAATTGTACTGGTCAATTTTGTCTGGAATATTGGTCAGTTTTCGGCTGGAATTAACAATAGTTATATAACATAAAACTCTCCTTAACTATGTTCGGCCATGAAGCAAAGGCAATCGAACGGGAAGCAACCATGTTCGGTCGCGAAGCAAAGGCAATCGAACGAGAAGCAATCATGTTCGGTCGAGAAGCAACCATTTTCGGTCGGGAAGCAAAGGCAATCGAACGGGAAGCAATCATATTCGATCGAGAAGCAAAGGCAATCGAACGGGAAGCAATCATATTCGATCGAGAAGCAAAGGCAATCGAACGGGAAGCGATCATGTTCGGCCACGAAGCAATGGTAATCGAACGAGAAGCAATCATGTTCGGTCGGGAAGCAAAGGCAATCGAACGGGAAGCAATCATTTTCGAACACGAAGCAAAGACAATCGAACGGGAAGCAATCATGTTCGATCGAGAAGCAAAGGCAATCGAACGGGAAGCAATCATATTCGATCGAGAAGCAAAGGCAATCGAACGGGAAGCAATCATATTCGGTCGCGAAGCAAAGATAATTGAACGACCGGATATAGTTGCTTCCTTCTCTGTTATAATTGCTTCTCCCTCTTATATCGATGCTTCTTTATCTTTTGTTATTGCTTCCGGTTCTATCAGAGTTGCTTCGCAATGGTTTATTCATGCTTCTCGTTCTTTTATAAATGCTTCAGACTCTTTTAGTCATGCTTCCCGATCCATAATAGTTGCCGAGAGACCAATTATTTATGCTTCCCCTTCTTTTACTATTGATTCTTGAAAAATTATCTTTAAGAAATAGCGGATTATGTTTGCTTCGAAACAAAAGATGTTTTGGGGATAAGTTTATGGGATTGCTTAGAGATTGGACATATTACCCTGGCTCTCGGAATACCAGCTACATTACTTTTTGAAATATTTTTAGGCATCCATATATTCACTCCTTAATCAGAATCAATAAAGAGAGCGGGTGAAACGGAAAATCTTTTACTCAAGGCGATTATTTGTCTTAGGTTAAGAGCTCTTTTCCCATTTAGAATTTCCGAGACAACTCCTTGCGATCCGATATCCGACAAATCACTTTGTCGCAAACCGTGTTCACTTAAAAGATACTTCAATGCCCCTATTGCGTCTCCCTGCAGCTCTTCAGTATTCCTCTCCTCATAATCCTTAATCAAGGTTCCCAAGGTATCGATTAGTGATTCTTTTACCGGATCATTCTCTACACTGACCTGATCGATCAATTGATCAAGCATTTCAACCGATCTTAGATAATGCTCTTCCGAATTGATGGTTGAAACTAATTTTGAAACAGTCGGCCATACTTTTACAGCCCTTTTTATTTCGTTTTTCGTTTTCAACATATTATTTTTTCCATTTACCTTTCTCATATTCCTTATGAGTTAAAACTTCTCGCACATAAATACGTTTAGCGGAATAAACAATATATGCAATTAACCGGTACTTGTTCCCACCTATATTAATACCAGAAATCCTCATCACTACCCGCCATAAAATCGCAGATACTTTTCTATGTTCGATTTTATGTATTCAACATTATGGTGCCCGGGGAAGATATGATTTTCCGAAGCAATCCCTTTACCCGACAAAATCCCATGTAACAGGGAGCAACCTTCGTAAAAGCCTCCTTCATCCATATCTCCGGCATCGAGATAAACTTTCATATCAGGTAATACATTATTCTCTTTTGCTATACTTATCGGATCATATTTGCGCCATGTTTCCGAATTCGGGAAATACGCTTTGTCCTCCTCTTCAAGTCTTAATTCGATTGCGGGCATATGTCCCCCGACTTTCGAGAAGAGATCTTGATTCCTCAAAGCGTAATGAAGCGCGGCATATCCTCCGGCAGAAGCTCCGCCAATAAATCGCCCCTCTCGACTCTTCATAGTGTGAAATGTTTGATCAATAAAGGGAACAACCTCTTTAATGAAGTAATCCGCGTACATACCGACATTAATAATTCTTCCGTGAGGATCTTTCACTTCTCCGGTGGCCGGTGCCGAATTCACTCCGCGACTATTCTCTATTCTCGGGCAGACTATTATCATACTCTTCATCTCCCCCGCCCTTATCATTCTATCGGCACTACCATGCAGATCGATATCGAAAATGATATTCTCGTCACCGTTTCTTCCGTGCAAAAAATATAATACCGGCATCCGATTATCCTCACCGTATCCTTCCGGTAAATAGAGAGTCATAGGCATATTCTTACATAGAATCTCACTATAAAAATCTACATGCTCAACTCTTGATTCGCTCATAATATTTCTTTTTCATGAATAACTATTTTTTCGAAGCACAAATTTACAAAAAATAGAGATATGCTTTGGGATATGATTTTCTTGGGAAAATATGGAACAGCTTATTTCTTACAAAAGAGAGAACGATCTATAAGATAGCCGGTAATAATTCCGCATGAATAGCAGATCAAATCAGAGAACAGGAAACCGTAACCTAATATTAAACCTCCCAGTCTTGTACTTCGGATGACGTTAATCCATTCCGCTTGGTACAACTGGGAAAACTCAATAAGATATGAAAAGCAAATGGAGAAGATGAACAATTTGAGAGGCTTCTCGTTAACAAAGAGTATGGAAAAGCCCCAATAAACCATCATTCCCCACAAACAATCCCCGACATATGCCGAAACAAATGAAGGTAACTCAATCCCCTTCCATCTGGATAATAATCCTAAGACTATTGTTAGCATGAAGAGGAGGAGGTATTTAATACGCGTCATAGGCTTTGTGATAACTTTTTTCTTCTTGTACATTTGCTAGAAATTACAGATTTCGAAAACTTACCTCCCTAATTATTATCTGTAGATCCAATGATCAACTCCTCCATGATGTGAACACGCCCCTCTTCCGGTGGCTTTTGATCTGGTGCCATCTTTACAAACCGCTCCTATTTTCTCCCCTTCGTTTTTCCCGGATTCTTGCGTTGATTCCGTACTATAGTCACATTGCATTATCGAGAAGGATAAAATTAACAAACTTATTATTGTCAGTAGTTTTTTCTTAATCATTTTTTCCTTTTTAGTTATTGTTTTACATTACATTTTATTTCTAGAGAGCAGTTATGGAATACTCCATGTTCTCTTTTATCCAGATCCAACTCCATTCCATTTTCTTCCACACAATTGTTATTACCTCAAATGTTACAATTACCCTACTCAAGAGAAAAAAATGCATTAGAACATCAACATGAAAAACTAAAATTCTTCATGCTCTAAATACGGGCGCTGACACTTCAAGACAAAAGTATATCATTTGCATATTGCTATGTAGAACTCTCTTTAACGAAGACTGAACCGAACGAGTAGATAAAGTCAACTCATAGTTATAATATCGTTAACATCTACTCAAGATTTTTTATCCATCCACACAGGTGTGGTTTCTGATTTATGGTTCTTTCCGATTATCTCTCCGTACAAATCGGGGCGTCTTGCATTTCTATATCTCCAACCACCGGAAAGTTTAATCTTATCTTTTGTAATTTCAGCACCTGTTATTTCGTCATCGAAAGATTTTATTTCCGATAAGACTTCACCATAAGGATCAATGATCATCGAGTTTCCGTTTTTCAAATGTTCCCCGTCATAACCTATTGGATTTGTAAACGCGTAATAGACTCCATTATCATAAGCTCTGGCCGGCAACCAACGCATTAACCACCCTCTCCCCTTTGGTCCGTCAAATTCTTTTCTTAATGAATCGGGATCATCTAGGCGGTTTTGCCATAATTTATCATCTACATATCCTCTTCCGGGCATGGCGGAGGGGGTACAACAAGTAACGTGAGGCGCAAAAATCAATTCCGCTCCTAATAAGGATGTAGCTCTGACATTCTCAATAACATTATTGTCATAGCAGATTAAAATACCACATTTCCATCCCAGCAGATCAAACAGACAATATTCACTTCCGGCAGACAAATTTTCATTTATAAATGGATGGATTTTTCTATACTTTGCAACCAATTCCCCCTTATAAACACAGATATATGTATTGTATAATTTCCCATTATCCTTTTCCACAAGCCCCGCTAATACCGGAATATCATATTCATTCGAAATTTTATTTAACTCTTGAGTGCTTTCACCACTTGGTACTTCTTCCGCCAGATCTATCAATCCATCTAAACTCAAATCTTTTGTATGGGTATATGCGGTAATCGACATTTCATGAAAACTAATTACATCTGCATTTTCTCTTTTTGCCTTTTCCGTAAGATATTTTATCCTTGATAGATTATATTTTTTATCACCATCTTTTGGTTGAAACTGAGCTACAGCCAAATTCACAATTATTTACTCCTTAGTGCTTTCGTATATATCTTTTATATACAAATATCAAACAATTACATTTTGACATACAATATACTATTATACCAGATGATCCTCTACCATCTAGCATATTAAAATCATAAATCACAGAAATTATGTTAATTATGGCCGACTCTGCAATTAAATGCAAAGCTATAACCCTAAGAAATTCAGGGGATTCTTTACTGTCTTGATCTTTTGGGTAGTTTTGATGTGGTTACAACAAAGGACATCCGGAAGTGGATTATCAATCTAATAGCAACTCTTCCGGACTCCCAAATCTTCCATTTTTTACGTGGAGAGATATTTATTTTTACCTTTTTAAGAACCATTAATATGTGTTAGCCCTAATTTTATAGATGATTTGTAATTTATCTAAATCATTCAGTACTAACTTTGAATTAAAAGCCCAATAAACATCCTCAACAAATTCTGAGTTACATGACAATACTTTTTCAGTTATTAAACGAGAGGCTATACTATCAATATAAATTTCCCCATAAATATTGTTTAATACTAAGTATACATTGCTCATATTGTATGTTATCACATCATTCGATTTATTTAATGACCTAATCTGACCTTTAAGAAAGGTGTGTTCTGAATTATCAATTATTTTGTATTCAATAGCACTTAAAGTAATTTCAATCTTTAATTTGGGATTGTCAAGAACTAGTTTCTTTGTAATTTGGATTTTTTCATTACATCCTAACAAAAGAATAGAACAAATCAGAAATTGAATAATACTATTTAACTTCTTCATATTTTGGAACCTCAATCACTACTTTTGTATTATCAACACCTTCTCCAGAAGAAACAACTACTTTAACTTTTACTTGCTTGAGTTCCTTAAACCACTCGTTAGGTCTAACTGTAGTGGGTGAATTTTCAACCGTTACACCAGCACCGGAGTCGTTAACAACGTCAACAGCAGCATCAGTACAATTATTGGAGTATAGATTATATTTAGAATCACCATTATTATGTTCGTCACGTACAGCCAGAGCATTTTGCGATATCAGGTCATCTTGCTCTGAAGTTGTATGTAATAGCAACGACCCCTTTGGAACCCCACTGACTTTTGAAATTACGACACCCGCATCTGTGCTTTGACCAGAGACATATCCATAATCTCCACATGAAGATGGTTGACCAGCTGCACCTTGATCAAATGAATACCATTGACCAGATTTGTCTTGGAAATAAAGTGTTGTATGCCCGTTACCTCCAGCACCATTCTTGTCAACAGAAAAAGCTACATCTTGACCGTCAGGATCTATAAATAATAAAGGATTATTCAAGCAATAAGTGTATGGACTTATACCCGGATATTTATCTGCTTTTGGATCAACAGATAACCATCTCCCGGTTTTAGAGTCATAATACCTACCGGCAAATATCGATTGTGCTAATAATAATAAAAGTAAAGCAACTGCAAATAATCTGAATTCTTTCATTAATAACCTTCGTTTTCTCTATGTTGTTTAATACTTTCTGCTTGCTTTTGGAAGAATTGTAAAGGAAACTCAAGAATAATCCCAAGTTCTTTTGCCCTGCCAGTGTACTTTTTGTACACGGCAATCTTTGCAAGAATTTCTGATTTGTACTTTTCTTCGATAGACTTTAATCTTGCTTCAATAACTGATTGTTGTTGCAAACTTGCTATTGTTTGAGCATCAGTACCATTGGTCTGAACTTTTGGTTTATAGCCTAACTCATTCATTAGTTTCTGTGACTCGCTTTCAATAACAATATCTGTTTTCGGTTTGGGAATATCTGGCTGGGGTTGATTAGGGAAGTAAACTGATGAAATTTGCTTAACTGTTTCTTGCTTTTCATCCCACATCTTTTCTTCAAGTTGTTGTGCTTCCCCGAAAACTGTCATCCCATAATTCATAAATGCTGAACTGAAAGTTGGATCATATTTCATTGAAAGTTTATAGTAATGTTTCGCTTTCTCAATGTTTTTATTTTGCAAATACTCGTTTGCATTTACAAGAAGTAGTGAAGCAATATATTCTTTTTTTGTAAGAGTTCTAAGATAAACTCCGTTTTTAATGGCTTTATCTGGAATTAGTACATCTTCTTGATACTGTTTGTTCGAAATGAATCCGCCACCGTTCGTGGCTTCAATGTTATTTCGGAAATTGATGGAAAACTCTTCACGTTCATACCTCACAAAAAAGTGTTTTGCTGAACGAACAGGTTTCAACGGGATGTTCAGTTTTTCACCTAGAATAATATAAAGCATCGGCATAGTAATACAAGAACCATTCTTGGAAGAAATGTATCCGTTAATAAATTTATTATCAAGTTTTGTTAAGTACAGATCATCGTCATCATAGGAAAATGAAATATTATCATTCCAATAGCCAGGTTTATAAAGATATGTATTAATAGCAGCAATTCTATCATTCGGATCGGTATACTTGCCAAAGTAGTAATTGAATCTATCCGCCAAATAATCGAAAGCTTGCAGAAAGAAAGGAACATTCATATTTGGATAAAACTCTTTAGCAAGGACAAGAGTAGCAATACTAATGCTGATATCTTTCTCAGGGAGTTTAAGAATATCTTCGATGCTTTGACCGGTATATTGCTTTTGAGCAAAACCAATATTTGTAATAAAGAAGATGAGCAATAGGTTTTTCAATATTTTCATTAATATCACCTTCAATTTTACAATATTGCTAACATATAATTATGCAGAAAACATCGTCATATCATCGGCATATCAAAATCATTAATTTCCCAATTAAATTAATCTATTTCTTAAACTAATTCAACTATATAATTCTGTTCTGAACGCCCAACAAAACTTATCTCAAAATTTATTAAAATCCACTCCTCTTTTCGCTATAAATATTCTCTTCTGCTTCAGGTAAGCAACACACATTATTCCGAAATAAGTGGATTGAACATGGGAAAGACACAAAACTAACAAGAGAGGCAAAAACCAAAATAATCGGACGCTAACGAGCACAGAAGAAACGAAAACGCTTCTAATGCAACATCGACAAGCAATAATCTCATACTTACGTGAAAAATGTTGCACAAAAGAATTACCGGCTCATTATTATGACAAATATCGGGCAAATAAATCAGGAATAAGGGGAAAATAAATATTATTCGAGCAACTGACACTTGAATAGAACAGACGTGGCAGAAAAAGTGACGATTTGTCGAAAAATGTCATAAAAACGGAAAAAACATGACACATGAGAAAAAAAATGACTTTTGATCGATCAAATATCATTTTTTTTCCATTTTTGTCACATTTTGTTCATAATAATCCTATTCGAAGCCTAATCGGTTCTTTCCCAAGCACCATAGGTCATATTTTTCGCAAATTTGTCACATTTTCGACGTTTTCGCCTCTTATTCTATATTTTCGTCATTACGAAGATCATTTGGATTGCTGTCGAACACCTTTTTGACATATTTTTATAAAAATGATGAGTTTCGGGAGAAAATGGTCACGTGAATTACGAACATCATGATTTGTCGCAGGCTAGTCTTCCGTTTTAAGCAAATATGGTAATTTAGCGGAATTTTTGGCATTCCATCTGGTTCATCAAACTAATTATAGAACCAACATGTAAGTTTGGCGAGAAATCCTGGATTTCGGAATAACATTAACTTCTTTTCGTAAGCTTACTTCGACTCCGCTCCCGTCACGGCCGGATCCGAGACAGTAAGCATGCGCCCACTGACGCCTTAAAACAAATTAACATCCGGAAATACACTATCAATCTAATAGCAACACTTCGAAAACTACTATGCTTTTCTCTTTTGCGTGAACAGATAGTTATTTTTTCTTTTTAGCTACATATAGATGAGTTATAATGGATTCTTCATTATTTCACGAACTACAAACTCAATATTTTTATTCATCATCAAATAGCCTTCTAAATTGAACTCTTCGAAATCTCTTGTTATGATTAAAACTAACGTACTAACGCCATTAATATAAATCTTAGAATCGATTATCAATTTTGAATTCGAAAACAATTGAATTCGATACCTATCTCCTGTTAGTTTCCCATTGCCCGAATAATGATAATCCAGACTCAAATATTCCTTTTTCAGTTTATTGGTCAAAACAGTATCGGAAATCATATATGTCTCTATATTTTGTATTTTGTTTAAGTCAATAATATAAACACTATCTATCTTTGTTTCCTCTAATTTTTTCAATGAGTCAAATGCTATTTTTTTATTCTCTTGTTCATCTTCACAATTTTGGACCAACGAAATAAAAAGAAATGCAAAAATAAAAAAGAAAATAAAGAACTTGGCTACATCTAATATTATTTTAATCTTATTTTTCATATTGGCTACATAGCATATAATTTTAGAGAATTAATAAATTTTCCCCTCACAACAAACGTATCAATCACATCCTCAATTTAAACTATTGTATTAATTAATTCAACTATATACCAATGTTCAAAGATAGCATTAAACCTCAGTAGTGCATCCTTTCATTTTTCTCTTTTCCTCCCCGACATTAAAAGAATCTCCGTCTCGGAAATTATACGAGCTGAGCGTAAAAAAGAGATACTGTTTGAGTGGAACGTTCTTTGTTCCGCGAGTTTATCTCTTTTAGCGAAGTGAGTGGAATTTCAGGAGATTCTTTTACAGTCTTGACTTTTTGGTACTTTTGTGCCTGTGCGGCCACTGACGCAGCAAGACAAAAGTACACCACTTAGTACAATCACAAAGACTAAACAAATTCAAAATGAGATTTATAGCCCCTCATAAACAAACCCAAAAGCTGTGCTCCAAACACCAATCTACCAATGGTTCGGCACCCCGACTTTGTCGTGATTGCAAATCCGAAAGCCCCGGATTATCACCGAGGCTTATATTAATTTCTTCCTTTTGCTCTCTCCTTCTTCTCCCGATCCGCTATCGAAGCGTAGCCCATTCTGCGGAAAAGATTATCGTATCTCATCTCAACAATATTTTCTCCCTTCTCTCTCGCCTCGGTCAGGAACCGGTGGTATCCCTTCAAAGCTAATTCGGAATAGGTTTCAAGCTCACATTTCAGATAATTCCCGAATCCCGGACTATGCCCTAAAAAGGTAGCGGGATATTTCTCAACCACTTCCCTCATCATTCCATCCTCAGCCTCAACACATTCCTCAATCAGAGGACTCTCGTTCAATGGCGGAATCTGGTTCCCCATCCTAGCGTACTTTTCGGTCATCAGGTTTCTGTTATCGATGGTAGCCTGATTTATACTGTTCAAAATCTCACGCAGCAAGCTCTCCGGCAAAACCGAATAGCTCATCCATCTCATCATGCGGAAAGTCTTTTCATTCTCCTGACACGAATTAGGCTCCGAAGCCTTCACATTACGAAACATTTCCCATTCGAGATTTATTATGTTATCTATCAATCGTTCGTTTTCGAAATTATTTCTTTCCATAATATCCTTCCTAAGTTACGTTATAAAAAAAGGCAATCACCCTTTCACTAGAAAAGAATAATTGCCTTTATGATGGCCTCATCTTAAATGAGCCGGGGAAACAACACGGAATTATTCATTCCATTGAGCTATATTTTAAATAGAAACTCCATTCTTGCCCAGTCGAACTCATCGGCTCCCTTGAAATAGAAATCTCCCGGATTGAAGTGTTCCCAAACAATATGCCCGGAAACATTCTCGCTGATCTTATATTTCAACTTGCTTACTATCAATCCGCCACGATTAGTTCCGTCGCCACTTAGGAATGCCGTAGTGTTTGTCTCTTCGGGGGCGAATAGTTGGTAATAATTCAAATCGAGCCCGAAACCATCCCCGAGATTAAAATTGGTCTGGAGATAAATCGCGGTCATGTTGTTCCAGTAAGCTACCTTTCCGCGATTCTCTTTCAAAGAAGTGTAGATAAGGGATTCGCTCCATTTAGGCCAACGGCTGAATAGAGGATCCCACGCTTCCAATTCCGGTGTGGAAGGATCATCCCCACTCAGAAGGAATCCACCGAGGTTAATCCCTTTCGGTATATAAAGCTCTTTCCTTTCCGGTGTGAAGGATAAATATGCGTATCCACCGTAGGCTTTCCTATCGAAATTGCCTGCGTCCCCGAACTGATATGCCCCTTCTCCGGTGAAAGAGAGTTTATTAACTACCGGCAGTTTTACTCTTGCGCCCAGAGTATAGATATTCGATTCCGGTACAATCTTCTTTCCGTCATCAAGAATTTTCTTATAAATGAAATAAGATTGAAGATTCGTTTTGTCGAAATTGCCGTTATAATAAAGAGCTCCCGCTTGCTCCGATTGCTCTACTAACTGATAAGAATCCTCTCCTTGGAAGGCTTTATCAATATCTTTTCCGTTAATTACCGGCAGAAAATCTTCGTCCGGCTGATAAACGGCCAAAGCGGTAAGTGTATGATTTTGGTTAATCTTCCAATCGTAGCGAATTCCGTTGAAATATGGAGAACGGGAACCGTCCCCCGGATGTCCGTCTAAAACTACAAAGCCTTCCCCGAGAAATATATTCTGCCTACCCAGAGTAAGAGTTCCGGCAGTTCCTTTGTACTTAAGATTAAACTGATCGAGAAAGATTTCGTTCATGTGGAAATCGGCAGTGGAAGGGGTGAAATATTTTCTGAATTCATTTGTAAGCTTCAAATTGAATTCCCATTTGGAATCGGGAGCGTATTTCACTCCGAAGGAAGTTCTGAAGCGGGTAAAATTTTGATTTACCCCTCCGTTTTCGTCCAGGTCAATCGCGTTATCCCACATAACCATTCTGAATCTTTCGGAAAAACTAAAACTGAGTTTATCGGATGATTTCTTTTCCCCGTTTTGCGCAAATAGGGTCGCGCTTCCGAAAAGGAAAAGAGCCGCCAATACTAAACAATACTTTTTCATTTTGATATTCCTTAATACTATTCTTCACAATAGACAATGAGCAAATATTCCCTTATAGATTAATCATTACACCAAGCCTCAAATACTGTCAACGTAATTACAATGCTTCAATATTCACAAACCAGCATGCTTACTCTCCATGGAAGTAAGCGTAAAATCAAGTAAAGCATCTTTATTTCTCCCCTCGACTCCGCTCGGGGAACACTTTACATTGCTCGAAACACTCCTTAGATTCCTTATCTAACTTGCGATCTATTCTGCTAAGTTGACAGCATCACAAAGGGCGAACATCATTTCAACAACATTCGAATCGTATCCTTACAAATCACCAACCTTTCAAAATAAACTGACTCCTTATTAGAAAGGAGTTTCATAACCGATAAAACATATCAACCCTTCTTCTTCGATGATTCTTTTGTGTCGAATCATTTGCGCTTCAGTAGGGGGAGCTTGTTCGGCAAATTGATAAGTAGTCCCGAGTTGACGATACTTCGATTCCCCTAACCTGTGGAACGGTAGAATGTTAATAACCTCAAGCCCTATCTCTCTAACGAACTGAGCGGTTTCCCGGATATTCTTTTCCGAATCGTTTTTCCCCGGAATAATCGGAATTCTAGGGACAATAAATCCGTCCCAATCCTCTTTTTCGGCAAGAGTTTTAATGTTCTTTAAAATCAATTCATTCCCTACGCCGGTAAGCTTTTTATGCTTCTCCGTATCCATATGTTTGATATCGGTAAAGACCCACTCGATGTAGTTCATTGCTTCCATGAAATAATCGGTTGCCAGGCAGGAAGTAGTTTCCACCGCAACGTGTATATAAGCTTTCTTACATTCTTTCAGTAATTTCAATATGAAATCTTTTTGATAAAGGGGTTCTCCCCCACTCAAAGAGACTCCACCGCGACTTCCCCAAAACTGTCTGTCTCGTCTAAAGATCGTCATCAAATCTTCTACCGAATAATACTTTCCGCTAATCTCCGATCCCTCGTGAAAACATGTTTTCACACATTCGAATGTAGTACATGTAGCGCATTTATTTCTGTCGTGTTTAAGCTTTCCGTTTACTACGGTAATTGCTCCGTGAGGACATGCTTCAATACATTTTCCGCAACAAACACATTTCGATTCCTTATACATCATTACTTGCTTGTGGAATAATCCCTCGGGATTACAACACCAAATGCAATTAAGAGGACACCCGTTAAAGAAAAGAGTAGTTCTGGTTCCGGGGCCGTCATGCACGGAATGACCTTGCACATCGAAGATCAATCCCATTGGTTCCCCGGAAGAGCATTCCGTAGATTTTATCTGTTCTGAATTCATTTCTGCTCCTTTACATTATCAGCGAAATCCCGACTCCTTCCCTATACATTTATATCCCTCCCCGAAATCGGAGAGGGATAAGTGTCACCTAATAGAAGCTTCATCAAAATTTCGCATATACAAGTAATATCTTATTTTTCATCTTTTGGCTTGGCGGCAAGGGGTAAGGAGAAAGCCAAGATGATTGCCAAAATAAATGAACCTAACGCATAATAAATCGAATATGTATAGCTTCCGGAAATATCTTTTAGCAAGCCGCCTATAAACGACCCCATGAAAGGACCTACACCCATTACAATCAATGTGGCTAATCCCCAAATTTTTCCTAAAGTTTTTCTTCCGTAAATAGCACCGGTATACCCTACAACACCCCCCGGAACTATCGCCCAATAGATAGCGAAGATTACGCAGGCTACATAAGCCCAACCTACCGAAACAGATGAGGCAAGTAAGAATAAACAGGCAACCGCGCCGGTCAGAGGCCCGATTATCAACATTAATTTTCTACCTTTTGCTTCATGCCCTATTTTTTGTACAGCTTTGTCAGCCACAACTCCCATAAGAGGCATGGAGAAAATACCTACCAATCCAATAATAGCGTAAATATCAACAGCCTGGTCTCTTGCCCAGCCTAAGTCGGTTACCCAATAAGAAACAACTTGTGTCCAGATAAGGAACTCCCCCATCATCGCTGCTAAGAAAGTTATTATTGCAGCCCAGATAGGATATATTGAGAAGGCCTCTTTTGTGGACCAATCATATTCCGCTTTGGCTTTTGCGTTACCTGAGGTAGGTAATTCACCGAAAGCTTTTATTCCGTATGCTTCGGGAGATTTTTTAGCTAAAATAACCGCTAATACTAAAGCAACGAACATTATCACAGCCAATAAAACCATCGCGCCTCTCCAGGCGTCAGTTCCGCCGTCTGCCAATGCTCCTTTTGTTACATATGCCAAAATAAACTGAGCCATCGGAGCTCCGGCAAAAGCTATACCCCACATCGTTCCGTAGGTTTTACCTACATACCATTTTCTAACCGAAACAGTTGATGTAACCCATAACATACCGGTAGCGACTCCGGCAATAAGTCCGAATGTAAAGAGATAAGCTAAGTGAGAGTGAACCATACTGGTGAGCCAAAAGCCCAAAGCGCCGAAAACCGCGGCAATCGCGTAAACAGGCTTTGTGCCCCATTTATCCAAAATCATCCCGGCGAAAAATGCCGTTATGGCATAGAAAACCATCATGAGGGAATATCCTAAAGTTACCTGAGCTTGAGTCCATCCCAAATCAACGCTCATAGGTCCCTTTAAAATGGCAAAAGTAGCTCGGTAACCGAATAAGCAGAAAACAGCCAACCAAGAGGCTGCAACAACCGACCATCCGTATCGTTTTGCCTTACTGTCATCTAATGATATTGTGTTATCCATAGTAATTCCTTTTTCCAAAATGTGTACAAGAATATTACTCACGGAGACCTCTCATTTTCTACAATTATTTTATAAATTCCCCCGCCTTATGCAAAAACGGGGGAATCAGAATCTATTTGAGAGGTTATACTCCGTGATAACGGATCTTTATTTTACTTCTTTATACATTCCGCATGTTGTGGCAACCATATCAGGATAAGCGAAGAATTTAGGATCGTTCATTGAAGCTTCGCATATTCCCATCTGTTCGCCGTCTACTTTGAAGTTTGCGCAGTTTTTGCATTTAGGCATTACTTCGTAACCTTCCGGAGCTTCGGCGTCTGCCATTACTATTTCACCTGTCAGGTGATCTATACCCTTAGTTACATCAATCGGGGCATAGTTACGAGTATCTCTATATGTTAATTTTTCCATTTTTTATACTCCTTCATATTCTGTTCTTGCAATCAATTCGTCTTGTACGGATTTACCGATCTCAACCCAGTACTGGGTAAATCCGGCAACACGTACCATAAGATCACGATAGTTTTCAGGATGATCCTGAGCGTCTTTTAGAACCTTAGAGTCAACAATGTTATACTGAACATGGAAACCACCTTTTCTCATGTATGCTCTGGTAAGATCGAGCAGTTTCTTCGATCCTTCTATTCCTCTGATAGCGGAAGGATGGATCTTTATGTTCAACTGGGAGTTCTGTGATTTCGAATGATCCCAGATAGCGGCTGAATTCAACAACGCGAAAGGACCGTTTCTGTCTGTTCCCGGGAACGCTGATAGTGACGCGTCCGCGAATGTGGTTCCGGATAGACGTCCGTCTGCGGTAGCCAATGTTGCAGATCCCATAGCGCCATGAGTTGATACTGAAATCTGGCAAGGATACATGTTCAAGCCATATAGTGATTCGTAATCTCTGGCGTCTTCGCAGAAGAAGTTTTCCCAATCGAGTAATATCTGATCTACATAATTGTCGTCATTACCATATTTAGGAGCCTGCAATACACTAAAATGTAGTTTTTCCCATTTATCGGCTGAGTTATCTTCTTTCTTCTCCTGATCTGCCAATGAGAATGAGTTAACTTCACGAGCATCTTTGAAACCGAAGTTTTCCAATATTGCTTGTTTCATTTCATCCAAAGAAATTTCTTTCTCTTCGAAAACAAGTTTCTTTAGGGCTGCCAAAGAGTTAACTGTAGTAATTGTTCCGGCACTTTCTATGTTGAATGTACCGTTATATCTGTAACCTAATTCGTTGATTAAGTGACCTGTATCCAAACAATCAGGTTTCATCAATGAGTTTAGGATACCCATATTGTTCTTTCTCCAAACATCATGCTGGATGTTGTTTGTCCATGCGAGAACTTCGCAAGTCTTTTGCCAGTAGAGTTTGAACTGATCCCAAACTTCTTCGTAGGTTTCAAGTTTTCTGTTATGTGGTTCGTATACTTTTTCTTGTGTTCTCGGGTCTGTTCCGTTGAACAATACCAATTCCAATACTTTTGGCATGGAAACAAAGTGAACACCAACACTAGTAGGCTGTCCGGCACCACCAGGAATCCAATATTCTTTTCCGTTCAAATGCAATGCTTTCCAAACGCAAGGAGAAGTTTCCAAACAACCGCCGATTGCCCATGCGCGAGCGTCGTCGATATTCATTCCCTCTTGTCCGTATTGTCTCATCAAAAATTCATGAGCAATAGGTGCATTCATGAAGGCAGGGTATCCGGCACCACTCTTGATCACTTCCATAGCTAACATCAAGAAATCTTCCGGAAGTTTTTCGTCGTACAACAAAGCTATTGTCGACTGTGGCATTGCGTTGTTTGCCCCGGCTTCCAATATCAAATATTCCAAACGATTTACTGCTGATTTTCCGTATTTATCTACACCACCAACGGAAACGGTGTTGAATGTATTACCGGAAAGTACACCACCTACAACACCGGTCGACGCGAAACAATCGATTGATGTCTTAACGATTCTGTCTAATTCCAATAATTCGAGTACTTCGTCTTCGGTAATTCTTCCTGCTTCAATATCTTGTTCGAAATATGGATAAAGAACCTGTCCGATTCTTCCAGGAGAAAGACCGGAAATAGCGTCTTCGTTCAATACGCCGAGATGTAATGTTTCTATCATCTGGAATGCTTCACGGAATGTTCTCGGAGCTTTGTGCTCTATCCATTCCAATGTTTCGGCGATAGTTTTATATTCTTCTTTCTGTTTTGCGTCTTTGGTAATGCCTTCTAATCTTCTGGCTTCTTTGGCGTAGTTGCCTATCCATTTTTGCATACCTTCGATAACCAAAATAACAGCTTCGTAGTTATACAATCTGTTCATTCCAACCATACCGTCGCCATCTGCTTTACCGGCAACTTTATCTTTCATCTCTTTGGCTATTTCAATAATGCCATCAAAACCATATTCGAGAGGATAATAATAGTTGATAACTTCACGACCCTGAGGTAATGTAAATCCGGAATCGAACATACAAATAATGCTTCTCATTATTTGTTCTTTTGTTTTGTATTCGGGAACCATTTTTTCATATTTGTTACCCAAATCGTCAACAGATTTTCCATACCACATTTTCGCGAGTTTCAATAGTGCTGGAATCTCTTCGTTACGCATACCAAATTTTCCGGCAATTGATACAACCTTACCGAAACTCTGTGTAACGTTTCCGCCACCCTGGCCGAATTTTGAGTGCTCATCTACCGAAGCTGATCCTCTTTTAAGAGCTTCCTGATAAAACTCATCTTCATGAGCCATGTAGAATCCTTCCGATAACCAAGGCATCGGGAATGAACCTCTGAAATATGACGCTTTATGCATTACAAGTAATTCACCCGGATATATTATTGGTGATAAATGTGAAAAAGCTGTCTTCAGTGCCATTGCTCTTCTTACAACCGGAATTTCATTATCATGCATCATATATTCACGAGTATACCAATATGTAAACTCGTTATTTGCTGATGACAATGTGTCCATAAAGATATCTTTCAATTTCTTTACACGGGCATGAGGCTCTCTTTTCACCTCACGATCGGTTAATTCCTCAGGGGCCTTTCCGCCTGATTGTAGATCCATGGAAATCCCAGCGCTTTCGAGGACTTCCTTCAGTTTCTTGGCCATATCGTAACCTCCTAAAGGTTTATTGTTAAAATCGGGTCAAACATCACTAATCGACCTCAGTTTTAGTTGCTTACGTCATATATAAGCCATATTCTATGCCAAGAATCAAACAGTTGCCCTAAATACCTCTTTTTGAGCTATATTCACACTATTCCATGTATTCTGCGAATTTACTCTTAAAACAAATGTGTACGCGAGCGTGACACTTTTATTTGTCAATTATATAGGATCTTACTTGCAAATCGTATTTATTAAGCTTATTTTCACGAAAACACACTTTTACTTTGATTTTATTCACGGTTGTCTACGTACGTGACACTGTCATGGATATTGACACTTTATCTTCGTAAAAGAGTTCTTTATTGATGGATACCATAGACTTTTTTTGATCAAATAAATATTCGGATAAATGATGACCAACCAAAAGTATCAAACTATTTCCAATCTTTCGGAGAATACGGTTTTATTAAAAAACGTTTTGGATATTTCCTTGAAAGGTTTGCAAATCGTAGATAAAGAAGGCTACATTATTTACGTTAACGATAGTTATGAAAAAATTCATAACGTAAAGGCCGAAGATGTTATTGGGAAACATGTTACGGATGTAATTGAAAATACACGTCTTCATTTGGTGGCAAAAACAGGGATTGCCGAAAGAGATGAGCTGCAAATGATTCACGGTCATGAGTTCGTTGTATCACGGATCCCGATATTTGATGACAACAAAGAATGTATCGGGGTGATTGGTGTTATCCGCTTCGAATATACCGAACAAATAAAGAATCTGACAAAGAAATTAGAAAAACTGGAAAATGAGCTTAAAACAGTTAATGAGAGCTCAACTCAAAATTCCGATACCAACTTCGCGTTCAATGATATTATCGCTGTATCAGAAGTAAGCCGAAACGCGAAAGAAATTGCCTTGCGCGCCGCCTCTTCAGAGTCCACTGTTCTCTTACTCGGTGAAAGTGGAGTGGGGAAAGAAGTTTACGCCCACGCAATCCACAATCTTAGCCGACGAAACAAAGGCCCGTTTATCAGAATGAACTGCTCCGCTATTCAGGAAACACTCTTCGAGTCGGAACTATTCGGTTACGAAGAAGGGGCTTTCACCGGAGCTAAGAAAGGGGGAAAAAAAGGGAAATTCGAACTTGCCGAAGGGGGCACTATTCTCCTTGATGAAATTGGCGAAATGCCTCTTCATGTTCAGGCAAAACTTCTACGAGTTATTCAGGAAAGAGAAATTGAACGAGTAGGAGGAGAAAAAACAACCAAAATTGATGTTAGAATCATTGCAGCAACCAATCAAAACCTTGAAGAATTGGTAGATCAAAAAAAATTCCGAAGTGATCTGTTTTATCGTCTGAATGTAATCCCCATTATTATTCCTCCCCTGAGAAACCGGCTTCTGGATATGCCCTCTCTTATAAAACTCTTTTGGACAGATCTTCAAAAGAAAAGAGGCATCTACCATAAAACCCTCGATTACTCGGCTTATTCGGAATTGGAAAAACATAATTGGCCGGGAAATATAAGAGAATTACGAAATGTTCTAGAAAGGGCTATGGCGGTTGTTCCTCTTGATACTATTACAGAAAACCATATAAGGACAATTATTCAGGGGCAACAAGCCGCATCGAAAACGTTTTGTAAAGACAAATCTTGCGATTTAGCTACTTTGGTAGAAGATACCGAAAGAAGCGCTATAAGTATGGCGTTAGTAAGAGCAAGTAACAATCGCTCCAAAGCCGCTAAAATGCTCGGAGTTTCACGCGCTCTACTGTATAAAAAAATGAATATCTATAATATCTCGTAAAACTATTCCGAATAAGCCAATTTGTGTAATCTCGACCAAATTGGCTTTTCAAAATCTCAATTCAAAATCAATTATGCCTCGCCTCCTTTTCATACCACTATTCCTTATTCTCATATAGCTCTTACTCTGTTTCATATTGATTTCCCCCGGTTTCGGGGAACAGCGTCACGGCTCTATACAACCTCCTTTATTTGGCCTACAATAACATGAATAATTTGGGAACTAGACCTATAGCGGAGTGGGGGCTTATATATAATCAACTATTTATTATATTTGAAGACAGAATCATGAAACCATAATGAACTGACACACTTCTTTGAACAAAGCCACCGTAAAGAACTGACCCTCTACTGAACAGAGCCAAATAATCACTCCGGGGGGCGCAGAAGTCATTCCCAGCTCAACTTAACTCATTTCGGGAACAAATAAGTCCTTCCCGGGATCGGGCAAGTCACGACGGGAAAGAAAAATGTCATTTTGGGGAGAACTAAATCATTATACCCTACTCTGAAGTCACGCTGGGTAAATGAAATGTCACAAAAGGGAAATAATTAATCATTCCCGGCTCCCGAAAATCACCTCGGGTATTCCAAGTGTCATTTCGGGCAAAAAAAAATCATTCCATGTGCTCAGAAATCATTTCCGGTTTTTCAAAATCTCTTGATTTGAATATCATGTAAGCTCAACTTTTTAGTAATATAAACGGGATAATATCTCAGTTACTCCGCCCAGTAATAATTATCTATTCTATTTCATAAACTTAACAACAGAATATCCGGTTGAAATATGTGACAGTTATTATCAAATATTTCATTGATTTAATCTCATTATTCCCGAATTAATAATCCACTAATCTACTCCCCTTAATTAGAACCTTATCAATTGTTTCCAACATTAGTCTAACTCGTTTTACTTCTTCCTCTGTAAGATCAAACAGACCAAATTCCACTATCGAAGCTCTTTTATTCTTCTCAATACTCACATAATACTTGTCAATATTTATCTCTTTTATTTCCGCAATCGGAATAGAATCAAAAAAAACATTATCATCCTTCATGTAATCAAATATCCTTGATATATAACCAAAGAAATCATCAGTATCGAAATTTGAGCAATATCTTTTCCTTTCTTTATGGAGGCAAAATTCTATCTTTTCTTCGTCAATTAGAATATATCTTTTCTTTGCCCTCAATCTGCCAAAAGAGCCTAATATCGCGAAGACTGCCAAAATCGTAATACAGAACAAACCCGATAGTCTCGGAATAACCCCATACGAAAAACTGTATATCCAGACAGCAATCCAACACCCCATCCCAAATACTGTCCCTAGGATAATTAAAAATGTTTTAAATAGCTCGATTCTCGATCTCGGATCTCTTATTATCTTTTCAAATGTCATTAATTATTACTCCTCTGTTCTACCAATTTCCAATATATTTATAAGAATATTCTCTCGAGCAAAACAATCCACATCTTAAATTTTTATCCCTAAAACAAGTGAACATCATTCTCGGCTTTTCCAATCCATATAACCAATAAGTATTTAGCCAGCTGTGCTTTACTTCAGTAAAAGCATTTTTGTTGTCTTCGTAAATTTTCCGGCTTTCATTCTGCAGAAATAAGTACCGGAAGAAAGATTCTTAGCGTTAAAATCGACAGAGTGTTTTCCGGCCTTCAGATTTTTATTTAATATCTCCGCAATTTCTTCCCCCAAGGCGTTATATATCTTTATACTTACATTTGTCTCTTGCGGCAACCCGAAACTTATCGTTGTAGTAGGATTAAACGGATTAGGATAATTCTGCTCCAATACATATTCTTTTACAGGCTCGTAGTTTATTTCTATCTCTTTGGAATATTTATACTTTCCGTCGAAATCAATCTGCTTCAATCTGTATGAAAGTTTTCCTTCCATCGGGTTTTTATCCGTAAATGAATACTTTGAAACGGAATTACAATTACCGGCTCCTTGAATATTACCGATCTTGCTCCACTCTCCTTTTTCATTATTTGAATTATCAGAGAAAGCATGAAAAACAGATCGTTCTATTTCATATCCGTAATTATTCTTTTCACTTATTGTTTCCCAATTCAGAATAATTATATCATTTTTCGGGGAAGCGGAAAAGGAACTAAGCTCAATTGGCAAATCCTGATCGCAACCGGATGGCGCCAAAGTCCAATATCCGAAAATATTATCTGGTATTATCCTTACGTAATTTTCTTTCGGATGCACGTATGAATGATAATATTCTCTCCATCTCTTCCCATCGTTGGAATTATAAATGACTAATTCTTCTTCATTAGTTCCTAGCAATTCTGTTTCATCATAATGAATATTTAAGCAAGCCGATTGATTATTTGAAGTTGAAGATGAAATCCTAAATTGCTTATTTATTCCTCTACTTCCCCCTTTTTTGTTAAACCTTGTTACGGTAATATTCCTTAATGAATCAATAGTTTCTATATCTATCCCGATATTTCCCGTATTTTTATAAAAATAATCAAACATATTTCCGGTAATCTCTATTGCTCCCTCTTCTCCGATTACCTTACCATATTTTTCCATTAATTTGCCATGCTCTCCGAGAGAAATAATTTGTCCCGCCAAATCTATATTCTTCAGCATGCACATTTTCCTTTCTATGGTTATTCCGCTTCGTAAAATTGGGTTCGCCAACGAATCTATATATAAATCTCCAACAACCGGATCTCCAATGATATCAACACACCCCCCGTTTTTACTCTCATATATTCCTACAATATCATCTTTTGTGGGAATTCCTCCGGTCCAATTAATCGGATCATTCCAATTACTATTATTTCCAATCCATGTATTAAAAGCTTTCGATTTTACAATGCATTCTTCCGGCGCGAAATTGGAAAGTGTAGCGTAATTTGAATTTCCGCTAAGGTCATTTACAATTGCGTTATTTCCCTCATTAAATCGATAATATAATAATAATTCTTTACTCGACGGATCAACTGATCGAGCCATGTCGCGCAATATTTCTTTCTCTGTTTTTGCCTTGCTCCATATTCTGAATTCATCCATTTCACCATGAAAATGAGGACTTTCACCATATCTTATATCTTTCCCAATCATATGAGGCGTATCCAGATCGAAATCTTCTCCGGCGCTATTTTCGAGAACTTCTTTAATGCCGTCCAGATACAATATTGTTCTTTTATTATCTACATCCCTGGTAAGAGCAATATGGTGCCATTTATTATCTCTCAGATCGGTTGTCCCCTCCACACGAACCGTCCATTTATTCCAAAGATATACGATTTTTCCCAAATTCGTTATTTTCAAGGATATAAATCGGGTATTATTGTAATTACTAAATATTATCCCTACGTCTTCATTCTCCCCTAAATTGTTGGTCCCTTCAACTGGCACTTTTATCCACATCTCTATAGTCCAATTCCCTCTCCCTATCGTAAGAGGTTTCGCTAATGTTAAGAAATTATCTATGCCATCAAAAGAAAGATTCTTATTATCTGTTGGTTGCCCCGGCACAGTAATAAATTTCACATCCCCGTATCCTATTCCTTTTTTATTTATTGCGTAGGCTCGATAATAAATAATCCCCTCCCCGTTGTTATAATTAACAATCGTGGAAAAACTTTTATTGCTCGGCTTCAGCTTAATAATGGTTGCGTCGGTAGATTCAATTTTCGGATCAAAATTTTCTTTGGAGTATATTATCCCACTTTCAATTATATCGCTTCCCCCTATAGAAGAAATATACCCACTTACTGTTACACTATTCTCCGTAATATTCGATGGAATTTCCGTTATCATCTTCGGTTCATAGGGATTTTGTTTAAGAATATAGGGATAACCCAGATTAGTAAAAATATCTCCAATTTCCCACACATCTTCTTTTCCATTGTCATCATATGGATCACTACCAAAATCCCATGACTCTTGTAATCCTGTAGTTTTTATGTCAGTATAGGTAGCAATATCTCTCAACTCTTCCGATGTTTTTCCGGTTGCTTCGAAATTCTTTTCTCCACTCTGAATTCCCAATGCCCCAAATCGATCAACATTCCAAAAAGAGTTTTCAATTGGTAATCCCTCATTTTTTCCTATAAAACCACCTATATTCGTATTCCCTTCAGTATAAGCGTCTGCATAACAATTTCTTATTTTCCCGTCGGAACCTCGCAATTCTCCTACCAATCCGCCGATTCTATCTTTTCCCCCTTTTATTCCCCCCGAAAAGTAACAATTTTCTATTTCTACGGATCTTGCATATCCGATTAATCCTCCGGAATAATCTCTATAAACATTTCCGACAATGGAAATACTACACCGACTATATGAACAGTTAACTACTGACGAAGCTCCTACATCCGAACCAATGAAACCTATTAATCCTCCGATGAATCTCCCCCCCGAAGTTATAGTCCCTTCCGTAAAACAATTCTCTATAATAGTTGAATATAATACACTCCCAACTAATCCCCCAGTTCTGTATGCCCCCTCTATTTCTACCTCTTTTAATCCGAGATTTCTTATCGTAGCGCTATCAATCTCTCCGAATAAGCCAATACAATATTCATCGATTCTCTTTATTTTAAGTGAGGTGATAATATGATTATTTCCGTCATAATTTCCTCTAAAGCAATGAAACATTTCAGATCCTATCGGCACAAAACCTTTTCCTTCGTTCCAGCTAGCTGTTAGCGATGCGTCAATATCTTTCGTTTGAACAAAATAAGATTCCCACGAGGAAGGAGTTTGGGAGATCCAATATAGATTATTTATCGACGTGATCAGGAAAGGATCAGCTTGTGTCCCCGTTCCCGAAGGTTCTACTGCGGTTTGAGCAAATACATTAATATTAATGCACCACAAAAATATTAGCATAGCTAACTTACAAATCAATTCCATCTGAACTTCCAAATACGTTTTCAAATATGATATCTCATCAAGACAGGACTTTTACTAAACACTTTTTCTTTTGAGGCGTCCACAAGACACTTTTTACGGATATTACAAATAGAAATTTACTACAATATCAAATACCCATCAATAATCATATATAATCATATAACGATAATTATTTTCATTTTAGTATATATTTTTCCTTCCATATCAACTCTGCTCCAGCTCAAAATTATTTAATTCCTAATTTATTTTTATTATTTTGTTGTTGGGTTACTTATCAAAAAGGATTTCCCATATGACAAAAAACGAAGAAATTATTTTCCTGATAAAATCCTATAATATAAAATTGGAATGGTTGGCTAATGCCGTAGGCCTTAAATCCTCTATCCTGGATCATTTCCTGACCGATTCCAAAGAAATTGCTCCGGAATTATATTCCCAGCTCAAAACCGCAATTGGCAATTATCAATATGAATTAGACCTCAGTATCCCTACCATTATTGAAAAGGATTCTCTTGATCTCTTTGACGATACCGAAATTAAGAAAGGAATCGGAGAAAGGATGAGAATATTTGCCAAGAGAAGATTCAAACATCTAAACAAACTTGCCGAGGCGATGAATATCGCTCCGCAACAACTTCAGCAATATATCGCGGGAAACCGCGAGCCCGGCGCTAAAATATTGGTAAAACTAATGAAACTTGGCTGCGATATTAATTGGCTACTCGGAGGAAACGAATCATTCGAAGATTATAAAGTTTATAAATTGGAGAAGGAATTAAAGCGCTTGTATTCGGTTATGGGAAAAATCGAAACAATCGCGAAAGATTCTACAAAAAGTATTTCCAAATCAAAATAATTAAAAGCCGGAGTAAAAACTCCGGCCTTGGTATTTATAATTCTTCAAGTGCTTCTATATATGCCGAAACATGATTAGGATCAACTCTCTTCAGCCATTCGAACACTTCTCTGTCTTCTGTCTCTTTCATATAATCGATTATCTCACGACTCTTTGCGTCAAAGAAGGAATTCAATAAAATACTTCTCTTATTAATCTTCTTTTTTAGCTCCAAAAGGTTTTTTACCATTTTTCGGATTGCAGTGTATGTCATTTTCTTATTTTTGTAATATAAATCCAATCCGTTAAAATGATAATCGCAAAAATCTTCTCTGAATTGTTGATATGTCGCGTTAGTAACTTCCTCTATAAATCCTCTTTTACTATAGCTATTACTTTTCTTTTTCCATGCCTCGGAAGAAGAAGCGCTACCCATTACGGAAATATTATATGCTCTCGTAAATGCGTCATTTCCTGCAAAAGGTGGATCATACGAATCCATTTCCGTCCCGATTATTACCAAAGCATAATAATCCAGAAAACTTGTCAGATCGTCATAATTAGCCATGTCGAACATAATAACTTGGCTCTTATCGTAAGCAAATTCCCATGTATTATCTTTAATATTCAGCATTAGCGTCGATTTTTCTCTCCCTTCCAAAGCTCTTTGACTATTAATAATAACCTGCGCTTTATATTGATCATTTGAAGAGGCGTTGGTAAAAAATATCTGGAAATAGCATTTGATTTTCGGCCATTCCCATGCGTCTTCAGTAAAACTGGTATTGTTCAAATAATCACTCATTTGCCCTTGAAAATTTGCCAATCTGTCTTTCAAATGAACCGGCACTTTGTCAAGGATTACATCTACCTTGGCGTCTAATTCCTGCCCGAATACTATCCCGGCAATTAAAAAGAAAGAGATCAGGAACTTTTTCATTATATATCTCGTTTTGTTTATAAATTCCGAAATCGGTAAAAATTAATCTTATTACTTAAGATGAAATTTACGAAAAACATATTAATTCTCGCAATTCTGTTTCATTTTAATCTTACTGCGCAAATTGATCCGGGTGGAAAAGAAATTGCTTTATCCCATTCTTCCCTGGCTCTCTCCGATAATGTTCTATCCTTATTTTCCAATCCGGCCGGCATCGGTCAATTAAACTGGCGCGAAATTGGAATTTATTATTCTCCCGCTCCTTTTGGTATGAAAGAGCTATCAAATTCTTTCGCCTCTTATGTTGAGCCTACCGAATTAGGCAATTTCTCAGTCGGATTCTCTTCTTACGGCTTTTCACTCTACAAAGAAAGTTCTTTTATAATAAATTATTCTAACATAATATTCAATTATTTTTTGATTGGGATTAATTTTAGATACAAAGATCTTAGAATTAAAAACTACGGAAATGACTCTGCGATACTCATTGATATCGGTGGGATATATGTTTTATCGAAAAAGTATCGTTTTGGATTTGCTATTAAAAACATTTCTCGCTCTACAATAGGTAATACAGAAGACCAACTCCCGGTCTCATTTTCCTCGGGAATAACTTACTCTCCTATTCCAAAGATTTCCATAAATATGGCTCTTTATAAGGAAATATCTTATTCCTCTTCTTTCTCTGCCGGACTTGGTATCAATTATTCGGTCTTTGAACTCTCTTACGGAATGTTTACTCACTCGGATTTAGGTCTTACTCATCTAGCAGGTTTGCTCATTCATTTCGGAGAAACTATTCCGCGCTATGAAAGAATTAATAATTATATCTTCGGTAAGAAATGGAAAAGATAATTTTCATAGCTCTATTTCCCATTCTTTCTCTTTTCGCGCAAGAAGATACAACAACTACATTTTTTCTAGAAGATTTATTTACCGACGAAGAAACCGCAGAGGAAAATGATATTGCCGATTTATGGGAGCATTATTCATCCTATCCAGTTAATATTAATAGCGTTTCTAAAAACGAGCTTTTGAAACTCCCCTTTATAGATAAAATTACTGCTCGTAAAATTTTAAACTACCGAAATGATGTCGGAAACATTCTGACGAAAAGAGAACTTTTCTATATAGAAAAAATTGATCATTCAATTCTGGAAAAAATATTGCCAATGATTACTCTCTCCGTGTCAAAGCAAAAATCAAGTTCCACCTCTAAGGAGAAACAATTCCAAATTATTCTTCGCTCGCGTGGGAGCTATTCATTTCCCGAAACAAAAGGAGAAGCCGAAGATAAGTTTGCAGGTAATCGTTTAAAGTCTTATCAAAGAGCAAAGCTGAGATATACCAATAAAATTGCATTTAACGGATTAATTGAAAAAGATCCCGGGGAAAAATCTTATAACGATTTTTATTCAGGAAATCTCACTTTTAATGATCTTCTATTACCAAACAGCAAAATAATCTTTGGTGATTTTCTAGTTGAATTCGGTCAGGGATTATCTCTTTGGGGACCATACGCTTTCGGCAAAGGAGGAAATATTATCGAAGGAATCAATAAAAAGCATCGCGGTATAATTCCTTATTCTTCCTCCGACGAAAATAGATTCTTCCGAGGAATTGCTACCGAAAAGCATTTTGATTTCTTCTCTGTATCCGCCTTCTATTCTCATAATAATATAGATGCAAATATTGATGTTTCCGATTCGATTTTATCCCGTCCTCAAACCGGCTTTCATAGAACAGAAACAGAACTCGCCCACAAGGATCGTCTAACCGAAACTTCATATGGAGCTTCAGTAGATTATCATCCGAACGATATAGTAAATCTATCATTATTGGCTTATGAAAATCAATATAATCATCCTTTGATCAATCAAAATCCATCATTACCAGCGGGGAACAAATTTTCATTTTTCTCTATTTCCGCCTCTTCAAATCTGAAGAATCTGAGAATTGGTGGAGAATTCGCTTGGGCAGATAATTCATTTGCCACTAATGCTAATTGCCGAATTACCATCCCCGAATTTCTCTCATTTGCCTTTTCATTTCGAAAATATGAAAGAGATTATTTCTCATTCCACTCTTACGGATTCGGGGAAAGTAATACTACCCGAAATGAAACCGGATATTATTTCGGAATTATTCTTCCGACAACTTTCGGAAAGTTCGGCTTGTATTTCGATCATTACAAATTTCCGGGAAATACACACTATACACCTCTTCCCTCTTCCGGCAATGATCTTTACTTCACCTACTTAGTAAAACCAATCAAATCTTTTACAATTAATTTCCGCTATAAAAATGAACTAAAAGAAATAGCAGAAAATCACCTTGGAATAAAGCAAATCGTTCCCCAAAGAATTCAAAAAATCCGCATTGAGTTACGCTCAAAAATATCCTCCACCCTCTCTTTGCGAAACAGAATAGAGCTTATTTATTTGGATTCATTTGAGATCAATCGCCATGAGAACGGATTTCTCACTTTTCATGATCTCAGATTTTCTCCGTTAACCTTCATTACTCTCTCTTGCCGCGTAATATTATTCGACACAGATTCGTATCGAACTAGGTTATACGAATATGAAAACGATCTCCCGGGAACAATGAATAATATCCCTCTGGCTGAGGAAGGAATTAGATGGTATTTACTGGCTAATTACGCATTTGCTGATTTTGTAAAACTATCAGTAAAATATTCGGAGATTTTTATTCCACGAAGAGATTCTTTTGGTACAGGTTATAATCAAACAGAAGGGAATAGAAAAAGCAACATAAGTTTGCAAATTGATTTTAAAATATAAAGCCCCGATTACTCGGGGCCAAATTTGCGTATTTATTCGCTCACAATTCAGAAATCAATTCCATTAAATGGAAATCGTATGATAATTATTTTCAAGGCACGAAAAATATTAGTATGATTTTCAATTAACTTAATGGATCACTAACGAACAAATAATTGATTCATTAGAACCAATTCGATTAAACTATCGGCCTCTAACTTGACTAACGGATCAAATTGCAATAACAGCATAATATTTGGAGATTGAAAACGAAAGTAAGAGCATAATAGCTTCACTTCCGGTTATAGCTGCTTATATCCGAAGTTTAATCGAGCAATGCAAGAGAAACTTATTTATTTTCACACAGAAATATGACCTACATGTAAATAAGACCAAATAATAAAAATTTCGGAGAGAGAGAACACGCAACACCTAACCCAATTAATCGCTTGGAAAAACAAACCCTTTTCATCAATAGGAGGCTCAACACACACATATAAAGCAAAAGCTCATGAACCCAGCCATTTTCTCCAAATTCAACGCGTCCTAACCCTTCTCTCCCCGAAACTAATCTTAATCGTCTAATCAAATTCTTTAACAACATCTCATATGATTCCCCAAAAACATAATAGGAATCATGCTCCTAATTCAAAAAATCGGAGTCATTATTTACATGACTTCATATTGGATATGCGCGATATTTAATGCGTCATTAAAGCAATATTCTTGCTAATTCTGACGTAAAATATGCAATATTTAATTTATGGCTTATTTGATTTGAAAACCGTATTGCGGTTTAGAAATGAATCGGCCAAATGCTTCTTTATCCGCGGAAGCATCAACAAAAATGACAAGATAGGTCTCCTGGCTTAAAGCTCCTTTATTCTCCTTCCCGAGAGTGTTTCATCTCAGTGGATTTGAACAAATTCGACGCTTTTTACAGTTGCGCGTCAGCTCACGATTTTCACGTGATTCCCTTTTATGTTTTATAACATCTTATCAAATAACAAGAACATAAATTTACTCATTTATTCAATAAAAACAAAATAAAATAGATTTACTCCCTAAAACATAACCTAAACTATCTAATCTATTTTACATGGCACAGAAAGAATAGTCTGCTCTTTATTTGAGCAGACTAAAACTATCTTGAAACTTCCATAATAATATCTATAAAAATTGCTATGCCCGATAAAACAAATATTATTATGTAATTCAAAACTTCTTTACTGTGTACTAAAGAATTCAATATATACTTAATGGCATCCTTGTCGTTAGAATCAAGATTACCATTCTCCAATTTTTCAATTAAATTCAATCCGGTTACTGTTCTTCTTCTCTTAAAAGAAATCTTTGTCCGATACATAAAAAAAGCGACATAACCAATAACGCCGCAATACCAGATCCATCTAACTGCTTCCGGCCAATAATTATTTGCAATTAATATTAGCCGAAAAGCCAAAGAAGAAATTAGCCCTATAACGAAAAAGAACTTTATCCAAAAAGAGGAAACTTCTTTCGGAGCTGTCATCTCTATCCCGATATTTTCTATATTCATAAAAATAACAGATGTAAATTTCTCCTTAATAATCATAAATTGCAAGGAAATCCGAAAGTTTCGTTTGCCGATAAGCAATGTTTTAACATATATCTATGAAGATATTTACTTTTCTGATATATAAGAAATTAATCAAATATTCGGGCATCAAAATACAATTTTTCCATTTCTAACGAATATAGAATCATAATTCCGCCAATAATTTTACTTTATTTGATGATTCAAGAATCCTTAGAAATTTTCGTTCTAATTCATCCCTTTCTTCGCAAATAACCTTGCTTACAACAATTTCTTTTATTTTTATTTGCTCCTTATTCAAGGCATATGTACTCCTGAATCTGAAAGCGAATATTACTTCCTCACAATCCGGAGAATGATTTAATTTCTTCATTGTTGATTTTTGCAAGTCTCCGATATGTATTAGCAAATGTTACGTCTTCCATATCAATAATCTTCGTCAATTTTAGATCAATTGTCGAGGAACATCTACATGATATTAGACATAATAAATAATAGTAACCTTTTTATGATTTCTCACCTTCTTCTCTTTCCCCTAATTTCACAATGCGATCTATCATACCATCAAAAATGATCTTATGGATGAAATAGATTGAATACCAATATATAATTCCTGATAGCCCTCTAGGTTCGAAAAAAGCGCTTTGTATTATTGCTGATTTCTTTGGGGAAATTTCCTCTATATTATATTGCAACCAGGCTTTTCCCGGAAGTTTCATCTCTGCTCGCAGTCTTAGCATTCTTTTTCTTTCTATTGCCTCTACTCTCCAAAAATCCAACGGATCTCCGACAACTAAATTGTTCGGATCTCTTCTTCCTCTCCTCATTCCCACCCCTCCAACAAGCCGATCCAGAAAACCTCTTATTCGCCAAAGCCAATTAGCGTACCAACCGTTTCTTCCTCCTATTTTTAGAACAGCTTTGAATAGTATATCTGCTTTTATTTCCGTAATCCTTTCTCGCCTTTCTATTATCATCCCTTCCTTTTGCTGAAGATTATGCTCTACAGCCTCTCTTCCAATTATACTTGAAATTGCCCCTGACCATATTGTTTCTACTCTACCGTATTTTTCTCTCTCCAAGGCTAATCGCACTGCATGCTCGTAATCTATCGTTTCAATATCAAATCTGCCTGCTTCCTCCTTTTTCTTTACTATTAATTCGTTTTTTAAGCCCTCTATCAAGGGACGAGCAATACTACTGGGAATTGGAGTAACTAAATCCACCCAATATGAAGATAATCTAGGTGTTAACAGAGGTACATCTATCATTATTCTCTTCAATCCCCTTATTCTTGCATAAATTCTCATAAGCTCTTCATATGTTAGAATATCATTTCCTCCGATCTCTATTACTTTCCCAATGCTTCCAGAAATTTCCAATGCAGAAATCAGATATTTCAAAACATCTCTTATAGCAATTGGCTGAGTTTTTGTTCTTACCCATTTCGGGCAAATCATTATTGGTACTCGTTCGGTGAGATATCTAACCATTTCAAAAGAAATACTTCCTGATCCTACAATCATCCCGGCTCGGAATTCCGTAACAGGAACTGAAGTGGATCTTAACATTTCCCCGGTGATTTGTCTGTTAGTCAAATGAGGAGAAAGATTATCCTGCCTATCCCCTAACCCTCCCAAATATATAATTCTTTTCACACCAGCTTCTTCGGCTTTGCGGGCAAAATTTTCTGCCGCTTTCTTATCCAGATCTTCAAACTTCTTTTCTCCGGCACTCATGGAATGAATCAGATAATAGGCAATTTCAATGTCCTTTAAGGCTTCTCGTATGGTTGGAAATTTCGTTACATCACCATATACAATCTCTGCCCCCTCCCATCTACCTGATATTCTTGAAGTATCCCGTGCCATACATCTTACTTCATAACCATGGTCAATTAATCTTGGGATCAATCTACCGCCAATGTATCCAGTGGCTCCGGTAATAAGAATCTTTTTCATTATTCCGATTCTCTAAAATTTGAGTTTTCCGTTAATCTATTCGTTCATATTCTTTAAATAACTTTCACATCTTATCTTAACATTCTTTTCAATATTTCGATAAAACAAGGCATAATCAAAACGATGATACACTCCGTCACCGTAAGGAATCTCACTAAGCTTAATATCCTTCCGAGGAATTATTTCCAATGCTCCATTCCTTGAATTGACTCTCGCGCCACAAACATTCTTCATTTCCAATAAAAAATCCCCCGTAGAATCATTATAGAATCTTGCACCGAGATTTTCAGTATTATTTGCTTCTGTTTCATCTATCTTCCAATTCAGCGGATTAATACATTTTGCGCTATCCAATAACATTGGTCCACCGCCCGAATTTACAGCTTGTGTATTGTATGATACTATGCAATTCGAATCTGTTTCACCTTTGGCAAAATTTATTTTAAAATCCCTTAGATCCTGCTCTGTAATAGTATAGCCAATTAAATACGCCACAATCATCCTTTTCCGAAGATCAGCATTTGCTGCGATACTATTCTTTATTACCTCAATCAAAGCCATAGTCCCCTGACTATGCCCGGCCAGAATGAAAGCTCGGCCGTTATTCCGATTCTTCATATAATCTTCAAAAGCATTTATTACATCGGCGGCTCCAATTTGGAATTCCTCCGTATCGGTAGCAATTATATCCGAATCTTCAGGAATCGAAACCATTGTTGACATTTGGCGATAATATGGAGCAAATATATTAGCTGTTCCCTCAAAAATGCTCGCTTGAGCATTATAGATTCCCTGAGCCAGACTTCTTTCATTCTCATCTGTTATATCCATAGATCCCGAAGGATTACTACTAACTGTTGGATAAACATAAAACACATCAACCCATTTTTCTATGCTATAGGGGATATCGAGCCAGTTTTCATTTTTTGAATAATCCGGTATACTTGTGGAATAGCGAGGTGATTTATTACATGATATTAGAACTATTGTTAGGATTAGAAAAAAGATATTTCTTCTCATTTTTCTCCTCATAATAATGACAAGTTATTAAATAGAACACAATTGTCTTATAATGAGTTTCCTATTCATATTTACCAAAAGAATAATTTTAAGAGAAGGGATTATTTGAGGAATTTTCCCGAAAATATTTTAGCCTTTTTTCTTGTCTTAGGACTCTCACTAACAAGAGCTTTTTCGATAAAAGAAAATATCCTTTCTTTATTTGGATACTGCTTATAAGTGACATTTATGATATCCAGAACTTCTCCCATTAACAAGGCTATCTGTTTTGAGCTATGGTGAGAATTATTATCGATTTTTAATACTATCTCCATCACCGGAATAATCAGATCTTCTCTGCACAGTATTATTTGCTTTAAACAACGAAGCGCACAAATTGAGGTTGTTATCTTCTTGTCATCAATTAGTAGAATAAATTGGTCGAATAATGAATTGAATTTTCTTTCATTATCTATTTCTATCATGTTAGCGATTAAGGACATAGAGATATTATGATGATAACTATTTTTATGATATAATAATTTCGCTATCTCATCCCAGTAAGGATAAAACTCTTTCGGAGCAGTAGCTGTTGCCAAATCGAGAATATAGTAGCAATGATAATAAACCATGATATTCTCATTTGATATCAGTTGTTGAATCAATATCTCTCTTATACGATAATCATCAACAGCCATCTTTCCCCATTTGGGAACATCAAAATCCTTCCGAGATATTTCTTCGATTATCTGTTCAATTTTCATTATTATCCGACAGACTTTGTTCAATTAAGAAATTTTCCGATTTGAAATTGCTATAATATCTTCCTCTTTCAGCTATAAATTTCAATACACAATAATCGCTATCGGTTATCCCTTCCTTATAATAAATTTCATCTCCCTCTCGCCATATTCTTTCTTTTGAACTTTTATCGGTTAGTACTTCCATATTTCCGAGTAGCATTACACCACGAAAGAATCTTTTATCGAAAAAATATAAACTCGCTTTGTTATTCTCTCTAAATTGTTGCACTCTCATTGAGGAAGTATTTGTAGAGAAAAATATTTCTTTTATTCCGTTTCTTTCTCTTGGGGAAAGCATAGCTTTTGTATTCGGATAACCATCATTATCAATTGAACCGATTAGAGAAACATTGGCTTTATCTATGATATTACCTATTGTTTTTTCCGGATTTCTCATTGGAGCTCCAAATTGGACTTAATACATTTCGAGCAAGGCTCCGAAAGCATTAAATGAATTATAAAGTTTTATTGACCCAATATTACTGTTTGACACATCGGCAGACCAGGTCCTTTCTCTATGGAAAACCCCGCTTCTCTTGCATAATTTACAGTTTTATCAAATTCTTTTTTCGATACATGAAAATACTTTGGTTCTACAATCAGAAACTTTCCGCTCTTTTTTAATATTTTCTTCATATCCGCAAAGAATTTTTTCTTATTCGGTATTTCATGAACTACAAAAAAAGTTAGCGCAAAATCTACATTTCCTTTCACACCAATATCTTCTTTCTCACACTTTACGAATTCAATTCTATCTTTAAGAATTGTTCCTTCTACTTTTTTCTTAACTTTTTCCAACATTCCGGTTTGTAAATCAGCAGCGTATACTTTTCCCTTTTCTCCAACCATTTGGGCCATTTCTAAAGTAAAGAATCCGGGCCCACAGCCAAAATCAAGCACTTCCATCCCCTCTTCAATATATGGGCCGATTATCGTTTCAGGATTTTGTAACCATCTTCTTATACGATTATCCAGAGAATTTGCCAGCTCTACCGGGCATACCGATTGCCTATCTGCCATTTATTCCTCTTCTATAACTTGAATATCAATTAAATTTCCATTGGCTTTATTTATTACTTCATCCCGGGAAACAACCTTTTTATCGTTAGCATGACGCAAAAATTCATCTTCCATTCTATCTACAAAAAGAACTCCGTCCAAATGATCAATTTCATGCTGTAAGCATCTTGCCATACTTCCCGATCGTTCTATAATCTCTTCCTTTCCAAATCGATCCGTGTATTTAACTTTTACTCTCTCATATCTTGGAACTTTCCCGAAATATTCCGGAAATGACATACATCCTTCTTCCCTGTAAAGAATCTCACCTGTTTTCTCTATGATTTCCGGATTAACCATTTCAAGAAACTCATCCAGATAATCGATTACAACAATTCGCTTTAAGACTCCGAATTGATTTCCGGCAAAGGCCGCGGCATTATCGAAACTATATAAAGTCTCCAACATCGAATCGATTGTTGCATGAAGCTTTTTATGAAAAACGGTTATAGGTTTTGCTTTTTCTCTTAATACCGGATCTCCGAACAAATGTACTTTCAGTTTTTTTACTTTACTCAATCTTTCCTCTGATATTTCTTATACTCTATTATTTTTTATCTTCTATAATACTTTTCTTTTTTTCTTTCTCAATGTTTATCTTATATGAAAAATAAATCTCAAAATAAAAGGCACACACATCTCCATAAAGAATAAACATATTCCAAAACATATGGTCTTATCCTTTTCCTCATCCTATAAAATTTTCGCTATTTTTTCGAAAATGTATCAATAATCCTATATCAATCAACCAATTATTTTATATTTATTTTTCTTGTTCTCTTAAAAAAACTATAAGGGGGAAAAGACAACTACCAAAGAAAAATTAAAAAGGAGAGAAAATAAAACAATCTTCTTTGCCATGAGACTAATAATAAGACTCATTAAGATCAAGTCTACTCATCCTAGGAAAAAAACTGATATTACAACTCGTTCCTTTCGCTTTTCATAATATCATGGAATTGCAAAAATCACTCTGATAATAATATAATAGAATAAAACCTTTAAAATGATCTAATTCTCTAAATTATTTATCATCCTTTTTCATTCTTCAAAGTAGTCGGAATCCATTTTCTTTATCTCATAAGAAGTTATTACTGAAACCCCCAAATTAAAA
The DNA here is from genome assembly GCA_942492055.1 of uncultured Ignavibacteriales bacterium. Taxonomy (GTDB): domain Bacteria; phylum Bacteroidota; class Ignavibacteria; order Ignavibacteriales; family Melioribacteraceae; genus CALODP01. The sequence continues at coordinate 75,257 of CALODP010000026.1, read as the reverse complement.
TCAATCATATATTTTGCTAATTGTTCTCCATCCATTAATACTATTTTTATTTCATTTTTCGGAGAATAGTTTATAGCTTCTTTCGAAAAATGAGAGGTTGTTATAAAAATTCCTTTTTTCGCTCCTTGTCCTGCAAGAGCTCCTACAAATTTTTGCAATTCAGGACGTCCTACTGCTCCTTCCCATCTTTTGGCTTGTATATATATAATATCCAGACCTAATCTATCTTCTTTAATTATTCCATCAATTCCTTCATCTCCACTCTTTCCTATAGCGCGGCTTGCTCCTTTAAATGCTCCTCCATATCCCATTTTTACTAATAAATCAACTACAAGTTTTTCAAAATAGGCTGGTGGTAATTTTTTTACTTTTTGTAAAATATCTTCAGCCAGAGACTTTTTTATCTTCTGATATGATATTTCCATATTTTCTTCAGGAGTCAATACTTCTTCAGAGTTCTCTTTATCCTCAGTATTTTTCTTCATAGATGATTTTTTGAAAACTGGCATATTCTCAATATACTCAGGATATTCTCTGAGTTTATTGATATTAATCTTTGTCGGATTTGCTTGTAACAAATTCAATCCTTCCGAAGTAATTTTATATACTCCACGTCTAATATTTTCCAATAATCCAGCCATTTTCAAATGAGCTACAGCCCAGTATACTCTATTTTTAAAAATGCTTTGTGTTCCACTCGGTAAAAGACGTAAAATTTCTTCTTCCGTAAGAGTAAATTCTTTACCCAAATAATTTATAGCATCACTTGTGGAATGCTCTTTTTCATCATTAAATAATTTCATTAAAGGAAGCATCAGACTTTGGAAATCAGGAATAGTCATTTTTTTCTCGAAATTTTCAATAATATATCAAATATGATATTACATTTAATTAAATATGTCAATTTTTATTTTATTTTTTTCTCTATAGACCATTATTTATAATAATAAAAAAATATACGTTGTCTAATTTTATTAACTATTACACTGAGAATGATTTATATTTTTTTGTATTTTCATTTTTTTACCCTTATCATCTTTTTTATCAACGATATCTGCCCGAGATGATAATAAGCATGTTCAATTAGAGCGTTTATATTTTTTCTGTAATCTCCGTATTTTTCATCAGTAAATATTTTGTCGAGCTTCTCTTCGGGAAAAGTCTTTAGAATTCCGGCGAATTCTTCGGCGTCATTAAAGAGTTTCTTTCTGATATTATACCATTTTTCGGCAGAATCATACTTAGGAAAATCGAAGCTATATTTATCACTAATCTCCAGATTTCCTCCCTTTAATACTTCCAAAACTCCAGCAACATAATAATCAATATGATAAGTAAGAACCGCAATTGTATTTAGGCCCGTAATCTTTGTATTTGCTTCATCCCATGTCAAATCCTGTAGTTGTTTCTTATAATTTGTCGAAACAACCCATTCCCCTTCGATAAATATCTCCGTAAATCTTTCATATAATTCCGTACCGGACTTCATATATTATCCCCCATAATTCAATATTATTGGAAATTTAAGAACTATTGTTCTATTTTTAGAAAAAACATAAAACTATTTCAACTGAATATCCGGCGTGGAGATTTTTGAGAAATTTCACCTAATTTTTAATATTATCGCCGTTTTTTTCATTGCTTTTATTTATATCTGTAAAAATGCTCTAATCATGCTTTTCTATCATGATTTTTTGATTTTTTATTTTTTTTTCAGATTGAGGAAAGACTTTTTTTTTCTCATTCTTTCTCTTAGAATAACATTATCTTTATATTTTACAGAATATTTCTTTTATTTTCTTTTTCCGTAAACAATTTTTCTTTTCCATCCCTTATTTCAAACATTATTCTAGTTTTAGAATAATAAAATCTTTATTTGTTTCTTTCCGGAGATTTCATATTCATCCTATGATATATAATTTCATTGATCAAATATGCCAAAGAGACTTTAATTCCCCTCTTTTACACACCAGTCAGGATTTTCTTCACCATATTTTAGGATATATTCAGCAACTTTCTCTTGTACGTATCTATCAATATCTATTTTATAATAAGAATTGAGGGCATAACGCATAAGGCGATTATATGCTTCTACATATACACGTTGAGCTTGCATTGTAATACATCTGAATCTACTTTCTAATTCTACTCCGAATTTGCGAGAATAAATATATTGTTTAACCTTACGGACATACCATTTTGTTTCGGAGTTATTTATTGAAATAATTGTTTCCGAGCCATACTTCAACAATTTAGGTCCGTTTTTCGAAATCGATTTTTTCGCATCATTTATCCCTTTTGCACATGCTTTTCTCAAATTTCCGGTAAGAGTATCTTTCACCGGAATATCATTAATTTCTTGTTTTATCAATTTTTGAAGTTCTTTATAATATTCCATTGAGTAATTATCAGGGAAAGGAAATTCGTCTTCCGACTCATTTTCATATATAATTACAAATTTCGAAGGTTGATAAACTTGTGCAAAGGTATTTGTGCGCAATGAAAAGAATAAGGATAAAAGAAAAACAACTTCTATAATATTCGATGATTTTTGCATTTTTCCACAATCAATAATATTTAGAACTCATTATGAATCGTATTTTTTCTCAAATTATCATTTATTTCCATTGTAGAATTCAAAATTATGTTTCTTCTCTGCTTGTTCGAATTCAAGTTCACTACAAATGTTTATAAACGAAATAAAAAACATTCTCAAATATCTTGGGCATGAAAATGATCCTTTTACAATAGTAGCAATGCTATTTTCTTCTCCCGTATTATTATAAATAAAATTGCATTTTAGATAAACTTCACCTGAATCTCCGCCCAAACATGAAGAGACCCCATAATAAATGGATTTATATTCCTTTTTTAACTTTCCTAAAGGAAAATATCGGAATTTTTTTTGATATAGTTCAAAATCCCTCTTTGGAACTTTGGCAAAGTATTGTCCTTCCGGATAGTCCAAATTTCTCTTATTAATTTTTCTTTTCCGGTTTTTAATAACTTCCATATAACAATTCAAAGAATCATCTATATATAAACTCCAATCCGCAAGCCCCTGGTTATTCAAGCCATTAAAACGAATTTCCAGTGATTTCAAAGAAATATTATCGTTAGTATCAAGATCTGCTTTTTCAAATAGAGGATAAATAATTTCACTTTTTTCATCATATGTCCAAATATATTTATCTGTTATTCTTGCGATATTAATCTTCGAATTATCTTCACAAAATATTATTGTATCTTTTTCTATTCTATAAGGATAATAATCAGTATCCTCATTATAATTCCCCATAAAAGCAAGCGAATCTCTGATAAAAAAGAAGCTATATTCATATACTTTTGTACTACGCCAATCACCTTGTAGTTTTTCCCTTATTTCATTTACATCATTGTTATTGCATGAGCAAATTAACGCCAGAAAGGATATTAAGATAATTTTGAAAAAGGATTTCATAATGCACCAATCATAATCACTTTTGTTTATTAAATAAAATATTATAAAATTCTACTTAATAACACAAATATTTAACTAGAATTATCTTCTTTATTTTTACGGAATAGAGTTTCCTCTTTTGTTTTTGCAAAGCCTGACAACCAAATCAGACACCGAATATTTCTGCAGAAAAAGCAGATATTGGAAAAGAAGATATAGTTAATGGAAACAATAAAGAAAGCTTGCTTACTCTATGTTACCTTATCCTTAAGCAAAAGGGAGTTCTGATAGTAATTTTCGATAGGAAATATTATTGTAAATATTTTTCTCTTTTTCACTCCATAATTATACTAAAGCCATATTTTAAGAAAAGATTCATATTTATCTCAGAAATCAAGATTTCTTTTATCCTTTATCCCCCCTATTACATGATATAGCCCTACAATAGGCAATAAAGTAATATTTACTATTTCCAGTCCGCTAAAAGCACCATTCTTTAATCCAACAATTAAATTGACCAAAGCTAATACTAACATAAGAACACCCGAAAAAAATCTTATTTTCGAATCGTCTTTTTTGTGTTTATTCATGAATAAAGTTTTCCCCATTTTTCCGATTCCTATGATAAGCAATGCATATATTACGAATATTATAATTTTATATAATATTTACAACACTCAAACAAATTTAATCGTATGTTTGTAAATGAAATTCCACAGATTATTCCATGATTTTCTAATAGATTGGTGTTAGTCGAGTATGTTTCGGTTCTTGGAAAGATTATCCGAAGAGACTTTACTCATATGCATGTTTTTCAGATTATTGAGGATTTTCCTTCTTCCATTTTGTGTTTTCAAATCTATTAAATTTTCCGAACCACATTTGGAACAAATCGATTCAATAAACAAAAAAGGTAGTTTCATTCTGAATTCTTTTCTTATTTGAGGAATTATATATTCTCCGCATTTTTCGCAAATTAGCTTAGCAGATTCAATATCATATTTTTTTAACTTCTCGATCTCTAAAAATATATGAAATTCTTCCTCTATATAATCTCGGGTATTATTTGCAGTCAAATCTATATTGTAAAGAGGTTGCTCGTTCATTTGAATATTATTGAGGTCTTCGGATATTTCATAAAATCGTGTAAACTTAGAACTATAATTAGATTTAATGGCTAACATTTTCATAATCTCTAACCCATCGAGAGGAGATCTTTTCTTTGTGATAACTGAATCTGCTACCGATAAAGAGTAATTTTCAAATAACTCTTCTTCTACCTCTCCGTAAGAAATATCCGGTATTTGAATAGCTTGCAAGAAAGATTCTTCATTTTCTTCATCTGTATAATTATCCGGAATGGCCAGAATTTTTAAGCATTCGAGATTATACCCATTTTTTAATAAACCGATTGCCCATTCGGAATATTTGCTTCCGTCAAATAATGAATTACTATGAACAGGATTATGGGATTCTTTTTCTTTAATCTGACTCATCCGATTTATTGTCTCCATCTATTTACTATTATTAAAATAGGAGATTTCAATTATACGCAAATTGATTTTAGAAAAAATCACTTATAATTCATTATAATTGCCGCTTTCCACAACAAATTCTTCACCGTACATTGATTTATACTCTAATCTAAAACCTACAAGAGAATCGATTTCTTCCATCATCTCTAATGTAGGCATCCCTTCAATTCCTAGCATTAGTAACGGATATTCTGTTCCTGCGGAAAGTATTTCATCATTGTTAAGAATAGCAAAATTCAGATTACCACTCATCTTCAAATACTTTACCACATTAATTATATCTTCCTGCTGATAATCATCAATCTCTTTTCCCTTATATTTCAGTGTTCTTTTGGTCATTATTGCAGGTCCCAGACCATTATTAGTAATAACAATTCCTACTTTCTTATCAGTCATTGAAAAAGAGATTCCAAGTTTCGGCGTTACTGTTAAACGATTATGATGACGATTTTCTATTCCTTGCCAAACTGAAATAACCATTGAAGCGATAGCTACTACAATCGCCGAAACAGCAATTATCTTATCGGTTTTTTTGCTCATTTTTCACCTTAATCTGTTATCTACCTTATTCTTAATAATACTAGTTTCGTATATAATGTTCTTTGCAATATACAAATAAAATGAGGTGTTAATCTATCTATTAATATCTATTAAAGATGTTTTTTATCTTCATATATAATAGGCTTCTTCCAATAGTTGAATTTAATTTTCGGCAAAAATAACAGACTAATTTATCACTAACGAAATATATCAGCCTATTACACCGTAAATAATTGAGAGTTTTCTATGAAAATATTTTTAGAAATGAGTTTTCGAAGTAGATTATTTGTACCAAAAGAAAGGGGCATATCAATAAAGATACACCCCATTTATTAATTATCCGAACAAATCCAAAATCTGTTGAGGGGAAAAATTGAGTTGCGCCAGCATAGAAGTTGCTGCCTTCGACCCAATTGAAGATTTTGTAGCTTCTAACTGCTCCATAGCCATATCCGCGTCAAATAATCTTGATACCGAAGCTGCCGAGTTTGTTATTGCCGCAGTAAGGAATTCATCCTTTTTATCCAGCCTTTGAATATAATTTCCTATTGATCCGAGAGAAGTATCAATTTCTCCTTCGAATGATTCCAAATTCGAGAGAATGGTTGAAATATTTGTTGAATTTACTCCTTCAAGATCATTGAAGGCATTCATAACTGTATCACTTACACCATTAACCGAAGCGCTTCCTACGGAAACTCCATTATTTGCTCCTACCAATCCGGAAGCGTAATTTATTGATACAACATCACTGGCATCTGCTCCGGTTTGAAAACTAAATCCGGCTCCCGCTCCGTTAGGAACTGATGTTAATAAAGAAGTATTGTTGAATTTTGTATTTATAAAGGAATTTGCGATTTCTTCTCCCAATGCTTTTATGTCATTGGCAATCGCAGATTGATCCGCTGCAGGATTAGATGCATCTGCGATTTTAGATTTCACTTGAGTAACCATGTCTTTAATGTTTATCAACTGGCTTTCTGCAGTAGCTAACATATCCTTCGCAGAGCCTACGTTCCCTCGCGCGGCCTGCATTAAAGAAACTTTTCGCGCCAAAGATTTTCCAACATTAAAGCCCGACGTATCATCAGCCACATTATTAATTCTCTTTTGTGTGGAAAGTTTCAGTTGCGAATCTTCCATCTTAGAGTTTAATTTTGCCAAAGCATTATATGCTTTTAAAGCGCCGATATTCGTGTTAATCTGAAATCCCATAATCTACCTCCTTGTGGCAAATATCTTTATATTAATCCATTCAATTTCTTCTTTAGAACAACCAGTTTTTGCATTATTTCCGGATTTGTCCCGAATTCCTTTTCGGCAATCTCAATTACATTTCCGATTTTATTATATTTTTCATTTTGTAAATAGACTGATATCAAATAAAAAACAGCTGATGGATCTTTCTGCTCCAAAGCAAGAGCTGTTTCCAATATTCCTTCCGCTTCTTCGAGCAATCCATTTTCACTGAGAACGAGTCCGACATTCGATAGAAATTTCGAATTCTTCTCGAATTTTTCAAAAAGTGATAAGTATATCTCTATTTTCTTTTGGTTTTGCGAATATCCCTTTAGCAATTGCAAATAGAAATCAAGATTCTCTTCATTAATGCAAGATCCTATATTTTGAACCTCTTTTTCGCTTAACTCTCTGTTTTCCAAAATTCCCATCAAAATATGATATTCCGGTTTTCCCGACATTAATTTCAGAAACTCTCCGAAAGCATTATTATCGGAATAGAGCATTGAGAGATATAATCCATAATATGTGATCTTTTCTTCATCTATCAGAATAGTAAGAGAATTCTTACCATGTTTTTCATTAAATAATCTTCTATTCTCATTATTTGCTATTCTCAAATGCTTTATTGCCAGATCCCCTCTTCTTAATCCGGAATATGCTTGAGCTGTTAGTAAATTCAGCAAGGAATTTTTGTTATTTAGTTTTAATCCTTCCTCGGAATATTTAAGAGCCGCATCGAATTGCAAATTTGCTATTTCATTGTCCGTTAAAGCCGCATAAGAAACTACTTTTAGTTCACTCTTTAATCCGGTTCCCTTAATGGCCAATTTGTGGTAATAAAGTTCTTTTTCCTTATCGTCCAAAACTTTATAGGTATTTGCCAGTTGAAACGCGTAATAAGAACTTTTAGAATGCTCATATTCTTCAAGAAGGGGGTTTAGATTTCTTTCGGCCTTTTCTTTTAACTCTTCTTCCGATACATTATATCCGAGATGAGTTATTTCAATTTTCGATTCCTTAAAAGCATATCCGTTCTCAGATAATGATTTTTCTATCTGTTCATGTGCTTTCCCGGTGAAAGATATTTCTTCCGAATTCTTAAATAAACGGATGTAGCGCATTAGTTTGGGAGAATTTGTTTTTTCATCGATATTATTGATTGTACAATAAAACCCGACCTTTTCCCTTGATTCGATTATCGATTTGAGTTCTTTAATGGATTCTACGGTTAGTCTTTCGTCAGCGTCAAGATATAAAATCCATTCTCCTGTAGAGTTGCTTAATGCGAAATTTCTGGCTGCCGAAAAATCATTAATCCAATCGAAATGATATACTGAAGCTGAGTATTTTTTTGCAATATCCAAAGTTTTATCAGTTGACCCTGTATCCACAATAACAATTTCATCGACAATTTCCTTAACAGACTCAAGACATCCTTCAAGATATTTCTCTTCGTTTTTAACAATCATGCTTAACGTAAGCTTCGGCATCAATTCTCCCGGTTATCAATAATAACTACTTCTAACCAAAATCAATTGATGTGCCAGAATAAAAATTACAATCGGATACGTTTTTGCGGTTTATTTATGGGGATGATGAGGATAATTCAAATAATGGCTAATATTATCCATTATTTTCTTTTAATAGAGCCACTAATCTTCCTTTTTCTACCTTAATGGCAAGTTGTGCTTTTGATTTAAGTTCGGCTTCTTCTTCTTGTCTCTTTTGGATCATCTCTTCTTTTTGTTCAACAAAAGATTTAATCCTTTTATTACATATGTCTTCCAATTCTTCAATAATCTCTCTGTACTCACTTCTTATCTTTGCCTTTCCACTTTCTTTTGCTTCATTCAGTTGAGTTATTTTTCTCAATAACGCCTGCTTTTCTCTTCCTTTTTTAACCATAACCGAAGAAACAACTCCTATGGAAAAGACTAGCCCTATTAAGAAGGAAACCACTCCCCATTTTGCACCATAAACCAAAATCATCGAGAAAACACTGTTGAAATTAGCAATATCATCAATATAGCTGCCACTATAACCGGAAAAACCTCCCAAGAGCATTACAATTATGGCTATCATAATATTGTAGGTAAAAGAGTTCTTAAATGAAGAAATCGGATCCAGTTCTTTTCTGTGATCAATAAACTTTACTTTATCTTCCATTTTTTTGATCTTGGAGTTCATACTTTCTTCGTAAAAGTTTATTTCATGCGTTTGCTTTTCCTCGGTTCTCTTTTTATTATGATCCAATTCATATTCTATTTGAGCTTTTTGCTTATCCAGATCAAGAATTTTTACTTCATAAATGGCTAATTTTTCAGCGATTATTTTAAGCTTTTGATCCTCCATTATTGTAATAATTCTTTTTATCAGTTGATAAAATTTCTCTATTACCTGTTCCAGTGATTGAAGAATGAGAATGTTCTCAGTGCCGTAATATTTTTTCGTAAATCTAGCTATGAAGTTCAAATCATCGGCTATTTGCTGATCGTAATACTTATTGATCTTCATATTTTTTAGAGTAAGATAATCGAGTTTAAGTCGCTCAAATCTAACCGTATTTGGTCCTTTTATATTATCAACCCGATTTTGAAAAAATTCCATAACCGGAGCAAATGCTCTTTCAACACAGAAATATCTAGAAAGCGAATTTCGGAAAAGATAATCCAATATAGTGAGATCATTAGTCTCTACGGCGTATGCAAATCTATAACTATCATAATCCATAATCTGACTAATTAAAACCACCGCTTCTTCGTAATTTCCGACTAAAACATTGGCAAGAGCAAGATGATATTTTGCGGACAGACCGTCAGACTTAAAATCAATCGCTCTCTGGAATTCATCCTTGGCACTTAAAATCTCTCCTTGTTTTAAGAAAACAAAACCTTTTACAAGACTGAAAAGGTAGAAGATTTTATGTTTAGTAAGCTCATCTATATTTTGTTCTTTAAGAGTATCTATTCCTTTATCAACATATTCTATTGCTTTGGTAGGACTATAAAAGGTATTATCGTATCCTAAAATAAAAGCATAAACAATAAGATTATAAGGATTATTCTTATTCTGCTCCAAATATTCAATGACTGAAGATGCAAAATATTTCTTTTCCTCGTGCCGTGTGGTTGTTACCCATTTGGTAAAAAAATCTTTTATAAGATTCTGTTGATTATCCCTATTCAATTTTGAATAGTATATTTTAAAAGTCTCTCTGAGATGATTTAACTCGGGAGATTCCAGAATCATAAAGTAAGGAGCGGATTTATAATAAACGAACCTTTCGGATATTTCTTCCGAAAAATCGATCGTATTGAATACAGCATTCTCTTTAATTCTCTTAATAAAGTCGGGATTTTCAATGTAGTCATAGAAAATATACTTCTTGGAGAATTGAACAAATCTTTGATCAATATTTTCGCCGTTAATCATATCATCGGATTCAAGTTGAAGTGCGCTATTTTCAGGAATAATGCTCATCAGGATTTTAGCCGCTCACTTTTTGGTTTATGTACTATTCTACTTCTAAATTATCGAAGATATTTGAAAATAATTTAATGCTTTCAGCCATTTTTTTGAGAAGTAATTAGGATGTAACTTTCTTGTAATCTTGGAGTGGAAAATACAAAAAAATAATGGTTTATATTAAGTATTATTTCATTGTAATATTAACTATTGTAAAAAAGAAAGGAGCTCTAAAGAGAGCCCCTAATTTATTATTTTTTCTTCTTAGTTTTTTTCTTAGCAGCCCCTCCTTCCGCAAGCTTAACGCATTCTTCGTATGTCAAAGATTTTGCGTCAACATCTTTCGGAATTCGGATATTTAGCTTCCCTACTTTAAGATAAGGCCCCCATCTACCGTTTAGCAATTGATAATCGGGGTTTTCATCAAAGACCTTAATCATTTTCTCAGCGTCTTTTATTCTTTTTTCACGAATAACTTCAACTGAAGTATTTATTTCAATGGTATATGGATCATATGCTTTACCAAGAGAATAGAATTTACTTTGATGACGCAAATATGGACCGAATCGACCAATTGCGGCAACTACATCATCATTCTCGAAAATACCAACCAATCTCGGAAGTTTAAAGAGATCCAAGGCTTCTTCCAAGGTAATTGTTTCCAATTTCTGGTCTTTTCTCAATCCTGCGTATTGAGGCTTTTCGTCAGGATCCGCTGCATTTGTAAGTTGTGCTACCGGGCCGAATTTTGCCATCCTAACTGAGACTTGTCTCTTGGTTTTGGGATCGGCGCCAAGAATTCTTTCTCCTGATACTCTCTCACTCTTTTCGGTAGTTTCTTCAACTATTTCATGAAAAGGGAAATAAAAATCTCCCAACATTTTGCTCCACTTTAATTTCCCATGTGCAACTTCATCGAGTTCATTTTCTACTTTTGCTGTAAACTTGTAATCAAGAATATTAGGGAAATATGTAATAAGAAAATCATTGACCAACATAGCAATATCTGTCGGGAATAGTTTTCCTTTATCTGCTCCAGTTGTTTCTGTCCTTATTTCTTTCAATATCTCTTTGGTACTATCCAATCTTAAAAGGACATAATTACGTTCGGTTCCAATTCTTTCTTCCTTATTAACATAATTTCTTTTCTGAATCGTACTTATAGTAGGAGCATAAGTTGAAGGACGACCGATTCCAAGCTCTTCCAATTTCTTAACCAAACTCGCTTCTGTGTATCTTGCAGGAGGTCTGGTGTATCTCTCTGTTGCAGTTGCTTCAAGAAGTTCCAAATTATCCCCTTCTTTCATCGGAGGAAGTAAAGTGGATTTCTCTTCACCATTACCATTTTCTTCGTCTGTTGATTCCAAATATACTTTTAAGAAACCTTCGAACTTAATTACTTCCCCTTTTGCTACTAATTTCTCATCACAATTGGAAATCGAAATTTTTGCAATAGTTCTTTCGAGCTTAGCGTCTGCCATCTGCGAAGCAATTGCACGTTTCCAGATCAATTGATACAAAACTTTCTCATCTCTGGAGCCTTCTACCGACGGATTTTCAAAGTATGTAGGTCTGATTGCTTCATGGGCTTCCTGTGCGGAAGAAGATTTTGTTTTATACTTTCTGGTTGTAGAATATTCCGGCCCAAACTCATTTGTGATTATCTCTTTTGAGGCTTGCAATGCAAAATCGGAAAGATTTACAGAGTCTGTTCTCATATATGTAATCTTTCCCGATTCGTAAAGTTTCTGCGCAACAAGCATCGTTCTTGAAACGGAAAATCCTAATTTTCTACTTGCTTCTTGTTGTAATGTTGATGTTGTAAAGGGGGCTGCGGGAGTTTTTTTAGCGTCTTTTTTTTCCAAAGAGTCTATCTGGAATTTCGCATCCTTTAGTAATTCCAAAAATTCTTTAGCTTCCTTTTCCGTTTTGAACCTCTTAGGAAGCTCGGCTGTTAAAGGAGCTCTCTTTCCTTTTTCATCTTCTACCCAGAACCTTGCTACTATTTTGAATTGCGACTCGATCTTAAAAGCATCAATTTCCCTTTCTCTTTCAACCACTAATCTAACCGCAACAGATTGAACCCTACCAGCTGATAAGCTTGGCTTTACCTTTTTCCAGAGAATCGGAGATATCTCAAAACCAACCAAGCGATCTAATATTCTTCTTGCCTGTTGTGCGTCCACAAGATTATTATCTATTCCTCTGGGGTTTTCTATCGCTCCGGTAATTGCCTTTTTCGTAATCTCGTTAAATACTATTCTTTTGGTAGCATCTTCTTTTAGCTTGAGAACTTCTTTCAAATGCCAGGAAATCGCTTCTCCCTCGCGATCCTCGTCAGATGCCAACCAAACCGTTTCCGCTTCCTTAACAAGCTTTTTCAGTTCTTTAACAACATTCTTCTTATCATCCGGAACAATGTAGTTTGGCTTAAACTCATTTTCTATTTCGATTCCGAAATTCTTCTTTTCCAAATCTCGGATATGCCCGAAACTGGAAGTAACTTTATAATCTTTCCCCAAAAAGCCTTCAATTGTTTTGGCTTTTGCCGGGGACTCAACTATTACTAAATTCTTTATCATGACTTCTTTTTCTTATTTAACATTTTTAAGGACAGGCAAAAAAAAGAAATTTTGCGCTTATTACAAAATTTATTTTTATCACTATTCCGACAAAAATAAGAAAACCGAAATATTAAACAAATAATTCCCGATCTTTTTAACTGTTTGAAGACTATTTTCGATCTTTCTTTCCATGTTTTCAATTAATCCGTATTTTTGTAAAAACATTTCAATAATACTTGGGTAAAAAATGAAAAACAGAGAACTTGCGAAAAAGATTTACAACACTTCACATATTACCGGCGAATTTCTTTTAAGATCCGGTAAAATTTCAAATGAGTATTTCGACAAATATCTTTTCGAAGCTCAACCGGAATTGCTCGACGAAATTACTTCCGAAATGAAAGAGCTTGTTCCCGAAGGGAGCGATCTATTAGCAGGATTAGAGATGGGTGGCATTCCGATCGCTACTTCTTTGGCTCTTAAAACAAAGCAGCCTACTCTTTTCGTTAGAAAAGAAGCTAAACAATACGGTACTTGTAAATTGGCAGAGGGAGCTGATTTCAAAGGTAAGAAAGTTTGCATTATTGAAGACGTAGTTACAACCGGTGGACAGATAATCATCAGCGCAAATCAACTCAGAGAACTCGGCGCAGAGATTGATTCCGTTATGTGCGTTATTGTAAGGGAAGAAAAAGCATTCGAAAACCTCGCTAAGGAAGGATTAAATCTTATCCCTCTATATACTATGGAAGAGCTGAAGGAAAGTGTAGCATAAATTTGTTGGGGCTGACTCTTCGGAATCAGCCCCATTTCTTTTTTATTTCATTAATAATAGTTTGGTCGTTTTTGTAAAACCTTCCACTTTCATCCTGCAGAAATAAACTCCGGATGGTAATTCCACAGCATTGAAGATCACCGAATGCTTACCTGCTTCCATTGTTTTGTTTACCAATTCCGCTACTTCCTCACCAATGGAATTGAAGACCTTCAAACTAACATCTCTCTTATTCGATAGAGCAAATGAAATCTTTGTACTCGGGTTAAAAGGATTAGGATAGTTTTGTTCTAACGAGTATTCCGTAACTGGATGAGTTGTTATCTCTATCTCTTTCGAATACTCATACTTTCCGTCGAAATCGATCTGTTTCAAACGGTAAACTACTTTCCCAATAACTGGGGTATTATCCATAAAAGAGTATTCCTTAACAGAATTACTGTTTCCGTAACCCTCAACAAAGCCTATTTTCTCATAATACTTTTCGGTTGCTGAGCTTGTCGAAGCACGCTCTATCTCGAAGCCGTAGTTGTTCTTCTCCGTAGCTGTTTCCCAACTAAGAATGGTTTTGCCTTTGAGATGAGTAGCCTCAAAAGCTATCAACTCAACAGGAAGAACATCAGTTACAGTAAATGTCGCGGGAAATGGCTCTTGATCATAAATAGTCGCTCGACTGGTTGTCCAATTATACTTATTATTAATCGACGCCAACAAATTTGCTTTGGTATTAGTCGTATCGGAACAATCATATATCATATTATCTCTTTCCCTTTCCGTATCTAAGGTCTTGGTTGAATCCCATATCCAAACAGATGACTCCCCTGGACTTAAAGCGTCTGGCAACTCACTATATGTATTACCATCATTCCTACCGTCCCAATTTTCGTCGGTTGTATATCCAATATATCTGTTCCAATGAATTCCGGCAATAAAACTTGCGGTACTATCAAAGGCTCCTTGAAACGCAAAGACCTGATCTCCAGCTCCCGATAAAGCCCAGTAAGCCGCAGAATCAACTTTAATATAACTAACCGACCCCTTATTAGTCCCCATAAGATTGATTGTATCTGCATCTTCATAAATATGAACGGTCTCGCCGGCATTCATAGCTGAAGTTGATGTCCAAACAAGATAATCTTTATCAACTACCGCCGGAGTAAAATACCCATCATCATTCCATCCGGCACAAGTAAATCTGATTTCAGTCCCTGATTCAATATTGGCTAACAAAAGAAATGAAAAATCATCCCTCACTCCAAAACCTGGTTCATCCGAATTAACTGCGATAAAAGCTACATCACCCGGAGAAAGAGTAGTTTGCCCCCACATAACTGACAAAAGAAGTAAAGAAAAAAATATTATTCGTTTCATTTTAAGCCTCTACTAATGATATTATTAATTAATCTAAAGTACTAAGTATTCAAATGAGGCTCCGAGAAAAAAAAGCAAGGAATTCGGAAGAGAATAAAGAAAAAAACCTCTATATCTATTCCAATAAAAATCCCCGAAAGGAATTTCTCATCCCTTCGGAGAAATATCACTTCGTTACTTTATCAAAAGAAGTTTAGTCATTTTCGTAAAACCTCCGGCATTCATTCTGCAGAAATAAACTCCGGAAGGGAGATTTGCAGCATTGAATGTCACTTCATAACTTCCCCCCTCCATTGTTTTGTTTACCAATTCAGCTACTTCCTGCCCGATTGCGTTAAAAATTTTTATATTTACTTTCCCTTTTTTGGCGAGCTTAAAACTGATGTTTGTAGTCGGATTAAAAGGATTAGGATAATTCTGTTCTAAAGAATACTCTTTTACTAAACCGGAAGTGACTTCTATCTCTTCGGAATACTCATACTTCCCGTCGAAATCGATCTGCTTCAATCTGTAAACAGCTCTCCCTTCTAAAGGCATACTATCAATATAAGAATATGCTCTCACCAAGTTACTGTTTCCGTGCCCTGCTACAAATCCGATCTTCTCAAAACTCTTTTTCTCTCCCAAAACAGCACGCTCTATCTTGAAGCCGTAGTTGTTCTTCTCTGTAACCGTTTCCCAGTGGAGCAAGGCTTTATTATTAATTACTTTAATATCAAAATTTCTAAGCTCAACCGCTAAAGCCTCACCTGTTGCAAATATATAAGCTGAACCTGCAGAGAACAAGGAATCTTCACCACTAATATTGTGGTCTTCATAGTAAGCGCCTACTATAGCGTATACTCCTGAAATTGCGACACTATACCCAAAATAATCATCAACTGAACGATCTGAGGCAACTATCTTCTGTTGTTGTACCCACGTCTCACCTGTCTTAACATAAATATAAGCTGATCCAGAATTGTTCAATTCATTATTCCCCAAAACATCATGATTTTCACCATATGCTCCTACTATAGCGGAATCTGATGAAATAGAGACACTATAGCCAAAATTATCATCCGAACTACGATCCGAAGCAACTATCTTTTGTTGCTGACTCCAAGTTTCACCTACCCTCTTATAAATATAGGCTGATCCTGCCACAGACAGAGAATCCTCCCCTACTGCATTGTGTTCCTCATTATAAGCTCCTACTATAGCGTAATCTCCTGAAATCGAAACACTATGGCCAAAATAATCCTTCGATCCCCGATCCGAGGCAATAATTTTCTGCTGCTGGCTCCATGTTTCGCCTGTCCTTTCAAAAATATAGGCCGCTCCTGCGGATAAGAATTCATTGCCTCCCAATGTGTCGTGATCTTCTGCAAAGGCTCCCACTATGACATAATTCCCAGAAATCGCAACACTATACCCAAATAAATCACTAATACCACGATCCGAAGCAACTATCTTTTGTTGCTGACTCCATGTCTCACCTGTCCTCTTATAAATATAGGCTGATCCTGCAAAGTTCAACACATTATATCCTGAGACATCATGATCTTCACCGTAAGCTCCTACAATTGCATAATCTCCAGAGATTGAGACACTATATCCAAATCTATCTTCTACCGCACGATCCGAAGCAACTATCTTTTGCTGAAATTCCCAATTAAAACCATTCCTTTTAAAAATATAGGCTGATCCTGCCCGATCCAACTCATTTGTTCCTAGAACATCATGATCTTCACAATAAGCTCCTACTATAGCATAGTCACCAGAAATGGATACGCCATGAGCAAACAAATCTTCACTTCCCCGATCAGAGGCAACAATTTTCTCTAACTGCCCCCAATCTTGCCCTATTAGTTTATTGGACATTATTACTACAATAATTAAAATAATAAACTGTAACACTATTCTATCCATTATTACCTCCCAAAGGGACTTGTGAGTAATAGTTTCCCCTCATTAACATATATATATTTTCCCCGAAAGGAATTTCTCATCCCTTCGGGGTGAAAAAATGGGTAATTAGTTCCACTACAGATTATCACTCCTCCTCTTTTGGTTGTGAGTGTTTTTCAATCAACAGATAGTCATTATATTTGGCTTCATTTACCGTATACCAGATATCCTTTCCGGTGTTGGCAAGCTTCACCAATTCCGCGTACAATTGATTTCCTTTCTCAATCCGTTCGGCTGTTTTTACTTCTCTGGCCAATTCTGCGGCAACCTTATCGTCAATTGCCTGATCGAACAAAGTAATCTTATCGGAGATTCCGTTCAGATATACTTCTGTAATCCCAACCTCGGCAAGTACATCCAGTTTTGTTGCCACGTTTTTCACAACTTGTTTCCCAGAGCGAACCAATTGGTCGTCACTTATCTTCGTCATCGAAGGAATAGTAACCTTATTCATGAAGCCGATTGAAAAATCCCCTTTATTTTCCAATCTGGTTCCAAGGGAACGAAGAGCGGTTTCCAAATCGGATCGTTTTTCATTGCGGGTGAACGTAGCGTCAGTGATATCTGAGCTCATTTCAATATCGGTTTCGATATTCGAATACTCCTCCCGCAACCCCTGAATTGCACTCAATCGCTCCGGTGTAAAGCCGTAATCGATAAACTCATTCTGATCACGCGTGGCTGTGTCGAGTAGTTGATCTGATGTTTGAATTAATTCGGCGTCAGTGCCGTGGTAAGATCTTTTGGGCATGTAATCCTTTTGACTTCCCATATTAGCCCCCCTCATTTTGTTGAAGAATTATTACTGTTAGGATTTAACCGAAAACTTCCCGAAAACAATCCTTCCTATTAGGTAAACTAACAACTTCATTAATACATTTTTTTTAGTAAGATGCAATAATTTTCGTACTATTTTTTTATTAATTTTATCGATTTTCGCAACCTTTTCCTTCTTTTTTTGTAAGTCGCAAGAATTTGCCAATTCCTCCGAATCTTACCCTTCCTTATCAAAATCAGTGCGCTAATAATCGGCCCAAAAGCGCTATTGATATGCAATGGTGCGTTAAATCTTTTCCATGATGCGCTGATAAAATACGCATTGTGTTACTCGTGGGAAACGGTGAGCTAATCGTTGGAACCGGTGCGCTATTTATGATATTTGTTGCGCAGAGGATTCTCCATGTTGCGCTATTCATCGGAAATGGTGCGTTATTGATTTGCTTTGGTGCGCTGCTCATCCGAAGGAGTGCGCTACTCATTTTCCGCAAGAATTTCACCTTAGCAACGGTTCATATGAGTAACGAACTAATTCAATTTATCTGCGCACTGATTACCGGCAATATCGCATTCTTTCTTACCTTTAGCGCAATGGTTCTAATATCCGTCGAAACAATTTCGGCTATCAGCGCAACATTTCATTTGTACGGCGCAACTGTTTGGGGATTTCAATCAAACATTCGGAACATTTTTGCAATTTATCTATCAATTTAAGAATAGTTTCGATCCGTTTGCCAAACAAATGGAATCAACGAGGGAAGTTTTTCATGGGAGTAAATAAAATTCGAGAAATTGATTGCGGGTTGATTCGGATGAAATAATCATGAGAAAAATAAAAGGGACTCATCTCCGAGCCCCATAAAACTAAAACACATATCGGAAAATTATTCTTCCTTTTGTTTCAAAATTGGTATAACTTTCATCGTGATGAATTACTTCTAGAGAAGGCTCAAAAGATAGACTAAAGTGCTTGTGGAAAAACCATTGTCCTCCAATATTTAATAGCAAAAACGGATTTCCACTGGCGTTGCTTGAACGTCCGAAGGGTCTGGAACCTAGTTTTCCACCGAAATAAAAAGCAACGTCATCATCCCAAAAATATTTATTTACCCCTAAAGCGTATAATACTTTGAAATGCTCATATCTGGTATCCCAATCATTAGTACCATCCACCCCTAACATCCCTTCTATACTAAAGGACTCATTGAGAAAATATGTGAGATAGAGAGAATTTTCTTCCCGAAAATCTGTTTTTCCGAAATTTAACGCCTCAATTCCAATGCTAAAGGTTGGCTTGCAAAATTTTTCCTTTTCATTATTTTGCGCGCTCATCAAATTTGAAGCTACGAAGAAAATCGCAAATAATAATACTATTTTCCTTTTCATTAACAATCCTATAGTTATAAATAACAACGTAATATTAACACACCATTTGAATTAAGATCATTGCCGGCGAAGGCATCCAATAACTCCAAAGAAGGCTCGAAACAAATACTAAAATGTTTATGCACAAGCCATTCCGCGCCAACAGCTATTCCTAGAACCGGACAAAAATTTGTATCATCCCAGGGAACGCTTGTTGTAACAGATACAATCTTTCCTCCGTAATAGAAGGAGAAATTATCCTCTCGGAAATGATGATAAGCTCCGCAACCTAAAATAACCAGATATTCTTTGATCCGAAAATCTCCGTAAAAACCGAGAACAGGTTCCAGCTTGAAGGAATCATTTAGAAAAATAGAGATTCTAAGTTTCGTTGTTTCATAATATGTATTCTTCATGTCGAACTTAAATCGGTAATAGTAGTCGTTGTAAGTATAAGAGTAATTAGCTCTATATACTGTATTTTCTATTATATTGAAGAATTCCGCTCCGATTCCGAAACTTGGCCATTTGTTTACTTCATTCTCATTATCATTTTCTCCGGCAAAAGATACCACATTAAAAGAAAACAATAAAAGAACAGCTACAATCAGTTTCATCTTTCCTCTTTTCTAATAGTCTATTATTAAAAGATTACAAATGTACTATTTTGTTTCTATGTTTACAATAGGCAAAGGTTATAAAGTAGTTCACGGAATTCGTAGATATATACGGTGTGAGATCAGACATTGCAGAGACGGGCAGCAACGGATAATAATTGCTTCCCATATCAATATAAACGGAGAATAAAAAATTACTTCGGACTAAAATAGTAAGTAGTTCGTATCTGATATTATTTTCCGGCAATAGTGTCGAACAACGCCTTCAACTTTTCCGGATCGAGATGATCGTTGGTTCTTACGCTGCTACAGAGGTCTATTCCAAATGGTTCTACTTCCTCTATTGCGCGACGAATGTTGTGAGGACCTATTCCCCCGGCAAGGAAAACCGGCACCGGCACTGTTTCCCGTATCTTTCGGCTAAGAGACCAATCGTGAGTTTTTCCGGTTCCTCCCAATACTTTTATTGTAAGGCAGGGATTTCCACTATCGAGTAGAATAGCGTCAACATTTTCCGCCACTTCCAAAGCTTCCTCAACTGAGGCTTCGTTCAATACATGAATAACCTGCACCAACTTAACGGCAGGAATTGCTTCTCGGAGATCGGAGTAACTCCCCTTTGCAAGTCGATCCACAATCTGAATTGTGTTTGTATTTGTTCTTTTATGATGCTCAATTATCTTATCAGTCTCTGTTTCGCTTGTAAGAAGAAATGAGGCCACTCCCGCAGGAATAGACTCGGCAATCTCCCGAATTCTTTCGTCCGAAATCACCCCTGGTCCGCTCGGCATATTCCCAACAAGCCCCAGAGCGTCCGCCCCTGCCTCAATAGCCATCTTCGCTTCATCTTTACTGCTGATGCAGCATATCTTTATTCTTGTTCTCATCTACAAATCATCCATTCTTACTTCTTCACAAAATTGTATTTCTTCACCCCATAAAAACCGGCGGCCAGATAGATAGCCATAGTGACAATAGCAAAGAGTCCTACACCGACTGAAATATCGAAATAGACCCCAAGTATTACGGGAATTGTAGCGACAAGAATTCCGTTCGCAATTACTTTCTCTCCGGCTTTCTTTGTTACAGCTCTGCTACGCCAAAAGATAAGAGCTGCGGTAACAATTATAAATCCGTAATAAAACCAAAGATTTTCCTGATACATTATAGGAATAGCCTCATTAATTCTTTTGCTTATCTCTTCCGGATCTTGGATTTTCGGTCCCAATTCCGCCCCCATTTGCATCGCAACAACAAAGCCGGGAATCATATAAATGATAAATCCCAACAAATAGGCTAATAGTCCGTTCAGCAGAGCACGGATCACATTCGGTTTTCCTTTCTCTTCTGCCATAGTTTTACCCCCGATTATTAAATAAAAGTAAATATACAACAAAACATACACTGATACTAATATAGGTTTGTATTATTGCAAAGTTGGAAGAGGAAGAATATCAAGCAACCGCCCGTTTCTTTGTAATTAAACCATTACAAAAACGAGCGGTTAAAATTGTATGGCTATTTAAGAAGGAGCATTTTTGTAATTTTTCTTACACCGCTCCCCTCCATCACGCAGAAATATGAACCGCTTGTAAGTTTGGAAGCGTCGAAATAAATTTCATGTTCTCCTTCCGATACATTTTTATTAAGCAATGAAACAACCTTCTCACCAAGAAGATTATAGATACTTAGTGAAATCTTTCCCTCCTTCGGTACGGTATATCTTATCGTCGTTCCGGGGTTAAATGGATTCGGGTAATTATCAATCATATAATAATCAATCGGAAGATTCTCTTCCTCAACCGGCAACGCGAAATCGGTAATTCTCATCGTAAGATAATAATAGGAAGAGCCGTAATTTGCTCCGGTAAGTAATATACTTTTGTCTGTATCAAGCTTCATATCATTTACGTATGCGGGATAATAAAGACTCTTTCCGTCAATTTTATATCTGTAAATCGCGTCCCCTTGTTCGTTGTATTTTACAATAACGGCATTACCGAGGGAATCGTACAGAGCCCCAATCGGATCTCTTACATCGCAAATAATATGTTCCCCAACCGAAAGAGAAGGATCTCTTTTCAGCCAAGTCTTCTCCCCTGCTCCCGAAAATTTGGCCACGAAAGCCTTGTTATCAATCGAACCGGTGGCAAGAATATTCTGTCCCACATCAAAACATATATTATCGATAGAAGTACTCATATTAAATCCGGGAGAATTCTCAAAAGTATAATCCCAAGCAATTTCTCCGTCGGTGTTTATCTGCATTACTTTCGGATAATTCCAAACAGAGGAACTATCTCCTACGCTTCTTGAAACTTGCATCGCAAGATTGATTGCGCCGTCGTTTCTTATCAATGCTTTTTCAAGCCACCAGTAGGTTTCGGTTATACCGAAATCATAAAGTAGCTTCGTCCATTCTATTTTACCGCTATTATCCATTTTGGTAAGATAGCTTCTGTACCACGTGCTGTCTCCCCTATCATGAAGAAGAGAAGTAACATACATATCACCAGTAGAGGGATTTATGAAACCATTATGAGAATCATAATATGAAAGAGTTGTAGGAAGAGAAAGTGTATCTGTGCTGCTTCCGGCAATTGTACCTAGTTCAGTCATTTTCATGTGCCAAATAATTTCATTCGATCCGCCACAAAGAATAATATTTCCGAAATTATCTTCGAACAGATTATGCGCAAGCCCTAGCATTTCTCTATTTGTATTCGGATTCATTAATGAGAGTTCCTTTCCTAGTAAGAGCTCCCCCGATTTTGAATACTTCACAAAATGAAACACCTCATAATAAACCGAACTGGAGTTTCCTTTCATACCGATAATCGGATTTTCTTCAGTATCGAAGACAATCCCGATAGGTTGATCATGAGTCCCAATATCATAAATTTTCACCCAAAGTTCGTTTCCCTCTTTATCATATTTTATTACGGCAACATCCTGATTTCGATTCATATCGTAAATAGAACCGGCAACATAAATATTCCCTTCACTGTCAGTTTCAAACATTTTGGCCATTCCATAATAATTTCCCGGAGGATCCCACATCACTTCCCAGTTAGAAATTAGCTGAGAAAAGAGTGTACAATTAAGGAATAAAAGAAACAGAGAGACACTAATCGATTTCATTTTTACCCTCTTTATTTATGATGAATAAAAGTCAAGGTTTCGGGAGAAACGGTAACTTATTGCCCTCACATCATAAGATCCAAATCGACCTTTTAGGTATTGGAAAGAAGTTAATAGGAAAAGCTCTGGAAAGCAATTTATTAATTCTATCGCTTCACATCTTTGCGCATAAACACAAAAAAGCCCGTCCTCAATTGAACTGAAGACAGGCTTTATATAAGGAGTGCTTGAAAGCCTATTTTAATTTATATGCCGGCTCAAGTTCCGGACGACTCTTCTTTCTGTTGAAGAATTTTCTGATATCGCTGATTGCGTAGAGACTGCTCGGAAGAGCCAATAAAGTCAGCAAAGTACCGAACATTAATCCGAAAGCAACTGAAACGGCCATTGGGACAAGGAACTTACCTTGAACACTGGTCATAGTAATAATCGGCATTAATCCGGCAGCGGTAGTAATTGTAGTAAGAATAATCGGTCTGAAGCGAGACAATCCGGCTTCAAATAATGCATCCTTTACATCAATTCCCTCGGCTATTAATCTGTTGTACTTATCCACAAGCACAACCGAATCGTTCACGATAATACCGGCCAAAGCCACTATTCCTAAGAAGGATAATATATTTATCGGTATTCCGAGGAAATAATGCCCGATAACAGAACCGATAACTCCCAATGGAATCAGAGACATGATAACAATTGTCTGCCAATATGATTTCAAAAGGAACATCAAGATCGTAAACATCACCAAAAGAGCTATCCCCATCGAATAAGTAACCGAGCCCATTATCTTACCCATCTCTTCGGATTGTCCGCCGTAACTTCTGGTTACTCCGTCAACTTTCTTCAAAATATCAGGAACTACCACACTATTCAATTCCTTCAACACAACAGAGAGATCATTTTTCGAATAATCCATTTCCGCGTAGACCGTAACAGCTCGTTCACCGTTTTCATGACGAATTCTTCTGATACTTCTCTGGTTTCTGTATTCCGCCACCTCTTTGAAAGGAACAAACTCTCCTTGGGGTGTTCTCACCTTAAGATTCTCTACCTGGCTGATAGCCATACGATCCTCTTTTTTGAAACGAACCCAAAGTTTCATTTCATCACGCCCTTTTTGCAGACGCATTACCTCTTGTCCGTAAAATCCCTGACGCAATTGCGTAGTTAGATCTCTTAAGGTAAATCCGAGAGCTTTTCCTTTCGGTTTCAGGGAGACTACAAATTCCGTATTTCCCAAAGGGGTATCATCTCTGATGTCCTTAACACCATCTATTTTTTGTAATTCTTTTTTCAGTAAATCTTTCGCCTTCATCAACTGGCTATAATCGTGACTGGAAAATCTCACCGATATGGGAGAACCTCCAAAAGAGAATCCACCGCAAATAACATTCTCAGCTTCCGGAACATCTCCCATATATTCGCTCAAGGCGTTTGAAAATTCACTTATTGAGAAATTTCTATTATCTACCGTAGGTAAGCAGAAAAATATGTTGATACTGTTTCCGTTCATCCATGAGAAATGATTTTCAATCGGAGTATTTTCCATTCCCCTCTCTGCTTGCCATTCTTTTCCGAACTCCAAGGCTTTATCAACCAATCTATCTCGCAATTCGTCGGAAACATTTGCGGAAGTACCTGCAGGAACCTCAACTTCCAATCGCGCAAAAGGTGGTTCGATTTCTGGAAAAAATTGCGCTCTTACATGAGTTCCCATGAATAATCCGGTAATAATCAAAACTACGGCAAATACCGAAGCCAAAACTGCCCAACGATTTCGGATACAATACTTAAGAAACGGACCGTATAGTTTGTTTATCAAATAAGATATTGCTACATCAAGCCTGGCTCGCAATCTGGAAAAGAAATTTATATCATTAGTCTTCTTCCCTTCTAACGCTTTCGAATGAGCAAGATGAGTAGGCAAAATAATCATCGCTTCCACTAGAGAGAAAAGTAAAGCAATAATTACAACAGCAGCGATTTGCCATACATATTTCCCCAAGAATCCGTAAAAGTAGAAGTAAGGAACAAAAGCGACTATTGTCGTAAGAATCGAAATCGTAACCGGCTTAATCACTTCCAGAGTACCATCCACAGCCGCTTGGAAAGGCTTCTTTCCATATTTTTCGTACTGCGCGTATATGCTTTCTCCGATGATAATTCCGTCGTCAACCAAAATACCGATCACCATTATCATTCCGAAAAGACTATACTCGTTGATGCTGATCCCCAAAGTCCAGAGAGTGAAGAACATTCCAAGCAATGAAATTGGAATACCGAGAGAGACCCAGAAAGACATTCTGACATTTAGAAAAATGCTAAGAATAACGATAACAAGAACCAAACCGAGAATACCGTTTTCAGTCATAAGCTCAAGTCGTTCTTCGAGATATTGCGTATCCTTAAGGAAAGTATCGAAATGAATCAGTCCGTTATACTTTGCTTCATATTTTTTTGCCAATGCTTCCGTGGTTTCGGTTATTACCAAAGCGTCTTCATTGTTATTATACATCGCGGCAAAACCGATAGCTTTGTGCCCTTTGTTCTCAGGGAAGAAAACATTTTCCGGCCATTGTTCCACTACCGTGCATATTTCTCCGAGCAGAATCTTTTGTCCGTCGATAGAAGAAACAACCTCAATTTTCGCCAACTCGCGGGAATCATACTTCTTATTATATGATCTGATCAGAATTTCCTGATTATCGGTTACAATTGAACCGGAAGAGATATTAAGATTCGAATTTCTGACCGCTTGTGCAATATCACCTATCGTAAGTTTGTATCTGATTAGAGTTTCGGGAGAAACCTCAACAGAGAATTCACGAGTCGGAACGCCCCAAACATTTATATTGGAAACAACACCGGTAGCCAAAAGCTCATCTCGAAACTCTTCTACAATCTTCTTCAATGTAACCAAATCATCGGTACCGTAAATACTAAGAAGAAGCGCTCTGGTCCACTGAGTATCCTGATTAATTATCGGCTTCTCGGCTTCCATCGGATAAGATCCGATAGAGTTAACTACATTCTTTACATTTTGTAAAGCTTTGTTCATATCGTAATCGGGAATGATATCAACATCAACAGTTCCCCAACCGTCGGAAGACCATGAGCGAATCTTTTCGACTCCTTCCATTCCGCGTAACCTTTCCTCGATCTTTACGACAATGCCTTCCTCAACTTCAATAGCGGAAGCACCGGGATAAGGTGTATTTATGGAAATTGTTTCGATCTCAAATTTCGGATCGTTTCTTTTGGTCAAATTGAACAAAGCGTATATTCCCGCGATCATGATCACAAGCATTATCCAGTTGGATACCGCGGAGTTTTTAATGAAATATTCCGTAAACTTCTTTAACATCTTCCCTTCCTATTTGTTTGCCACGATACTGGTATTGTAAAGAGAATCTACTACATTCAACGCTACTTCGTTAATCGATTTCAACTCCATCCCCACCAAGGGTTTCTGCAAAATTGTGGTTACTATATGAGTTTCATCCGGCAAAGTATTTTTTATCATCATATCATCTTTCTGGTTAACAACCGGATTAATTTTTCTTTTGTTTAGTTTTCCCTCTTCGAAAGTATAAACACAACAATCTTCGGTAATCAAGTGTCGAGGTATCTTGGCTACATTCTTAAACATCTTCCCTTCGATTTCTACTTTTACATAATTACCCGGTAGAAAATATGTGTTAAGTTTAGGGTTTCTGAAATTGACGTATACATTCATTGTTTGGGAGTTTTCTATCAAGTTAGCTTGCTTCCTAACCAGACGCCCTTCCAAATATACTTCACTATTGTTCTCCGCGATTATTCTAACCTTCGGATTGCAATCGCAATTTATCAAACCAATTTCTTCAACCAGAAGAGGAATCGCTATTTCAAGATTATCAACATCACTAGCGGAAAAAAGCTTTTGTCCCATAGAGACATAAGAGTTTTCTATCAACCCGTTAGAAGTAATATATCCGTTAAAAGGAGCTTTGATTTGATACTTAGAAACAAGGATCTCCTGATTTCTCGCCCGGAAATATTTCGTATAAATCTCTCTCGAACTGATAAGTATTTTTTCTTGTGAACTTAATGTTTCCGGAAGAGCCGGCAAATCTTTCTCGATTTCCAATTTGGAAAAGAAAGCATACCAATTGTCATAAGCCTTGCTATCCTGAATATTCAACTCGGGAAGAAACCGAGCCAGAGTATTTATTAAATCTGATCGAAGGGAATAGAGAGTATTCTTAACCTCTCTCGAATCGATCTCTACCAAAACTTCCCCCCCGGTAATTCTGGTACCACTCTTCAGATTGTTTTTCGCAAAAAGAATTCTTCCTGTTGCTTCGGAAACAATTTCCAAATCCTTTTGCGACTCAATAAGACCGTTCCCTTCAATCAAAATTTTATGATCACCGAATTTCAGCTTACTTGTTTCAACAGTTCTTACATTTTTCTTCTCTTCTCTTTTTTTACTTTCCTTCTGAGTTGAGCTTAGCATTATCATACCGGTTATCCCAACCGTTACAATCAAAAGAGCTACTCCAACTTTTACCAACTTATTCATTTCATCCCCCGTTTTTCGGTATTTATTTGTTTCGCTAGTTATGACGAACGAAAGGGGGAAAAAGTTACAAAGTTTTTAACTGAAATTATTTTACTCAGTTAAAAAATCGTAACCGCATGTCAAAACGTAACTTACGATAATTTTTCATTCATTTGGGAACCGGAGTATTCCTCATTCTGTTTAAGAACCTTGAATTGAATAACTATGTTTAGTAAATTAGCACTCGTTAATATTGAGTGCTAATAAATCATTTTTCCAAAAGGAGGATTATAAAATGGCTGATTTCAAAATTAAACCATTAGCTGATCGTGTAATCGTAAAACCTAAGCAAGCAGAAGAAAAAACAGCAGGTGGAATTATTTTACCTGATACAGCAAAAGAAAAACCAATCGAAGGTACTATCGTTGCAGTTGGTCCGGGTAGAGTTGAAGACGGAAAACTTACCGAATTAACCGTCAAGGTTGGAGACGCTGTTTTATATGGTAAATACGGTGGAACCGAGATCTCCGTTGAAGGAGAAGAATATCTGATCATGAGAGAATCTGATATTTACGGTATTATCGGCTAACATCAAAAAATTGAATTAAAGAAAATAAATGGAGGAAAAACATGGCTTCAAAATTAGTTGAATTCGGCAGTGAAGCTCGTAGCGGTTTGAAAGTTGGTGTTGACAAACTCGCTAACGCCGTTAAAGTAACTTTAGGCCCCAAAGGTAGAAACGTAGTTATCGAAAAAAAATTCGGTGCTCCTACTGTAACTAAAGATGGTGTTTCTGTCGCTAAAGAAATCGAATTGGAAGACGCAGTTGAAAACATGGGCGCTCAGATGGTCAAAGAAGTTGCATCCAAAACCAGTGACGTTGCCGGTGACGGTACTACTACTGCTACTGTTTTGGCTCAGGCTATCTACAGAGAAGGTTTGAAAAACGTTACAGCCGGTGCAAATCCAATGGATTTGAAAAGAGGTATCGATATAGCTACTGCTAAAGTTATCGAATACTTGAGAGGATTAAGCAGAGATATCGAAGGAAGAGACGAAATTGCTCAGGTTGGATCTATCTCAGCTAACAACGACAAAGCTATCGGTGATCTTATCGCTGACGCTATGGAAAAAGTTGGTAAAGATGGTGTTATCACCGTTGAAGAAGCTAAAAGTACAGAAACCGAATTAGGCTGGGTTGAAGGGATGCAGTTCGATCGCGGATACTTATCTCCTTATTTCGTAACTGACTCAGAATCAATGGAAGCAATCTTAGAAGATCCTTTCATCTTGATTCACGATAAAAAAATCTCAAACATGAAAGATCTTTTACCTGTTCTTGAGAAAGTTGCTCAGTCCGGTAGAGGATTGTTAATCATCGCAGAAGACCTCGAAGGTGAAGCATTGGCTACTTTGGTAGTTAACAAATTAAGAGGTACTTTGAAAATCGCAGCTGTCAAGGCTCCTGGATTTGGCGACAGAAGAAAAGCTATGTTGGAAGATATCGCCGTTTTGACAGGTGGTACTGTAATCTCCGAAGAGAGAGGATACAAATTAGAAAACGCTACTGTTGAATTCTTGGGTACAGCTAAGAAAATCGTTATCGACAAAGACAACACAACAATCGTCGAGGGTTCTGGCTCAAATGATGATATCAAGAAAAGAATCAACGAGATTAAAGGTCAGATCGCTAACACTTCTTCCGATTACGACAGAGAAAAACTACAGGAAAGACTTGCTAAGTTATCCGGTGGTGTTGCAGTATTGAAAATCGGTGCTGCTACCGAAGTTGAAATGAAAGAGAAAAAAGCCAGAGTTGAAGACGCTCTTCACGCTACAAGAGCAGCTGTTGAAGAAGGTATTGTTCCTGGTGGTGGTGTTGCTTTGGTTAGAGGCGCTGCTATTCTTGATACTGTTGAAGGTGAAAACGCTGACCAGACAACCGGTGTTAAGATCATTCAGAAAGCTATGGTTGAGCCAATGAAACAGATCGTTAACAACGCCGGATTGGAAGGAGCTGTTGTATTAAATAAAGTTCTCGAAGGTAAGGACGATTACGGATTCAATGCTGCTACTGAAGTTTACGAAAACTTGATCAAAGCAGGTGTTATTGATCCTACTAAGGTTACAAGAACAGCTTTGGAGAATGCTGCTTCGGTTTCTTCATTATTGTTGACTACAGAAGCTGTTATCTTCGAAAAGAAAGAAGATGAAAAAGCTATGCCTGCAATGCCTGATATGGGTGGAATGGGCGGAATGGGCGGAATGTATTAATAGATTCCAATCATTCGATAAATTTAAGGCGACCAAATTGGTCGCCTTTTTTATTAAATCATGTCAATTAGTTACGGCATCCACTCTACAATTCCGTTCTCTCCGTTATCTTCTTCCCAATCAAGAAATCGAGAATAATCTCTTACTCCGTCCTTAATAACCGCCTTATAGATATTTATTCCCATTACTTTTTTCCCTTCGGGAATATCATTTTTGATTCTGAGTATTGCTTCCCTTTTCTCATCATCCATTACATCATTAATGCGATCCGCTACTTTCTCGAAATATCCTTTGTACGGAGAATCGTTCAATATATGAATCAAATCAATCTGCCACTCTTCCCCCTTTTCAGCTTCGTAGAAAAGATGCCATTCCAAACAACGATCTTCTGCTTCAATAAGATTCCCGTACTGTACCCTCTTAACCCTATTGTTGTCAGATATTTTTGCGATAGCCGCAAAGCTTTCTTTAATATCAAATTCTTCGGAATAGATATGAAAATCGATATCCCTATGCTTCATCAAAAGGTTTGTTCTTACCGATCCGACCGTGTTAATCGTAGCTCCGGTCTCTTCCCAAGTCTCAATAAGTTTTAATTCCTCAATGATTTCCTTGGCTCGTTTATACCGCGTATCTGATAAATTAAATAACTCTTCCCGACTCATCTTCGTAATCACATCCACTCCTTTTTTACTTTCACGAAACTAACATAATCAATATTTAATATAATTCAGTCCCCATTTAGCATATTTATTTTTCAAGAAAACAATCATCTGCAAAAATATTTATTTCCCTCTATTGGCTCAAACAAATCAACTCTATATTTCATTAATTCGAATTCCGAATCAAACATTGACACCAAATTTTGTATTATTTCCGTCAATTGTAATATTCGAAAATATATACCTACCTCCTACTGATACGAATAACCAATCTTTTAGAAATTTCATCCGATACAACACCTCCAAATAAGGACTATATTTGGTTTTTCCTCCATTGGGAGCTTTTTTCGCTATAATGCTTCCATCTACAAAAACTGATCTTGGACCGTAATTCACAGACCCCAAAATCTCGGAACTACCGATCTTACTTTTTAATCCCAAACCAAATGCTACAGATGAACAACTGTAAGTTTTTTCTTTACTATATTTACCATAAGAATAACTCATTCGCAGAAAAAGTGCATTAAGTATTCTCGGTGAGACATTAAGATAAGCCTCAAAATTCTCAGCTCTATTAGACATTATACTTATCCCAATAATACCATCTTGCAAAACCCGTCGATCCGCTATCTCCCCTTTTTTGTAATTAGCGTCACTCATATCAAGAATATATCTTCCATCTTGGTACGATTGCTTTACATTTTTGGCATAGACCAATACCGAGTCAACAATATCCTTATTCTCGGTCTCAAATTTTGAAATTACTTGAAAGCCAATTGTTCTTTCATCTTCCCAAATAATCCCGTGAAACTTAACCGATTTCACTTTCGCGTTGATTTCTCTTCCGCTTTTCTTAATAACAAATTTACACAGATTATTTTCCGTAAAATCAGTTTGGGAAAAGAGTGATGTAGTAACCGAAAAAAGAAGGGCAAATAGTAATAAGACTTTCTTATTCATTGAAGCAACTTAGAAGTTTGTGATTAAGATTTGTTATTTATTGAGGATGGCAGATAGCAGCATAATCTCCTTACGGCACATAAATAACAAATAATAATAATCGGACTCAAAACAAATTGATTTCTAACTTCCCCTCGGGCTGCAATATGTATAATATTTTAATTATATTCAACAACTTAATTCGCAACAAAAAAAAACAATACTCTTAGCACTGTAAAGATATAACCTATCCTACTCAAAGATTACCTAAGTTTTCGAATATATTCGCCAATTATTATTCTCTCGCATCCTTTCGAACTTTCCCGGCTTTCTTTTGATAAGATTTTATTCCTAAAACTATTAAAATAGCGGGAAGCCAAACCCATAATATCTCGGAAAGTATTACAATAAGTCCCTTTAACGAGAAAAATCTTCTGGGAGAAATTGCCGCAACTTCTATAGGAGTATAAGGAAAGAAATAACGGGTATTATCAAATGGAGCAAAGAGAGCAACCCCCAATCCTCCGTTTGTGAAAGCATCCAATAAACTATGCGACATTAGTAGTGAGAAGAAATAGATAAAATGAGAAATATATTTCTTACGAAAAGCATCCGTGTATTTGAAGCTAACAAAAGCAAACAAGGCTCCCATCAAAATGGCAAAAAGAATAGAGTGCGAAAACCCTCTGTGACCGAATAGATCCCCGTAACTAATACCAAGCTTAAAAGAAATAACATCAAAATCTGGCAAAACCGGAGCCAAAATAGAGATTCCCCAAAATAACCATTTATTCTTTTTCGGAGCGCTCACTTTCGCTCCGGCAATTCCAATTATTCCATGTGTAATTATTGTAGGCATAAGACCCCAAATATAAAAAAACTATTTCCGATACCGAGAATTTGATAATTCTCTTTTTCCTATAGCAAATAACTTTTGCCTAATTTCATACTCCTTCAACTGCTTCCACTCAGGTACTTCTCTCTTAAGATCTACACAAATAATCTTTCCTTTAATAGGATTCATCCATGTAATTCCGGATGGAACAAATTCCTTAATCTCCCTATTTACTACTTTTATTCCTCTCTCATTCCCGGCAACAATAGTAATCCCGATTATCAGAAAAGCAGAAATAGAACATAGAAGCAAAACTACTATTACTTCCATAGCTAACTCGCCACAAAAAATACCCACCAAGGTCAGAATCACGAAAATAGCCTTTATCCCATAATCTACAAAAAGATGATTAAAGTATTCATTCCCATTCTCTTTATCATTTTCCACTTTTTCTATGAAAATCTGCCTTGATAAGATTTTGGATTCTTTTGATTCACTATATGAAAATTTCGCACAATGCTCTGTAAAGTTCGGTTTCTCATTACATATTGAGCATAATACACCTTTAGAATTTTCAAATAAAGAATGTTCACATATATTACACCAGATTTCACTTTTTATATCCGACAAGCAGAAACTCCAATCTATTTATTATTACCAAGGCAGATAACTACAAATATTCTAAAGTCAAATATAATCATTTGAAATGGCAAATAATGTATTTTATCTCTTTCTTAAGATAAATAAAGCTTCAAGTCAACAATATGAATAATAATTCACTTCCTCTTCATGTTAATTACATGTAATTCGACATTATTCTCCCTGAAATCTCAATCGATTTGATGTAACTCGCTATTTATCAAGTGTAACTTTTCATTTAACCGATGTAACTCTCCATTAAACCGATGTAACCGGGCATTTATTCCATGTAACTCTTCATTTAGCGTATGCAACTCTCCGTTTAACTCGTGTAACTCTCCATTAATAGATCAATACCCAATAATTATCCCCTTTCCTTTCATTTTTCGCAATTTCCCAGGAAATGATAGGCTTTGTAATCCCAAACAGAGATATTCTTATTCTTGCAATTCCCATCCCGATTCAATTAAAGAGTTTTTATTTTTCCTAGTTGTAAATCTCATAACAATTTCACCTACAACTTTTTTGTATATTTCGCCCTGGAAAATAGAATACGGTTAATTAGCATATGATTCTTCAATCCCATACATCAAATAACTTTGCGAAAATTGTCCGGCAGACAATTCTTTTTTCGGTTCTGCTTTATGTAAATCTTTTTTCGCAGGAAGTGCTTTCCGCGCCACGCTCTCCGGCCGAGTGGGAAGAGATCTCCGGATTGGTTATGGAAGAGAGAATCTACGATTTGCGTCCGACATTTTCATGGGATAAGATAATCGATCCCTATCTTAAAGGAGTCGCTGTTGCTTTGGCCGAAGGAATAGATTTCTACCTGATTCGCCCCGGAACTATCGAAGGGGAACCCAACATGTTCCGCCTTGATACTGCCTTCGCGCGCCGTGGCATTTCTTCCCCGTTGATTCATTTTATCGATGTCCCGTCGGA
Organism: uncultured Ignavibacteriales bacterium; assembly: GCA_942492055.1. Classification (GTDB taxonomy): domain Bacteria; phylum Bacteroidota; class Ignavibacteria; order Ignavibacteriales; family Melioribacteraceae; genus CALODP01. Next base: position 41,642 of record CALODP010000026.1, on the reverse strand, counting down.
GGAGAATTTCCCTTGGACACGAGATAACGGTCCTTTCTTTGTCTACGATAATAAAGTCGGAGATAGAACGGTTATCGGCTTCCCCGGTGACGAATCGGCTAAGACAATTGCGGAATATTTGCACCTTCCATTCATACAGATCCCCTCTCAATCGGATGAGCACAAATATTATTTCGACGGCGGGAATTGGCTAACTGACGGACACGGTACTTTCAATATTGCATCTGTCTCCGATTCCAAGCTTGAAGTCGGATTGGAGAATCCTGCTACCCATATTTTCAATTACTACTTCGGGATTGGAAAGACTCTAAATCTAGGAGGAATTTACGAACACACCGATTTCTGGTTAAAAATGATTGACGAAGAAACTTTTCTTATAGCGGAAATCCCGGATACTAATTATCTCCACATCTGCGATCCTTACAGATTATACCAGAGAGATATTACCGCCGGAATTGAGCTGATCAGAGGCCAATTGAAAAGTGTGTTCGGAAGGGACTTCAGATTTATTCCCATAACAAATGCACCCTCCGCAGAATATTTGGGTACCCAATATATCCGCAAAACCGCGGCTTCAAGCTATGTAAATTCGTTGATTCTAAATAACCATGTATTGGTTCCGCAATACAATTGCCAACCATACGATAGTCTCGCCCTAAGAACATATCGCGAAGCTATGCCTGGATACAAGATAGTCGGCGTTAATTGCGAATTATACGCTATCGGTTCAGGGGCTATTCATTGTCTCACAAGGGAAATCTACGCGGAGAATCCGATTTATATAAAACACCCAATATTACAGGATACCGTTAACACTTCCTCAGATTTCGAAATCTCCTGCGAGGCCGAATCCAACGATGGCATAAAAGGAGTTTCTCTTTTCTGGAGAAAACATACTGAACCTCTCTTTGCTGAAATAAAGATGTCCCGGATATCGACAGAATATTACGCCTTTATTCCAAAGCAACCGAATGGTATTGAGATAGACTATTACATCGAAGCGGAAAACAATAATGGTAAAATAATCACAAAACCTTTTGTAGCGCCGAATGGCTATTACTCATTTGTAGGAATTGACTCCCTTTCGCTAAACGCGGAAGAGTCGCTTGAAGTACCAACTGATTTTCGCCTCTCTCAGAATTATCCTAATCCGTTTAATCCCGAAACAACAATCGAATACTCTCTCCCACTATCAGGCAAGGTCTCACTAAAAATATTCAACGCTTTAGGAGAAGAAGTAATCTCTTTGATCGATGGAGTTCAATCTTCCGGTAGAAAGAAAACAACATGGAACGGAAAAGACAGTTTCGGACAAGAGTGTTCTTCCGGGTTTTACATTGCCGTCTTAACTAGTGGCGGGAAAAAGCTTTCCCGTAAAATGCAGCTTATCAGATAAAGAAAAGGCTGCCCCTTTCGACAGCCTTATAAAAATGCTTTATTCCATCACAACAGGTTCCATAGAATATTTTTCCAGAATCTCCCTTATCGTTCCATCCTTCATAAGCTCAACGAATTTATAGTTAAACATATCAATCACCCTCTTATTAGTATGCTCGGTTGAAAACCCGATGTAATAAAGAAGATTCTTATGGGCACCGGCATATCTCAAATTCTTTATATCCAATTTCGAGATGAAAGCTTTCCCCACATCTCTGTTTGAATAGACTGCGTCCCCTTCCCCCAGAGATAGCTTCTGCAAACATGCCTCGGTGTTTTCCTCCAGAAGCATCTTCATATCGAAGACTTCTGTCTTTATCTCCTCCAGAGAGGCGGACGTATTAGAAGGCCCGTAAGCAAAAACGGAATACCCCTTCACATCCATAGGGGTAGTGAATTTCAATGGATTATCCTCTCGAACAAAAAAGCCGTATTCGGTTCTGAGAATAGGGGGACTGAATGTAAGCCAATCGGCACGTTCGGCATTCCATCCGATTACGAACATACCATGAGCATTCCCTTCCTTCACCTCTTTCTGAGCTTCATCCCATGGTAGTAATTTAAATGTACATTCAACATCAATCTCATCGCAGACCTCACGAATAATCTCAGCTACCGGTCCGGCTACTTTTCCGTTCTCTTCGTAATTAAACGGGGCGAAATCTTGTGTTGTAAACTTCAACTCGGGAGTTTTAAGGAATGTGGAGTATATAAAAAAGACTCCGATAATAATAATAACGGCTGATATGATTCCCCTCTTCATATAATTACCTCCGTGTATGATATATTAATAGTCTCTAATTGCCGGTAAACCATTTCCCACAGAATAAAAGTAATATATTTTAAAATTGAGCTGCTATTTCAAAGAGAATCGATAAAAACAATCGACAGGTAGAGAGGAAGAATGACTATTTTCATCGGGGAAGATGGGAAATAAAATACGAGATAGGAACGTCAGATGCAATCTTCAAATTGGAGGAAGTAATAAAGAAAAAGGGGCCACAGAATATCGAAGATGGCCCCGGAGTACAGTAATAGGGGTTTTGAGAAAAAATAACCTACAATAGGTACGGATTTACCGACATGGAGGAAAATTACGAGGTTTCCTTCCGGTAAAAATTATGATTATCCGTCCTGTGACTAAGAGAATTTTTTAATTTTCTCTCTCTTTATCTAACCCTATCTTCGAATATTCCCCGATAAACTTTACCCGATTTTTACATAAAGAATAAGAAAAATCGGGAACTATCTATTTCATATAATTAAGCATATCATCAAACAACCTTTGCGCCTCATAATAACCTTCGTCGTAAGCATAGTATAATTTGTCGACATCCTTTTCTGCTCTCTTAACATTTAATTTTGTTTTCGGCCGAATAACGAATATATCCCCTTTTGCTTCCAATTCCTCTATGGTATCCATCGATTCGTTATAGCGCCTATTCCGGTTTGCCAGGGCTTCTGTAAATAATGGTAAATCGGAATAAAAAATCTTTCCGAGTTTCCCTAGGAGATTCGATTCCTTTTTCCTAAATCCTTTCGGTTGGGTAAGTATAAGTACATTTTTCTCATTACCGTCCGAAATACTTCTCTCTATCGGAAGAGAATCCGCTATACCTCCGTCGAGATACTTTTTCCCATCTACCACCACCGGCTTTTGAACAAAAGGCATACTTGCCGAAGCTTGCAGCCTCTTCATGTAATACTCCTTTTTCCCCTTCGTCTCGAAATAGACCGGTTTTCCCGTATCGCAAGCCGTAGCAACAGCAACAAACCGGCTATCCGATCTCTCGAATGTTTCATAATCGAAGGGAACTAACTCATTTGGGATTACATTCCAGATAAAATCGGCTCCGAAAAGCTCTCCTTTTGTTATTCCACGCAAATAGCTGGAATACCTTTTATCCCGAACAAATCGGGTATTTACAATTCTGTTTCGTTCCTGTTGGCGGGAAATATAATTAGCGCCGTTACACGCTCCCATCGAAACCCCTATTACATAAGGGAAATATAGGTTTCGTTCCATAAAGTAGCGTAAAACACCCGAAGTATAGATTCCTCTGAGTCCTCCCCCTTCGAGTACCAAACCGATATTCTTTTTCATATTCTTCTGATTATCGTAATAAGATCGTAATTAAATTATTATCTACGCAAATATACCTTTATTAAGAATTAATTGTAGGCAGGATAGAAACGATTTGAGGATAAATGAGGATTAAGAGAAAAAAATATGTTCGACGAGTATTTTTATTCCTATAAAGCAAAGAACCAATCCCCCGATCAACTCCATTTTGTTCCCCAAAAGTTTCCCGAAGAACCGAGCTAATCTACATCCCAGCAGACATAAGCCGAACGTAACAACTCCAATAATAGTGGTCGCCTTAAAAATAGAGATATTCATACAAGAGAAACTTACCCCTACGGCAAGGGCGTCGATGCTGGTAGCAATAGCCAAACCTATCATTACAAGAAAACCGCCCGAGAGCTTTTTATCTTCCTCCTCTTCGTCGGATGAAAAAGTGTCGAATATCATCTTTCCACCGATTGCCGATAGGATAATAAACGCTACCCAATGGTCATAGTTCATTATATAATCTTTGACACTTATTCCGGCAATCCACCCTATCAAAGGCATTATTCCCTGAAAAAGACCGAAAAGGAAAGCCATAAAGACGAGATACTTTACTTTTTCCTCTTTTCTTTGTCCGCGTGTAACTGTAACAGCGAAGGCATCCATGGAAAGTCCAAAAGCAATAAGTATTAGAGAAAATAGATCCATAACAAACCGATTTATTGGAGAGGAAACATTAAATAAAATAAAGACGCAATTTTACAGGGAATCGATGAGAAATAAAACTTGAAAAAGAACTATTCAAAAAAAAAGCGTCCGTTACAGACGCTTTATTCTCTTCTTACTACAATTTATTCAAAAACAGATCAGCATTGGTTCTGAAAGCCTCCATCTCCGTCCACATAAATGGATGATCCCCCGAAGAATGTAGATACAGATGACAATCCGGAATTTGTTTCTTAAAGCTCTCCAATTCCGCTTCAACATTCTCCATTGTTTGATCTTCCTTTCCGGCGGTAATCAAAACCGGGCATTCTATCTCACTCAATCTCCCTTTGAAAAGATCTCCCCCGTTATTCACACATTTTGTTAGCATTGCTGTATCGGCATCAACTACCTCTTCCCAATCGGGCCCATTTGCGTTCAGCCAAAAAGCGAGCAAACCGCATCCCGGAGCTTTTCTCTCCTTAATCACATTTTCCGAAAGCATCTTTTCTGTAAAAAGGATTGAAGTACTATCGGCAATAACTGCTTTTACAGATTCGGGAGCTAATATCGCGGCCAAAAGGGCAATGGAGGCACCGCCGCTTGTTCCCATAAGAATTGCCTTATCAGCTTTCAAATGTTTAATAAGGGCAATAACCTGCCTGGCCGATTCTTCGAACCACTCCTCCCCTTTCCAATCTTCCAGACGATCCGATTTTCCGGTTCCGAGATAATCCGGAGAAACAACTTTATAGTTTTCTTTATAATATTCTATCTCACCCAGATGGCAAGCCGAAGAGGCTGTATTTCCGGGAAGAATAATCATCAGTTCCCCTTTCCCGGCTAAACGATAGTAGATTTTCCTCCCCTGGTATTCAAAAAATGGCATATCGACCTCACAATTTTATGAAACCATCCGATTTTTCTCCGGAAGCTCCATTCCTATTTTATGCAAAACTGAATTAAGAGTATACTCGATTTTCTTAGTTCGGGTATTTCATTTTCGGAATGAATATAATGCAGGTAGTAGTACAATTTCAAGTATTTCAATTTGAAAAAGGGCCGATGGATAAGGAACATACAATAGCTTATTAATAGGCAGTCTGATTTCCTATTTTATTCCGTTACCCTCAGCCCCTGTAGAAAGATTGTAATATCAGTTAACTTCAGTAATATACCATTCCTGATTCATTTGATAATTTGTTTCGTATTGAATCAGTTCGGCACCGTTTGCCAATGAAGCACCGGTAACATCAATTACCATCTTTGAGGATTTGGCGATAAATCTCCAGCGTGTTTCGCGAGCCAGTTCTATTTTATCCAGCTTCCAGCGCTGATTATTGCCACCATGCCATTTGTATTGGATAATCTTTGTACCGGCCGTTCCGGAATTCTCAAAAACGTCAAGAACTTTTCCACTATTAACCGACACAATTTGGCAGTATTCCCTATCCCCGTCGATCGGAATAATTCTCCATTTTTGATTGGCTCCGGTATGCCAATCGAATTGAATAATTTGAGCGCCGTCATCTTCGGAATCGCCGTAAACATCCATAACTTTTCCGCTATTAACGCTCATTATACGATAATTTTTGGTTGGATCAGGAAATTGCATACTCCCCTCCGTTTGTTTTGTGATGAGTTTATGTGTGATGCCATTCCGGAAATATCCGGACAGCATAATGTGTTCACAAAACAGTAGAATTCCCGCAGTAATTCGAATAACAGAAGAGCTTGTTGGTTCGTTCCAAAAATATCAAGGGAACAATGGAGGAATTAACTATTTACTCTGCCGAGCAATTCGAATACCGATTTTATAGCCCAGTGGAGTTCATAATAATATTGCTCTGGTAGTACAAGGGAACAGATGGGGAAAATTTTCTCTAATGCTATTCACAAAACCAATGCTGCATCGAGAAAAAGAGATAACTCAACAGATTAATTCCTTACCGGGACAAATAGATGTAACACTGCGGCAAAATAATACAATAACGCGGCTCTCAAAAACGGTAATGTGTCAGAAAAATGAAACACTGCGGCAGACGCAGTCCCTCTTTTTTCTGCCGTAATGTCTCATTTTGATACCGTAATGCCATTTTAAAGTGACGTAATGCCATTTTTTTTCGCCGTAGTCTCATTTTTTCGCGATGTAGTCCCATTTTAGAAAGACGTACTATTATTCTTTTTCGCAGCAGTACCATGTTTTTCTACTGCAGTGCCTCATTCTTTTGCCGCATCCTTATTTTAAATTGCCCCGCACAATTCTTTTTTGGAGTAGTGCTATTATTCTCCGTTACAATGTCATTCTTTTTGGCCGTAGTACCCTTTTTTCGTGCTACAATAGCATTTTATCACGACGCTGCACCAAATTATTGTGCCACAGCATGATTATTTTGGCTTCCATTATTCACGCAAATAAATCGCATTTCACATTATCCGCGTTATTGCCCCTTATTCCGGGTTTTTGTCCTACTCTGTTCCTTCGGATGCCCTTCTAATTCAAACAATTCATTAAAACTAAAATTCCCAAAAAATAACTTCGGAAAAATCATAAAAAAAAGGGGCTGCCTCATTTGAGAGAGCCCCTTAATATCAACATTTATTTCTCCGAAATCCGGATCGGTTCGGATATGCAATTACTTATATAGTTCGTTCCACCATTCCGGTTGGCCTTTCAACACTTTATCGAAATAAGCCATAATTGTTTTAGTCCATTTCAATCGTTTGTGATATTCCATAATGTGGTGATCTTGTCCGTCGACCTCAATAAATTCAACATCTTTTCCGAGAATTTTCAAGGCAACATACATCTGAATGCTTTCACCTCGCGGAACATTTGTATCGGAATTTCCATGAAGCAACAAAATCGGGGTTGTAATCTTATCCGCGTGGAAAAGAGGGCTATGCTCAACATACAACTCCTTATTATTCCAAGGGAAGCTGTTTGCCGAAGCAACCGCGCTATACGGATATCCCCAAAATCCCTCCCCCCAATAGCTCGAGAGAGCCGAAATTCCGGCATGTGAAATAGCCGCGGCAAAGATATCGGTTTTAGTGATGATGTTCATGGTCATAAAACCACCGTAAGAAGCGCCTATACATCCGATTTTTCCTTCATCTATGAAATCGTTTTCCGCGATAAATTTCTTGGTGCCTTCAATAACCTCTTTGGCTGTAATTTCGCCCCAATCATTAACGTGAAGCGAAGCTTTCTTTTGTCCGAACCCCGCGCACCCGTTAGGCTGCATAACATAAACCACATATCCGTTTGCGGCCCAGATATTCTTAGGATAACGGCCTTCGAATTCCCTTGTGACCGGAAGCGCGCCACCGTAATAATAAACAATCATCGGATACTTTTTCGAATCGTCGAAGTTAGGAGGATAGTAAACTCTCCCGGCAACTTCTCTTCCCTCTTCGCTGATAAAGGAATGATCTTTCACATCACCGAAATTAGTTCTTTGGTAATTTGCTTTATCGGGATCGACTAGTTCGGAATAATCTCCTGCAGGTAATTCCATAACAAAAGCTTTTTTCGGAACGTTGGTGCCGGAAGCGGCGTAAACAGCCTTGCTTCCGTCTGAGGAAACATCAATATCCTCAATTACGTCAGCTCCAGTTTCCAAAAGACGGAACTCACCGCTTGCTTCGTCATATTTGAATAGGCGCAGGAAAGTTTCGTCGGTTGCCACAACAAATAATCCCTTCTCCGTCCAGAAAACATCGGAAGCGATAGCCGGCGAGAAGTTCTTTGTTATTGGTTTTACGGCTTTGCTTTGTAAATCATAAATGTAGAGCTGTTTCTCGTAATCATTCGGAATCGCGTCTTTCGGAATGTTCTTTCCGAGTTCCCCGAAGAAAGACGGACCACCTACGAAAAGAATCTTTTTCCCGTCAGGAGAGAACTTAGCGTAGCTACCGAAGAAATTCTCATAAACCGAATCGACCGAATAATCCTCTAAAGAAAGAATACTGAACTTCGATTTGTTATAAGGTCTCTCGGAGAAATCAGGGATGTTTTCAGAAATCAGTAATCTCTTCCCGTCACGACTAATATCTTCCAAAGAAGTGCTATATTTACCGTTTGTCAAACGTCTGTTAAAGCCATCTTTAACAAAAACCTGGAAGAGATAAGACTCTTGTCCGGCCCAAGGAATTCTGGATTCGGGGACTTGATATTTTAAGAAGTTCGGATCATCATTTTTATATTCTTCGCTAACAGAATAGATAATCGATTTTCCGTCCGGGTTCCATTGGTATGAATTGATGCCCTTTACATTTTCAATAACGGCTTTAGTTTCCCCGGAGCTCATATCCGTAAGCCAAATTGAGGCCCCTTTCTTACCGTTAGTCATATATGAGAACTTATCACCTTCCGGAGACCATTTCAAAGAGTTATATTGAGTACCCCCTTTATAAGACCGGATAAGTTTCTTCGAAGCTCCGTTGTATATTTCCATCCAAGTATCGTTACGATCTTCTGCCATGTTTCTTTTGGTAATTTTAACAGCGATCATGCTACCGTCAGCATTAATTGATACTCCGATGACCTTCGGATTATTTAACAAATCGGATACATCGGTTAAATCGTCATTCTCAAGAGTAATCCCAAGAGACTTTTCATAGGTCTTGTCGATAGATAATGTCGGATAGATATTCCACTCGCAATTCGATTCGGGAACATAGAGTGACTTTACGATAACGATATGTTTTCCGGTTTCCAGCTTCAAGTTGGCCTTAACAACACCCGGCTCACACTTTTCCCCATTATTCTTTTGGAAGATATTCTTCGAAGCTATTTCCTTCCCGTCGAGAAAGACCTTTGCCATCTGCGCGGATTTGATCTCCAGCTCTGCCGGTGTCCATCTATCCGCTTTAAGATAGAAGGCAAAATATGCTATCGCCAAATTCTTTTTATTCTTAATTAGGATATTGTTACTACTAGAGAAAGAATCCCATTCGAGCTCTTTTCCCATAACAGATATTTCATCATCCTCTTTCGGCCACCATGCGTCAGTATTAAGATGGTGAAAGCCGAGCATTTTTTCGTAATTGAATTCGGTTACTCCGGTTTCGTGATTAATAGGCATATCAACCGGAATAGGTCCTAACATTAACATTTCGGATACTGGCATTTCCCCCTTCTTATCTCCGGCGAATAGAGCTAATGTCGCCAAAAATAGAAAAGCGGTAGAAAGAATAATCCGTTTTGTCATTTTTCTCCCCACATTTATTGAGTAATAGTTATGATATATTCCATCCGCAAAATAAAAAATAATATCTCTAATACGTACAATGAATTTAATAATCAAATGAATTGAAAAAAAATAGTTAAATCGGATAGTAGCTCTTGACAAAAGAATATCAATTACTTAATTTTTAACAAGACATATGACTCCTGTAAAATTTAACAATTAGTACTCAAGGCACACACACATAAAAGGAAAGAGTAATGATCTACACCAAAACCGGCGAATACGCTATTCGAGCGATTCTGTTCTTGGCAAGACAGGAAAAGCACACACTTATTATGTCTTCGGAAATTGCAAAGAGCGAAGAAATTCCTGCACATTATCTTGCTAAGATATTACAAAGAATGGCTAAATATGGCTACGTTGATTCTTACAAAGGAAGAGGTGGCGGATTCAAGATTACGGATTTGGCTCTGAATAGCTCTATTTTAGAGATAGTAGAAAGAGTTGAGGGACCGGTTATTAATTTGAAATGTGTTACCGGCCTGAAAGAGTGTTCGGATGAAAACCCTTGCCCGTTACACGAAGAATGGTCGGAGTTAAGAAACAGAATATATAACCTTATCTCAAGCAAATCCGTACAAGAAGTGGCTCAGAAATATTCGGAAACATTGAAGAAGAATAGCTAGCCAAATACTACTCATTTTGGAAAACAGAAGGACTCAGATAAGAGTCCTTTTGTTTTTTATACCCAAACCTATTCCGTCCCCTATCGGGAGTAATGTAGTTGTTAAAGATTCTTCACTCATAAAGAGTCTGTTAAAAGCTCTTATATTATTGGATGAATTTAGAAACTTTTTCGGCACTTCCTTAGCGGCGGCAAATCCTTGCCAAAGAAGATTATCAACGAACATTACACCATCGTCATCAGAAAGGAGCTCCAAAGAAAGTTTGAACAGATTCTCATAATCCTCTTTATCCGCGTCGAGAAAAATAAGATCATACTTTCCCTTTAGCTTAGGCATAATATCCAAAGCGTCCCCTTCGTGAAGTACTATTCCTTCGGTAAGTCCGGCTTTTTCGAAATTCCCTTTTGCAAGCGCAATATTCGGAGTACTCTTTTCTATTGTCTCCACTTTGCAATCAGGTTCCGCAATTCTTCTCATTCTTATGGTAGAATATCCTATAGCGGTACCGAGCTCAAGAATTGCTTTCGGCTTTTTGAGCTTGATAATCTGTTCAAGAAACTCCGCCGAATGCCACCCGAGAATCGGGATTTTCCTTTCCCTGGCAAATTCTTCCATCTCCTTTATCAGAGCGTCCGGCTCCTCTCTGAATGATTGCAAATACTCTTCTTGTTCATCTTTCAAAATTTTCGACATTTTTCTATCCAATAATTTCCATCATTATTTCCATTCTTATCATCTTATTTCAAGAGCATCATTTTTCGCGATTTTATAAATCCGTCCGCAATTATTTGATAAATATAAACTCCCGAAGCAACAGGGGCACCGGAGTCATTTATTCCGTTCCATCTAACCAATCTTTGCTCTTTTGACGGAACAGTATTATTAAATAATGTTCTGATTTTTCTTCCGAGAATATCATATACCTCGATAGTAACATTCGATTTCACAGGAACCGAGAATCTAATATTCGTTGTCATATTAAAGGGATTCGGAAAGTTCTGCTCTAAGACATAATCATCGGGAACGGTAGTATCGTTATCAACTTTTGTTATCGAGGAAATATTCATACTCCCGAAAATAAAACCATAGCTCCCCTTCTCGGGAACTCGTATTAAAGCATCATTCGAATTAACATATGTGAAGAAAGCCCTGATAGTATCGTTATCTATAAAATCACTTGCTGAAAACCCAAACAAATATTCCTTTTCTTTTAGCAGTGTTAATTCATGAGTTATCTCGTTTCCGCCATTAACAGTAAATCTTAGCTGGGGCTTACTCTCCGGTTTAATATCAGGAAATATCTTATGCAATTTGTAAATAACATTTCCTGATGACAGCTCTTTCTCAAGATTCGGGAACGTAATTGCGCGCAAAGCAGAGACCAATCCGTACCCAATGCTATTATTAGGATTTGCTACATTATCACCCGATTCGATTATGATTTTCCTCATCTGAGTATTCGATAGGTATGGAAAAGCCGATAAAACCTGTCCTACAATTCCGGTCACGATTGGTCCTGAATATGAAGTCCCGCTGCCGGTTGAATAAGGCACTCTTTCATATGGAGTAGCGTGGTAGTTCCCGACTCCGTAAGCTACAACATCAGGTTTAATTCTTCCGTCCGCTGTCGGGCCACGTGAGCTAAATCCGGCGATATTATTCGATCCACTAACCGCACCGATAGTTAATACATTTTTTCCATCGGCGGGAGCAGTAATATGCTTCCATGAGTAGTTGCCCTCATTCCCGGCAGAAGTAACGGTTATTACACCTCGTTTGAATGCTGCCTCGTAAGCTCTTGTAACCAAAGCTGTTTCGCCATCCATTTCCGAATAGGAATAACTCTCCTCTCCGCTGTCGAACTCACTATATCCGAGTGAAGTATTCATTATATCCACTCCATGTTCTTCCAACCATTCTACTCCCTTTGCGAAATTATCTTCTTCGGCTCTTGTTTCAGAGAAAATATCTTCAGTCTTCGCCAGTACAACTTCGGCGTTAAATGCCGGAGCTACGAACTTACCGTCCTCGAAACCAGCCGTAAGGGAAAGCACGGCTGTACCGTGATCGGCATCGTTATCATTTCCAACATTTTTGTCTTTATAAACAAAATCATACGTATCAATTACTTTGAGATTGTTAAAAGCAGGTTTATCCAGCCAATCGAATCCGGCGTCAAGAAAACCGATTCGCACCCCGTTTCCGGTGAATCCGAGATCATGAACTTCCGGAATATCGGATAACTCGAACTGTTCGTATGATTCCCCGTATTCGTAAGTATGCTCGGCTTCATTCGAGTTATCTTTCTTCATGATTGATGAATTCTTTTCATCACCTGGTTTTCGTTTTAATATTTTTACCGGCTCGATTTTCTCAACGAAACTAAGATTATTTATTTTATTCAATTCATCTTCATTCAAAAAAGCCGAAACAGCATTGAACCACTTTAACTCCCAAACTATTTCTCCACCCAACCGCTTTATTTCATTAGTATACTCTTCCGGTATCGGCAAATCTTCTTTAAGAATAATATTCTCTTTTCCGAGTGCTCTACTTCTTCTTTCAATAGTACGCTGCGAAAGATGAGCTAAAGCTTTTTGATATTCATCTGAAGATTTTTGTAAAACTGAGGATTGATGATCTGATTTGAAATAAATAAGATACTTTTGTTGCGCCTGCACCAGAAGTGAGGCGCTAAAAAATAGTAATAAAAAGATATGTTTCATAAATAGACTTCTCTGTTTGAGATTGCACTGTTAAATTGTGCACTAATATAAAACTTAGTGGACCAATTTTGCAATTCTATTTATTCGGGTAGTTCCGATCAACTTAAAGAAGTCTGAGAAAGGAATACTCGGATCCCATGACCAATAAATCATAGTAGCTTGCCCGACAATCTTGTCTCTGGGAACCAATCCCCAAAATCTACTGTCGTCGCTCTGATCTCTGTTATCTCCCATCATGAAATAATAGTCTTTTTGCAGAGTGTAACTATCAACTGCTTTCCCTTCGATTGTTACTTTTCCGTTTTTAACACTGACAACTCTTTTGCCATACTCTCTGTCAATAATAGTTCTCCATTTATCGACATTATCTGTTGTTAAGGTTATAACATCTCCCTTTTGAGGAATTACCAAAGGGCCATAGTTATCTCTGTTCCACGGAGATCCTTTAGGGAAAATATCAGGGCGAACATATCCTCTTGGTTCGGGTATCGGATCGCGATATTGAATATGTACAGGAATATCAGCCTCTTCTCCGTTCACAAAAACGACTTTGTCCTTTATTTGCAAAGTATCCCCCGGAGTTCCCATACAACGCTTAACATAATTCATGTAATGAACGGAATAAAGCTCGTCTCTATTCCCGGGATACTCAAATACAACAATATCTCCCATTTCAGGCTCACGAATTGCAGGAAGTTGGAAATACGGTAATGTAATATCGGTAAAAGGAATGTTCCTCGGTGATGAGGAGCCGTATATGAATTTATTTACAAAAAGAAAATCACCTACCATTATCGTCTCTTCCATCGAAGGAGTAGGAACTCTGGATGTCTCTATCAAAAAGGCCTTAATCATAAATGCCGCGAAAGCTGCAATGAGAAGATTTTTGAAAAAATCCCATGTTTTCTGGGCATGAGTTTTAGGAGCGACTTTCTTCTTTTCTTCTTCTTTCTTCTTAAACAAAATAATTCCTCGAAATTTTTCAAAACATTTGTTATAACAAGAAAACGGGAATCTGTTCCCGTTTACTCATCAATTTTTAATACCGCAAGAAAGGCTTCCTGAGGAATTTCAACGTTTCCTACTTGCTTCATTCTCTTCTTACCCTCTTTCTGCTTTTCGAGAAGCTTTCTCTTTCGGGTAATATCACCACCGTAACATTTAGCCAATACGTTTTTACGAAGAGCTTTTACGTTGGTTCTGGAAATCACCTTATTCCCAATTGCCGCTTGAACTGCAATCTCAAACATCTGCTGAGGAATAAGTTCCTTTAATTTCGTACAAACCTTTCTTCCCCAATCATACGCCTTGTCCTTGTGGGCAATTACTGAAAGAGCGTCAACTTTGTCACCGTTTAACAATATATCAATCTTTTGTAATTCGGATACTCTATATCCCATATACTCGTAATCGAGAGAAGCATATCCTCGTGAAATAGATTTCAGCTTATCATAGAAATCAAAAATAATTTCAGACAAAGGAAACTCAAATTGCAGATCGGCTCTGGTCGGATCTATATAATTCGTATTCTTGTAGATACCACGTTTCTCCATAGCCAATTTCATAATGCTTCCTACAAACTCACTTGGAGTTACAACCTGAGCTTTTATGAAAGGCTCTTCAATTGTCTCAATATCACCGAGTCCCGGCATATCCGCTGGGTTATCTACGATAATTTTCACATTATCTTTTCTATTAACATGATATTCAACGTTAGGAAGAGTAGTAACAATCGATAGGTCAAATTCTCTTTCTAATCTTTCCTGTACTATCTCCATATGTAGCATACCAAGAAATCCTACACGGAAACCGAACCCTAAAGCTGCGGAAGTTTCAGGAGTAAACACCAACGAAGCATCATTCAATTTCAATTTATCAAGAGCGTCTCTCAGATTTTCGTAGTCATCCGAATCAGTAGGATAGAGACCACTATATACCATCGGCTTAACATCTTGGTAACCGGGCAATGGCTTATCCGCTCCATTTCTTTGATGGGTTATCGTATCTCCGACCTTCGTATCATGAACATCTTTGATACTTCCAACCATATACCCTACATCACCGGCTTTCAAAATCTTTGTTCTGATTTTTGTCAACCCAAGTTTACCGACCTCTTCAGCCAGATAATAATTGTCGTGAGCGAAAAACTTTATCTGATCTTTCTCTTTAAGAACACCGTTAACAACTCTGATATAAGCAATAGCACCTCGGTAAGAATCGAAAATAGAATCGAAAATCAACGCTTGAAGTGGTGCCTCTTCATCTCCTACAGGGGGATCAACACGACTTACAACAGCCTCCAGAATATCTTCAATCCCTTCTCTTGTCTTAGCACTCGCACAAATAATATCTTCTTCGTCGCAACCTATCAAATCGATAATTTGCCCTTTTACAACATCTGTCATTGCGCTGGGAAGATCGATTTTATTCAGCACCGGAATGATTTCCAATCCGGCTTCAACAGCAAGATAAAGATTACTAATTGTCTGCGCTTCAACTCCTTGCGCCGCGTCAACAACCAACAATGCTCCTTCACAGGCAGCGAGAGATCTGGAAACCTCATACGCAAAGTCAACGTGTCCAGGAGTATCTATAAGATTAAGAGTATATTCATCTTTGTCCTTTGCCTTGTATTTCATCTGGATTGCGTGAGATTTTATTGTTATTCCTCTTTCGCGTTCCAATTCCATATCGTCCAACAACTGCTGTTTTGCCTCTCTCTGGCTAACAGTACCTGTAAACTCCAAAAGTCCGTCGGCAATGGTGGACTTACCATGATCAATGTGTGCAATTATGCAGAAATTTCTTATTCGTTTCATAACCTTCAAAATTTTTTAGCTTAGAAATATATAAATAGAGTGGAGGAAATACAACTAATCTGTTTTTATTGAATAATAATTACCTATGTAAGATGCCGAAATTATTAAAGAACCTCAATTTTTATTAAATTTGCCGAAACAAAAAAAACGGAGATTAAAAATGAAAAGGTTCATATTAATACTATTCCTTCTTGCTCCCTCCCTTTTCGCCCAAACTTACCGTTTCGGATGGGTAACCGATATTCATATCGGCTCCGGTACGGCGGACGCGGAATTGGATTCCGTAATCCAGCTGATCAACTCATTTGATGATATTAAGTTTGTTTTGGCTTCAGGAGATATAGCCGAGAAAGGAAGAAACAGCGAGCTCGAAAAAGCTAAAGAAATTCTCGATAAGCTTAACGCCCCTTACATTATCATACCGGGAAATCACGATACAAAATGGAGTGAAAGCGGATTAACCAAATTCACTGATCTGTGGGAAGACGACAAATTTGTTTTCGAAATAAACGGAGATGTTTTTATCGGTCTCAACAGCGGTATTCCTTGGAGAGGTGGCGGTGGCCATGTTAAAATTGAAGATATCGACTGGCTCAAAAATCAATTGGAAAAATATGATAATGAAAAAGATATCTATTTTGTTATCCATCATCCTCTGAACGCCGATACGGACAATTGGTATAAAGTATCGAACTTGCTACGACAATATGATATAAAAGCGGTCCTCCACGGCCACGGACATGTTCATAGAGTCAATTACAATAACGGGATTCCGAATATAATGGCACGTTCAACCCTGAGTGCACATCAGGAAAGTTGGGGGTTTACTCTTGCGGAAAGCACAGAAGATTCTCTGAAGTTCTTCGAAGTGGAAAAAGATTCCCTCCTTCAACCATTAGGTGGCATTGCCAAAAACGATACTTTGGAAATTCCTCTGGTTGACTCGGCCAAATTTATAAACTACGCAGCCGATTCTCTCCTCTGGAAAGTAGAACTGAATGCAACCATGTCTGCCACTCCTTTGATTTACAAAAACAAAATATACACGGCTGACATCAACGGAATTGTAAGCTGCTTCGACTCAACAGGACAACTCCTTTGGGATTACGATGCTTACGGGCCTGTATTCAGTAAACCGGCCGCAATGGACGATATACTAGTTGTCGCAAATGTTCGCGGCGATTTGATTACTCTGAACGCTACTACAGGAGAACAGATCCAGTCAATAGGATTCGATCAACCGATAACTTCACAGTTGATTACTATCGAATATAAAGGTTCTGCTAATTTGATGATCCCTAAACGCTCCAATTCTAAAGCCGCCGTTATTTTGGGAACCGCGAAAGGAGAAGTATACTGCTACGATCTGGAAACCCTTCAACGCTACTGGAAAAACGAGTCCGCAAAAGCCATGGTCGAAATTCAACCTCTCTACGTTGACGAAAAACTAATCTACGGTAGTTGGGACACCAACCTCTACTGCATTGATGCCAAATCCGGTTTACTCATTTGGAAATGGAGCCCTAAAAATAATTTTTACTATTCCCCTGCCGCATGTAAGCCGGTCACTGACGGGAAAAAGGTTTATATCACTACTCCCGATAAATTACTTTTCGCTATCGATTTGAAACTGGGAACTTTACTCTGGAAAAAACAAAATTACGACGCATGGGAATCAATAGGGATTTCGAAGGATAAAAGAAAACTATTTGTAAAGAGTATTCATGATCATCTCCACATTGTTTCGACAGTTACCACTAATTGGGTACAGGATATAAATATCAAATTCGGGCTCGATACTATGCCATGCGAACCGATTGAATGGAACGGAAACGTATTATTCGGTTCGAAGAATGGCAATATTTATCGTATTCAAAAGGATTTCAAATTCGCTCCGGTTTTATTCATGGGCTCAGCCAGAATTCACACTATTCAAAATCCGAAGGATAATATTTTCTTCGCTTCGAATATGGACGGAACTCTTGTGATGTTCACATTGAAATAACCTTCCGGATAGATAGCAATATTTCACTTGATGATTCTCATTAAGTTACAATAAATTTCAAAAGGTCACAGAGCTTAAGCGACGTGACCTTACTATTATCAGGTAGTTTATGTAGTCTAACAAATTACCTTTCACATTTTTATTTAGGAGTTGCAAATGAAAAAGCTTTTATTCTTTCTACTGTTAGCCGCTTCATCTCTCTTCGCTCAAAGCTATCGCTTTGCGTGGCTTACAGATGTTCATATCGGATATCCGGAAGCAGATACCGAACTCGACTCGGTTGTACAACTTGTCAATTCTTTCGATGATATTGAATTCACTATCATCTCAGGAGATATCGGCGAAAAAGGGATGAACGACCAACTTCAAACCGCCAAATCCATTTTCGACAAACTTGAAAAACCTTACTACATTGTTCCCGGAAATCATGATACAAAATGGAGCGAAAGTGGTTGCACCAAATTCTCGGAACTATTCGGAGACAACAAATTCATATTCGAATATAACAACGATGTTTTTGTCGGTCTTAATAGCGGAATCCCTTGGCGAGGTGGTGGCGGACATCTTACCCCTGAAGATTTGAAATGGCTTAAAACCCAACTCACCAAATTCGATTCCTCCTATGAGGTATATTATGTGCAACATCATCCCCTTACCGACGAAACCGATAACTGGTATAAGTTAACAAACATACTTCGCGAAAATAATATAAAAGCTATGTTCCACGGACACGGACATAACAATACAATTGAAAGCTACAACGGGCTTCCCGGAATTATGGCACGCTCTACCTTAAGTCAGCGTCGCGATAGCTGGGGCTTTACAATGGTAGAAAACGGAACCGACTCCATCAAGTTCTTCGAAGTAAAACGAGACACTATCCCTCTTCGTTGGGGTGGAATCGCGAAAACCCAGAAACCGTCTATTCCATATGTTGATTCGATAGCTACCAAAGAATACTCATCCGAAATAGTGTGGAGCAAAACTCTGAACAAGACTCTCTCGGTTCCCCCTCTTACAACTGAGGATAAAGTAATAATCACAGAGAGGACAGGCAAGCTTACTTGTTTCGATTCCGAAGGGGAAGAGAAATGGAGCTATGATATGCCGGCAAACATAATGAGCAAACCGACATTTTCAAACGGAATGGTATTCGTAGCCGATACAAAAGGAAACCTCAAAATACTTAACGGGGATTCGGGAAAAGAGATTAACTCAATCACTTTGGGAACAACAATCACTTCCCGATTGATTACTTATAGAGCCAACAACTCAAGATTTCTTTTGGCTGGGACTTCCGAAGGGAACCTCTATTCGCTCGGAATTCCGTCACTCAAAGTAAACTGGGTTAACGACAGTGCCAAAGGAATGATAGAAACCGAACCTCTATTATTAAAAGGGAAAATCATATATGGCTCTTGGGATAGTTATATCTATTGCCTAAACAGCGAATCGGGAGAAATGATATGGAAAACTACTCCGAGAGATAATTTCTATTACTCCCCCGCTTCCTGCAAACCTGTAACTGACGGAGAAAAAGTTTATATTTCGACTCCGGAAAAAATTCTATTCGCTTATAACGCTGATTCCGGTGAACTTGTTTGGAAGAAAAAAGATTATCGTTCTTGGGAATCACTCGGTGTTTCCGCGGACAAAAAGAGAATTCTTAGTAAATCTGTTTCCGACTCATTTTCGATTATCTCCGCTGAGTCGGGTGATCTTATTAAAACAATCGATATGAAACTCGGTTTCGATACTATGCCTATTGAACCGATCGAATGGGATGGTAATATCATTTTCGGATCGAAGAAAGGAATTATTTATCGTATTGACGAAAACTATGATTTCTCTCCTGTGTTATTCATGGGGACGGCCAGAATTTATTCTATCTGCCACATTAAGGATAATTTTTTCTTTGCGGCCAATATGGACGGAAATCTTGTAATGTTTAAAATAAAGTAAGGTATTATGCCAAATATGTTTGACGCTTATATTTTTGATATCGACGGAACGCTGACTTCAACAAATAAACTTATCTTCGCCTCATTTAACCGTGTGGCGAAGGAATATCTCGATAAATCATATTCCGACGAAGAGATTATCAAATGCTTCGGCCCCACGGAAGATGCTCTTCTGATGGATTGGCTCGGCGAAAAATACAACGAAGGAAGAAGGATATTCTACCACTACTACGCAGCTAATCACAACACAATGGTAAATGTCTTTCCGCATATGCTGGATGTGATTAAATACCTGAAAGAGAAAGATCTTCCTCTCGGAGTGTGCACGGGAAAAGGTAAAGATACTACACGCATAACTCTTGAGAAGATCGAGGCGGATGAGCTGTTCGATATGATTGTTACAGGAGATGATGTTTCCGAACCGAAACCTAGTCCGGAAGGAATAAAAATGTTCTTGGATAAATACAAGCTCAATCCGGAAAAGGTTCTTATGGTTGGGGACGCCCCGGCCGATCTTAATGCGGCAAAATCAGCGGGTGTAAAAATCGCTTCGGTCTTGTGGGACTCATACGCCATAGAAGAAATAGAAAAACTCGGCGCTGACTACAAATTCTACTCCCCCGAAGAATTCAGAAATTTCATTATGCAATAAAAAAAGCCACCTTCGGGTGGCCTTTTTATTTTATTTCCTTTTTGCTAATTGACTGAAACTCAATAACATTTCTTCTAAAACATTCCCAAGCCATAATATTTGTTTCTATCCCCTTTTGGCTTCCTTCCCTTAGAGGCTTTACCCAATTCCACAGGGATATACTCCCCTACTTCTTTTCCTCCGACCTTCAGATATCTTAATTGAAACTCAAATAACTTTCCTTCATCCGTATATCTTGAACCAATAAGTCCGTAATTCTTAGCGTAAAAGGCCTTAAACTCATTGGGAAGTTCCTCTCCCTCTACATTTACAGCAAAAACATCGGAAAATATCTTTACTTTAGTCGCATACTCTTCAACATAATCTGCATAGAAATATGATTTCAAAGAATCTATTTCCGTATCATATCTCATCCATCTGTCCCCATCTTTCGGATAGACCTTTGCCAATCTTTGCTCATTATAAGGATTACCTTCAATCATGTACTCCTCCGGTAGAGTATCCAACCTCGTAGCCCAACAATAACCATCCTTTATAAAATGATAACTGGTATCTACCCACGGTCCCTGAAAGTCTCTTCCGCTCTGTTCTATTGCGAATACTTCCAAATTATCTACTCTTTTCACCTTACCAACTACTTTTCGCGTAATAATCGAACCACTCTTTGTACTAAAGAACTGCCTGATATCTCCGACACTTAGAGACATATATTTGGCTGCCTCTTCCGGTTTTGTAGAATCTTCGCACCCGCAGAGAGTATAGCAAGCCCCAACAACAACTAACACAATTAAGAATTTCCTGATATCCATATTTTCTCCTCAATAAATTTTAATTATCCCAAATATTCGCTTAAATTCAATTATGGCCATATTGGATTACGCGCTTTTCTGTTATTCCGACGAACTAGTGTTCTTCAAAATGAACATGGGAAATCTATCTCAGAGTTAAATATATTTCAATGCTAAATTTTATCACACTTACTAGGATAGTTTTACTATTAACAATAAACCACTATCAAACATATTACAACCAAATCTATTCAATAAAAAAGGAGCAAAGAATAATCCGTGCCCCCTTTTTATTAATCTTAGTCTTTATGTTAATCACATCACAACAACTATCTTCCCGACTGTTCTGCCTGTTTCTATTTGGCTATGAGCTTTTGGAATCTCGTCAAAGGGAAAAGTATGGGATATTACCGGCTTTATCTCTTCCCTCTCAAGCATCTCTTTCAACGTTTTCATATCAGCCCCATCCGACTTAACCATCAGGGTTGATGCATTGATATTTCTTTTCTCTGCTTCCATACGCACTTCCTCCGGGATCTCTCTGATTGGCAAAGTGATAACCGAGCCACCATTTTTCATTGTTTTTATTGATTTAAGAAGTATCTCCCCCCCCATACTATCCATTACAAAATCTATTTCTTCTGCAACCTCCTCAAAGGGAACCGACCGGTAATCAATATGCTGATCAGCTCCGAGAGATAACACAAAATCTCTGTTTTGCGCGGAAGCGGTAGTAACGACATAAGCCCCCATGCTCTTCGCAATCTGAATGGCAAAATGCCCTACACCACCGGCACCTGCGTGTATTAAAACTCTATCCCCTTTTTTTATTCTTCCTTTCATGACTTGCAAAGCGGTTAACGCGGCCAGTGTTGTTGCAGCCGCTTCTTCATAGGAAACATTCTCCGGCATTTTGGCCAGGTGATCCGAAGGAGAGACCACATACTCCGCGTAGCATCTCCCTTTTCCCGGGAAATTCACCATCCCGAATACTTTGTCACCAATCGAGAATTCCGATACCTTATTCCCCAAAGCAACCACCCTTCCGGCAATATCCCATCCGAGAATTATCGGACGCTCTTTGCCGAACATCAGATTTAGCCTATCTTCGTTTACCCGGACTTTCATGTCAACCGGATTTATACTTAACGCTCTAACCTCCACCAATACTTCATTCTCTTTGGGAAGAGGTTTTTCTATCTCACTCTTTACAAGATTTTCAATACCGCCGGCTTTTTCAAGGATAATTGCTTTCATAATAATAGTTCCTACTTTGTGTTAAAAGTTAAACTTACCGTTGCTGTTCTTTGCGTCGGAATCGGGCAAAATCTTTTCAATTACATCCCAATGCTCCACTACTTTTCCATTTTCTATTCGGAAAATATCGTAAAACGCCACTTTCTCTTTCATGAATATTCCTTCGGATACGGAAAGGACAAAATTTCCTTCACCAAGAATTATGTGATTCTTTTCGTAAATCATCGGAGTTCCCGCCTCAGCCAAGGCAGTAAGAGCTTCCCCCAATCCGGCCAATCCATCCTCAAAACGAAAAATGTCTATCCCGACTTTCGGTCCGAAAAATTCGTAAACGGAATGCGCAATTACATAGTTCCCATCCTCTATCACTCTTACGGTATTCACCTTCGCGCTCCCCTCGGGCAATTGTCCCAACAACTCTCCGAATCCGGCCAGACCATCTTTAACGGATTGATTGTGCTGAATATATTTATCGGGATTTATATATGCTATCGGCTCCGAGGCGCCGGTTTCAATGCTTTTAAGTAATTCCACTACCTTTTCTTTGTTACTCTTTTCCATCTTAACCCCTTCATCTTTTTGTGGTTCGTTAATGTTGCTCTGCGCGCATGCTGTTATCACAGTAGCAAATAGTAAAAATAAAGCCAGCCTTCTCATATCGTTCTCCGTTTATTGTTTTTGAAAATAACGATACAAAGCTAACACCTAAACGCCCCCCCTTAAAGGTAACATCTCTCCTTTGAATGGTACTTTTTCTCCCGATGAATCTGAGTGGTGTTCGGAGTTTTGGGTATGATATCGAGGGAAATGAAGGTCTGCTTCCTCTTAAATCCGGCTCTTAGCGAAGTGAGGGGAATTTCATGAGATTCTTATACAGTCTTGATCTTTTGGTACTTTTGAGCATGTGCGGTTGCTTTCTCAGATCCCGACAAAGTCGGGAAGCTTGTTGAAAACCAGGCTCCTGACTGGTCGAAATGCGGCCACTGACGCAACAAGACAAAAGTACACCAATTAGTACTGTTCGCTGAGATAAGAAGTATATTAGATACCTTTTTTACTAATGAGCCTTAGGGATTCTCTAAAAATAATACTCATCTCCTTCAGGTAAGAAACAAGAATCATTTGAAAACAAGAGAAACGAATAATGAGAAGGCACAAAACTACCGGGAGAGGCAAAAGTCTATATTATCGGGCGTTAACGAAGCGGAAAGTGACAAAAACGCTTTTAATATAACACCGACAAGCAATAATCTTATACTTACGAGAAAAAAATTGCACAAACGAATTACCATCTCATTATTACGGAAATAAAATGGCTAATACGTCCGGAAAGTGGCTAAAACGGAAAAAATATGAGGCCTTTCGCTTGGAAAACAACACATGTGGCAGAAAAAGTGACTATTTGTCAAAGAAAATCACTCAAACGGAAAAAAAAGTCATAAAAACGAGAAAAATAAGATTATTGACCGGTTAATAATCATTTTTTATGCGTAATAATTACATTTTATGCGTTTTTGTCATTTTAAAAGCGTATCGGGTGATTTTCCAAGCGTAATCGGTCATTTTAAAATCGTAAAAATCATTTTTTCTCCGTTTTGGTCACTTTTTCCACGTTTTCGTCACATTCCAAATCGTTTAGGTCGCTTTCAAGCCTCTTTGCGTCGTTTTTTATTCAAAAGGATGACTTTCCGGGGGAAATGGTCAATTAAAATATGAATATCATTATTTGCCGTAGATTGGTCTTACATTTTCAGCAAAACTGTTAATTTAGTGGATATTTTGGCATCCCGATTTGGTTTTCTACTAATTATGCAACACACATGCATGTTTGGAGAGGAATTAGAGTAAAACTCATTAAAATTTCCCTCTGAATTCGGATGGGGTTAATCCGGTATGCTTTCTGAAATATTTCACAAGATTATGTTAAGTTATAGTTTTGTCTAATTCAAATATATATATCAGATTTCTGTAAGAATTTTAAGAGGGACTCCCGCCCCTCTCGTGAAAGTCTATTTTATTAGCAGCATCTTCGAAGTCTTTGTGAAGTTTCCGGCTGTCATTCTGCAGAAATAGGCACCGGAAGGGAGATTTGAGGCGTTAAAGGTTACTTCGTGCTTTCCGGCTTCCATTGGTTTGTTTACCAATTCAGCTACTTCCTGCCCGATCGCGTTAAAGATCTTGATACTTACTTTACCCCTTTCGGCCAATTTGAAACTTATATTCGTTTTCGGGTTGAAGGGATTCGGGTAATTTTGGCTCAAAGCGAATTCATATACAACTTTGTAATTCACCTCAATCTCTGCGGAATACTCATACTTCCCATCAAAATCGATCTGTTTCAAGCGATATATTGCATTACTCTTCATCGGATTATCATCAACAAAAGAATAATATTTGGATGAATTACTATTCCCATTACCTTCAACAAAACCGATTTTTTCGAAAAGTAACCGTGACTTTGTATTTGAATTGGAAAATGAAGAATGAAGATATGACGAGCGCTCAATATCAAATCCGTAATTGTTAATTTCCGAGACTGTTTCCCAATTGAGAATGACTTTATTATTACTAATTCTAGCAGTAAATCCGACTAATTCAACCGGAAGAGGAAAACTATCTTCTAAAATTGTATCCTTTGTAGTATTAACTCCAAGCCAGTTCGAATCATCATTAATTTCCAGAAATGTAGTAGTAGCATCCAGAGTCTTTGATCCCTGATAGTAACAATTATCCCATTCCGTTGTTGCTGAGGAATCCTTCCCTACGGCAACACAAGTAGAATCATTACATAATCCGCAAGGGCAACATGAAGTATTTGTAGCATAGTTTGAATTATAACTCCAAGTTTTCGAAGCGATATTTACTCCATGTAAATAATTGGTATCAGTCCCAACAATTTGAAATGCTATTAACTGATCGCCTGAGTTAGAGAGAGCAAAGCTTCCAGATTTCACAAAGTCACCCACATGAGAGGAGAACTTGATTACAGTACCGGGGCTCACAGATGTTGGAGAAGTATAAAGATAATAACCTTCTCCACTATACAGCACTCCTTCGGAATCAAAGCCTTTATCGGTAAAATAAATTTCCGTTCCGGCTTCCCATGAATTCAGAGCAACAAAGGCAAAATCGTCAGGATTAGTAGATTCGACAGCAATAATAGCAATATCCCCTACCGATAAAACAGATTGAGAAAACAAAAATGCAGAAAAAGAAATAGTTAAGACAAATGTGCTTACTAGATGTTTCATCTCACACTCCTTTTATTTGTTTTTAGTACCTCCTGTTTTTTGTTAGAGTTATTGTGTGAGTGGATTATTTATAAGAGTCTCTCTTTGAAGATAGAATTCCTTTGGTGACAAAGGCTTTAATGTTCTCTTCTCTGGACTCAGCGTCGGTCATTGGGTATTTACCGTACGTTTTTCTTATTTCCAGATAACTGTTAATTATTTTCTTTTCCTCATTAGTCCCCCATTCCGAAGGATTTTCCAATTTCGAATTTCTAAGAGCTTCGGATAAACAAGGGGCCACATAGGCAGGACGATTAACATGGTTGTCCAGAATTAAAGCGACACCATATTCGGACGTAATTATTTCATCAATATAGTAATCTTCCACTTTATAATTATCAGCATGATAAAATGTATCAATTCGCGAAAGAGCATGCTCAATTTCAATTGCCTGAATCAAAGTATCCAACCCCGCTTTGCAAAAATAGAATGGCCATTGATAATCCCGAAAGCGATCCTTATCTATAGGATCGGAAATTTTCTTACCATTTAAGGTCAGATACCCATACTGAGGGTCTGTTTCAATAATATCGACCCCATACTTTCCGAAGTATTTTTGGAAGCTTAATAAATGTGTCTCTTTAATCTTTTTTAAAAGAGCAGGTAACTCCCCCTTCGAAGTTCCGGTACCGATTGTCCACTGAAACATTCCGAATGTTAGAAAAGCATTGTCCCAAGTATTTATAGCCTCAAGATTCCCTTCATTTTGAGATACTGCTGTAATTACATTTATTTGGCTATCGGAGATATTTAGCTCCTTCAAATAGCCTTCATTTTTCTTCACAAACTCAATAGGCTCACATTTACCAAAATAATAAACTCCCTCCTTAAATTTCGTAAAACGAATTTCCGTTTCACCGTCAGAGACATAAACTCTCTCCTTTCCCTCTTCCATTTTTTCAGTTACTATCAGATCATTATTCAGACTCTTTTTCTTCGGTGATACAGTTTTCCATCTCTCCCCGTAAAACCGGGTCACAATTTCCAATAATTCCTCACCAATACGTCCTGTAACAAAATCTCCTTTACTGCTAATCTTTCTCTCGGAGGCAAAGGCTTCCACTGCAGACATAGTAGCCTTTCCATATATTCCATCATCTCTATAAATATCCCACTGTAATTCATTCCCGTAACCTATCTCGTTAAGAAGAACCTGAAGGGCCTTGACAGCAAGTCTATCATTCGTTCCGAATACTAATGTATTATCAATCTTCTCTGAAATAACAAGATTATCAATAACCTTAATGTCTTCCAACAATTGAAGTCGTTTCTGCATCAAATTGGCTAGCTTGGCAGATACAAAAGAACCGTCAGATTCGATTCCATTTCTTTCGGCAAATGCCAATACAGCTTGTGAGGTTGATGAACCATAAATACCATCTGCACCGTATTTTTCCCAATTAAGTTCATCGGAAAAACCTAATTGAAATAAAATTTTCTGGAGTACAATAATCTCTTTATGAGATTTAGGATCGGTATGCAGTTTTTGGAGTTTCTCAGAGTTATTACAAATCTTAGAAAAATATTCTTGAAAAGTCACGTCAACCCCCAAGTTTGTGACGAAGAAATTTCATTGAATCAGGAGAATAGGAGCACTAAAAGGATAAACATAAGAAAAGAAAGTTTGGTTCAAAAAGAAAGAAAAAAAATGAGGGAACAAAAAAAAGATTGGCGGAGAGGGTGGGATTCGAACCCACGATACCGGTGAAGGTATACCCGCTTTCCAGGCGAGCCAGTTCAGCCACTCCTGCACCTCTCCGAAAATTTCAGACGGTAAATATATTAAATAATCACTTAATAGGAAAACTTTTTTTTCAAAAAGCACCATTTATTGCCAGATAATAATTTCGGAAAAAAATAGTATATAATTATCAATATTTTTCGAAAAGAGTACGTGGATTTTTCTACAGGATTTTATATATTTTCTACCTGAAAATATGAGCGCTTTGCTCAGATCATGTTCATAAATTTGATTGCATTTGAAAGCAGAACCGAACCAGAATAATAATATAACCGTTGCAAATAAAAGAGATCGGTCGGGCTTTCCATTTACCTAAAATCAAATTTACTACCACCTCATTAAGATCAAAACTATTTATATAATTCCACAATATTGCCTTTGGCCTTATTGTGGATTTTTTTTATTTTTTCCGTGATATATTTGACTATCCATTTTCTTTTGTTTATCTTTGACTATACTTTTAACAAAAAAAATATATGGAGATTCATTATGTCATGTATCAATACTTTCAAAAAAGCCGATGGTAGAGAATATCTTGTAGTTCAATGGAGACAAAAGAAAAAAAGATTTCAGAAATACATCGGAGTTAACAACGCCGAAAACCAGGTTATAGCCGAAGAGCTTCTTGAGTCTATACAGGAGCAAACAAACCCTATGCTTACAAAGGTAATTACTCTAAGCGAAGGAATGAGATTGTATTACGAAGAGAAGGATGAAAAGTTTAGCGAATATACACTTAGAAGGTCAAAGGCGGTTATGTCAAAATTGTACGATGTAATTGGAGACGTTTTAGTCAAGGATATAACAAAAGAAAAACTTGACGAAATTATCCCTCAAATTTGTTCAGAGACTGGTCTTGTTCCTACGACAAATATTATTAGGGCATTTCTAAATTGGTTGTATGAAAGAGATTTGATTTATAGTAATCCTCTTAGAAAACCAAGAGCAAAGAAGTCAGAGTAAGAAGAAAATTCATATTTATTTTTAAACAATAATTTACGATATTAGTCAACTGAATTTGAAAACAATAAGCAAACGACGTGACTCCATTAAGACAAGAAAATATTTACTCTAATTCTCTTACAACCAAAGGGATGGGTTTATATGTTATTTCGGATATAGCATCTGAAAGTTGGAGCGGTTTTTGGAGCAGATTTGGAGCACCAATTTCCACACTCAAAAATTGCGTTTTTAGGCTAAATTCAACTCGGAAAGGTGGCGGAGTGGTTGAACGTGGCGGTCTCGAAAACCGTTGACCCTCGTTCGGGGGTCCGAGGGTTCGAATCCCTCCCTTTCCGCACAAAGCTCGTCATTGTTTAATGACGGGCTTTTTTTTTTTAATCAAAATTTATTCTTTGCTTTTTTTCTACATTATTTGAAAATTGCGCCATATTATCCTCACAATATTGATTGATAGCATGAACAAACAATTCAACTTATTATCCGTAGTACTATTATTTGTAATTTCTTCCTACTGTTTCGGGCAAACCAAGCCGAATTGGAAGCCGGTTGCTGACACTCATTCAGCTAAGATCTATATTAACATCAATGACTTAAAGAGTCACTCAGGGCAAGATATCTTTGTATGGGTTCTGGAAGAACACAAAACTCCATTGGTAATAGAGTCGGTTAAAGGTAAGATTTATTCCACCCGAACACTATATCTATTCAATCCAAAGAAAGAAAAATATAGTTTTCTGGAAGTAATTTATTTCGATCAAAAGAAAAATAAAATAAAAAGCTTCTCTTACAAGAGACCAGCCAATTTGGACACCTTCAAATATTCATATCCCCTAATGGCTAATTCGGATGCGGAAAAGATTATGAAAGCATGTCTCGCTGAGATTAACAAAGAAGACTAGTTATTCAAGCTTTTTCAAATAATCTAATCCAAGATTATCCATTTGCTTAAGAATACCGGACTGCCTTCGTCTTAAATAGGATGAGGGCTTTTCGACTTTAAGCATAATCGGATTTGGCAATACAGCTGCCAATAAAGCTGCCTCATTTTTTGATACTATTTCGGCACTTTTTCCAAAATGTTTATGGCATGCTCTATCAACACCGAATATGTTTTCACCGAATTCCGCAATATTAAGATATATCTCCAGTATCCTCTCTTTGCTTAATATCAGTTCAATTAGGAACGTATAGTATATCTCAACCCCTTTTCGCAACATACTCTTATCAGTTCGCAGAAAAATATTTTTTGCAACTTGTTGAGATATTGTGCTGGCACCTCTGATTTTCTTCCCTTTTTCCAAACCATGCAAGACTTTTTCTATTTCCACGACATCAAATCCTCCATGAATAGGAAATCTCTGATCCTCGCTTGCAATTACGGCAAGTTTAAGATTATCGGAGATTCTTTTAATCGAAACCCACTTTTGTTGTTGCTTTGTTTCAGTAAATACCGAAGAAATTCCGTCGGATCCTTTATCCATCATCACAGAAGAAATCGGGAAATCATAATATCGGATGATCAATATTTCCGCAACTGATATTGCCACAAATAGAAGAACGACATAGATCACATTTTTCAAAAATTCTTTAATCACCTTTTCTCTTCACCATTTTTTTCAATACGATTATCTTCAATTTCTTTCACCCGATATTCAACCTTTGACTTTATTATCTCTTTGATTTTCGGATATTTCCCAACCACAGAATCAAATGTCCCTTTACTTAAAGAATAAAGATCGCAATACGTTTTTGCCCTGATTGTTGCCGTTCTCGGAATATTTCTGAACAAAGCGATTTCACCGAAAAAATCTCCTTCGGATAAGGTGGAAATGGTGTCCAAGTTCTCCGTAATTACATCCAATTCACCTTTAACTACGAAATACATATCCGTGCCAATTTCCCCTTTTTGCAATAAATAATCACCCGGGGTTATAACAATAGGTTTTAGATGAAGAGCAATTTCCCGAATAAATTCTTCGCTGCTTTCATTAAATAGTGGGATTTTCTCTATCACATCCTTTTTTAGCGCCATAGATAGCTCGGTTCGTAATGTTGTAGGGAGTCCCTTAAAGAATTCGTGTTCATCGAATCCAAGCTTTTGACGATAGACATAAGTGTAATAGTCGCGCATTTTTATTTGCAATGGCTTTGGAATGTTTCTTTGCTGAACAAGTGCCGTTAGTCTTTCGATGTTTTCGAAATAACGGCTTTTCGAAGGATCCCTTTTGGATAGGAATCCGGCAACCTTACCGATAATATATCCGTAGACACCAACTCCGAGAATTTCCACAAGCATAGCGTAAATCATTTGTGTTGAATTCAAAGGGGTGATATCTCCGTATCCAACTGTAGTGATAGTTGTTATTGTCCAATATAATGATTTGATATAATTCTCAGTCAACCCAATAGACAGATCAATTCCTCTTATCTTCAGCCAGCCGCAAGCTATCCAATGAGCGAAATGAGCAATCCAAAAGAAGAAGAAAAACATCGTGAGAGCATTTGAATATTGGATTTCCCTTAGTCGTATGATTCTCAATAATTGAATTACTTTGCCAAGTTTAAAGAGGCGCAATAGTTGAAAAACAGAGGGATGGAGAAAGAGCCCTATCGGAATTGCGGCGATAATATCCCAAATAAGATACTTCTTAATGTAAACATCTCTTAAGACTACATCACTATCCAGATGAAACTCAGCCCCGATTCTTTTTCCGATATTAAGATTAATAATTATATCAATCACGAAAATGAATGAGACAATCATGTTGATTGTCAGATAAGTATCGTTTGTCTTCAGATTCCCAATCAGATCTATTGGAATGAAAATGGCGATGAAACTAGTCGCAATAATTACTACAATTGACCAGAGATAAATTAGAAAATTCTTATGCTTTATTTCCATTAAATTACCGAAAACATTTTTATTCAAGTTACGCTAAGATACATAACAGCGAAGAAATTTTCCTTGTCTTTCCAAATATTTTGTGGGATAAATATTCCGGATGCAATCTCAACGAAACTATCGACAGTATACTTATTCGAATACTCGGTTAATATTGTTTCTCCTTTTCTGAGATTAACGGAGAAGTTATTAGAATTTACGATTTGCTCCGATTTACTAATCAGATGCATCTCTATTCTATTTTCGGTATTATTGAAGTAAGCAAAGTGATCGAATTCCTCAAGGTTAAAATCAAACTCGAATTCCGTGTTAAGTCTGCTCAAAATATTTTTGTTGAAGTTCGCCGTAATTCCACGAGAGTCATCATAAGCGGCCTCCAATACCCTGCTATCCTTTACCAAATCGATTCCAATTAATAACCCTCCTGATTCACCGATAATATCACGAATACTTTTCATGAAAGCTTCAGCTTCCTTTTTAGAAAAGTTTCCTATTGACGATCCGGGAAAGAAAACAATTCTTTTGTTATTCGAAATAACAGGAAGGCTAAAAATCTTTGTAAAATCCGCAGCTATGGGGAATATTTTATGTTCCGGATAGTTTTCTTCCAAGGAGTGAGCACTTTCCATCAGATGTCCTTCGGAAATATCAATTGGAACATAGGCAGCTAACTTTTCGATATTATCAAGCAATAATCTGGTTTTCCGGCTACTGCCACTCCCATATTCGATGAATAGAGTATCTTTATCGAACAAACCTGTAATTTCCTCGATATTGTTTTTTAGAATACCATACTCTGTTCTAGTTAAATAATATTCGTCAAGCAAAGTAATTTTCTCAAATAACTCGGAGCCTCTCTCATCGTAAAAGAATTTGCTCGGAATATATTTTTGGGTTCTATCCGAAAGGCCTTGCTTTATCTCCTCATAAGGGGTCATCTCGTTATTGTTATCGATACCACTCTTCATAATTCTCCCTTAAATGTCCTTAGCTAATCTTATTCCGCTGAATTGCCAACGTGATTTCGGATAGAAGAAATTGCGATATGTTTTTCGTATATGCTTTCCGGTAGTTGCGCATGAACCTCCTCTCAATACATTTTGCCCCGACATGAATTTCCCATTATATTCCCCGATTGCCCCTTTCGGAATTTTGTAACCCGGATACGGAGAATAATCACTTCTGGTCCATTCCCAAACATCCCCGAACATCTGGTGTATATTCCCGTTACCCTTTCGTAATTCTCGCGGATGATACCCGCTATCCTCAACGAAATTACCTTCGACAGCTATATTATTTGCAGCGTTTTCCCATTCGAATTCGGTTAACAATCTGGCTCCTTTCCATTGGGCAAAAGCATCCGCCTCAAATAAACTAACATGTGTTACCGGTTCATTGGGATTAACTCTTTTGAATCCGTTTAAGGTATAATACCACCATTCGTCATCTATCTTTTCCCAATACAAAGGTGAATTCCAATTCTCCGCTTCCACTATCGCCGCACCGTCCGAAAGCCACAAAGGAATATTCTTATATCCTCCATCTTCAATAAAATCAATATACTCCCCGTTTGTTATTAATCTATTTGCTATTTTATAGTCTTTTAGGAATACCTTATGCGACGGCTTCTCATTATCATAAAAGAACTCATGCCCAGTATACCCGATATCAACCAAGCCGCCTTTAACCTCAATAAAATCAAGCTTTTCGATTCCCTTGTTATTTCCGTCTTCATATTCGTGATATATTACATGCAGAGGATTAACCGAAAGCACATGTTTTATATCCGTAAGTATTAACTCCTGATGCTGCTGTTCGTGATTCAAACCTATCTCGATTACAACTCCAAACTTTTCCAATTCCTTTTCATCCGTCTTTTCCATCATCTCCAACATTAGTCGATCAATTACTTTTCTGTATTCGTAAATATCCTTAACTGTGGGACGAGAGAGTAATCCTCTGCTCGGACGATGCCATCTTTCACCCACCTGAACGTAATAGGAATTAAAAAGATAATTATACAAGGGGTTGTAAGATTTGTAATTCTTTACTGCTTTCTCTAAAACAAATGTTTCGAAGAACCATGTTGTATGTGCTAAATGCCACTTTGTCGGACTTACATCAGGCATGGTTTGTATGACATAGTCCTCTATTTGCAAGGGTTCTACAAGATCGATTGTAAAGGATCTCACATTCCTGTAGGCTTTCATTAAGTTGTGACGCGAATATCGAGTTGTATTAACCATACTCTCTCCGAATAAGTGTTACATTACTTAACAAAGAGATTCGGAAATAGTTCAGAAAAAAGCCGTTCCCAAAGAAACGGCCTAAGTAACTATTTTATTTCTGATACAACTCTCATGACAGGATATTGCAAATAAGCTTTATCGTAATAAGGGGAACGCTCATAAAAGTAATCGAGACGGGCACGAGGATCATTTCGGAATGCTTCATCAGTTTTAAGCTTTGTCTCAAACTCTTTCTTTAACTCGGGATCTTCATTCAACATCTTCCGCGCGACCGGTTCCATTGCGTAATCCTCGTAATATTCTTTCTGTTCGAAAATAATATTGAAATATCCCCAACCTGCAAATGAATCAGGTCCGTTAGGCTCAAGCGCATGCGCAGCAACAGTAAACGCTCTCTGATCAATCGGGACATAATAATCACCGGACGAAACCGTTACAGTATCTCGATACATATCAAAATCGTAGGAAGGAAGGAAACGCCCTTCGTATGGTTTTTCTCTGTATTTAACATTCGAGAATTTATATTTCTCAACTGCATATCTCTTATTCTCTTTGAGCTCTTCTATTTCAATTCCGTGCATCTTCATAATCGCGATAATCGAATTCCATTCTTTAGGTATCAAATAACCATTCGGAAGAAGAACAGTCTCATCCGCAACTCCGTGGTTGTAGTAAGGTACTTCCTTCTCGAATTTTTCACCGGTATAGACCTTAACAGAATCACCTGTAATCGGGCTATACTTCATTTCATACTCGATACCTTTATACTTATAAGTGGTATGCTCCTTTGTTCTCTTAAACGTCAAAGGGTAAGGTTCATTATTTACCACATACTTTTCTCTGACATATTCATCTGTTCTCTTAACCAATTCCATGATTTCGGTAGGATGTGCGTTATAGAGCTCTACGACAGCTTGTAAGGCTGCTTTAGTGGAATAGACTCTATCTCTATAGGTCTTTAACACATGACTCTCTATGAGCATCCCCGGACGATTTTGAATAACAGCATATCCGTTGGAAAAGCGAGGAATCGGAATCCAATCTCTCATTCCGTTTTTAACGTCCCCTTCAAGAAATCCGACGAAAGGTGAAATCAAGTATCCTTCCTCTTCTACTCTCCTTTTCAAATAGGGAGAATAAACATCCGTTGCCCATTTAGCCATAAAGGGAGGAACGTTTTCATGTTTCTCAATTGTATAAGTAATGTGGTATTGAAAATCGGCACCGTCGGTAGAATGGTTATCGATAAACATCTCAGGGAGCCATTCGGAATAGAGCTTTAAGAAGGCTCGCATTTCGGGAGCATCCGCTTTAAGATAATCTCTGTTTAGGTTTAGATTCTGCGCGGTTACTCTCCACCCCATCTCTTTAGGGCCTATCTGGTTAATACGTCCGTAAGGCGATCTTCTGCAATGCCCGTCAGGACTGACAACAGGGATAACAAGAAGAATTGTATTATCTATCAACGATTCTTTCTCTTTGGTAATCAGAATTTCCCGTAGCAGAATCATAGATGCGTCCATCCCCATTATCTCTCCGGGATGGGTTCCGTTTTGAATCAATATTATCGGTTTCTTTAGCTCTCTCGCTTTCTCATGAGTAAAAGCTTTATCCTTGGATACAATCAGACACTTGATTGAACGCCCTTGAGGAGATACACCAATCTCTATTAGCTTAGCGTATTCCGAATTATCCGCAATCTTTTGAAAATAGGCTATCGCTTCATCATATTCCGGAGACTCCAGATAATTACTTTTTTCAAATAAGGTAATCCATTCCTCCGGTACATTTTCGGCGGCAATTATATTATGGGGAGAAAAAAGGAAAAGATTAAAAACGGAAAGTAATAATATCTTTTTCAACACAGCAGTACCCGTATTTGTTGATATGAAATGGAAGAGGTAATAATAAGAAATAATCCTTTCACAAGGAAAGGATTACTCTCAATTATCTATGTAAATTTTAAGGTTTTCTTAAAATACCAGCTCTTTCGGGCTTCCAACGGTAACATTTAGATCCTTAAGGAGTCCATCTTCCAAAGCGTATATCCAACCGTGAACAGACAAATTTTGCCCGGATACCCAAGCGTTTCGGACAATAGTTGTGTTACAAACATTCCTCACCTGCTCAATAACATTAAGCTCGCACATCATATCGAACTTCTTTTTCTCGTCGGATATTGCTTCTACATCGGATTGGTATTTCCTGTAGATATCTTTGATGTTCAACAACCAATTGTCGATCAGGCCATGAGAAGTATCTTCCATCGCGGCTTTAACTCCTCCGCAACCGTAATGGCCACATACAACAATATCTTTCACTTTCAAAACATCCACTGCATATTGCAGAACGGAAAGACAATTCATATCGGTATGAATCACCAGATTCGCGATATTCCTATGAACAAATACTTCTCCCGGTAATAGATCGACTATCTGACTTGCCGGCACTCTGCTATCAGCGCAACCTATCCAAAGAAGTTCGGGAGATTGCTGAGCGGATAGTTTCCGGAACAAATCCGGTTCTGTTTTACTAACCTTCTCAGCCCATGCTTTATTTCGATCGAATAAGTTCTTTAATGTTTTCACTTGCTTTGCCCTCTTCTATAATTTGATAATACAAATAATAAAGACGAATATAAATAATTTCATATCAACCTAAATGCTAAAGCAACAGTACTATTCACTAGAAATTTCGATAAACCAGAGAATGATTATCAGTTTGATTTACAGCAAATTTATTAACCATATCCTGTAACCTCTTTGTCAAATCTCTTAAATCATCCGAAGAACTAGCAATTTCTCGAACTCCTAAAGAGAATTCTTGCGTAACATTGTTTATTCCCTCAATACTGTGACCAATTTGCTCTACTGCACTACTTTGTTCTTCACTGGCGGCAGCGACCTGATCAACAAGATCACTAACACCATCAGCGTGTTCAACAATTTCCAAGAGGACATCACGTGCTCCTAAAGAGTATTTTTTCCCTTCTTCAACTTCTATTGTCCCATCCTTCATAGAGGTCACTGCTTTTGCAGTATCATTTTGAATAACTTTTACCATATCAGCAATTTCTTTTGTAGCTACGGATGTTCTTTCCGCTAGTTTTCTAACCTCATCAGCCACAACAGCAAATCCTCTCCCTTGTTCTCCGGCACGAGCTGCTTCAATTGCAGCATTTAACGCCAATAAATTTGTTTGATCTGCTATTTCATCAATTACGGCGACAATTTTACCAATTTTGTCACTGTTTTCCCCTAATGAGTAGACCATATTTGCAGCATCTGAAACAACCATAGAGATCTTATTCATTTCTGAAAGAGTCTGATCAACTATTTCTCCCCCATCTTTTGCTTTTTCCCCTGAAGTTTTTGCAAAACTGGCAGCATTACTAATATTCTGTGAATTTTCAAATATTGTCTTTGTCATTTCTTCAACTGCGCTTGCAACTTCATTTGTTTGTGCCGATTGGTTTAAAGCCCCTTTTGCCATTTCATCGGTGTTGATAGATATCTGATCAGAAAGCTGAACAGTTGAATCGATAGCTTTTGACAAATCTGAAACCAGGTGACTAATGTTTTCAACAGATGAATTAAAACCGGAATAGAGCTTTCCAATATCATCATCTTTATTAACGTCCAAAGAAACTGTGAGATCTCCCTTTGCAAACTTTTCCATCTTGACCAATATGGCCTCAATACTTTCAGATAGGTAACGCTCTTGAGCTTCTTTTTCCAAAGCAGCCTTTTCTATATTTGTCTTTTCTTTATTAAGATTAGCATAGGTAGCATTAAGAGAATCTACCATTTTACTAAGTGCTTCTGATAGAATTTTTGTTTCATCATGGCTATCAACCTCAAGTGACGCATTCAAATCGCCGTCAGCAATTTTTTTTGCCGTATCAGCCAAATAATTTATTGGTTTTACTATTTTTGTTACAACCACATAACCCAAATAGAAAAAGAAGATAAATACTCCTACTCCTATTAATAACCCAATAAGGATATTTTTCAATAATATTGATGTAATATAATCAGTTGCAATATCGGCACAGACCAGATAATCTCTTCCTCCGGAAGATTTAACAGGAATAAATACAGATCTAAAATTGCCCCATTGATCTGAGTATTCATCATATTGTACTGTTTGACTTCTAACAGCATCTAGCATCTTCGGTGAAGAATTGGAATAATACTCATAAAAATGTGAATATGTATCTTTACGAATCTCTTCTTGAGAAGCACTTGACGATGTAAAGAATATCTTTCCATCAACAATTACGTTTGTATAGAGATAGTTTACATGCAATTCATCAGCGAGTTTATTTAATTTTCGGATTACTTCCATATACTCTTCATCGTTTAGAGAATTCTTATTCTTTGCCTTATCATGAAAATCTTCCCCAAGAAGATATTTAATACTATTCGCAGCAGTAAACAATTGATGGTCAATATCTTGCATCAACATATTCTTCCCTTCGATATAGGATTTTACAACAAAAATGCTTACCACAAATAGGCCCAAAGAAAGAATTAGAAAGAGTAATTTTTTCTTAATGAGTAGTGAATTATAACGTTCCATTAGCTTTTCCATAGAAAGGCATGCTCCAATTGTCTTAAATAATGTCATATAATCAATTATGTTTAATAAATCTCTCAATAAGAAGATAAAAATACTCGATTAATTTACAGAATCAAACATCTTACTTTTCTTCAATCGTAATATCCCCAAATATTGGTTTATATTTATATAATATGCAATTACTAAACAATACCTATCATCGAACGAAAGGGAACTCAAATAAATGAAACAATCTCAGCAATTGGGATAGTTTTTACAGAAAATCAATTTGCATATTATCCTTTCGGGAAAGTTCGAATATTGGTAGATCCTTTATTTCACCAATTTGGATATTTACTCGCGATGAAGCTTTTTCAATGCGGATTTGAGAGATTTCTCAAGGTTGTTATTATGCCCCTTGTAATCGAACCTGACTTTTCCATTCTTATCGATGACAAGGATTTGTTGCACGGCATTACCGTAAATCCGTTCACAATATTTCTTATTACAGAATGCTACGGTTTCTTTATTGAGAAAGGAATATTCCAATTGTTGGAAATAATGCTCCTTAAGTTCTTTAGAGCTTTCTCCGGAATTGATATATATAACTTCAGTATCCGGATATTTCTTTGCTAATCTATTTACTACAGATATTCCCTTAAAACCACACCAATAATTAAAATGGCATATTACAAGGACTTTCCCGATGTAATCCGATAAGTAAACAGTATTGCCATCAATATCTTTAAGTTCAAGCCCGGAAATCGATTTATTGATATTCGCTGTGGAGCGGGATCTTTCGCAATACTCGGTGCCTTTTTTTGCTCTAGGAGATTGATTCTCTTTTTAAGCTTAGATCGTGTTTCGCCAAGTTCGCCATATCCGGAAAGAGCGAAAAATTCATAATGGGTAACCAAATTATCCGGATAAATCTTCAATGCCTCTTTGTAATAATTCCCGGCGAGGGAATAGTTTCCTTCGGCGATATTTGCACAGGCAAGAGTTACCAAAGCATTATACCTTTGCAAATCGGTTGTGAGATAAGGGAAAGCATCTTTGATGAAAGATTTTCCAGCCCCTCTGTTGATGTTTCGTTCAATAAGAATCTTACCAATCATAAGTCTTGTACTTCCGAGTGTATCGTAAGTAAGAACCGAATCGATAAGAGGATAAACGAGAGATTTTTTATCCGATACCATCGCAGTCATCTTAAGCATATAGCTCAAGACGTTAGGTTTTGCGAATGAATTGGGATAGGCATAAATAAAGCGCCAACAAGAATCGAGGGCTTCTTTTGCCAATTGAAGCGAATCATATTTGTAGGCGTAGGCCCAACCGTTATTAGCGTATTGCGCCATTCTTTCTTCGTATTACGAGAATGTAGTTGTTTGCGCGAATAGAGAGATAGTTGCAAGAGAGAATATAAGAACAATTGCTTTTTTCATTGCATTTTTGGTTTTGTGAGAATAACAGTAAAAAGGACTTATCTCCCTCCGGATATTGTAATAATAATTGGTAACTATGTAACACAACATTAAACTAAATCAACGTAGAGTTAGCATCAAGGGTTTTATTTGGAACTATGACGGGAATTAGCGAAAGAGTCACTTCATTAAATAGTTTACAGTTAGTCAGAGTAATATTGATTTGGTTTTACTTTTGTTATCTTTAGTTTTTGTTGTCGCACTCAAAACTACGTAATAGTTTTTCATGCTCCTCTTGATGGATGAGGTAAGAAGACTTTAATGCTATTCACATAACAAATGCAGCGCCGAAAAAAAGTGATACCTCAACGAAATAATTCCTTGCCGGGACAAATAAACGTAACACTACAACATAATAATACAATAATGCGGCTCTCAAAAACGGTAATGTGTCAAGAAAATGAAACACTGCGGCAGACGCAGTCCCTCTTTTTTCTGCCGTAATGTCTCATTTTGATACCGTAGTGCCATTTTAAAGTGAAGTAATGCCATTTTTTTTTGCCGTAGTCTCATTTTTTCGCGACTCAGTCCCCTTTTCGAGAGCCGTACCCTAATTCTTTTTCGACGCAGTATCATGTTTTTCTACTGCAGTGCTATGTTTTTTCGCTACATGGTCATTTTAAATTCCCCAGCGTTATTCTTTTTTGGAACAGAGCTATTATTCAACGTTGCAGTGCCATTCTTTTTAACCATATTCCCCCTTTTACGTGCTACAGTGCCATTATATTTTGGCGCAGTACCGAATTATTGTGCCACAGTGTTATTTTTTTTTGACTCACAAGCAAATCCGAGTTTTGCCGTGCAGGAGCAAGGAGTTTGTTGACATTATTCTTCAAAGCATCTATGTGGGTCTTTTCGATTTTCAAAGTATTTTCTGAGATAGATATTAATAAGAGGGACTCCCGCCCCTCTCGTGAAAGTCTATTTTATTAGCAGCATCTTCGAAGTCTTTGTGAAGTTTCCGGCTGTCATTCTGCAGAAATAGGCACCGGAAGGGAGATTTGAGGCGTTAAAGGTTATTTCGTGCTTTCCGGCTTCCATTGGTTTGTTTACCAATTCAGCTACTTCCTGCCCGATCGCGTTAAAGATCTTAATACTTACTTTGCCCCTTTCGGCCAATTTGAAACTTATATTCGTTGTCGGATTAAATGGATTCGGGTAGTTTTGGCTCAAAGCGAATTCATATACAACTTTGTAATTCACCTCAATCTCTGGGGAGTACTCATACTTCCCGTCAATATCAATCTGTTTCAAGCGATAACATACTTGCCCGAGAACAGGATTTTCATCAACAAAGGAATACTCACTTACATTGTTGTTAGTTCCGTTACCCGACACAAATCCGATCTTTTCCCATCTTTTACTTTCCGGCGCAACAGACGCACGCTCTATTTCGAAACCGTAATTATTTAGCTCGGTTGCTGTCTGCCAGTTTAGCAAAACAACTTCCCCGGAAACTTCGGCCGTAAAGAGAAACAACTCAACAGGAAGAGCGTAATCCGGACTGTTTTCCGAAGAAGAAATAAAACTCCAGGCTCCTCCGGTCATAAGGCTAGGTGGCGATTTACCTCACCTTTTTGCAACGGCGGGCCTATGATCAGATCCTCCATGATGTATGCATTGACGCCCACCTGCGGTGGTTTTTGCAATTGATCGCGGGGGAATTGTGGGGGGAAGATGGACCCACCCACCACGGATTGTTTGATTTTTCATATTTGAGAAGTATGCCCAATATGACCGTCATGTCCCCCATGGATGAAAACGAACTGGCCAGGATGCTGCTGACCGCCATCGATCATGACGGACCGATTGCCCTGAGATATCCGAGGGGCAAGGGCCAGGGCGTTGAGATCGTTGAAGATGTTAAACCCGTTGAAATTGGCGGGGCCCAAGTGCTGCAAGAAGGGGATGACCTCATGATCTTCGTAGTGGGTCAGTCTGTTTATGAGGCCATGGCCGGAAAAAAACGAGAACTGGCCCAGGTTATATTTCTGCTGGTGATCAACGCACGATTTGTAAAACCCCTGATGCACAACTTTTCCTTGAAAAAGCTGCTCACAAAATCAAAAAAATTATTACAGTGGAAGAGCATATACTGGCAGACGGGTTTGGATCAGCTGTTCTGGAGATGTTTGGCCAATAACGGTGTGA
>CALODP010000025.1:0-334716 GCA_942492055.1 uncultured Ignavibacteriales bacterium | reverse complement strand
AATTTTGAGCGATTAAATAATTCCTCCAGAAAGATGTGCATTCCAGAAATAGATATTGAATTGGCTCAAAAAGCATTAATCGAGCTTGTACGAATTGATAAAGAATGGATTCCTACAAAACCGGGATATTCATTGTACGTAAGACCTTTCATAATATCAGTAGATCCTTTCTTAGGAGTACGCCCGGCAGATAACTATAAATTTATTATGCTACTCAGTCCGGTTGGTCCTTATTATCCTGAAGGCTTCAAACCGGTTCCGATATTGGTAACAGACAAATACGTCAGAGCCGTAAGAAAAGGTATCGGTGATTGCAAAACCCCTGCAAACTACGCAGCCAGTTTGGCAGCACAGGCAGCCGCTAAAAAAGAAGGCTACTCACAGGTATTATGGTTGGATGGAATCGAGCAAAAATATGTTGAAGAAGTAGGTACAATGAATTTCTTTGTTAGATTCAAAGACGAAGTAACCACTCCTGAACTTACCGGATCTATCTTACCGGGAATTACCAGAATGTCTGTTCTACAGATATTAAAAGATTGGGGATACAACGTAACGGAAAGAAGAATTTCTGTTAAGGAGATTGCAGACGCATACGGAAAAGATTCTGACTTAGAATTATTCGGAACAGGAACTGCAGCCGTAATTTCCTCTATAGGTCGCCTAAAATATAACGATCAGGTTTTGGAATTCGGTGATGAAAAAGCCGGCAATTTGGCTACTAAGTTATATGAAGAACTTACCGGAATACAAACAGGTAAAGTCGAAGACAGACACAATTGGCTTGTTGAAGTCGAATAATAGATTAAAAGCGCCTTCCGGGGCGCTTTTCTTTTTTTCTCTAGTGCCCCCCCTTCGAAATCTAAAATGATATATCCAACAGTACTCTTTTAAAATTTTAAATATCCATCAAAACTTTTTTTTCTTGACTAGTGTATTTTTGCGCACTATATTCGCAAGTAAACAAAGGAACACTATTATGAAAAAAGAATTAACAGCTCGGCAGCAAGAAATACTGGACTTTCTGAAGAGATTTACGGAAGAGAACGGATACCCCCCTACTTATAGGGAAATAGGAAAACATTTCGAAATCGCGAGTACTTTTGGTGTAAAACGTCATCTGGACGCTCTCATAAAGAAAGGGTATATAACAACCGGGGAAAACTCAAGTCGAGCAATTACCATTCTTGACACTACCCCGTCAACTGCAAATGACGATCTCGTTGAACTTCCGATAGTAGGAAGAATTGCCGCAGGACCATTAAACTTGGCTGAAGAAAACGTAGAGGGAACAATTCCATTGGGAATCTCAATGCTCGGGAATAAAAAGAACTGTTTCGGTCTTAAAGTTCGTGGCGATAGTATGCAAAACGCCGGAATTCAAGAAGGAGATGTAGTAATCGTACAACCTCAGAGCGAAGCCAGAAACGGTGAAATTGTAGTAGCTTTAGTAGGCAACGAGGCTACCCTCAAAAGATTTTCCCAAAACAAAGGCAAAATCATCTTAATACCTGAAAATGAAAATTATCAACCTATTGTTGTAAAAGATTATGAAGATTTTTCGATAGTAGGAAAAGTAATCGGTGTATTTCGTTGGTACAATTAATTTATGGAAAGAAAATGAAGACTCATATTTTTAATAACGCAATCTCCCAAAGAAATAAAATTAAATTTCTCTATCAATTACGAGAAGTTGTTTTGGACCCCTATTATGTAGCACTGAATCAGTTTGGGAAAAAGGTCGTTTTCGGACGAGTAAACAACTCTCATGAGATCAAAATGTTCGAATATGATAAGATAATGAATATAAAGGTATTGAATTATTCACGCTTTTCCCCTATTATTCCGTTAAATTCGGTACACTACAATTGAGGAAATATGCCGAGAATATCGAACAAGGAAAGGGTTGATAGGTTAATTGCTCATTTTTGGCAAGATGGATTCCTAACATTAAGTAGG
The DNA here is from genome assembly GCA_942492055.1 of uncultured Ignavibacteriales bacterium. Classification (GTDB taxonomy): domain Bacteria; phylum Bacteroidota; class Ignavibacteria; order Ignavibacteriales; family Melioribacteraceae; genus CALODP01. Next base: position 332,757 of record CALODP010000025.1, on the reverse strand, counting down.
AAATTCGGAACTTATCTTCCCCCACCCGAACCGATAGCCGGAATTGAAGTAGATGCTATCGGGAAGTTCAAGAATAAATATGTTTTGGCTTTTTTGATTAGTCAGAATGATCTTGAACCCCCAAACCTGATTACAAAAATATCTCGTCTTACTTACCTAATAACACGCAATAGCAAGCGTCAAGCATATTTTTATATTGGTGCTTCACGAGACTCTATAATCAAAATTAACGACCTTCTAAAATCCCTAAATGATCACGATAAACAATTTATTAAAATCATAAAAGTTGATTAACCACTTAGTCCAAATCTGCCATTCTTAAAATCTTTATTTATGATTCTTAATAAATGCATAAATTTGTACCAATTATTTTTATTATTTTTGGAATCAAATTAAGATTCGCATTGTATAAACGTCGAGTTGCAAGAGCAAAAAATGTTGATTATAGTGCTATGCTTGACATTTAGAGTGTGGTAAACTATCTTCGAAAGTCTATTTAAAAATGTGTGAAGATACCTTGTATAAGAAATTATCTAGTAACGATTTACAGTTAATCGAAGAAGTAAAGAATAGCGGACAAATTCCGAAGCATATTGCCATTATTATGGATGGAAATGGCAGGTGGGCCAAGAAACAGGGTAAAATCAGAGTTTTCGGGCACAGAGCAGGAATTGAAACCGTAAGAGAAATGGTAGAGGCATGTACAACCATTGGAGTAAAGTACTTGACCCTTTATACTTTTTCCACTGAAAATTGGAAAAGACCAAGAGCTGAAGTTTCCACACTTATGCGATTGGTAGTAAAAAGTTTGCAAGACGAAACAGACTCTCTACATGCCAATAACATAAGACTGACAACAATTGGTAACATGGATAAATTACCGAAGGTTGTTCAGAAAGAATTGAATGATGCTTTTGAAAAAACAAAAAACAACACAAAAATGGTGTTGAATCTTGCTCTCAGCTATAGCGGCAGATGGGAAATTACAGAAGCCGTGAGGGAAATTGCAAAAAAAGCTGCTGATGGTATAATTTCGCCGGAAGAGATTGATGAGAATTTGATTTCGGCTAGTTTATCTACAGGTGATATTCCTGATCCTGATTTACTAATCAGAAGTGGCGGTGAAATGAGAATAAGCAATTTTCTGTTATGGCAGGTCGCATACTCAGAAATGTATGTAACCAATACACTATGGCCGGATTTCAAATGCCGTAATCTAATTGAAGCAATTAATGATTATCAAAGAAGAGAGAGAAGATTTGGACTTGTTAGTGAACAATTATCAAACAACCGCAAAGACCAAGAACATGCTGAAAAGCTTTCCAAACAAGTGGCTCAAATTTAGCTTATTATTTTTAGTTTTATTCTCAGTTAATGCATATTCCCAAATGCAGAAGGCGCATTACAAAATTTTGGGCATTGCGGTAGAAGGAAATAAAACCGCTGATCCTGCCACAATAATTGCAAATAGCGGCTTGAAAGTTGGAGATGAAATCGAAATCCCGGGTGACGCAACTGTTACAGCAGTTAAAAGATTATGGTCTCTTGGAATTTTTGATGCCGATATTAATATTGAAATCGAAAGAAAAGTGAATAACGGTGTATTCTTATTGATTAAACTCAATGAATATCCCCGTATTGAGAAATTCGTTCTTCGAGGATTGGATGAATTGGATGAAGAGGATATCGACAAAGAAGTATCCTTTACAACCGGACAAATCTTAAAACCTCAATCCATATATAAATCAAAAAGAGAGATTTTCAAGCTATATGAAGAGGAAGGTTTTCTCAATGTAAAAATTGCTCATAATCTTTTTCACTATGCCAAGTCCGATACAACCGATGACGAAATCACTGCTACTTGGGTAAACAATAATGATCCGAATGATGAGTATGAGATTGTTTATGACTATGATAGGGTCAGAAGAGGAAATATTGTAAAGAAGATAGAGAAAAGAGTTCTTTTGGTTTTTGATGTTGAGGAAGGAGAAGAAGTATCCGTAGCCAAAATATCTTTTTCGGGAAACTCTGCTTTCGAAGATAGTGACTTGAAAGGAGAATTTGATGAAACTTCGGAAAAAAAATGGTGGAAGTTTTGGAGTAGCGCAAATCTGAATAAAGAAGATTATGAAAAGGATAAAGCTCTTCTTACAACATTTTATAGAAAGAACGGATATAGAGATTTCGAAATACTTGCCGATACATTGAAATACTCGGAAGATAAAACGGAAGTTGAGATTGGATTAAAAATTTATGAAGGTCCTCAATATATTGTAAGAAATATCGTCTGGGAAGGAAACACGGTATATAGTAACCAAGATCTGAACAGACGACTCAACTTCGCGAAAGGTGATCTGTTCGATTACGAACGATTCAATCAAAATCTTAGATTTAATCAGCAACAGACAGACGTTTCTTCCATGTACCAGGACAATGGTTATTTGGGTTTTAATCTAACGACAAGAGAAGAAAAAGTTTCAAACGATTCTTTGGACATAGTAATCAGAGTAACTGAGAACAATCGCTTTAGAGTCGGAAGAATCGACATCACCGGAAACGACAGAACAAAAGATAAGGTGATCAGAAGAGAATTATTAACCGCTCCGGGAGATTACTATAGCAGATCAATGGTAATAAACAGTTTGCAGCAATTAGCTAATCTAAAATACTTCAATGTTGAAAAGCTATATCAATCCGGAGTTAATCCAACACCGGTTAACGATAGTACTGTTAATTTAATATACAATGTTGAGGAAAAATCGAGTGATTATCTTAATGCGTCTGTAGGATATAGCGGTAGTTTCGGATTTAGTGGTGCCATTGGGGTAACGTTAACAAACTTCTCGATTTCAGAGCCATTCCAGCTGGGCGGAGGCCAAATTTTGAACTTCAACTGGCAATTTGGAGTTGGAAATTACTACAGAACATTCAATCTTGGTTTTACCGAACCATGGTTTATGGATACACCAACCTCAGTAGGGTTTGATGTTTTTGATACTCGCCAACGATACGTTTACGATTTGCGTCAATCCGGTATAACACTCCGAGTAGGTAGACGCCTTAGTTGGCCTGATAGATATTTTTATATACAGGGAATGGGACGATTTCAATATAATGACGTAATAAATGGTCAAAAATACTATGTGGAAGGACTATCCCGTGAATATACACTAGGGTTTACAATTTCTCGTAATGATATAGATAATCCGATATTCCCTTCTCAAGGTTCTCGAATATCATTAAACGCAGAATTATCGGGTGGTCCTATTCTCCCGGGAAATGTTGATTTTTATAAGTTACAATTCAGAAGTGAAACTTACAGAAGACTTTTTAATACCAATAGAATAGCTCTTTACTCCAGTGCAGAGATGTCATATCTAGATGAGTTGGAAAAGGAAACAAAACTTAAACCATTCGATTTCTTTTTTATGGGAGGAAACGGAATGGTAATTGCGACTACACCATTAAGAGGTTATGAAGATAGAAGCATTGGACCTAAAAATACGTTCGGAGATGAAGCCGGAGGAAGAGTAATGACCAAATTTTCCATGGAATTAAGAGCGGCACTAACTTTGGAACCAATGCCAATATATGTCTTAGCATTTGCCGAAGCTGGGAATGTAGCCAGAAATTTACATGACACTGATCTGTTTGATCTGAAAAGATCGGTTGGTTTCGGAGCAAGATTATTAATCAACCCAATCGGTTTAATTGGTTTTGACTGGGGTTATGGTTTTGATAAAAAAAGTGTTGATGGCAGTGACCCAGGCTGGTTATTCCATTTTCAATTCGGAAAAGGTTTTTAGTATTAACAACAATAAATTATCGAGGATAATGTGAAAAAGTTATTATTAACTGTTATATTCTTAACTGCAGCAACAGTTTTTGCGCAAGGACAAAAAATTGGTTATGTTGATTCACAAGCGATTTTAGCTCAATATGCTCCGGCAATCAAAGCTCAGAGCGATATGGACGCATTGGCAAGCAAGTGGGCCAAATCAAGAGACAGCTTGAATACTGAATTGCAAAATCAGTATATGGCTTATGAAAAACAAAAATCAATGATGACTCCTGACAAACAAAAAGAAACTGAGCAAAACTTAGTTAGATTACAACAGCAAATTCAGATGTTCACTCAGCAAAAATTCGGTCAGCAAGGTGAATTGTTCCAGAAACAACAAGAATTAATGACTCCTATCAAAAACGAGATTGTTGATGCGATCTCAAAGGTTGCCAAAGCTGAAGGGATGAAATTTATCTTTGACAAAACAGGTGATGTTATTCTCCTTTACGCTGACGACGAATATAATATGACATTTAAGGTATTAGACCAACTCAGAAAAAAATAAGAGGAATCGCAAATGAAAAAAATCAGCTTACTTCTTAGTATACTTCTTATTCCTAGCTTGATCACATTTGCTCAACTGAAAATCGGTTATGTCGATTCCGACACGATTATGGAAAAGCTTCCGGAAGCTCAAGACGCACAAAAACGATTGGACGCTTTGGTTCAAGAATGGCAAGATGAATTGGCAAAAAAGGAAAACGATTTCAAACGCCAATTTAATGAGTATGACGAAAGAAAGCTCATTATGAGTCAAAGGAAAAGAGCCCAAATTGAAAAACAACTGATGAAATTGGAAAAGGAAATAGCGGATTTCAAACAGAAAAAATTCGGCCACAATGGTGAATTATACAAAAATCAAGAAGAGCTGATGAAACCAATTCAAAACAAGATATTTAACGCAATTCAAGAAGTTGCAAAGGATGAAGAATTGGATTTCGTTTTCGATAGAAGCGGAGATATCGTTTTTCTTTATGCAAAAGAAAAATTTGATGTAACTAACCTTGTTTTAGAAAAATTGAAATGATTATTCATGAAAATAAAAGTAAAAGATGCCGCCGATCTAATCGGCGGTCGTATTATTGGGAATCCTGAATTAGAAATATTTAATGTTTCCAAAATTCAAGAATCCGTAGAAGGAGACCTTACCTTTCTGTACCTACCGGCATACGAAAAGTATTTATCAACCACAAAAGCATCAGCGGTTATAGTAAAACCAAGCCTTGAAAAAACCAGAGAAGATATTACTTATATCGAAGTAGAAAAGCCTGATGTTGCTTTTCAATCAATTATTATCAAGTTGTTCAAGCCTGCGCTTACACTTAACGGAATTGCAAAATCGGCTGTGATCTCCCCCAAAGCAACAATTGGAAAAAATGTAGCATTAGGTGAAAACGTTGTAATCTCGGATGGTTGTATTGTTCAAGAGAACACAAAAATATATCACAATACAGTACTAATGGATAATGTAACGGTCGGATCCGACACACTGATTTATCCGAATGTTACTCTTAGAGAAGAAACACAGATTGGAAGTAATGTGATTATTCACTCCGGAACTGTCTTGGGGTCAGATGGCTTCGGATACTCCCCCACTTCGAAAGGGGAATACAACAAAGTTCCTCAAATAGGTAATGTAATTATTGAAGATGATGTTGAAATAGGCTCTAATGTTTCAATAGACAGAGCCGCAATGGGTTCAACAATCATCAAACGTGGAACAAAGATAGATAATCTGGTACAAATTGCTCATAATGTTGAGATCGGTGAAAACACTGCAATTTCTTCACAAACAGGAATTGCGGGGAGTACAAAGATTGGAAAAAATTGTATATTTGCTGGTCAAGTTGGAGTTACCGGGCACATTGAGATTGCCGACCAAGTAATTGTCGGAGCTCAATCGGGAATTTCAAAGTCGATTACCAAATCAGGTAAGTTTTTCGGTTATCCGGCCAAGGAGATGGGAACCAGTTTAAAACTTGAAGCCCATTTCAGAAATTTGCCGGAATACGCAAAAAAGATAAGAGATTTGGAAAAGAGACTTAAAGAACTAGAAGAGAATTTGAATAAAAACAGTTAGAGGCAAAAGTTTAATGTTAGAAAAACAGCGAACTATACAGAAAAGTGTTTCCATTTCAGGAACCGGACTTCATACGGGAACTGCGACGAAAATGACTTTCAATCCGGCACCGGAAAATTATGGAATAAGATTTATCAGAGTTGATCTCGCTGATAATCCTGAAATACCCGCAAACGCAGACTACGTTGTTGATATTTCACGAGGGACAACTCTTGGACTCGGAGAAGCAAAAGTTCATACAGTAGAACATGTTTTAGCTGCAGTCGCCGGCCTTCAAATAGACAATATAAGAATAGAGATTGATGGTATCGAGCCACCGGTAGGCGATGGAAGCGCTATAAAGTTCGTAGAAAAACTTCAAGAAGCAGGATTTGAAGATCAAGATGCACCGAAAGATTACCTGATAATCGATGAAACCGTCATGCATCATGATGAAGAAGCTCAAATTGATATTGTAGCTCTTCCCTTAAACGATTATAGAATAACGGTTATGGTAGACTATTTTAATCCGGCTCTCGGTAGTCAGCATACCGGCCTATTTAGTCTGGAAAACGAATTTGTAAGTGAATTTGCTTCTGCAAGAACATTTTGTTTCTTAAGCGAAGTAGAGGCGTTAGCAAACAAAGGACTTATAAAAGGTGGAAACTTAGATAACGCCGTTGTTATTGTTGATAGAGATTATGACGAAAAAGCTTACGAAGAATTATCCGAGAAACTCGGATTGGATGAAACGATAAAAGTTAATGAAAACGGGTTCTTAAACGGAAAGACTCTACGTTATAAAAACGAACCTGTACGACATAAATGTCTTGATATGATCGGGGATCTTGCTTTGATCGGGGCTCCGATAAAAGCTCAAATATTGGCAGCTCGTCCAGGACACAAAGCCAATGTTGAGTTTGCAAAAAAGGTCAGAAAACTTTATCAACAAAAGAAACTAGTCAAGAAATATCAGAATGTAAAAAAGGAAGGTATCATTTTCGATATCAATGCGATAAAGAGAATACTTCCGCATAGATATCCTTTCCTACTAGTCGATAAAATCATTGATTTGGAATTTGACAAAAAAGTAACTGGAATTAAATCAGTTTCCATTAACGAACCATTTTTCCAAGGACATTTCCCTAGCGAACCGGTAATGCCGGGTGTATTAATACTCGAAGCAATGGCTCAATCAGGTGGAATTCTTCTTTTGAACTCTTTACCGAATCCGGAAGAAAAGCTTGTAATGTTTATGACAATTGATAAAGCTAAATTCCGAAAACCTGTAGTGCCCGGAGATCAATTGGTTCTGGAAGCAGAATTAGTTAGTAAAAAGGCACGATATGTTTCTATTAAAGGAAAAGCCTTTGTTGATAATAAATTAGTAGCCGAAGCTGAATTTGTTGCGGCTGTTGTTGATAGACAAAATACTCCAGAGAACTAAAAAAGGATATTGTAATGAATAATATTCATCCAACAGCAATAGTAAGCTCAAAAGCAGAGCTTGGCGATAATATAACAATCGGACCAAATGTCTATATCGAAGATGACGTAGTTATCGGTGAAAATTGTTCAATCGGACCGAATGTGTGCATATACAATGGTGCCCGAATCGGTAACAACGTAAAAATCTTTCAGGGAGCTTCGGTTTCAAATCTTCCTCAAGACCTAAAATTCGGTGATGAACAAACATTCTTTCACATTGGTGATAATTGCGTAATCAGAGAGTTTGTCACTCTGCATAAAGGAACAACTGAATCTTACGAATCACGAATCGGTAGTAATTGCTTACTTATGGCTTACGCGCATATAGCTCATGATTGTATTCTCGGAGATAATGTAATTTTATCCAATGGTGTACAAATTGGTGGTCATGCTCATGTTGGGAACTGGGTTATAATCGGCGGCACTACTCCTGTTCATCAGTTTTCAAAAATCGGTGATCACGCTATGATAGGTGGCGGACTAAGAGTAATTGCAGATGTTCCCCCATATGTACTTGCAGGCGGCTCTCCCCTTCGTTTTGCAGGCTTAAATGTTGTTGGCCTTAAAAGAAGAGGATTTTCGAAGGAAGCGATTGATACCCTAAAAGGTGTATATGCAATTCTTTATTCGAAAAAACACAACTTCGGACAAGCTAGAAAAATTATTGCCGAAGAATTCGCAGGTAACGAATGGGCACAAAGCGTACTCGATTTTCTTGAAAGCACTACAAGAGGAATTATCAGAAGATGATTTGGTATTACTTAGATACCGGAGATAAAAGCGGTAGATTCAACATGGAATTTGATGTTGAACTCGCTAAGAATTGCAAAAATAACGAAGGCTTCTTTCGGGTTTACCGATGGAAGCCTTTCTGCATTTCTTTAGGAGCAAATCAAAAGTTTGAAGATATTGATTTGCCATTGGCAAAATCGGAAAATATTGATATCGTCAAAAGACCGACCGGTGGAAGAGCTATTCTCCACGCAGAAGAATTAACCTATTCAATTGTTGTTCCGACCAAGAGTGGTTTTACCCCAAAGGAACTTTACAAAAGAATTTCAGAGGGGCTTTCAAACGGTTTGTCCATGTACGACCAAAAACTGAAAGAAGCAATGTTGGAAGAGGAACAGCCGGATTTTTCCACACTGTTGAAACAACCTAGCGGAATGTTGTGCTTCGCTAGTACCGCCAAGAGCGAAGTAAAATATAATGGAAAGAAACTAATAGGAAGTGCACAGAGAAAGATGAACAATTCAATTCTCCAGCACGGTTCCATTTTAGTAGGAACTTTTCATAGAATATTAAGTAAATTCGTACATGATAAAAATCAAATTCAAAATTTTGATCGTGAGCTGCAGGAAAAGACAATTGAGCTCGAATCGATTTTAGGGAAAACAGTCGATTTCGAAAAATTAAAAATGTGTCTTCGAAAAGGCTTTGAATTGGAATTTGATGTGGAATTAGTAGAAAAGAATTACGAAGAATTATTGAAAAATTCTTCAATTGATAAACCAGCCAAATATTAGAATACCTTCGATGAGATATTTTTTTAAAGTTTTTGTCTTAATGATTTTCGTTGCGTTGGAAATAAGCGCCCAAGATAACCTGGAAATAACCGAATTTCTGAAAGGAACTACCGTATATGACATCTGCAGTTTTGAAGATGAAATCTGGGTAGCTACAAATGGGAACGGAATTTTCAAATACTCAACCAAAACAAAAAAATGGCAGAATTTTTCAACTGCCAATAAAGAAGTTACCCTTGACTTTTTTCACTGTATCGAAGCCAATAATAAATTTGTATGGGCCGGTTCTACTGACGGACTTTATATTTATGACAGACGTAGGAAAAAATTTACTAAGAGAAAATTCGGGAAAGGAGGCCAATTAAGTAATTGGATTCGTTCCTTAAAATATGATAAATATGAAGATATCCTATGGATAGGACGATTTAAGTATTTAACGAAGCTCGATCTGAAAAAGCGAAGGTTTACAGATTATGATTTGACAACCGATAACGATGAGAAAACAAACACAATAAAAACTATAGCCGCAGATGGTGATAGCTTGATGTGGTTTGGAACGGAAGCCGGGTTACATAAATATGATAAATCAAGAGATTTGGACTCCCCGGGAACAATTGCCCTATACGATAACCGTTTGAACTACTTTAACGGCGAAGGGGACGAAGTTTCTATTTCCGCTATTGTATTCGAACAAAACAACATGTGGATAGGACTAGATGAGTTCATAACAAAATATAATCCGGATTATAATCTCGGAGGCTTATTCAATTATAATCGTCAAAACGAATGGATACGTTTTGATAGCCAAAAGGGACTTCGTGGCAACGGAATTTATGATATCGAATTGGTAGGTAATTATATCTGGGTTGCCTCCTATCAGTTTAGCCAAAATACCAAAGACCAGTATGGCCGTGGATTAGCTCTAATTAATAGAATAACTGAGGAAGTTTCTGTTTTAACTAACGAAAAACTTCCGGATACTGTTTTTTCGCTCCATTTCGATGGGAAGCAAATGTGGATTGGAGCAAAAGACGGTTTATATATGATTGATTTACAAAACGCATTCGTAGAAAATTTTTATAAAGGGAAGTAACATGCCCCATTTTACATTGAAAAGATTAGACGAACTAAAGAACTCATTTAAGAATAAGAAAATTGCCATAATCGGCGACATGATGATTGACGGATATTACTGGGGTGATGTAAAAAGAATTTCCCCGGAAGCTCCCGTTCCGGTTGTGGAAATCGATAATGAATTTTATCGATTCGGAGGCGCCGCAAATGTTGCCTTAAATATAAGTACACTTGAAGGTATTCCCTATCCTATCGGTGTGGTTGGAGCTGATTCATCAGCTAATCTATTTGAAACATTACTCAATGAAAAGGGAATAAACGGAAATGGCTTAATCGCTGATCCTTCGCGCCCGACTACTGTAAAAACAAGAGTAATTGGTGGGGACCAACATATTGTAAGAATTGATAAAGAAAGCAAATCCGGTATAACAAAAGATATTGAAGACAAAATCTTAGAATACTTGGAAAGCATAATAATCGAAATCGATGCGATAATTCTGCAAGATTACAATAAAGGAGTTCTAACCGAAAGAGTAATTAGAGAATCGATTGCATTAGGAAATAAGTATAATAAAATTATAAATGTCGATCCGAAATTTGACAATTTCTTCTCCTATAAAAATGCTACTGTTTTTAAACCCAATCGCAAGGAAGCGGAAGACGCATTCGGAATTCATATAAGGAATTGGGATGAAGCCAGAAAAGCTGGTAATCTGATTCTGGAAAAATTAGAAGCACAACATGCTCTGCTTACATTAGGCGCAGACGGAATGATTATTTTTAATAGAGACAATTCCGAAAAACAAATTCCTACAAAAGCGAGAAAAGTTGCAGATGTTTCCGGTGCAGGAGATACTGTTATTTCAACACTAACTATGGCATTGGCTTCCGGAGCAAATATTGTTGAGGCCTCTTATCTGGCAAATTACGCCGGAGGATTGGTTTGTGAAGTGACCGGTATTATTCCGATAGAAATAGAAAAATTGTTCGACCATGTTGAGGCAGAGATAAAATGAAAGAATATTTGCTAAATGTAGATCAGTTAGCCGAAATAAGAGCTAATTTCAGAAAAGAAAATAAAAAAGTCGTATTTACAAACGGATGTTTTGATATCTTGCATGCCGGGCACGTTGAATATCTGAACAAAGCAAAAGCAATGGGGGATATTCTGATTATCGCTATCAACAGTGATGATTCTGTAAAAAAAATAAAAGGTGATTTACGTCCGATAGTTCCGGAAAACCAAAGAGCTTTTTTACTATCGAACCTTAGGGCTGTCGACTACGTTGTGAAATTTGATGAAGATACACCATACGAAGTTATAAAGAAACTTGTTCCTGATGTCCTTGTAAAAGGAGGAGATTGGGCAATTGAAAATATCGTAGGAAAAGAGATTGTTGAAGAGAACGGTGGCTCGGTAAAAAATATAGAATTCGAAACCGATCAATCAACATCTAAAATTATTGAGAAGATTATTAGAGCTTACAAATAGCATTTGGAAAAAAAAGATAAGAAAATAGAGCGTTCCCTTTTCAGAAAGACAATTAATGGTTTTATAATGACCAGTATAGGGTTAATTGCGCTCTTTTTACTCTTTCTAGGGTTTTCTCAAACATTCACATTCAGAAATTTTCTAAAAAAAGAAATAGTTACTAGCTTTGAAGCCTCTACAAGCGGAACTCTTCAAATCGGCTCTTTGGAAGGCTCTCTGCTTACATCAATCATTCTGAAAAATACATCAATAGCAATAAAAGCTGACACTCTTTTCTCGGCGAAAAAGTTGGAAATCGCCATAAGCCCTTTGGAGTTATTCTTTAAAAGAATTTACATCAGGAAAATTGAACTCTCCGATGCCAACTTTTCATTGCTGGAATTGGAACAAGGAAAATGGAACCTTGATTTACTTACCGCCTCAAAGGATTCCTTAAACTCCGCGGAACCACAACAAATTCCGGATACTACAATTATTGTCGAAGAGAAGAATGATTTCCAATTCTCTTTTCAACTAAACAAATTCAGATTACGCAATGTATCATTTGTAAGAAAAACATACGAGCATCTTCATTCAAATGAGACTTACACCACAATGAACTACGATAATTTTGTGGTAAATAATATTAATATGCAAGCTGCTTTGATTGCTGATATTGCTCAACCTGACATCAGACTTCTGATAACGGACTTATCTGCATCACCTAATCTAAAGTCGTTCAAGCTAAACAGATTATCCGGTTTATTTCACCTTACAAACAAAGTCTCCGAAATAAGAAAGCTGGAAATAAGCACTGATAGCTCCTACGTTTCTCTATCCGCGAAAATAGATTCGCTAAATCTTTTTGCCCCATTTGAAATGGCAGATATAAAGGATTACCCGGTAAAACTCGAATTAGAAGCGGCTCCTTTTCATTTTGATGATTTATCAACTTTTCTAGAAGTAACTGATTTTCTAAAAGGAGCTCCTAGACTCAACCTTGTTGCCAACGGTACATACGGAAACATGGATATTCAAAAATTAGATTTGGGATATGAGAATTCCGCTTTATATGTTACGGGAAAATTGCAAAAGCTACATACTCCGTCGAAATTATTCATGGATTTGAATTTCGAAAATTCTTCTATCAGTTATTCCGATGTAAACAAGCTTTTATCGAATATGGAATTATCTTTTCATGATGATTTTGCTTTGGAGAACTTTGCTCTTCATTTCAAAGGAGAAGCATTAAAGTTTGATACGGAATTTGCGGGTACTGCTTCCGACGGAAAGCTTGAATTTGACGGAAGCTTTGATTTCTATCCTGAGCTTACCAAATATAATTTTAATTTCAAATCGGAACATGTAGATCTATTCCCTATTATGGGGACAAAAACCGATCTTAATACATCCGGTTCTATTGTAGGCGAAGGTTTTGCTCCGATTAATATGAACACTACTTTTAAGCTATACTCGGACAAATCTTCTCTTAACGGATATTTCGTAGATTCACTGAATCTTGATTTTATAGCAAACTCAAAACAGATTGACCTCAACCTCCTATCCAATATTAACGGCGCTACCGTAGATATTGAAGGACAACTTGACCTTAGAGAAGAAAACGAACCTGGATATAATCTTGTAGGATATTTCAATGATCTTAATTTATCCTCTTTTATAAATGATAACACTCTCCTTACCTCCTTAAATTTCGATTTTAAAGCGAAGGGAAAAAATCTTGATGTAGATAAACTCCTCGGTGATTTCCACTTGGGAATTTCCAACTCTCTTTATAAGCAGTATACAATCGACACGGCGGATGTGGATATTAAACTTACAAAGGAGAATAATCATAGAGAAATATCACTGAAATCGGATTTTCTCGATTTCAATATTAATGGAGAGTTTTCATTACAAAAGGCGATTTCTCTTTTAGCATATCAGGCGAATAAAACGACAGACATAATCTCGGGAAAATTTGCGGAAATGGCTCCGGATGTTTCCTCGGATTCAACTGCCGTTGCTATATTATCGAATAAAAATTTTGCAAATAATCAGGTTGAATTCGATTTCGATTTTCAATTCAAAGATTTTGCTTTGATTGCGACAATATTAGAGGAAGAAGAACTTGATATTGCCGGCTCCGGTTTCGGATATGTGAGAAATGATTCACTAAACTTTTCTATAAACACAGAACTAGCACTTGATTACTTCTATACACTTAACCAAGACGAACTGGTTTATATTTCCAATTTGGATCTGAATTTTAATTTCTCAAGAGATAATCAATCCGATTCTTTTGAAAACCTCTTCGGGGCTCTTTCGCTAAATTCGGATCGCTTCTTTATCGGAACGAAATTAAAGAATTTGGCTACGGATATTATCTTTAACCAGAGTAATCTCTTTTTCAACATGTCCGGCGAAGTAGATTCCCTGTTAACTACCGAACTTGAGGGAAACTTGGCAATGTCACCGGGAAGGCAAACTCTTTCTATTAATGATATTTTATTGGACTACAACGGGATAGAATGGAATAATTCGGATACTCTCAGAACACTGATATATCCGGATAGCATATCAATAGATAAATTCAGATTGGCATGTAACAATTCGGCACTAAATATATCAGGAATTTATGTTCCTAACGGAGAGCAGGATATCTCCCTTGAAGTAAGAGATTTTTCTTCGACACTTCTTAACAAGATGATGTTTGGTTCTGAAAATAATACGGTAAAAACAGTTTTTCATTTGGATTCTCATATTTCAGGTACTTTGTCGGATCCGAGCATTGATGCTAATCTATACAGTACAGACGTTAAAAGTGACGGAAACAAACTCGGTTATTTGGACTGTAAGCTCAATTACCTGAATAGCGAACTCTTTCTCGACATGAAATTCCTCGAATCTAATAAACTTAGTGATACCCCGGTAATGTCTATATACGGCAGTATACCGGTTTACTTGGGAACACAAAATATTTCCGAACGATTTGATCAGAAAAAAGGAATTAATCTGAAATTATTTGCGGATAATTTCGATTTGAGTTCAATGGGTGATTTGATCCCTTATACAAGCAAATTACAAGGATATTTCAATTCAGATTTGGATATTACGGGCTCTTTTGAGAAGATTAAGTATGATGGCTTTGCAAAGCTGGATGACGCTTCTTTCTTTTCGACATATACGAAGCTTCAATACGGAATAAAATCTTACTTTTCTTTCGATGAAAACATGATAAGTATAGATACTCTCAACATATTCAATATTGATAAGGGGAAAGCGAAGGAAACATTCCGCATCAAAGGGAATATGGCTTTGGATGGATTCTTGCTCGATCAAGCAAAGTTTAATGCAACAGGAAAACTAGCTCTCTTAAAGAAGGACTATTCTCCCTCCTTCCCGCAATTGACCGGCGATATGTTTGTAAGCGCTAAAGATCCAATAAGGTTTAATTATAATAAAGGGAAATCCGATTTAAAAGGAACATTCCTTTTGGACGGGACCTCACTTGAGTTTACTCCGGCGCAAAGTAACAATACACTTGCTAGCAAAGATTTTACATTTGTTTTTGTTGTGGATTCAACAAAGTTAGATAAGCAACAACAACAATTCGATGATCTGATGGCGAGAATTGCTCCGAAGAATATCGAATCGAAGAAGAATTCCGCTTCTAAGAATTTCGATTATGATATTACTTTGAAAATAGATGATCATGTTGATATAAAGTTTGTACTCGCTCCTTCTTTTAACCAATATCTGTTTACATCGGTTACCGGGGATTTGGTATTCAAGCAGGAAGAAGGAAACAGCAGCACACAAGGTGAGCTTACTCTTTTGAATGAGTCACATTTGGAGTTTTACAAAACATTCGAATCAGTAGGGGCAATAAGATTCGATTCCGATATTACAGATCCGTTTATTGATGTGATAGCCACATATAGTTTCGACTACGCACCAATCTCAGAAGATCCGAACGAACAAGTGCAAACAATTCCCAGTGCCGTTAAGCTAAAATTAAAGGGATACTTCAGCGAACTCGGGAAAAATCTCGCAAGTGACGAATCGAATATTGCCGCTTATGTAGGACAACAAAATGTTGACAATAATACTCCTAGCGAAGAGTACGATGCGGCTGACGCAATTTCCTTTATCGTCTTCGGGCAACCATTCAGAGAGATTGATTACACCAAGGCAAAGGATAATTTGACAAACGCTTTGTTGAGTCCGCTTATTTCCGATTTCGTTAATTCCAAAGCGGGTGACGCAATAAGAAGAATAGAACTAGGAACATCCGGCGAAAATACACGTATAAATGTATCGGGAAGAATTAAGAACGTACGATATACAGTCGGAGGAACAGACGAGCTCTTTAATAACATTAACAGAGCGAATCTTAAAGTTGAGTATTTGGTGAATCCAAAATTCATCATAAGAGTGGAAAGAAAAGATCCGGTAGTAAATACTACGGGAACGGAAGAAAAGATTAATGAATTCGGTGTTAAATATAGGTTTGTATTTTAATGAAAAAAGATGTCAAAAAATTCTTTATGAATAACCATGGTGTTAAGGTTAAGACCAAAGAATTAGCCAAAAAGCTAAATATCAGAGACTTGGAAGAATATGCTTCTCTGAAACAACTCCTCTTCAAGCTATCGGAGGAAGGATTTCTCGATAAGGTCGGGAAAAGATACAGCTATTCCCCCGATAAGGTTTCGGATATAGTTGGTACTTTCCAATTAACAAAGGAAGGAACCTACGGATTTGTTGTACATAACCACGCCAACCTGAACGACATCTTCATACCGGAAAAGCATTTCAATACTGCTTTCGACGGAGACAAGGTTGAGGTATCTCTCCTGGCTAAGAAACGAGGGAAAAACATCGAAGGACAAATTAACAAGATTGTTCGCAGGAAAAGAAAAGAGATAATAGGCACTTTGAAGAAATCGCAGTCATTCTACTTTGTTGTGCCTGATGACGAAAAGATTCATAGAGACATCTACATTCATACTAATAACATCTCCACAGCCAAACACGGAGATAAAGTTATAATTGCCGACCTGGTATGGGAGAATCCGAAACTTAATCCGGAAGGAAAAGTTGTAGAGGTATTGGGCAAATCGGGAAGCTACGATGTCGAGATTCAATCGATTGCTCATGAATTTGATCTACCGACCCGTTTCCCGAGAGAGATAGCGGCGGAATTGGAAGATGTCTCCGAAAAAATACCGGAAGATGAAATAGCAAAAAGACTCGACTTCAGAGAGGAAATTGTATTTACAATAGATCCCGACGACGCAAAAGATTTCGACGATGCCGTATCGATAAAGGTAAATGAGAAGGGCAACTTCGAAGTAGGAATTCACATTGCCGATGTTTCCCACTATATAAAAAAGGATAGCGTCCTCTATAGGGAAGCTCTGGAAAGAGGGAACAGTGTTTATCTTGTAGGAAGAGTAATACCTATGTTGCCGGAAAAACTATCGAACAAGATATGTTCTCTGGTTCCTTACGAAGACAGATTAACCTTCTCTGTTATTGCTGAGTTGTCGAAAGAGTTCAAGTTGCTCAATTACTCGATTCGTAAAGCGGTTATCAACAGCAAAAGAAGATTTACATACGACGAAGTGCAGGAAATTCTCGATAACAAAGAAGGAGAATTTTACAAAGAGATCGGGCTGTTGAACAGAATAGCGCTTGCCCTAAAGAAACAGAGAATAAGAAAAGGAAGTATTAATTTTATTCGTCCCGAAGTAAAATTCGAATTGGATGAAACCGGAAAACCGATAAATGTCGTAATAAAAGAGATAAAGCAGAGTAACAACCTCATCGAAGAGTTGATGCTTTTGGCCAATCAAATTGTAGCAAAACATGTAAATATTTTGGCGAATGAGAACAATAGAGAGTACCCGTTTGTATATAGGGTTCACGATAAGCCGGATAACGAAAAGATAAATGAGTTCGCCCGTTTTGTTCGCTCTTTAGGATATCATTTCGATACGAAAGCAGTTAACAAATCGAAAGAGATGCAACGCCTTCTTGATTTTATAAAGGGAGCCGCGGAAGAACCATTAGTAAACGAAATAGCCATTAGATCTATGGCCAAAGCGGTTTACACAACATTTAACATCGGGCATTACGGTTTGGGATTTGAGTATTATTCTCACTTTACCTCCCCTATCCGTCGTTTCCCCGATTTGATTGTTCATAAATTATTGATGAATTATCTGGACGAAAAAGTTTACGATAGCTTTTCCTTTAACGAACTGAATGAAATCTGTGATCATACTTCCGAAAGAGAACGAGTCGCCGTTAGTGCCGAAAGAGTTTCTACTAAGTTAAAACAGATAGAATTTCTCAGAGATAAACTCGGGCATGAATTTCAAGGAGTTATTTCGGGTATTACAAATTTCGGAATTTTTGTCGAACTTAGCGAGAATCTTGCCGAAGGACTTGTTAAGCTTCGGGATATGGATGATGACTATTACGAGTATGACGAAAAGAACTACTCTCTTATAGGTAGAATATCTAAAAAGAGATATCGCTTGGGAGATCGTGTTCTTGTTAAAGTTATTCGCGTTGATGAAGAACGCCGCGAGATAGATTTTCTTCTTATGGAAGATTAAGAATAATAAAGTTTGTCACAAATAATCGGTTAGCCAAATGAAAAGGTTGCACATTTTTCTTCTTATGCTTCTACCTGTTTCCTTAACCTTTGCGCAATTTGGGAAAAACAGAGTTCAGTATAAGGATTTCGATTGGTTGTATATTCAAACCAAACACTTCGATATCTATTTTTCAGAAGACGGAAGAGCCGCCGCGGAGTTTGCTTCGAGTTCGGCCGAAAGTGCTTTGGAGAGTATTCAAAATAAATTGAATTACCAGATTAATAATCGAATTTCGATTATTATGTATAATTCTCATAATGATTTTCAGGAAACCAATACAACCGATTCTTACCTCGGACAAGGAACCGGCGGATTTACCGAGCCATTCAAGAACAGGGTTGTAGTTCCTTTCGAAGGTTCATATCAGAAATTCGATCATGTTATTCACCACGAGTTGGTTCATGCGGTTATGCGAGATATGCTCTACGGCGGTACCGTTCAAAACATTATTGCCAAAGGGATAACGCTGCAGCTCCCTCTCTGGTATCACGAAGGGATGGCGGAATATCTTTCAACCGGCTGGGAAACCAATTCGGATCAGTTCGTAAGAAACGCTATCATCAATGAGTTTATGCCGGATATCAACCAATTGGGTGGATACTTCGCTTATCGTGGCGGACAAGCTCTTTTCAAATATATCGCAGATAAATACGGCGAAGAAAAAGTCGGTGAAATACTGAACAAAATAAAGGGAATGGGAAATACCGAAGACGGCTTTAAGGCTTCTATCGGACTGACATTAGAGGAATTAAACGAACGCTGGAAAAAAGATCTTAAGGTAACCTATTGGCCCGAAATTGCATCACGAGAAGAACCGGACGAATTTGCCAAAAGAATGACAAACAACAAAAAGTCGGGGGGATTCTACAACACTAGTCCTTCTATCTCCCCTATGGGTGATAAGATAGCTTTCGTTTCCGACAGGGATATCTATTTCGAAGTTTACATTCTTGATGTAGTAAAAGGTGAAGTGATTAAGAAATTGGTTTCTACCGGTACTACAAACGATTTCGAGGAATTGAATATTCTATTCCCTACCCTTACTTGGTCTCCGGATAACAAAAGAATCGCTCTCTCGATAAAGAGTGGCGGTTACGACGCCATTCATATTATCGACGTGGAAACAGAAGATTACGAAATACTACCGATAGAATTGGACGGAATAGAATCGGTTAGCTGGTCGGAGGATGGAAACAGATTGGCCTTTGCCGGAGCTGACGGCGAGCAATCGGACATATACGTTTATCACATTAACTCGCAACGGCTGGAAAATATTACGAATGATATCTTCTCCGATTCATTCCCAGCTTGGGGACCGAACGGAAACCGCATCTATTTCTCTTCCGACAGAGGAAGCAACATCGACGGAGAGGTAACGGATGATTTTCTGATGAGCCAATACGATTACGTAACAACCAATATCTATATGTACGATTTGCAAAAGAAGCAAACGGAACAATTGACGGATTGGGATTGGTGCAGCGAACAATCGGTTGTTGTTTCTCCCAAAGGGGATGAAATTCTTTTTACTTCCGATAAGAACGGTATCAGTAATATCTACAAGAAAAGAGTAGTGTTGAATGAAAATGATACCGTCTCTACAATTTTGGAATTACCTTCTGTTCCGATAACCAATTCGTTGAACGAGATTACTTCCCTTTCCGCTTCGAAGGATGGAAAGAAATTGGTATTCTCTTCCCTCTTTAAGTTGGGATACAACATCTTTATGATGGATAACCCTTTCGATCGTGATTTGGGTGTAGCGGAGTTGGAACCGACAAAATATATGGAGCAATATCTTTCGGGTGAACCGATTGTTATTGCCGAGCGAGACGAGAGCGCAAATGCAACGGATACTTTGAAAGCAATTATTGCGCGTACAGAAGGACCGAATGACGAGAATAAAACTGAAAAAGCTCCTAGTATCATTTTCACAGGGAAGTTTGTGGATGAAGGAGCTACTGAAATAGATTCCACTCAGGTTGATTACAGCAATTACATATTCGGAAGCGAAACCGTTGCGATAGATTCCTCGGAGGCTTTGAAGGATACCGTTAATCTTTTCAGCGAGAAGCTTGATCAGAACGGCAATTATCTTGTGAATAAATATAAGGTGGATTTCTCCCCCGATCTTATTTACGCTAACGCCGGATGGTCTACTCTCTACGGACTTCAGGGAACCACGGTACTCTCATTCAGCGATGTTCTCGGGAATCATCGTCTTGTTGGGGTAACGAGCATGCAGGTTGATCTTAAGAATAGTGACTACGGTCTGGCTTATTACTATTTGGCCAAGAGGGTTAATATAGGATTCCAGGGATTTCATACGGCGCGCTTTGTTTATTTGGACAGAGAAGCCGGAATAGATCTATTCCGATTCCGTAATTTCGGCGGAGTATTCTCAATGAGTTATCCTTTCTCCCGCTTCAACAGATTCGACGCGAGTTTAAGTCTGCTCAATGTTTCATCGGAAAATCTGGACGACCCGGGGGAAGACGCGGATAAGACTACTTTCGTAATTCCTTCGATCAGTTTTGTTCACGACAACGTTATGTGGGGCTACACGAGCCCGATACAGGGAACCCGATACAATGCTACTATTTTCGGTAATCCTTTCGCAGGAACGCCCGACAGAAGCTTCTATTCGATTGTTTGGGACTATAGGAAATACTTCCGTTTCTGGTTCGACAATTCTTTTGCCTTCAGAGTATCGGGAGGTTATTCCGGTGGCGCTAATCCGCAACGTTTCTTCTTGGGAGGAACGGAGAATTGGATTAACCGAACCTTCGCAACGGGTGAGATTCCTTTGAACGACGCGGCCGATTTCGCCTTCTTAACTCCTGCTCTTCCTTTGCGTGGTTATAATTATGCCGAGCAATTGGGAACAAAGTATTCTTTGATCAATATGGAATTGAGAATGCCCCTGATTCGTTATCTTGTAACCGGTCCTTTGCCGATGCTCTTCCAGAACATTCTGGGGGTCGCTTTCGTCGATATGGGAACAGCATGGGATAACAACAAGCAATTACGATTATTTGGCCGTGACGAGTACGGAAACCGCGTTACAAAGGATTTATTGATCGGTACCGGAGTCGGTGCGAGAATGTATCTCCTCTTTTTCCTTGCGCGTTTCGATGTTGCCTGGTCTTACGATCTGCATAATTTCTCCGAACCGAAGTATTATTTCTCTATCGGCGCGGATTTCTAAGTATAAAGTTTTTTTAATCGGAAAGCCTTCTCGATTTTCGGGGAGGCTTTTTTTTGTTTAAAGCTTTCTTTTTCTCTAAAAGGCATTGGAGTTTGGGCAAGAGTTATTATCCCCACTCACCCCCACCGACCATGTAAGGACCAAAACCTACTTTCCGTCTCTTCGCAAGCAATGCTGTCAACATAAGAGAGTTTATTATATAGTATGTTCCCCGAGCGGAGTCGAGGGGAAAATAAAAGTGATCTTATTCGGAATAAAGCTTACTTCGACTCCGCTCCCGGCAAAGGCCGGATCTAGGACAGTAAGCACGCTACATCTCCTTTTTAGTATATCTAAAACATTCTTCGCCTCCGCTTCCGTCACAGTTCGTTAATTACCGAATTTTCAACCGGATCCGGGACAGTAGCACGCTACAATTGGAAATTAAAAAGCCCGAAGCGTAATTCATACTGAATTGTTTCCTTAAGTTGACATCATTGATAAGCAAAAAAAGTGAATTATAGTTGGAGAAATTATTTGGAATAATTGGGGTGGAATGAGAATCAGGTTCTTGCTTCTCTTCATTTTCCGCTAAGGCAGGTTATTTATTATGTAACGGATGTGCATTCTACAACAAAAGAGGGGTAACCACAGAGGCCGCAGAGGAGACAAAGGTAAAAGGTGAGAAACTAATATTTGTATCCGGAGAGTATTTACGGGGTGTACGAGCATAGTTCCGAGAAATTCGTTCGAAGTAGGTAGAGAATTGAGCAAAGTTAGGAAACACCGGATCAATGCCCCGGGCAAGTAGCGCAAAGTGAAATGTAATTAGCGCATTGTCGGATGGAAATCGCGCATAGCAAAATGTAATTAGCGCATTGGCGAATGGAACTTGCGCATAGTGAAATGTAATCGGCGCATTGACGGATGGAAATCGCGCAAAGTGAAATGTAGTTGTGACATAGACAAATGGAAACGTGTCAAAGCGAAATGGCGGGGTGACATTGGCAAATGGAAAAGTGTCAAAGCAAAATGTTGGTGTGACATTGGAGAATGGAATCGTGTCAAAGCAAAATGTTGCTGTGACATTGGAGAATGGAATCGTGTCAAAGCGAAATGGCGGAGTGACATTGGAGAATGGAATCGTGTCAAAGCGAAATGGCGGAGTGACATTGGCAAATGGAATCGTGTCAAGGCGAAATGGCGGAGTGACATTGGAGAATGGAATCGTGTCAAAGCAAAATGTCAGAGTGACATTGGAGAATGGAATCGTGTCAAAGCGAAATGGCGGAGTGACATTGGAGAATGGAATCGTGTCAAAGCGAAATGTCAGAGTGACATTGGCAAATGGAAACGTGACAAAGCGAAATGGCGGGGTGACATTGGAGAATGGAATCGTGTCAAAGCGAAATGGCGGAGTGACATTGGCAAATGGAAAAGTGTCAATAGAGAGTGAACTTTAGCCGAAACGGGGTTATTACGGATAGAAAAGGGGCGTTTTGGTGGGGAAATCGGCTTTTTGAAGGGAAAGGCGAAGTAGCAGGAGGACGTTTACCACTGAGGTCTCTGAGATCACTGAGAAGAACAAGGGCTTATTTTGTCAAGGTTAGGAACAGTGCATTAGAAGAACCAAAAGACCGAGCATAAGGAAATCTCCTGAAAATCATTCATTTTCTATTGATTTTAATTTTTGTATTAAGGAGTTATTATAAGCCTCATTATCCTTTGCATAGTGTGCTCTTCGATGACAATTAGGACAAAGAGCAATTACATTTTCTGGATAATCTAATCCGCCATCACACAATCTATGAACATGGTGAGTTTCTAAGTAGGGGCCTGATTTTGTTTTGAATGGGGCCTCTTTTCCACATCCTTCGCATATTCCATTTGCTCTTAAGAGAACATACTCCTTAATAGCTTTTGTTCTTTGGAATGTTCTGGTTAGAATTTCTTTCGGAGGCAAATCTGCATGAATTCTATTATTACCTTTTATTTTAAACTTTTGTAATCTCCTTTCTCTATTAGAAATCAGTTCATCTGATGTATAAGTATATTTTGGCTCACTTATCAACATTTTATCGACAGGATCAAGCAAAGCTAGATGAAAGATGAGAATTTTTCTCAAATTTTCATTCAAATCGGGACGTTCTTCAAAGTGGTACCCCATACATTTTGCTTCTCCAAGAAAACGAACAAAACCACTTTGAACATATTCAAATAAAAAGAGTTGCTTATGGTTCTTTTCATGTTCGAGAATTGACAAATTCCCATTTGATAATTTCATATCACCAGCTTGCCCTTCACCAGTATACCAAAACAAACCATTTGGTCGGAATTCGTCTCTATAACCAAATTTCTGACCAGTATTACTGGTAAAAATAAAGATAAACGGATATTTGGCAGGTGTTGAGATACCACTCTGTTGCTGCCCAGCATATTTCGCGTGGATATCAGCTCTTCTGTTGTATGTTTTACCTATTTTGAACAATATTACCTCAGGAGAATAGGCTTTCTAAACTGATTGTTTATCAGGAATAGTCTGCAATGTTATCACAAACAGTTATCATCGGTTTAAATTAATTATTATCCTTACTATTTTCAACAATCTAGAAGAAGAAATAAAGCAGCAACACAAAAACAATAATATATTATTCACGATGAATCGTAACAGCTTCCTTTTGAAAGAACACACTTAAGCTTCTCTGATATAGAAATTCTATTAACTTATGAAAATTAGGATTGGGAAATTTCTTATAGACTAAAGATATAATATGCCGCACCTACGGCGCTAAATATCTACTTTGAATACTTCATCTACCGAGATGCCGGCACCTATGGCGCCGGACAGTCATTGATATATATCTACAAATCGGACATTATTGCATTCTGTTGCAAAGGAGGAGTGAAGTTTGTGTAAAAAAAAGCCGCTGATTAGTAGCGGCTTTTGAGATTTATAAACTTAATGAGAAATTCAGTTGTGGGTAGTATTCGGTGTAGAAGCCTACTGTTGTTTGTCCAACCGAAGCATTGACGGATAGTTTTTTGTTGTTGTGAGCGGTTGTCCAGGCAGCTTCAATCGCGCTTAGTATGTGGTTTGTAACAACAATAGTAACCGCAGTAGAGGCTTTGTTGTAATAGTCGTTAGCCTTTCCGCGAAGCCCGGAGTAGTAGTGAAACTTTTTGGTAACATCATCCGGTTTTTCGGAAGTATAAGTAAAAAGAGAGTTTTCGTCGAAATCTTCCCAACCGGGATTGAATTGTGGATATTTACCGATCATTTCGTAGTATTGCTGATGCCCGAAGTGTTCCAGTTGATGTGAGTACCATCCTCCGATAGCTTGTTCGAGACGGTTAAGTTCGTTCCAGTTAACATCACCGTTTGATTTGAAGACGTTGAATGTGGTAACATCCAGGTCATCAATTCCGGGAATATTAGCTTTAATATGATCGATATTATTAATGGTCCATCTTGCGTATTTTTTCACATCCCAATGTTTATTAGCATAGTTTTCAAATACTTCCGTTTGATCGTCCCCTTTACCGTCGTAGATCAAACCGAGAGTAACGGCCGTAGCTTCGGCAGCAACAAATATTGCAGTCTTCCACCAATCGCCGTTATATGCTTGCCCCGCTCCGGGAACTACAATTGACATAAGTCCGGAGAGTAAAGGAGATTTCTTTTTCGAGAGGCTTACATTAGCGTCTCCTTTGACTGAAATATCCTTTGTAGCCTTATAAGCCACATTAGCGTCGTAATAAACGCTTCCGGCAAACTCCTTTGACTGAGCAAACATGAAGGAGCTTAATAATAAAGAAAAACACAATATTTTCGAAAATTTCCGCATATCAAATCCGTATTACAGTACAAATAAGTTAATTTTTATATCTCGAAATCGAAAAGAATTCCACCGTAGAAACTCCATTCTTTTCCGTAGTTAATAGTTTCGTCTCTAACTTCTCTGCTCACCTTATCGAATGAGTAGGAAGCATTAAAGAAAATGGCCGTCGGGAAAAGATAGAAAGAATTCATCTTTATTCTCAATTCGGCACCGGCTCCTTTTTTGAAATCATTAAGTCCCGGAATATTACCGGTCCATGCGTTACCGAAATCGCCATAAACCGACATAAAGACTTTATCGATATAGAGATGTGCAAATCTGGTATCGATATTCTTGAGAAGAGGGAATCTGTAAGTAAGATTAACCCATCCTAATTCATTACCGCTGATAGCATAGAAAGGATAAGCTTTCATACCGATCAGTCCGCCAAGATAATAATCGAAGAAATCGGGAACTGCAGGACCGAAAATGGTGGCAGCTCTGAAACGAGCCGAAAGAGTATGCCCTTTTGCAACGGCTATATGTTCTTTATAATTGAGTTCAAGTCTGTGTAGATTGTAATGATTATAATTCGGCTTAAGCATACCATCATCAGTAGTATAATCACCGGTAACATTATATTTGTTAGATTCGTAATTATATTGGAGTTCAATATCACGACCGACAGGATTAATATCACTATCTTGCCCAGGTTTGATTGATTTGTGAGTAAATTTCAACTGATTATTCCAACCGCTGAAATACTTATCCTCAAACTCAGGATAGAGACTAGAAGTATTCGGAATAATAAAACTCCCGATTGTTGCCGAATATTGACTATAAATAAGACGATATTCCAAATAGTTATCACCGTAAAAGAGTTTGTGTTTAGCAGCAAAATCGACTTCAAAAAGATTATAAGTTATATCTGCCTTAACCTTATCAGCGTAAGAAAATTTTCCTCCGGTAGAATCAACGTCAAATAAAATATCGGAATTAGTTTTACGGCTAACGCTGTATATTTCTGCTTTTAACTCAGGTTTCAAACCGATATTAAAAAGGAGAGGGAGCTTATCGCGATATTCGAAACTAAGGAAAGCATCTCTTTCGAGGCGTTTGTTCAGAGTTATTCCACCGAAGACCGAGAATCTGTTCAGATAATCGGAAGAAGTGAAATAGACACCGGGTTTTACTTTATCAATAAATGAATTTCCGGTATTATATCCGTCGAAACGCACTATCGGGAAGAATGTCATTTTTGAAAAGAACCCGCTATACTTTTGCGGAGTATATTCCGGAATTTCAGTATCGTCGTAATTACGAAGGTAATTAAGATCGAATTTGGCAATATCCCCGTTTTTAATCTCCTGATTCAACGGAGGATTTTCCTGCCATTTATACGACATTCGATCATTAACTTCGGATTGTTTGGCAGATTCAAGAGAGAAAATTTTGTATCCTCCGGAAGTATATCCCGCATAGAATATATCACCTTTGTTATCCACCGTTGGCATAAAGGCACCGCCGGTAACATTGGAAATCTGCTCTGTTTTGTTCGTCTTAGTATTGAAACGATAAATATTATATATACCCGACTTGTCGGAAGCGTAGTAGATATTTCCCTCATTGTCGTCGAAGGCTGTTCTTTCGTCGGCGTTTGTAGAGAAAACCAACTCGAAACCGGTAGCGTCGATATTAACTTTGGCAACATCTCTGTTGTTTCGTTTAATAAAATCGAAGTAGATTGTGTTACCGTTAACTGAGAATTTAGGATTATAAACTTGCTCCCCGTCTTCGAAAAGGGTCAATCTTTTGAAGTTCCTTCCGTTGATATCAACCAATCCCAAATTGGTAGTACCATCTTTTTGATAAGAAAAGACAATTCTTTTCCCGTCGGGAGAAACGTCTGGAGTATTAGCTCTCAAGCCGTGAGTCAAACGAGTCTCTTCTTCCTCTTCGATGTCGTAAACATAAAGATCGTGAATGTTTACCCATTTGGGATTATTTTCGCTCAATTTGGCATAGATTATTTTTTTCGTACCGGGGATAAATCCGAAAGTTGATCTGACACCATCAACTATTTTTTCTTCCTTGCCCGATTCGATATCGTAAGCGTATAAAGCGGTCAATCCGAAATAATCGGCAGATTTATTAGAGATATAATAGACTTTGTTATCTTCCTTGTTGTACTTCGGATAGAAATTACCGAAACCTTCGGAAGCGATCTCTTTACCGGCAACCATATTACTAAGAACATCGGTTGCTCTCTCTTTATAACTTTTCTTTACAACTTCTTTCCATTCCGCATAAAGTTCTTCGCCATCTTTTCCGATAACTTCTTTGAACGCGGCATCGATAGTGAATATATTCCATTTGCCAAGTTTCTTTGTGACCTTTCTAAGTTTATCTTCACCGTATTTTTGAGCGATAAACCGTGTAAAGGCAAAGCCGGAATTATAAACAGATTCGTTACCCAAACTAGTTTTACCGAAGCTTTGCATTTGATTCCATGAAAGCATTTTGTCTTCGAGAACATAGCTACGAAGAATCATGTCTCGGTGAGTATCCCAATCGTCATAGCCCAGTTCTTTTCTCATGTACTGAGCGGTTCCTTCTGCAAACCACGCAGGGACATTAAGAGTAGCAATAGGATAAGAGACAATTACATTCGGAAATCCGTACAAAATATCGGGGCGTCTTTTGTCTTCGTAATTAAGATATTGAAAATAGAGCGCCGGAACCGATCTTTTAAGTTTCATTGCTGCTTGTATTTGCACCATATGCGTAAACTCATGAGAGATAACGTTACGAAGCCAATTGTGAGTACCGCGAAGATCGAAATCCAAAGCGGAGGCCCAGATTTCAATTTTGTTATCAAAGAAATAAGTAGCACCGTTAGAATAGTCGTCTATATCTTTAATCACATAATGAACTGTTTCCGGTTCGTATTCGTAGAGAGAGCAAATCGGATCCCAGACTTCATCTGCGATTTTCGCAACAACCTTGGCAGTTCTTTCGGCTTCGGCATGATAATGCACGTAAACATGTTCCCCTTTGATGGTAAGCCATTCGTAATCGGGATTGAACTCATTATACTGCGCATTAAGTAAATTTATCGTTAAGAAAAAAAACGTCGTCAATAAAGAGAATTTACGCATATTACTTCCACACATTTCACAAATTAGAATTACTTGATCACGGCAACTTTAATAATCTTCTGATCACTTTTGCCACTATTTCCGGTAACGGAAAGATAAGCGAAGTAGACCCCGCTTTGAACATCTTTGACGTTCCAGAGTATTTGATTATCCACGCCACCGGTGGCGCTACCTTTAAGATCGTCAACCATATCACCGGCGAGATCAAATATTTTTATATCAACTTTAGCATCTTCGTTTACAAAGAATCGGAAATATGTTTCCCCTTGATAAACCGGATTAGGCCAGTTGTAAGCTTTATCCATCGGGAAAAACTCTTTGATAACATTTTCGGAATTAGCCGATTTAACAAAAGCTGTGTTTCCGCTGTTGCCATACTGCTGAGTCCATTGCATTGAAGCAGGTGCTTCGGCAATTTTCCAAACAGACATTCTTTTACCGGATACTACAGCCAGATTAAGATTAACTCCATCGATGAAAAGGATGGATCTGTAATCATTCGTATTACCGGCGGTCAAAGGATACCCTGTAAGAGATTCCGCCTCTATTCCGGAATTACCGAAAATCTTTCCGTCTTCTGTTATTGAAATGAATTCTTCCGATTTGTCGGCATCCAGAGGAGCGATTAAAATTTGGGAAGTAATTTCATCTCTATCCTTTGTTTGATAAGGATAATTATCGATCGGATTTCCGATAAAATTGTATGCTTTTATTTCGTTTCCGTCGGCAAAAATAATTTGGTTATCACCGGTTCCGATGAGATCTGCCAATGCAAATTCATTAACCTTGTTTGTTCCGACGAATGAGGAGTATATAGCTCCTTTTCTTATTACGTCAAAATTATTATCACCGGATAAAATCACAGCATTTACAACATCTTCGGAATCTTTCGTTAAGGCTAATGACTTAATTTCGTTATCGAGCTCAACAATTCCGGTTTCATTATTCCAGTATTTATTAACCGATATCGCGGAAATAGTAGTTCCGTCGGTTGCGATCTGTTTTATCGGGTTGAGTAAGGAGATAGATTGTTGTCCGATTTCTATTATTTTCAAATCCTTATCAACGGAGATCATTTTAATCCCTCCGTTCTCCAAACCACAGAGAATACTGACATTATCTGCTCCAGTCTGATACTGCACCAAAGGAGCTGAAATATTTTCATCCAATGTAAAGGATTTTTCTTCCACGCTCATTACATTGAACTTTATCGCTTTGATATTCTTTCCGTCAACACCAATAATCACTTCCTTATCTTCAATAGAAGTAACTACCGGTTTATATTGACTAACAAAATCTATTTCGTTAATCAGGTTGCCGTCGGCTGTATATCTATATGCTTTTTCATCCCCGAAGACAAATAAGGAGGAGTTATTGGCACTACCGGCAGCGATCGATTTCAATTCATCCGCTTTAAGCTCTATTGAGGCTAATTGTTTTATATCCTTTTCACCGAAGGTCAATTTGAAAGTCATCTTAACTTTCGGATCGGAAAAGTCGTACATACCGATCAAAGATTTGGCCCCGGTATTAGAAACGGAAGCAGGAGTAGAATTGCCATCGAATCTGTTTTTGTAGTATTCGACTTTGGACGTATTATTTCGGTACCAGGTATCTTCCTTAGTTCCTTCTCCGATTACTTCGTCACCGAAAACAGTATTGAATTTTTCACCGATATCAAAAATACCGTCCGCCTCTACAACTTTAACACCACGGCGTTTTTTATCTGTGTTGATTTTGTTATCGTCAAATTTTTCATTGATTACAGCTTCGTCGATGTGCCAGATCACTATCCCGACATCCTCGAAGTTATCTTTAATTTTTCTTTCGTCGCCGGGAACAGCCCAGTCGAATTCATCAACATCAACAACAACACCGTCGATAGTATCGGCATCGTAATAACTAAAGGAAGGAAAATCTTTGGAAAACGTTCTGGTAAACTCTCTTTCCCCTATTCTATATGTAACCGTGCATCCGTCTTCCTTGGCATCTCTTGCTCTGTTTTCAACAAGATAATACTCTGTGGAACTGATCGGAATTTTCACCAAAGAAGTATCCCCGTCAACGGCGGCACGAAGAGCAGTCAAAGTAATTTCTTTTTCTTTAAAATCGTTTATAACCGTAGGTTCAATCCACCCCAGAAACATCTTTTCCCAAGGAGAAGGTTCGGGAGGAAAGAGTCCGTTATATGTAAAGATCGATTGGCCGTCCATCAGTCCGAATCGTCCAATAGCACTAAGCCCGGTTTCGGTATCGAAAAGATCGGGGAGTCCCAGATGACTTGCGATACTCGCAACCATAAGTCCGTTAATCGATAATTCGAGAAGAGTAGTCCCCCCGATTCCCTTAAGTTCTCTGGATTCGGTTTCCGGCATTAGGAGAGTATTATTAATTTTGAAATTGTTTGTCCCGACTTCGAAACCTTCGAAATCCTCGCCGTAAATTTTGCGCAATGATTTCGGACTCAAGTATACAGAAGGTAAATCTTTGTCGTTCCCTATGCTACCGGGGACTTCGATATCGTGTCCGACGCCGGCATGAAAAACCAAAAACAAATCATATTCGGAAAAGTCGAGATCGGGATTGGCTTGTTCGGTCAATTGCCAAACTTCTTTACTAAACTCGCCCAAATTTGAGAAATTAGATTTGTCTCCAGTCGGAGGAGCATAATTTCTCATTGTTTTGGAAAGCGTTACGATATTTTCAAGAATCTTATAATCGATTGTTAATTTTCCACCTGATACTTTCGTGTAATAGTTTTTTGCAAATTCCATATGATTAGCGAAATACTTCACATCATGCGGTAACGGATCGATAATAGTGGTCCCATAATCTTCGGAATATATAGATCCGAAAGTTCCGTCTCCGAAAGTAGCATCATCTTTGTCGGGTTGAAATTGTGCCAAAACGGCAAGAATCTTGAGAGTATCTGAGGAGTTTCTATTAAGAGTCGGATAAGGATTTAACTTACCGACAAAAGATTGGGCAGAAAGACTGCCCAATCCCAAAAATAATACAGCAAGAACAAAAACTTTATTTTTCATTATGATTTATATCCCTCTTGGAAATCCACTAACTGCACTAGGAGTAGTTCCCCATCCTATTAATAATGAGAAACGGAGAGTATCTGCAAGCGGATGGTTTTCACCGTCCTTAAATGCGCTGGTCGAAATATAACTGAAATCAAAACCGTACATGTCATATCTAATACCGGCACCGAAAGTTAAGAACTTTCTATTTCCGTATGAAGGATCTTCATAGAAAAAACCACCTCTTAGAGCAAACATGAAATCTTCCGGTATTCCGTACCAGTATTCAAAACCGGTTGAAGTAACGATATCTCTTAATTCTTCATCAAATGGTTGATCGCCCCAAGCAGTGAAAATAGCTTTATAAAACTCATCTTTTTTTCCGCTGGTATTACGAAGCGTATCGTTCTCATCTCCTCTATATGCCTCTCCCTTGCTAACGAGAAGTTTGCTAAAATCAAGAGACCAAGTTAATGAATTATACTCATCTTCGTATAATCTGAAAGCCATTCCGAGTCTGAAGTTGGTTGGAATAGGATCAGCTTGAGCCTGGTCGATATAAGAAATTTTCGGTCCCAAATTACTCAAGTTTATACCAAGAGAAAATTTGTTACCACAATCTCCTAACAAAGGAAGATCTAATTTTTCGGGTCTCCACATACCAGCAATATCAAAACTTACGGTAGTAGCAACACCTTTCCCTTTTTCTTGACCGGTTGGTTTATCAGCCAATTGGCTATGAATTAATCTAAAATTTAATCCCAATCCAAAATCGTTGCTTAATTTTGTAGCGTATCCAACAGTTACGGCCATATCGTAAGAACGAAAAGTACCTTTAGGAGTAGGATCATTCGAATCGGTTCTAACAAATTCGCCATAGTTCATATACATTACACTAGCAAGTAAGCTACCATCAATTTCCTCAATATATTGACGATAAGCCAAATAATCATAGAATAGGTCCAAATTGAACTGAGGCAACCACTTACTATGAGTAAAGCTAAATTCGGTACCATCCAAAAAGGCTATACCGGCAGGGTTCCAAAAAATGGCTGAAGCGTTATCCGCCAAACCACTTCCCGATTCACCAATTCCGGCTGCTCTCGAATCAGGAGCCAAAAGTAGGAAAGGCAACGCAGCTTCTCCTTGGGCAAAGGATTTTCCAGTAAGCCCCAAAAACATAGCAAATACAGATAATGCCATTGCTAATCTTTTCAACATATAAATATTCCTCCGGTATATTAGATTTTCTTTTGATTTCTTTATCTGAATACGGCCAATTTACCCAAATAGCTCTTCGAGTATTTTCCATCGACCGATTTAATAATAACTTTATATAAATAAGTTCCGTTTGCGATGCTATTCCCGTCTTCATCATGCCCATCCCATGGAATTTTGACAAATTTTTCGAAAATACCATTCTCTTCAATCTCTTTAATTAGTCTTCCGGCAATAGAATAGACTTTAATTTTTACATCCAAAGCCGATTCCAAATTGTGCTGGAATGTAAATGTAGTACTTCCCCTAAAGGGATTCGGGTAGTTTATTATATTATCAATATCCAATCCGGAACTATTGGATACCGAAAAGAATGTTTCCGCTTGTGAGTAATTATTAAATATATCCCAAGCCTTTACACGAATTTTATGATCCCCTTTTTCGAAGCTTGTAAATTTGTGCTCAACAACCCCACTCTTTCCGCCGGCATCAATATCACCTACAAAACTATTTGTCAGATCAACAGCGTTCAGCTCATCATCATCAAAGACCGCTTCTAATTTGTGTCCGACTCCTGTTCCTGTAGTATTTAATCCGGTTTCATCATTAATTTTAACAAATAAAGTAAAATCCGGTTTTACAAAAGTAGCGTTTTCGAATTCCATATTATCGAAGAAGATATCAACTTCCGGGCCTTTACCGTCATTAGTGACTGTTGTATCGGAGCCACCGACAATAATATTATTAGTTGCTCCGATTACATCGCTATTCTCGTTATACAGATAAGCTACAACTTTCCCATTTTTATTTTCATAAGAAATATCTTTTGGAACACTGAAAGATGCATTAAAGAGACCGTTGTCTACTTTCACACGTCCTCTGAATATCACTCCACCAGGCTTCATCATATTATAATTAATTTCTTCCAAATAGAGAGATTGTTCCGAATCAAAAACCGAGAGAAGGCCTTCTCCATTAAAGGAAGTATTGACATTATCATTATTATCTCGAACAGACCCATTAATTGTAACCTGACTTAAAGCCTTTATTTGGATCGAATTTGTCTCCCTCAGCTCAATCCCATTAATTCGATCAATTTTAATCTCCTTACGTGGCAATTTTAATCGAAGGGCTGGATCTCCAAATAAATGATACTTTCTATCATTTGGTGAAGTTCTATTTTTTTTCGTAGCTACCCAAGCCTCACCTATAGTTGGAATATATCTACTATCCTGAAATAGGCATGTAAAAAGAGCTGTAACCAATGCGGCATTATTACTCGAAAATGATAGTCTGGAAGAAGCTATCGTCCCGATACTACCGTATTCATCTTTTAGTAACATTTCCTCGGTAGAACTAATAATATTAGGATCATCATATTTCCCAAAATCACAGGTCGCTGCAACTATGAAAAAGAGTTTATCATTTTTCATTTGTGGAATGGTTGTCAATTGATCAAAAACAACCTCATGTGTCCATACTTTCGGATTTCCATGCCCGACAAAATTCAATATCAATGTTCCATTATTAACAGCATCGATTATCGCTTTGTTAACCAATGGCTTTCTTCTCCCGGATCCGGTCAAAAGCTCAGGATAAGCAGCAAGATAAATCTTATTCCCGGTAATATATGAAGGGATTCTGTTTACTAATCTCTCTGTTTGACTTGTATGCATATTACCGTCATTACCTTTAGTCTTCAAACCGTCATCAGCCACAAAAGTAATCTCACTATTCCAGAGTCCTCTATCAGTTCCGGTTTCATATTTTTTTATTTTTTTAATGTAGTTTTGTGCGTCTTTATTAGAAATAACATTTACTCTACCAATAGCCAAATCATTAATAGAATCACCATCAGTTAATAGAGAAAAGTTGTCATCTGTACAATACGATTCGGTCTCACTATTAGATCTTATCGTTTGGTATGTCGGAACATAATTTGTCCCGAACCCTTCTCTATCAAGGTAATCATAATTACCATCCCCTAATAATAATACGTAAAATGGCTTTTCCGACCAATTATAATAAGCATATTTCAGAAAATTTCTCAAAGCCATAGGATCAACCATTCCACAAGAAAACTCATTATAGATTTCATCCATATAAAACACAGATGTAGACATTTTATAAGGCGATTCGTTTGCTCTATAGTCAGCCAGTTGTTTGGCTTCTTCGGAAAATTTCTTATCCGTTATAATGATATATTTACTTCCTGTTGTCTGTCCATGAACATTTGAATTCAATCCTTCACTAATATTAGTAATAGTCTTGTAGGCATTAGCAGTTACAGCAATATACTTGGAAAGACTGCTACCGTCTTCAACAACAGTGAACTTGGCTTCGCCACCACTAATTTGTGTGTTTTTAATTTGCTTGAGATCAGCGTAATTGGAAACATCAAAAATATTGATATTACTATTAGTAAAATTCTTGAGATGATACTGGATAATCTCATTCTTGCTATTAGCAAAA
Source organism: uncultured Ignavibacteriales bacterium (assembly GCA_942492055.1). Classification (GTDB taxonomy): domain Bacteria; phylum Bacteroidota; class Ignavibacteria; order Ignavibacteriales; family Melioribacteraceae; genus CALODP01. The sequence continues at coordinate 297,745 of CALODP010000025.1, read as the reverse complement.
AAACACAACTCATCACTTACTGCGTTTGTATAAGACTGATAGGAGATATCATAATAATCGATAAATCCTTTTTCTCCGGTAGCAGATAATCCAAAATTAAACTTTAATACACTACGAGAATCGATAATAGTAGAGGAGGATGCAGAAAATGAAAATTCTGTTTGTTTGAATATATCGTAGCTATAACCATCCGGAACATATTTGTATAAAGTTCTTGTTACTATTTTTTTTCCATTTTCCGATATATCAAGTAAGATAGACCGGTCAGTAATATTTCCCACCTGACATGAATACCTAACAGTCGAGTTAGGGACTATATTGCTAAGTGAATTTATGTATGTTCTGCTTTTATTATTTGGCGTAAACTCTTCTCCCAAATAAAGACGTCCGGTTTTCCCGATATTAAAATTATCCTCATCATACCACTTGAAAGCTTGGGTAGTGTTTTGTACAACGTCAGGAGTAATATTCTCAGAAGACTTGTTTTCTATTCTTTTCCCGCTATTCCCACCGGATGTAATCCAATAATAGTTGTTCTTCGAGTACCAGTGTTTTCTACGAATAATTTCTCTTTTGGTCTGATCATATTCCCAAAAGTCAGTTCCCCTTCCGTAAAAAAGAATATAATCACCGTTATCGAATTTGCCATCTTCTTCACCGACTACAAGAATAGCATTTTCCACAAGATCAGTTGGCACATCCTCTTCAACTCTTTCAGGTAAATTCATACCACCGTTATTATATAGCTTAATAGTCCTGGGATCAACATTATCCGGGTCAATACCCAAACTGCTTAACTGGTCTCGTCCTATTTTATATATTCCTTCTTCTTTAGCCTCGAACTTATACCATGTGCCGGTTGAAAGAACAGAATTCCGAATAGCGGATGTTTTCTTTAATGATCGGTCACTCGACCAAGTACCCCATTTCCGAGCTATTTCGAAATTAAGGATTGCAGTTCTAAGATAAGTTTCGGTAATCTCGTATACTTCCTCTTTGGGAGGACCAAAATTCAATTTTACTCTAATTTTCTTGTAGAGTCTGATCTTTTTATTCTCTTGATCAACAATAACCGGAGAAATTTTAATTTCCTGAACTCTCAAATTTCTCATTATCCCGTATTCGCCGAATGTTACTAATTCCGGATTAGTATAAACTTCCGAAGGCAAGTTTTGCTTCATTCTGTTGGGAATAACTTCCCCTTCTATAACATCATATTGAGAGGCTAGAATCTGAACTGTATTGCCGAATTCGGACGGAACACCAATAGAAAGAAATCTACTCGGAATTTGTGGCACAACTCTCTCTTCAACATCACGGAAGTTTGAACCGACAAAATCAATATCAATGTATTTTTTGTTATTTATTACAACAAGAGATGTATCTAAATATTGAGGTATATATTCGAAAGTAATACCGGACTCGTCCGAGGAAATGATATTTATATCCCTTGACGCATAGATTGGCAAGCATACTAATAAAATAAGTATTACAATAGAGAATTTGCTTCGCATTATATCCCCTAGTCTTATTCGACTATCGTCCAAATAAAGGTTAATGTGTTAGTTATCAAGTTCAAAAACAGTAGCAAATCTCTCTATAGGTACCCCTAATTTTATCCCTCAAAAGTTACTTACGTTGAGGGTATATTGTCAAGTCAATTTAGTTTATTTTGTATATTAAAGAATTCAATCTATTTCACATCATCAACTGCTTTAGAATAAGAGAAAACAGACGTTATCCGGATTTGCAATGACCTGATAAGTCACTTACTATTTTTGATAGCTCTCCTTGAGCCTGGTAAAGATAACAATAAATTTATTTCTCTAATAATAAAAAATAATAATCCATCCTTACTAAAATCGTGGCTTAAGATTATCTATTTCTTTCATTATTTCAAGGGATTTAATTCTCCCACTTTTATAAGCCTAACAATTCCTTTTCTTTCTTCATTGCCTCTATGCAAAAACCAATATGCTCATCCAATTCGACTCCTAATTCTTCAGCCCCTTGGAGTATATCATCTCTTGATACAGCTTTGGCAAATCCCTTATCTTTCATTTTCTTTTTGACGGATTTCACTTTTACTTCATCAATCGATTTGCTAGGACGCACATATGTCACTGCAGTAATAAATCCGGCCAATTCATCGGAGGCAAACAATACCTTTTCGAGAAGGGTATCTCTCGTTACTCCGGTATACTCCGCATGAGATAATACCGCCTTAACGAATTCATCACTGAATCCTTTTTCTCTCAATACCTCGGCTCCTTTGTATGGATGTTCTTCGGCAGTAGGATACTTTTCATAATCAAAATCGTGCAAAAGAGCCACATTCCCCCAGAAAGCAATATCTTCATTATACTTTTCCGCATAGCCTTTCACACAAGCTTCAACAGTGTAGGCGTGTTTTAGCAAGCTTTCCGATTTTGTGTATTCGCTCAATAATTGATGACAATATTCACGATCTCGCATTATATCCGATTTCATTTGACTACCCCGTTATTTTGAAAATGCTTCGCAAAGATGACTGATTTTGCACTCCAAACATTTTGGCCTTCTGGCGATACAGATTTTCCGTCCGTGATTTGCCAACAAGTGAGAAGAACTTACCCAATAGTTCTCCGGCAAAAGAGTTTTCAACTCTGCTTCTATTTTATCCGGATTCTTTTGATCAACTAATCCGATTAGATTCGATAATCTTTTCACGTGTGTATCTACCGCAATAGCAGGGATGCCGAAAGCGTTTCCGGCCACTACCGAAGCTGTTTTTCTTCCTACTCCAGAAAGCTTATTCAATTCTTCGAAATCCGCCGGAACCTTTCCGTTATATTTTTGAAGTAGCTCGTAACAACAATTTCTAATACTTTTCCCCTTTTGCCTATAAAATCCTGTGGAATAGATATCTTTTTCCAATTCTTCTACTTCCACATCCAAATAGTCTTGTGGTGATTTATACTTTACAAACAGATCTTTTGTAACGATATTGACACGCTCGTCAGTGCATTGGGCGGATAATATTGTAGCGATTAGTAATTCGAAAGGATCGGAATAATTGAGCGCAGGTTTGACGTCCGGATATTCGAGCACCAGAATATCCATTATCTCAATAGCTATGCGTTTTCTTTCTTCGGAAGACTTCATATTATCATTCCTATCATATAATAAAAAAGGGTATGAATATTAAGCGAAATAGAATCCAAAATCAATCGCATTTAATAATCATACCCTTTGTAGCGCATACGGGATTTGAACCCGTGATCTCCGCCTTGAGAGGGCGATGTCCTAGACCGCTAGACGAATGCGCCAGCTAGAAATAATCAAGAGCAGTAATTTACTTTTTCTTCCTTAATTTTCAAACTGATTATTTCATTTATTTTTCTACTTCATGATTTTCAGATCCTTCGTTTCATCAATTGTATTCTTACCTCTTACTCTGAAACGAACTTTATCTCCTTGCAATTCATTATTATTCCATCGGAACTTATTCATCTTTCCGTTTCTATTTACCGAAACGTTAGTAATCTTCTTCCAGCTTTTTCCACTATCGGTAGAATATTCCAGAGCAACTTTCCCTATTGCCGGATCAGCTTCCCAAACAAACTCTACCTCTTTTGAGTTACTTATCCTTTCCCCTTCCGGATCGGGATATAACAATTTCATTCCCGCGCAAATGTTGAAGAATACATAAGAGTCACTTTCATCGGATAAATCTGTGTTTGAAGCATCTTCTATTTTTATCCTACCCAACGCGGAATAAGGGATTGTGGAATAATCCAAATTATATGCGCCGGTAGAAGGATAATCACTAACAACCGGAATCCAGACTCCATCGGCCAAATTCGTAACGGTATAGTAGATATTTACTCTTTCTACGCCGGCCGATTTCCACGTAATAAGAGTATCGGTATCCGTACTTTCGTCATCACATTGGGCAATATATTCACCACCATTCGGAAAGTCTACTCTCAAGAAGGCGGTTAATATAGTGAAGTACCCGTCCGACTCATCCATTACTTCTTCCTCTTCAACATCACTAACCCTGATCTTACAATTCTCGGAACGCGTTCCTACCGGAGCATCAACTTTCCAATTGTAAGGAGGATGATTAGTTATATCCATTGCTATCGGATCCCAGTTCGCGCCGCCATCCAAAGTGTATTCGATGTTTACTCTTTCAACCTTCTTTGAAATCCATCTGATTTCGTAAGTTTCCCCGACTAACCAGTTTTCACCATCCCCCGGATTATTGCTTCCGTTCGGTTCCAAAAGACTAATCGATTTGCTCTCTTGTGGCAACACAGTGAAATTACCGCTACTTCTGGCTTGGGGCGCCCTTGTATCGTTAGCGTTGAATACAACAATGTAGTACTTGTCGGAAGGAATCGAAAATGTTGTTTCAAACGATCCCTTATTAGGAGTACTTGGCGTTATTATATAAAACTGTGGTTCGTCCAAACTTCCCAAACCATTTGTCGTTGTGTATTGAATACCTACATTTTCAATTCCCGAAGATTCCCATGTAATTATGACCGGGTCTCCGGCTCTTATTATTTGTCCCGCAGACGGACTCGTTACTTTCAGTGATTCGATCGGAGCAATCGTGAACGCGCCGTCACTAACATCGACAGGATCACCGTCGGTTGCGTCGCTGATTCTTACTTTAGCTCTGGTGGAATTAAGACTTTGATCAAGGCTCCATTCGTATGCGCCGGTGTTCGGAACATCCTTCGCCAGCAATTCCCAAGTTGTACCGCCGTTTGTCGAATAATCCAAATTAACCGCTTGTAGAGCGTTGGCCTGCCATTTAATATTTTGAACCGTTCCCGCTCTCCATTCCTCGCCGCCATTCGGGGAAATCACCGCAATGGTTTCAGTAATCTGATTTGATATTTCGAAACTGTTATCGGACTGATCGAAAACACCTTCCTCTTTCATATCACTTATTCTTATCAAACAATTTCGTGAGTTGATACTCGGAATAGGTCCCCAAGTATACACCCCTACATTGTCATAATCACTCACGATACTTTGCCAGCTGCTTCCCCCATTAATAGAATATTCGATTTCTATTTTTGCCACTTCCTTGGAAGCCCATGTAATATCAACATTCTCACCTGAAGTATATTTTTCTCCTCCGTTCGGGGATGTTACAAGTATTTCAGGTGGTGTTTCCGTTGAAGGTGATGTTATACTGAATTTATTATCACTAATGTCGCTCAACGGTGGAGTGCCAGCCGCAGCGCTTACATCTATTATTCTTATTCGTGCTTGAGAAGAAACCACATTCGGAGGATCCCATTGATAAGCTCCGTATGATTTGTAACCTTCGACTATATTTTCCCAGCTCTGTCCGTTATCCAGACTATATTGAAGAGTAACTTTCTCCACTCCGGCCGAAGTCCATTCGATGACATGCATCTGATTGTATATCCATTTCTCATCACCGTTAGGGGTAACTATAGTCAATTCTTCCGGTAACTCGGTAAAGATCGAGAATGGTCTATTCGTCACTACCATCGGCAGACCGTCATCCGCATCACTAATTCTAATCAAACATAATGAAGAATTATGACTTGGAATGTTCTCCCACAAGTAAGCGCCACTATTATCTACACTATCTGTTATCGTAAACCATTCCGCGCCGCTGTTCACACTATATTCGATCTTAACTTTTTCAATAGAACCGCCGGTTACTTTTTCAGGGGAATCAACATTCCCGATTCTGTTTACTTTGGATAATTTTCTCTTGCTTCCCTTTGAAACCATTTCTCTGTCATTTGCTTTTTTGCTTTGAACAGAAACCGGAATCCCTTGCTTAGCAGGAGAGTTATCCGTTAAAGCAGTCCATCTTATATATTGATTCGAACCGGCCTTCCATTGCTCACCACCGGCAGGAGAAAGAATCTGAATTGCCTGCTCGGGAGCAATTGAAAATACTTCGTCACTCTGATCGGAAGGGAAACCTCCGTCCGCATTAATTATCATTATCTTAGCGTTATTCGAAGGAGTATTCTCAACAGGATCCCAACTATAGTAACCGTCACTAGGAGTTGAAGCAACTATCTCTTTCCATGTAATCCCGTTGTCTATTGTATAGTGAATGGAAACATTCGCAACATTCGAACTGCTCCAGGTTATCACCTGCGCCGAATTCCCCATCCATATCTCTCCGCCGTTCGGGGAGGTAACAACAATTTCCTTCGGGGTACTTATCTTAAAGACCAAATCACTAACGTCACTCAACTTATCATTTTCTACGTCAGATATTTTAATCAAACAAGATTGGGATAAGAAATTAGGAATCGGACTCCATCTATATTTAGCGCTATCAGCAGGATAGCTTTCAACAATAGTATTCCAGTTCGCACCGCTATCAATCGAAAAATCTATCTTTACATTCTGAACACCAATAGCCAACCATTTTATATCGAAAGATTCTCCCACCAAAAGAAGTTCTCCTCCGTTCGGGCTGTTTACCTTAATGCTTTTCACTCCGGAGGAAACAATCTTAAAAAATCCGTCACTTAACGCTGTTGTCGCGCTATCTGCCGTCATCAAACGAATTCTGCACTGCTCGGATACCGCGTTCGGAATCGGGCTCCAGATATAGCTACCGTCATTCTCAATATTTCTGGCAACGGAAACCCAGTTCGCGCCGTTGTCTTTCGTGTAGTCGATGATTAGCTTTTGCGATGAGTTACTTTCCCATTTGATCTCGTAACTTCCGGCAACTGTCAGCGAATCCCCATCGGTAGGTGAAGTAATATCCAAAGTGACTTCCCCGGGTGTAACGGGAGAGGTATCATCTTTTTCTTCTTTAAGTTCGCAAGAGATTAGTAATAGTAATGTCGCAATTAGCAGATAAAAACTCTTCTTCATTCTTTCCCCGTCTATATTTTTTCTTTCTTTTTTTCGGTTGGCTAGCGTGAATTCTTTGTGAGTGATAATTTATTTTCAAAGTAATTATTTATTCCGTTTATATCAATCACCATTACTTGAAAACTACCATTAAAATATTTTTCAATTATTGTGCCACTCACTATATTATAATCTTCTATTTTCGTTTATCGGGTAGTTTCTTTCAAACTCTTTTTAACATTATTACCGAATAGGAAAATATCACCTTCCTTGCCTCCGTTCGGATTAACTCAGGAAGAAATATACAGGTAAGAACTACCGTTTCAGAGGAAGATATTTTTTTTGGGAAGTGTGAAAAAGAATTTCGATCCTCTATCGGGAGAACTTTCCACCCATATCTTACCATTATGTTTCTTGATAAATTCCTGACACAGAACCAGACCCAATCCGGTTCCTTTCTCTTTCCGTGTTCCTCTTGTAGAGTGATGAATATCTATCTTAAACAGATCCTTTACCATACTCTCCTTCATCCCGACTCCGGAATCCATAACAGATATTTTGAAATAATCCCCCTCATCTTCCGAAGCAATAGCGACTATCCCTCCCTGATCCGTGAACTTAATCGCATTGGCTACCAGATTCCTGAATATTGCGTGAAGCATATTATTATCGGCAAAGACCTTATGCTCACTCGGGATTTTATTCACCAGCTTTATCCCCTTCTTCTTGGCTCCTTCTTCATACAAAAGCATCACATCAGCCGACACCGCAAACAATCCCAGCTCGAAAGGATCGAACTGAATTCTTCCGGTTTGTATTCTGGACCAGTCCAGCAAATTCTCCAATAAAGAAAATGATTTGCTTGCCACGGAATTAATATCCTTTATGAACTGCGATCTCTCAGCGTCGGTCAAGTCATCATATTCGGATGTTAGTATTTCCGTGTACCCAAGTAAAACACTAAAGGGACTAATCAGATCATGCGCCACAATTGAGAAGAACTTATCCTTACTATCGTTCACCAACTTCAACTCAAGATTATATTCCTTTATCTTCTCTTCCGCTTCCAGTCTTTCCGTAATATCCTGAATGCTTCCCTCAATAAATATCGGTTGCGATTTTTCATCAATTGTCAATCTCGCGTTGATGCTAGCCATTATCTCATAACCATCCACCGATTTTATTTTCGTTATGAAATTGCGAATGATACCGATACTGCTAAGTTCATTTATAAACTGATTATAATCTCCCGAATCGATGAACAAATCATTGATACTAGGGTGTACCCCGTTATTCCCCTCACTACTTCCGATCAACTTAACGAAGGAGGGATTTACAGTAATTATCTGGGAATTGTACCTCGCCTTAAAAAGAGCTTCGGTGGAATTCTCGAATATCTCTTTCGCCTCCAAGGATTTCTCGATTGTCTTTTTTCGCAAATTATAGTTAATGGAACTTGCGGCGATACTCATTAGACTAATAAATCCGACAAAGAGAACCGAAGAGAACATGTTCGGCAAAAAATAGATCGAACTGTCGCTCAACAATATCGAACCGGCAAAGAGTATATTGTAGTATATCGCTACAACTATTTGATTCTTCACATCCCAACTCAGAAAGATGGCCGCGGTAAAGATCAACAACGCAAGGATATGAGAATTTACAAAGAGTGATTTAGGGATTTGATAAATTATCGACGCAAAGGAAGCGATTATTGTGAGAAGAAGTACATGCACAAGTAGTATTGCGTGCCGCTTTCCTTTTGAGAAAAAAGTCATCGCGAACACCCAGAAACCGACCGCCGTTGCCAATAATCTCCCGAAATATATTTCCCAAGAAAACTCGGCAAAATAAGTCACTTCGAACAATAGCGCGAAAACACCTGCTATCACCGTTAAGGCAGCGATAATTTGTAGAGGCGCGATTATCACCTTCTTTATTTCCCTCTTTAGAATTTGATCATTCTTCATACGAATATGTTACCATTCGGAAAGAAAGAATTATCTGTAAATTCCTCTTTCTCCATTGCCCTCGATAATTGTTGCAAGTTAAGATAGTCCGATAATAATCACAACAAATATTTTGAGGTAACATACCTGACAACTGACTCTCCTTCAGGATAGTTCCATATTATAATAAATAATTACCGAAATGATATTATCAATTACCTTATCCCCCTAGAATACCCATGGATATCATATGTCGCACCTACGGCGCTCAATTTCGTGGATGGAATCCATCTGCTACCAAGATACCGGCACCTATGGCGCCGGAAAACATCATTCGATATTATTGTTAGAGCTTTTCGGAAACTTTTTTCTAAAACAGTCATTAGAAATAGGACTAATGCGCTGTAGGTCTCGGATCCCGACAAGGTCGGGGTGCTGGATATTATCTTAATCTAAGAGGACTTATATCTTATCGGAAATAATTTTCTTTCCGCAACTCTTGAGTAAATAGCAATACATGTGAACACAATGGAATTCCTCATAACCGGAGTCCGAAGCGCCTGCCCCACAATACTAAACAATCAAGTAACATAGCTGTTCCGATGAGAAGCATAGAGGTTCAAACAGGAAGCAAGAGCAATCGACCTCGAAGCAAAGATATTCGATCGGGAAGCAAGAGCAACCGGTCGCGAAGCAAAGATGTTCGATCGGGAAGCAAAAGCAATCGATCGCGAAGCAATGATATTCAAACGGGAAGCAAGAGCAATCAGTCGCGAAGCAATGATATTCAAACGGGAAGCAAGAGCAATCGGTCACGAAGCAATGATGTTCGAACGGGAAGCAAGAGCAATCGGTCACGAAGCAATGATATTCGAACGGGAAGCAAAAGCAATCGGACCCGAAGCAAAGATGTTCGAACGGGAAGCAAAAGCAATCGATCACGAAGCAAAGATGTTCGAACGGGAAGCAAAAGCAATCGATCACGAAGCAAAGATGTTCGATCGGGAAGCAAGAGCAATCGGACCCGAAGCAATGTATTCGATCGGGAAGCAAGAGCAATCGGACGCGAAGCAATGATGTTCGAACGGGAAGCAAGAGCAATCGGTCGCGAAGCAAAGATATACCGCCAATGGAATATGGTTGCTTCCTTCTCGATTATAGTTGCTTCTTGTTGGAATAAACTTGCTTCCTCTTTGATAGTAGTTGCTTCATGCCCGATTATAGTTGCTTCCTATCCGTTTGTAATTGCTTCGGCTTCTTTTATGTTTGCTTCCCAAGGGATTATTCATGCTTCCTAATCCGAAGAGATTGCTTCGCGGTGAATTATCTTTTCCATGCCTCCGATACTCATTCAGAATAAAGGAATTCCGATCACTAAGCAACAAATTGTCTTCGCTTTGTTAAGGTAAGTATTTATCGTATTGAATTTCCTAAATCATATACAAGCAAACGGGATAAAAGAAAAGGGCATCCTTTTCGAATACCCTTCTGTGTAGATTGATGATGCGGCTAAATATTTATCTCGATTTTTGAGTTACCGTAATGTTGGCCGATCTTGTTTCCAATTCGATTTCGGAAGAAGAATTACCGATTGATCCGTAAGCGTTGGATGAGCTTCCCTGGGTCTTCACCTTCAGCGGGAAATCGCTCGAAATATTTCCGTATGTAGAATAAATCTTGAAGTTTCCTTCGTAATCTTTGGCGAGTGCCAGCTCGATATTTCCGTATGTGTTCTCAACTTTTACGAATTTCGGATGATTAAGAAAATCTATTAAAACCGCTTCGCTTCTGTTTAATACGGAAACCTTCTCTCCGTCGATTTCGTCAATTTCTATGCGACTATATTGTGTTTCCGATTTCCAGTTCCCCTTTATTTTCTCACATCTTATTTTTGAGCTTCTGGATGTAAGGTCAATGTTCCCGACTATTTCCTTTAGGTTCATATCGGAATAATTATCTCTTATAATGATATTCCCCTTGGTGTGGGAAATATTAATTTTGCCCGATTGATTGTCGATTGAGATATCGGCTTCTTGTTCCGAGGCGATACCGGAAACGGTAAGATTGGTATAGGGTCCGTTATATTTAAGGCCCCGAGCCCCTACTATTCTTACGCTTTCGCTTCTGGCCTTCATGTCGATCGTACCTTCCACATTAGCGATCTCTATTTCCGAATAGGGAGCGTTCAGAATCAGGTTCCCTTTCAAATCTTTTATCGAGAGATCGGCACTTCTTCCTTCCAGAGAAAGATCCCCGTCAAGTCCGGCAAGTTTAATCGGAGTATAGGGAGCAATAACATCGGTAGCGCCGCTGAAATTAATTATCTCCAGTTTGGAGCTTCGTGTTTCGAGCTTAAGGATTCCTTTCGAATCGATCACGGAAACATCACCGTAAGGATTTTCTATTTCTCTCAAATCCGCGCAGTTTTTGAAGTTCAGCTCATTGCCCCGTCCGGTAACCGAAAGTTCCGATTTAATATCCTCGAAAAGAATTTCACCGTATCTAAACTTGGTAATGATCGGGTTATTTGCCGGGATATAAATAATGCCGGAGATATTTTTGTTTGTAGTAACCGAGATCTGCAGCTTAAAGAGATTAAGAAAATTGAAACCGGCCTCTTCGGGTGTTTCCAAGAGATCCACAACCAGTCGTGATTGTGTTTCCCAAGTGTCGATCTTGAAATCCTTAATATAGGCAAGCTCAAAATCATCATCGGAAGAAGAGATTCTCAGTTTCAAATCTATTTTTATTTCCGGCTTGTCCCACGAAACAAACTTCACATCCATTCCGGAAACTCCGTTCAGTTCTATCTTTTGCTCCGGCTTAACCTCAATGGTTTTAGTGATGGTCTTTTCCTTTGCGGCAAACAGAGTAAAGGAAAAGAGAAAAAGTATTACGGATATTTTTTTTACGAGATTCATATTCCCCCCTCTTCAATTGCTAATATTTCTTCCAGCATTTCCAGCTTCATTTTATACAATTCCAAAATTCGTTTTTGTTTATAGAACGAGTAATCTTTTTTATCATCTTTGTTTATTTGTCCGATAGCCTCGTCAATCGTTTCGAGCCTTTCGTAACGGGAAGATAAATAGTCGTCCACTCTTACAGAGAGATTTCCTCCGGCAGGTTCTTTCGGGATAAGCTTTTCGAACTTAGCTATCGTCGTTTGATAAGTTTTGTTTATCTTCTCGATTTCAGGGGCGTTCCCGAATCTTGCCGAAGAGAGAGTTGAATAGACCCCGATTCCACAAAAGAAAAATACAACCGCCGCGGCAATGCCGTATGAAAAGCTTCGCCACTCTATCATAATATTTTTGAACGAATTCTTCTCAGGCAATTCTTCCTCTATCCGGTTCCACATTTCCGACCTTTTCCTCTGATCCGGATAATCCTTATCTGAGTAGAACTTTTTAGGATCAATCATATATACCTCCCGCGGTAACAATACTTTCTTGCAATATCTTTTTGGCTCTGCAAAGAGAAACCCTCGATACACTTGCGCTAATATCCAGCATCTCGGAAATCTCTTTGTGGGAATATCCTTCGACCTCATATAGAATGAAAACAGATTTCTTTAAGGCATCCAAAGAATCTACAACCTCTTTAAGATCTTGCCTCCATTCTATGTCAATCGATTCCCCGGCTAACTGGAGTACCTCGTTTTCATCAATCGAAATCGATTTGCGAACTTCTGCTTTCCTGAACTCGCTTCTCATATGGTTTATCGCTATGCGAATCAGCCATGTAGAGAACCTCGATTTCCCTTCGAATCTATCGATATTTTCGTAGGCTTTGATAAAGGAATGTTGCACCCAATCATCAATCTCATCATGCTCTTTAGAAAATTGGGCAAGAAAACGATACAATTGTGTAACGTTTTGCTCATACAATTTTCGAAACGCCCGCTTGTTCCCTTTCCGAACTTTTTCAACTAGTTGCTTTTCGTTCAAAAACTATCTCTCATTGTGAATTCAGTATTTAGATGCTTATTTAGGGTGGAATGTTACAATGTGTTTACAAAAAAAACTCACCGACATACTATTGCTGTCGATGAGTCATCAGTTCAATTATTAATAAGCCAATTCGTAGATAGCCAAAGAGTCTTCTTTGGTTAATTTCTTTAGTTTACCGTAGGCTCCTCTAATGGCAGCGTTTTCGGCCAATGTTTCCAAGGCTTCTTTCGGGATGCCCAATTCTCTCAGGGTAACAGGAGCACCTATTGTCTTGTAGAAACTCTTCAATGCTTCAATTCCGGCAAGAGCTTTTTCTTCGTTTGTACCTTCGGTTATGTTGAAAACTCTTTCGGCAAATCGGGCAAACTTCTCAACATCTTCTCCGTGAACATATTTCATCCATGCAGGAGACATTACCGCAAGTCCGGCACCGTGAGCTACATCGTAATAGGCGCTTAAGGAATGTTCAAGATTATGACTGGCCCAATCTCCTCCGCGACGTCCAACACTATTGCTTCCGTTAAGTCCGAGAGTAGCGCACCACGCGAGCTGAGCCCGTGATTCGTAATCGGAAGGATCCTCCAGAAGTATTTTCACATGCTTCATTACCGTGCGAATAATTCCTTCGGAGTATTCATCCATTACATCAGTATCTTTTGTCCCGTCGAAGTACAATTCAAGTACGTGCGATATAACGTCGACTGCCCCGTTAATTGTTTGATTCTTTGGCAATGAGGCTTGCACAGTCGGATCTATTACGGTAACCTTCGGAAAGGATTGGTATCCGGTAGAGAAGGACCATTTCTTTTTCCCTTCCTCATTAGTAATAACCGCGAGGTGATTCATCTCGCTACCGGTAGCGGAGATTGTAAGGACTGTAAAGATCGGGAGAGATTCTTTCGGACGAACTTTCCCTTCGAAGGCGTCCCAAACAGGGCATGTCAATTTAGCCCCCGCTCCTATTGCCTTTGCGGTATCGATAACGCTTCCTCCCCCTACGGCAAGGATTCCATCAATATTCTCTTTTCCGCAAAGCTCTATTCCTTCCTCTACCTTTGAGAGAATCGGATTGGCTTTTACCCCGCTCATTTCGATATACTCTACATTAGCTTCTTTAAGTGAAGCCACAACCGTATCGTAAACTCCGTTCTTGAAGATTGAGCCTTTACCGTAGAGAAGCATTATTTTCTTCGAACCGCATTCGGAAATCTCTCTACCTATTCTACCGATTGTATCTTTACCGAATAAAACTTTCGTCGGGATTACAAAATCAAAATTTCTCATACTCCGTTCCTTCGTTTTTCTATTTTCACAATTCGCGTTTTTATCTGACTAATATACTTTGTTTATGAGACTTTGAAAATATGCCGTGAGGAATAATGGAGAGAAAGGATCATTAAGTACAAAAAAAATCCCGGCTTAAACCGGGATCAAATTCTATAATTCTATTTTATCAATAATCGGACGATAGTACTCAACAACCGTTTGAAAATCGGCTTTGTTTTTCTCGGTTATCGGAATCGATGAGGGGAATTCCTGAGTCAGATAATTAACCGCTTGTCCGTTTCTGTAAAAACGAAAATCGAGATGAGGCCCGGTAGATAATCCCGAACTTCCTACATATCCGATAACATCCCCTTGCTTAACCGCTTTGCCGGCTTTTATACCTTTGCCGTAGCGGGAAAGATGCATATAAGCGCTTTGGTATGTTCCGTTGTGTCTTATCTTAACGTAACGTCCGGCTTGCCCTTTATACCCGGCAAAGGCTACAACCCCGTCACCTACGGCTTGCACCGGAGTACCAATAGGAGCTGCAAAATCGATTCCCAAGTGAGCTCTATACCTTTTAAGAACAGGGTGAAAACGTCTTCGTGAATATCGCGAACTGATACGGGTAAACTTAAGTGGCGCTTTCAGGAATGCCTTTCTTAAGCTGTTCCCTTTATCATCGAAGAACTCTTCTTTATTATCTTGCTTATATCTGAAAGCGTAAAAATCTTTTCCGGCATGTTGAAACGTAGCGGCAATAACATCCCCAATCCCGACAAATTCACCATCGACAAATTTCTCATTGAAGAGAACCCGGAAATTATCCCCTTTCTGAACGGCATAAAAATCTATCTGCCAAGCGTACACTTCCGATAATCTGATTGCCAAAAGATCGCTGACATTTTTTTCTTGAAGTGTTCCATAGAGTGATTGCGTAATAACACCGCTAACACTTCGCTGCTTTATTGTAACCTCTTTTTGCCCGTTATATACTACTATCGAATCACGTAGATCGAATACAACGTAGTTTATCGGATCTTTCTCATAAACAAAATAGTTTATATGCTCTACCGAATCGATATGAGAATAAACAGTATAATTCTTCCCGTAATTAATTTTTCTTACATCAAAAGTATCCTTCGACATATGAGCGATGTCTGATATTCTTTGAAAGGAAACATTATGAGGCAACAAAAGATCTGAGAGCGTCTGATGTTTTTCTACTATCCCTTTTACTTCCTTTAAGGAATCGACCGAGAGACCGTAGGCGTTCTTTTGCACGACAACGGTATCCTGTACCGGAGCCGAAGGTTGCACCGCTTCTTCATCGGAACACTTTGAAATAAATATTACAATAAACAGAACTGCTACTGAAACGTATAACGGAATTAATACTTTTTTATCTAACTTCATAAACTCTTATTTCATTTCAAGGATTTTGTTAATAATATCAACGGAAGTAATTCCGTCTGCTTCTGCGTTAAAATTAGGAATAATACGATGACGAAGAACATTCACAACCACCGCGTTAACGTCATCAATATTCGGAGTAAAGCGCCCGTTCATAACAGCCCTGGCTTTTGCGGCTATTACCAAATACTGGGATGCTCTAGGACCGGCTCCCCAACTTATAAGGGATTTTATTTTATCATTATTCCCATTCGGTCTGGAAGCATTTACTATTTTAACCGCGTGTTCTATTACGTTATCAGCGATAGGAACTTTCCTTATCAAATTCTGATAGGCAATTATTTCTTCTTTGTTTACAACACTTTTCAAATCAGGAATATAATCACTTGTCGTAGCTTTTATGATTTCGATTTCTTCTTCGTAATTCGGATAATCGAGCCAAAGATTAAACATAAATCTATCAAGCTGCGCTTCTGGCAAAGGATAAGTTCCTTCCTGCTCTATTGGATTTTGAGTTGCCAACACAAAGAAAGGGGGCTCCAAAGTATATGTAGTCCCGGCGGCAGTAACTCTTGATTCCTGCATTGCTTCCAAGAGAGCCGCTTGCGTTTTCGGTGGTGTTCGGTTAATCTCGTCAGCCAAAACAATATTCGCGAAAAGTGGGCCTTTTATAAATCTGAAATTTCTTCTCTTAGTGGATTGGTCTTCCTCCAAAATCTCACTTCCGGTAATATCTCCGGGCATCAGATCAGGTGTAAACTGAATTCTATTGAAACTAAGATCCATAACTTCGGAGAAGGTCTTTATCAATAGAGTTTTGGCAAGACCGGGAACCCCAACCAACAGAGAATGTCCTTTGGATAAAAGGCAGATCAAAAGACTATCAATGATATCTTGTTGACCTACGATTACTTTCCCAACCTCGTCCTTTATTAACTTGACGGAATGATTAAGTTTTTCAACTAATTCAATATCGTTTTCATATAACTTGTCAGCTGCCAAATCAATCCTCTATAAGTTAACTTTCCAGTATATATGCTCTTTTAATTCCTTCACCCAATCTTTGTAAAGCTTTTCTTGCTTACGATATTTTGCCAATTTCTTAATATCTTCGAAATCGAGATCAAGATTCGCTTTATGTTCTTTTGTTCTTTTTACAAGTTTCAGAATATGGAATCCGTATGTTGTCGGATCAACTTGCAAACGTTTCGGATATCCTATTTCCCCTTCTTTCAATTGGAAAACCTGATCCATTAGAGATTTGTCCAACTGACTTAACTCAAACGTTCCGAGATCTCCCCCGAAAACAGATGTTTCCTTATCGTCACTATATTCCTTCGCGAAATATTCGAAATCTTTTTCTCCTCTGACAATACTATCCCTCAGAACGGAAAGAAATTCAATTGCTTTAAGATCTGCTTCATCGTCTGCTTTTATCTTTACAAGGATATGGCGTGTGTGAATAGCATCCCCTTTTCGGTCGATGAGTTGAATAATATGAAATCCGACCGGAGACTCAACGATACCGGATAACTCTCCCGGTTTGAGGGCAAAAGCAGCTGCTTCGAATTCAGGATAAAAAACGCCTCTCTTTACAGTACCGAGATCTCCCCCTTGAGCCTTACTTCCGGGATCATCGGAATATTTTTTTGCTAACTCAGCGAAATCAACTCCGATGTTAATTGAGTCCAATATAGTCTGCGCTAAATCTCTCGCTTTCTTCTTCACTTTCTCGGTCGCTTTCGGATTCACGAAAATATGAGAAAGAGTATATTTTTCGGGAATCACACCAAGAGAATCTTTATAATCATTGAAAAATTCTTCAACTTCTCTTCTGGTAACGTCGATCATACCAAATTTTTGTTGCTTTACACGATCTCCCATCATGCTCTTACGGGTATCATCTTTGAACTCTCTTTTGATCTTTTCAATACTCATTCCGTAAGCTTCTTCAACTCTCTCTTTCGAGCCATATTGTTGAATAAAATAATTCAACTGGTAATCGAGTTGTTGCTCTACTTCCTCGTCTGATACAACAACAGAATCCAACTCCGCCTGAGCGTAAAGTAGTTTCTGTGTCATCAAATTCTCAAGTACCTGAGCTATTAGTTTTTCATCTCTCGGATTAAGATTTCTGCTGGCCGCTTCCATTGCGACACGCATATCCAATTCGGATTTCATGATTATCTCATTATCTACTACAGCAACAATCTTCTCAAGCTCTTGAGCGAATAAATTGCCCGCAAATATTAACGCGATAAAGCATAGCAATATTTTTTTCATCAACGTTACCTTTTTATTTCCAATTCGTATTGATTATATAATTCTTCTATTTTCTCTTTAATAAGTTTTCGCTTGTTAAAAATCGTTACTCGCTGACGCACATCTTCCTTTACATATTCGTAAGGAAGAATTTCCCCGATTGAAAACTTATTTCGAACTTGAACAACAACGAAGTGATTCTGTTCCGATTTGACAACAATACTTATCTCTTTTTCTTCCAAACCGGATACAGCTCGCTTAATATGAGTGTCGTAAATTTCCTCGAGCGTTTTCATTTCCGCCGAAGAATATTTCTTAATCTCTTTTTCCGTAAGATATTTGCTTACTGTTGTGTCCCAAGAAGCGTAAAGTAATTCCGATCTGAAATTCAATGCCGAAAGTCTGTCGTCGAACTCACAAATATCTAGAATAAAAATCTCTTTTGCACACTTAAAATCGTTTTTTACCTTTTCGTAATAATTTCGGTACTCTTTTTCGGTGGGATTAATGAAATTTTCTCCGGTGAACTTTTTCAAATAAAAAGCGACAGCCAATTCCCTTTGAGAAATCCGCACAATCCTTTTGTATTCTTCCGAATCTGTTATTCCCTCTTCAATTGCTTCTTGAAAAAGGACTTCTTTTTCAACCCATTCGTTAACAAATTCTGTCTTTTCTATTTGGGAATACTTCGGGTCAGATAGAAAGTTACTGAGTTCATCTTGTGTAAGATAAACATCATTAACTTTTGCGGCGTAATCAATTTTCTTCTCCTCCCTTTCACATCCGAAGAGGAAAGGGAAGAGAAAAATAACAAACCAATATTTTTTATTTAGCTTCTTCTTTGTAAGCACTGTTTAATACTTCATAGTATTTTGTTGGAGTATATCTCTCTTGCAAAGATTTCAAATATTCTTCTTCAAGTCTTTTGCTTTCCATATCCTGAAGCTTGCTGGATATTTCTGCTCTGGCTTCATCCAATGTTTTTGTTCTGACAGGATCTTTCTTTATCAGTTTGATAATCGACCATGTCTTTCCGAATTTCATTGGCTCGGAAACGTCCCCTTCTTTATTCATTTTGAAAGCGACTTCTGCCAACTCATTCCCTTTTACTTCTACCAAGCCATGATTTCCTTTTTTGAATCTGAATCCCGGACGAGCTGTATGTTCTCCAGCCATCTCTTCGAAATCAGCGCCGGCTTTTAATTCTTCGGAATATTTCTGAGCCAAAGAATCTTCGCGAACCATTATTTCAGCGAACTCAACTTTATCGACAGTTTTATATTCATCTTTATGCTCATCATAATATGCTTTTACCTGATTGCTGTCAATATTTATTTTGTTCCAAACTTCTTCTTCCTGAAGCTTGAATACATAAATACCGTTTTTGTAATCATCCATTAAGGCTGCATATTCTGTGTCATATTTTGGCAAATCATATGCGGCTAACTCAACTACCAATTCTTCGGCAGATTTTTCCGCAGCTTTTTTCACTAAATCCGAAGATACTTTTTGTCCTTTGAAGCTATTATCCTTTGCCGTCTGGGCAAATAAAGAATCAGCTTTTACTACGATATCCCCGCATGAATAGACAACGGAATCCTTGATTGTTCCGAAATACTGAGACAATAACAAATCTTCGGATACAACTGCAGTATCTTTCGAAGCATCGATTACTTTCAAGAACGCTTCGCTAAGACTGTATTTGTAAGCTATTTTCAAGCTATCCAAGAAAGCTTGTTTTTCGGAAGGATAATATATTTTTTTGTATCTGTCTTTAATTTGCTCTTTTTCCTTAGCAAAGGAAGGATATTCCTGAATGTCAGTCAATTTAATTATGTGATATCCGAACTGAGTTTTAACGATTGCGGAAACTTCTCCGACTTTCAATTTAAAAGCTGCTTCGTCGAATGGCTGAACCATCATTCTTCTGTCGAAAAACCCTAGGTCACCACCTTTAACGGCGCTTCCTTTATCATCGGAATACTCTGTAGCCAATTTGGCAAAATCTTCTCCGGCCTCAATTTTCTTTTGGACTTCCAAAATCTTATTATAGGCATCCATTGTATCTGCCGGTGATTTAATCTGGGCCAAAATGTGGCTGGCTTTTATTTTATATTTTTTAGGTTGTCTGTCTGTTACTTTCAAAATATGATAACCGTAAGGTGTTTCAACAACTTGCGGATAAACCTGACCAACAGGTGTATTGTAAACGGCAATTTCAAACTGAGGGAACTTTATCATTCCGGCTGATATCCAATAAATATCCCCGCCATTCTGTTTTGAAAAGCGATCTGAGGAATATAATTGAGCCATTTTTCCGAAATCGACACCGGCTTTGATGCTATCCATTACCTCATAAGCTTTCTTTTTGGCCTCTTCTTTTGATGTATTTTCGTTGGAAATCCAGATATGACTAACACGTAACTCTTCGGTACGCATATCATAGAACTTTTTCATTCCGGGATTTATTACCTGTCTTTCCATAATGTAAGAAGCACCTACTCTCTTCTTGTAGCTATCCAATTCATCTTTAAGATCGGTATCGGTAGCAAAACCTCTTACTTCGGCATCTCTCAATTTCATCTTGAAATTAACAAAAAGATCAAGAAAATCTTTCATCTTAGTTACCGAATCTTCTTTTGCCTGTTCCAAACCACCAACGTTTCTTGCGTATGCCTTTTCGAATTCCCCCAAAGTAACTTCGGTATCTCCGTATTCGGCAATTATCATTTCCGAACCTTTAGGACTGCATGAAGCTAATAGCCCGATTGCAAGCAGTAGTAATAGCGAATAAAAACCAGACCGCATGTTCAAATTTCCTCCAAATTCATTTAAAATATAAAACATTATTGTACAGATAGTATATTTGAAAATCAAGAAATAAAGATCAATTCAAAAAAAAGACTATCCTTTTACCTTCGAAACTTGCAAAGAGTTCCTTTCCCAGAAGACTCCGTCGCAATATCCTTGTATATTTTTTTCATTCTCCGCCAAAGATAATCTTTTTTCGGCCACGCATGCAAAATAGTCATCCAGTTCAACCCCTAAGAAATGTCTGTTTAATTTCTTAGCTACAACAGAGGTAGTTCCGGAACCCAAAAAGGGATCGAATACAACATCCCCCTCGTTCGAACTAGCCAATATTAATTTCGCCAGAAGTTTTTCCGGTTTTTGGGTAGGATGTTCTGTATTCTCGGCCATCGACCAAAACGGGACAGAAATATCGTTCCAAAGATTCGAAGGATGTGTTAATCTGAATGAACCGTTTTCCGATTCCTCCCAATCTTTTGGCATTCCGTTATTATGTCTGTAAGGAGCAATAACTTTTCTTTTTAATTTTACCGCGTCCGTGTTAAAAACATAATCATTCGATTCGGTTGCGAACCAAATATCTTCGGAATTGTTTTTCCAATTCGCTTTGGCACCTCTCCCTTTTTCTCTTTCCCATGTAATTCGGTTTCTTACTTTGAAATGTCTGCTCAATACCAAATGAATTGATGTGGAAGAAAGCCAATCCCCGCAACAATATATCGAAGCATTCGGCTTCAAACACCTTTTCAATCTGATAATTATCGAATCGAGCCATTCGGTATAGGCGTCAATTGTAGTTTTGCAGAATTTAACGGAATTGAAATCCTTACTCATGTTGTAAGGAGGATCTATAAAGAGAAGATCTATAAAAGAATCGGGAAGGTATTCCGTGGCCTCAAATATATCTTGCCGGATTGTTTTATCCAGCAAAAAATCAAGGGAACCCTTTTTTTTCAATGTTATCAATCTCTTAGAAAATTTTGTTAACTCTTCTTCTGTAAGCCGTATTGTCCTGTTTCTTGGAGCGAGTTTCTTTTTTTCCATAACATCCGAAAATTAGGTGTTCCCTTTGTCAATATATATTAACTAACTTTTGTTCCTTTTGCGATGTTTTCCGCAACTTCCAAAACATTGATCTTTCCTTCGGTATCTTCAACCGCCAGAACCATGCCATTAGATTCAACACCGAATAATTTCGCGGGTTGCAAATTAGCTACAATAACTACTCTCTTTCCGATCAATTCTTCCGGCTTGTAGCTCTTTGCTATTCCAGCTACAATTTGTCTTTCGCCGCCGGCTGTAGTGACTTTAAGCTTTAGTAGTTTGTTGCTCTTCTTTACCTTTTCCGCTTCAAGAATTTGCGCAATTCTCAAATCGACTTTTGAGAAAAGATCGAACGGAATAAATTCCTCGTTATATTCCTCTTCTTCCTCTTCAACTGCTTCGCCAGTCTTGCCAAGCCTATTTACCTGTTCCTCAATCTGTGTGTCTTCGATTTTCGTGAATAGGATTTCAGCGTTATTCAATTCGTGACCGGCTTGGAGATTTGCTTCTCCCGCTTTACTCCACTCCGTAGATTCGGCGTTTAGCATCTTGAACATCTTCTCGGAAGAGAAAGGAATTACCGGACTGAATATTTCAGCCAATGTGTAAATTGTCTGCAAACAAATATTAACGGTAGTTCCGCAAGCTGCTTTGTCACTCTTTACCTGCTTCCAAGGTTCGGAATCGTTAAAATATTTATTAGCTGCTCTCGCGAGTCCCATCATTTCGAATATGGCATCTTTGATTTTATATCTGTCGATCAGTTTTCCAACTTTTTCAGGATACCCTTTCAACAATTCTATCATCTCTTTATCCATTTCCGAAAGCTCTCCTAACTCTGGGACCTTTCCTTCGAAATGTTTGTGAGCGAAAATGAATGTTCTGTTGATAAAGTTTCCTAGAATATCAGCCAATTCGGAATTGTTTTTCAACTGGAATTCCTTCCAGTAGAAATCAGTATCCTTATTCTCAGGCAAATTCGATCCGAGAGTATATCTCAAAGGATCTGCCGGGAATAATTTTAAGAATTCATCAACATCAATTCCCCATCCTCTTGATTTGGAGAATTTCTGTCCTTCGAAATTCAGGAATTCATTTGCCGGTACATTCTCCGGTAAAATAAATTTATCATCTTTCGCGTCGTTCCATGCCATTAGCATTGCCGGGAAAATAATTGTGTGGAACACTACATTATCTTTTCCGATAAACGCGATATATCTTGTATTCTCATCTTGCCAGTATTCACGCCATTTCTCAGGTTCACCTTTCGATTTGAAAAGCTCTTTGGTTGCCGAAACATATCCGAAAACTGCTTCGAACCATACGTAAAGAACTTTCCCTATTGCGTCATCCAAAGGAACTTTAATTCCCCAGTCCAGATCTCTTGTTACAGCGCGATCTCTCAAACCGTCGTGGAACCAACCCTTGCAATACTGAAGTACATTATCCTTCCAATTATATTTCTCGTCATGCTCTTTTACGTACTCTATCAATCTTTCCTGGAAATCCCCCAATGGAAAATACCAATGGGAAGTCTCTTTCCATACCGGAGTTTCTCCCGATATTTTACTCTTAGGATTTACCAATTCGCTCGGATCGTAAAGAGCGCCGCACTTCTCACATTCGTCGCTTCGTGCTTCTTCGTTTCCGCATTTCGGACATGTCCCTTCGACATATCTGTCAGGCAAAAACATTTTGGCTTTTTCGTCGTAGTATTGATTCGATTTCTTTTCATTCAATAATCCGGCGTCATGAAAACACTTGAAAAATGTCTGAGCGGTTTCATGATGTGTAGGAATACTTGTTCTGGAATAGATATCGAAACTCATTCCGAAACGCTCGAAAGCGCTTTTATTTATATTATGATAACGATCAATAATCTCTTTAGGGGTAACCTTCTCTTTATCAGCGGTAATAGTAATCGGAACACCATGTTCATCCGAACCGCATACATATATAATATCTTCGCCTGCTAATCTTTTATAGCGTACGAAAATATCCGCCGGCAAATAAGCGCCACTCAAATGTCCCAAATGAATGGGGCCGTTTGCGTAAGGCAAAGCCGACGTTACCAGAATCTTTTCTTTTTTCAATTCTTCGACCATCTTTTATGAATAATAAAGAGCAAATATAATAAAATTCTCACCCTTTTTTATAGTAATAACTCCAATAACTCCGAGATCTTCTTTATTCTGTAGGTCGGAATAATAGTGGTGTTAACGGTCGATCCGTTTTCAATCCAGCAAGTATCTATTCCGAAACTCTCTGCTCCTCCGATATCCGCCTTCAAATTGTCCCCGATCATCAGTGTCTCTTCTTTCTTTATATCCGGGAATTGCCCCATCGCGTGCTCGAATATTCCACTCTCAGGTTTCGGAATCCCCAGCTCCTCCGATATTATTACGGCATCCATATATCCGGATATTTCTGAAAGGGCAAATCTTCTTTTTTGTACCGCAGTCAAACCATTTGTTATAATCCCCATCTTATACTTTCCCGCGCATGCTTCGATTACCTCTTTCGCTCCCGGAAGTAGATATGGGCATTCTGCCAAATTACTCAAATATCTTTTGCTTACCGCTCCGGAATCAATTCCCTTTTCTCCTAACCTTTCGAACAATCTGTCGAATCGAACGATCTTCAATTCATCTGCCGAAATCTTCTTCTCCTCAAACTCTCCCCATATCTTCAGATTTATTTCCCGGTACGCTTTCAACAGAGACTCCGGATCTCCCGATACACCGAACTGATCCATTGTAGTTAAGAATGCCTTTGCTTCTCCTTTGTCGTAATCGAACAAAGTTCCGTCGGCATCGAACAAAAGTAATTTGTACTTTTTCATTTTACCCCATAATAAAAATGCCCGGTGATATTCCGGGCATAATTAAAAATTCTTAAACGCTTTACGCTTCCAAACCTTTGTACATTTCGTCAATCAAATTGCCGTAACGTTCTTCGATAACTTTCCTCTTTAACTTTAAGGAAGGGGTCATCTCACCGGTTTCAATTGTGAAAGGCTTTTCGAGAATTGTAAACTTACGAACCCTCTCGAAATTCGCCAGTTTTTTCTGGAACTGCGAAAGATCTTTATCAAGCAATTCGTATATCTGCTTCATGTTAACCAATTCTTCCAGACTACTATATTGTATTCTGTTTGCGTCGGCATATTCTTTAATCGCTTCGTAATCCGGAACGATCAACGCGCTCATAAACATTCTTCTGTCCCCGATAAGAACAAACTGATCGATATATTTGCTGGCCAGGAACATATTCTCAATTGGTGACGGAGCAACGTATTTTCCGTTTGATGTTTTGAAAAGATGTTTCTTTCTGTCGGTGATTATCAAAAATCCCTGTGCGTCGAAAACACCTATATCTCCGGTATGCAACCAACCGTTTTTCAAAACCGCGTCGGTCTCCTTTTTGTTCTTGTAATAACCTTGCATTACATTCGGACCGTGAACAAGAATCTCACCGTCGGAAGCTATCTTAACTTCAACTCCGGGGAATGGTTGTCCGACTGAGCCGAACTTATAATTGTTTATTCTGTTTGCCGCAATAACGGGTGAAGACTCGGTTAATCCGTAACCTTCCAAAACCTTAACACCAATCGCTTCGAAAAATTCTCCGTGAACTCTCGCCAAAGCCGCGCCGCCGGAAATAATATATCTTAAATTTCCACCGGTTTTCATTCTTACTTTCGATAAGACAAGTTTGTCGGCAAGTTTATACTTCATATTAAGAGTAATCGGCATAGAGCCGCCGGTTCTCTTAATTGAATAGAATTCCTTTCCGGTTTCCAAAGCCCACTGAAACATCTTTTGCTTTTTCTCCGGTTGAGAATCGACATTTCGTTTTACTCTGTTGTAGATACGCTCGAACAATCTCGGAACAGCCGTCATTAAGGTAGGCTTTATCTCTTCCATGTTGATCGCTATTTTCTCTATGCTCTCGGCAAATGCAACTGTACTTCCCGCGGAAAGAGCGGTATAATACCCGGCCATTCTTTCGAAGATATGGCAAAGAGGTAAGAAGGAAAGGAACGTATCTTTTTCGTCCATATCATATACTTCGTGAGCCGCCTTTACGTTCGAGATAATATTCTTATGTGTTAATACAACCCCTTTCGGTTCACCGGTTGTGCCGGAAGTATAAATAATGGTCGCTACATCATCTTCCTTAATCAATCCCAAACCTTCGCGGAAGTAATTCGGATTCTCTTTCTTAAATTCCAATCCTTTCTGTTTCAATTCACGGAAAGTGTGGACATTCTCATATTCGCTTGTATCAATATCGTTAAATACTACAATGTGTTTGAGAGCTTTGCATTTTTTCCAAACTTTCATGACTTTATTCAACTGAAATTTGTTCGAAACAAACATTACGCTTGCTTCGGAATTATTCAGAATGAACTCAATCGAATCTGCAGTTAGAATAGGATATAGTGGGATATCGATTGCTCCGATTCCCAGAATGGCAAAATCGGCATAGGCCCATTCCGGTCGGTTCTCGGAGATAATTGCCAGCTTCTCTCCCCTTTTAATATTAACCGCAATCAAGCCTAAGGCTACTTGTTCAGTTTCTTCGTAAAATTCTTGGTAAGATATGTCCCGATAAGCTCCGTCTAATTTCTCTTGGAAAATCGGTTTCTCATTCCTCTGCGGAAACTCTTCCGTCAGATATTTGAATATTTGTGGAATGGTAGTGAATGAACTGTTTCTTGCCATTTATTCTCCTTACAAAAATCTAATCCGTGCAATTTAAGAGCGCCCTATGTAAAAATCAAATAAAAGAGCGCTCCAAAATTACCATTTTATTTAGACTTTTATAAAGATCTTTTTAGCGTAAAGGATCCACATCAAGCCGAGCCAGATGAAGATATAGCTCAAAGCCCAAGCCAGAGAGGCGTTTAACGGATCCATCCATGATAAAAATAATGTGTTATATAGGTATGTTTTTAAGGCTACTTCCTTGCCGGCATCGTTTGTTACGGTAAAAATATACATCAAACGACCTACAATTCCGGAAGCGAAGAATACGGTAATCGCGTTCATTCCATATACGTGGAAAGGTATGCACCATTTCTTATATCCCTTTACATCGATTATCCAATAGCACATTGCCAGGAAGATTGAAGCCAATCCGCCGGTGTATAGAACGTATGAGCTTGTCCACAAAGATTTGTTGATTGGAATCCACATATCGATTACATAACCTGCTAACATTGCGAAGTTACCGTAAACAAATATCTTAACTGTCTTAACAGCCTTATCCTCGTCACTCTTCAACAGCTTACCGATCAGAATACCGAAAAGCGCGGTTGCTATTGCCGGTATTGTACTGAACAAGCCTTCCGGATCCCATGGAGCCGAATGTTTCCAAACATGTGTTCCCAATGTTATTTTATCGAACCACGCCGATAAGTTAGAAGCCTCTCCTGCCGGAGCAGCCTCCAGATTCGGCATACCGAAACCGGGAACAGGTATTATAGTCATTACAATCCAATATAAAACCAGAATAGCTCCCCCCGTAAAGGCGAGATTCTTTGTTTGCATCTTCAAGAAAAGGAAACTCGCTATAAAATAGACAATCGCTATTCTCTGCAAGACACCCATTATTCTAAAAGTAGAAAAGTCTATTAACTCAACACCGTTTGTGAAAGTAAGGAACGGAAATCCGTTCAGAATCAACCCCAATCCGAAAAGAGTTAAACTTCTGCGAAATACTTGTTTCAATAATTCGTTTTGGTTATCCCCTCTCTCTTTTCTTTTAGTCAAAGAGAAAGTGGTGGCAACACCAACAATGAATAAAAAGAACGGAAAAACCAGATCGGTCGGCGTGCATCCGTTCCAAGACGCGTGTTTTAATGCCGGGTAAATGCTTCCCCAAGATCCGGGATTATTAACGCATATCATACCGGCTATAGTAATACCACGTAGAACGTCCAAAGATAAAAGACGTTCCGATTTTCCAGTACCCAATTTTGTACCTCTCGTTATTTGAACTATAGTTAGGATCAAGCCGCAAATTTAATTAAAAATTAGATTCAATAACCGATATTTTTTTTTTATTATTGCACCTACTCCTAATTATAGTTCTGGTGATATGAAAATTTTAAGAAACATGTACGACTGGGTCCTTCACTGGGCCGAAACTCCATACGGACCATTGGCTTTATTCTTATTGGCTTTCGCTGAGGCCTCTTTTTTCCCAATTCCCCCCGATGCCCTTTTAATTGCTCTGGTACTCGGTAGCAGATTAAAAGCGTTTCGTTTCGCGGGATTATGTACTCTGGCATCCGTTACCGGAGCCTTGTTAGGCTATTCCATAGGATACTTCGCGTGGTGGTCATCCCCCGGCGAATTCTCTTCGATGGCTCAATTCTTCTTCGAAAACGTTCCCGGTTTTACCAACGATATTTTCTATCAGGTTAAGGGATTATACGACGAATGGAATTTCTGGATTATCTTTACGGCCGGCTTTACCCCGATTCCTTATAAGGTATTCACCATTACCGCCGGTGCCTTCGATGTTAGTTTGCCATTGTTCGTTCTGGCCTCCGTAGTCAGCCGCGCGGGAAGATTCTTCCTGGTCTCATGGCTTATCTGGAAATTCGGCGATCAGATTAAGAGCTTTATCGATAAGTATTTCAACTTGCTAGCCGTAGCCTTTACAGTCCTTCTTGTAGGAGGGTTTGTGGCTATTAAATATATCCTCTAAAAGTTTTCCGTGGCGTCCGAAATCCATTCGGGCGCTTTCTTTTTTCCACTCTCCTTTGTTTCAACCGAAATATATTTTTCCCCTCACAATAGATACATAAGCAATATGGGTAAATACCGTTACTACGCTCCTCCGAATTATCGGGAAACACTCCGGAATAAGTGCGCTGCTCGTCGGAAGAGGTGCGCTGCTCGTTTTCCGCGGTGCGCTACTCGTTTTCTTCATTTCGAAGAGGTCAGGAACTATTTCAAAGAAGTAGAGAACTATTTCGATATACTCAGGAAGTGTTTCGTTAAGCTAAAGAACTTTTTCGAAGCATGTAAGAAGTGTTTCAATGGAACGAAGAACTGTTTCGTTACGATTTTTCTTTTTAAAAATCCTTGTTGAAATGGAAATAACCGGTAGCGCACCGATATTTTTCCTTAACGCACCTGTTCCTATGATCGTCGCACATGAGAAAAGGAATGGCGCAATACTTCACTAATTCCTTGAAATTATTCTCATTACTAGCGAAAATATTTTCATCCGCAACGAACAGATAAGAAATGAATCGAAATAGTTTGGCGAAGATTTGTACTCTTTAATTACTTAAAATAAGTATTGCGAACCAGCTTACGTATAGGGGAAATTATTATCGAGATGAATTTCGTGTGCTTTGCCAAAGTATAAGAGATAAGATAAAACAAATCCCCCCGAACCGTAATGCTTCAGGGGGATTGAGATCTATTTTATAGAATTGATTTTGCTTATTATTCTTATTTTGTTAAAATCATTTTTTTTACGGCATTATATTCGCCTGCTTGCAATTTGTATATGTAAACACCGCTCGGTAAATTATTGGCCTTAAAAATGACAGAATATTTACCGGCTGCTTGTCTTTTATTAACCAGATCTTTAATCTTTTGTCCTGAAATATCGTATACAGTTAAGGAAACGAATTCTGTCTTGGGAATTTGATATTGGATTCTTGTATCCGGATTAAATGGATTGGGATAATTGGCTCCCAAATCATATGTTTGTGGCAGAGCTTCACTGTCATTTTCCCCTTCATCATTGTTTTTTTTCTCCAAAGAAACCGGAGCTGCCTGCCCTTTTATTGTAACCTGATTGGAATATGCGGATTCGTTACCTGTTATATCTACTGCCTTAACCTGATATTGATAATCATTTCCTTGAGAGGAGGTAACCGGTTTATCTACACTATAATCAATCCATGTGTGTACATTACTATTTTGATTGTGAGATATTGTCCAGACAATTCTAGGAATACCTCCGGCACATTTCCAAATTTTATACTCTTTTACGTCATACTCCTGATTGCTCTTCCATGTCAACTTCGGATGGCTTCTATACCATGAAACCGAAAGCTCCTTCGGCTCAACCGGAGGCTCGTCACGAATATAATCTTTAAAATCGAGAAGAGCTTTCTGAAGTTTGCTGGCGACTTGATCATGATTCAACTCTTCCATGTGAGAAGTATTGGATGCGAAATACTGGTTATTCCCGTTAGGATATTTCTGCGAATATTCACTTACTACTCCGTCGGAGTAATCGCTTTCTATAATATCCCTCTTCCAGATTTTATTGAAGTCCTTCAAATAGTAAAATGCAGTAAGATGGGCGCAAGCCATCTCATAGTGATAAGAAGCCCAATATTGATTGTTGGCATCCAATGCATCGTAAAAAGCATAAGTATGAGAGAAGATACAGGCCACCTTAACAGCGTAAACGAAATCAAGAATATATTCCATCGTACACTCCTGAATCCCAGCCGCGTTAGCCATCATATTGAATAATACAGGCTCCTTTTCCCTACAAAAAATTCCAATCTTAAAGATATCAGATTCGTAAGCCAAACTACTATTAATTGAAGAGACTACCGAAGAAGTGGTTTTCAAATCCTGAACTGCTTCATTATTCGCGTAATCAAAAATGTAGGGGCTGATCATATCATTCAATAATACTAATGCCAGATCTCTCATTGACTCGTGATAATAGGTGAGTTGCTTTGCCTCGAAATTGATACTTCCGGGAAACAGGATTGCCCCGATCTGCGATCTTACAAGTCTTTCCGCCAAAGCTGAATTTGTAGCCAGCTTAGCTCCTCTGTGAGGTGAACCTATTGAAATATGCCCCTTTAACCTGTTGTTGCCGTTTTCGTTTGCCTGCTTCATGTAGTTTCTGGTTACTATCCCTCCCATACTATAAGAGACTGCAAGACCGGCGTCAACATTATTAATGCTGAGAATATTCGCCAGATTTTGGCTCTGATTATTGGCGGATGTTTCTCCCTGCAAGGATGGCTTAAGAACTAGAGGAGGATTTAACACCAAATTAACTTTCTGCTCGATTTTCGAACCGTTAAAGAGACTCCCAACATTGTTTAGCCCGTGAACCAGTGTCACTTTCTGCGCGTATATCGCGCAACTAATAAAAAGTAAAATATATTTTATGTATTTCATGTTCATTCCGTCATTTTAGTTTCAGAGAAAAAAAGAGAGATTTGTCAAATTCCGTTCCCGCTTTATCTTGAAAACCGGATATTAGAACCTGACCGTTATTTGTAATTCCGATTGTAGAATATGAATAGGGTTCTTTCGGGCTCCAGTTCAGAAACTTCAGTAATTTCCCATTCATGTTAAAGAGAAGAAAAGTACCGTTGCAAAAACCGATCATATCTTTGTATTTGATCGGGTAACAAAAAAAAGATCCGAATTCATGATATTTCCATCTCTGAATTCCGGTCTCCGGATCGATGGCAAAGACAGTACTGTTCAATGTCCCGGTAAAAAGAATTCCGTTGGAAATGGTAAGAGGAACACTTACGGGAGCGTCGGCAATAAACTCCCATTCTTTATCCCCGGTATGTTTATTAAACGCGTATATATGCCAGTTTTGGGCACCTACTATCACTTTGTCGTTATACACCAAGGTTCCCCCTCTGTAGGCCCCACCGAACTGGGCATTATATTCCTCAAGATAAGGGACAGTAATTTTCCGCTCAACTTTACCGGTTTCCTTATCGATAAAATACAAATGTCCATCCTTATGCCACCCAAAATCGGCTAAATATATTCTATCTTCGTCAATTCCCATTCTTCCACGCGCTATCCCAACTCTACTCCCGGTTTCCCATATCTTTTCGCCGGTTATCTTATCGTAGGCTATTACTGAATAACCGGTAGACTCGTAAAGTTTTTTTTCATCTACCGCTATCAAATTACCGGGATCGTTGAAACCGGGAATTTTCCATATTACATTAAGTGTGTTTTTGTCCAGACAATATATTCCTTCCCGAAGAACGCTCGAATAAAGCTTATCTCCGGAGATAAGCAGAGGGGAAAAACCCTTCATACCGATAATATCGGAACACCCCGCAACTTTACCATCCAAAGAAATTTTATAAACACGACCGGTAGCACTATTATGAGTGTTATGGAAATAGAAATACTCATCATCCGAAATTATTCCCCCGGGCCCCCCGAATATCTCCTCTTCGGGATAATCAGGATCATCTTCCCATAATTTCCATAAGAAAAGCTTTTCCTCCTCCTTGGTTTCAACAGATGTATCGCACGATACTAAAAAGAGAAGAGCGAATAGAAAGAAATACTTCATTATTCTACCGTATTTGTTACTGTAAATGTTTCTGTGTCAAAGTAAGCTTTTTGAATTGGTTGCGAGATAACTGAAAAGAAACTCGATTAGAACGAGTAATAAATATAATTTTCCAGCTAACAGATGGGAATACGTAATATCAGGTTACTTATTGCGCGTTTTCGAATAATTATCACACAAACAAACTTAACCTTTTTTATTTAACAAAGCAAGCATTATAGCCGCCCTGCACAAACAGAGCGGCATAAATCTATTTTATAGAATTGATTTTGCTTTTTCAACAATGTTGGCGGAGTTTAATCCGAATCTCTCGAAGAGTTCGCTTGCGGGAGCGGAGGCGCCGAAATGATCCAGACAAACGGCAATACCTTCGGAAGAAATATATTTCTCCCATCCCTGCTTAATACCGGCTTCTACGGCAATTCGCTTAGTAACCTCTTTCGGAAGAACCGATGCTTTGTATTCTTCACTCTGAGCTTCGAAAAGTTCCCAGCTCGCGAAACTTACCACACGTGTTTTAACCCCTTCGGAATCGAGAACTTCAGCTGCCTTAAGAGTAGCCGAAACTTCGGAACCGGAAGCCATCATGATGATATCGGGAGTTCCTTCGGAGTCTTTCAAAACGTAAGCTCCTTTCAATACACCTTCAGCCGAAGCATATTTGTTTCTATCGAGAACCGGAAGATTCTGACGAGTAAGGGCAAGAGCTACGGGACCGTCATGTTTATCCAAAGCGGCTTTCCAGGCGTAAACGGTTTCGTTCGCGTCGGCGGGACGGATAACTGTTAAGTTCGGAATAGCTCTCATAGCTGCCAAATGCTCAATAGGCTGATGGGTTGGTCCGTCTTCACCAACACCAATACTATCGTGAGTAAATACGTAAATAGCCTGAAGATTAGCAAGGGCTGCCATTCTCATCGGAGGACGCATATAATCGGAGAAGACCATAAAAGTACCGGAGTAAGGAATAATACCACCGTAGTATGCCATACCGTTCATTATGCTTCCCATCGCGTGCTCACGAATACCGTATCGGAAATATCTTCCGGCTTTGTTAGCGGCTGAGAAATCCGCCACTTCGGGCATTGATGTATTATTCGAAGGAGAAAGGTCTGCGGAACCGCCAACCAACGCGGGAATAGCACCGGTAATAGCTGCTATTACCTTTCCGGAAGCACTTCTTGTGGCCATACCTTCGTTCCAATTTTCAAACTTAGGAAGAACTTCGTTCCAGCTCTCCTCAAATTTTCCGTCGAATAAATTCTTTATAAGTTTGGCTTCCTCGGGATATTTGGCGGAATATTCAGCGAACATTTTGTTCCACTCATCCTCAGCTTCTTTCCCTTTTACGGGAACAGCGGAGAAAATTTCCTTAACTTCTTCGGGAACGAAGAAAGTTTTATCCTCGAACCAACCGAGATTTTTCTTTGTCAAAGTAACTTCGTCGGTTCCCAACGGAGATCCGTGAGAAGAAGATTTTCCTTCTTTGTTAGGGCTACCGAAACCGATTTTGGTTTTTGTGATAATGATCGAAGGTTTTTCCTTTTCGCTCTGAGCGTCTGCAATAGCTTTGTCAATCTGAGGAAGATCGTTCACGTTATCAACATGAAGCACTTGCCATCCGTAAGCTTCGTATCTTTTAGCAACATCTTCAGACATTGCCAAAGAGAGATCGCCGTCGATTGTAATCTTATTGTCGTCGTAGAAAACAATCAATTTGCCAAGCTTATTATGCCCTGCAAAAGAAGCAGCTTCATGAGAAACCCCTTCCATCATATCGCCGTCGCCGGCAATAGCGTAAATATAATGATCGAATAGATTGTAAGAATCTTTGTTGAATCTGGCAGCCAAATGATCTTGCGCGGCAGCCATTCCGATAGCGTTAGCAATACCTTGCCCCAAAGGTCCGGTAGTAGTTTCAACGCCCGGAGTAAGACCGAACTCAGGATGTCCCGGGGTAATGCTTCCCCACTGACGGAAATTTTTGATATCGTCCAAAGAGATTCCGTACCCGCAAAGATGCAAAACCGAATAAAGGAGCATACTACCGTGCCCTGCAGAGAGAACAAATCTGTCGCGGTTAATCCATTTCGGATTAGCGGGATTATGCTTCATAAAATCTTTGTAAAGCTTATATGCAATCGGCGCGCATCCCATCGGCATTCCGGGATGCCCGGAATTTGCTTTCTGGATAGCGTCTACAGCTAAAAATCTAATAGTATTAATACTAACTTCGTCGATACTTCCTGAAGTAGTGCTCATGGATCTTACCTCTATACTTTGATTAAGATATATTTATTCACCAACGATATTGCCGTCCACAACCGGAGTAACGCAAACGAGCGGATTTTCCGGTACTTCAAAGGATTGGAAAATTTCCTCGAATAGCCGGAAATGCATTCCGTGTCCTTCCAGACGAGCGAACTTTTCATACTTCATAAATTCCCCTTTTTCACTCTTCGGGGCATCGAAGCGATAGGCCGAAGAATAATCTTCCTTCGCTTTCGATTTGAGGTAACGAATTTTTTCGTTATCTCCTTCGTCACTTTCATAAGCCTTAGCTCTGAAAGAGACCACAAATCCGTCTTCAATAACAAGATAGATGTTTAAGATTGTTTCGGAAATATTCATTATCAATCTCAAATTAATATATTAAGCCAATTTCGCTCTCTGCAAATAAGCGAATTACCGGCAAACCATTTCGGAATTATTGTAGTGGGGATAAAAACAAAGAAAGTCGAAACGAAAAACAACCGTATCAATAGCTGAGCAAGAGAACATCAAATCGTTTTCCAGAGATCGCGAAACATTTCCAACATCACCCACAAAAGTAAATCACACACGCAAATTTAAGAAAATATAGAATATAAAACCCTTTTCCGACATAAATTAATTCCTTTTCCGGAGAACAAACAAAATCTCATACAACCGAAAGGATTATTTATGCTCACATAAGAAAGAGATATAAAAAGAGAGTAATGGGAGAATGCCTTCATCCGAGAGTCATTCGGTGAAAAGAATCGTGTTAAAAAGAAATAAGCGGGAAGGCAAATTGCCAACCCGCTTAATGACTTATAACTTTGAATGCGAGCCATCGCAAAACGGCTTATCTTTGGTATGTTTGCAACCACACCAAGCTACTTTTTTTTCTTCGGTAATCTCAACAATCATTGGCGTAATTCCCGTACCACGATGGGATCCGTCGCAATAAGGCTGATTTCCCGATTCTCCGCAGGCACACCACGCGTATTTTCCCGGTTTAACGGTTTCTACGTATGGGCCCTTTTTAGCTACTTTGGGTGTAGACATTATACCTCATGTTTGTTTATTTATTAAACAACAATTAGTAGTCCGTTTTTATTTCTTTGGTCCGACCATCTCTTCCGGGCGAACTTTTGCTTTGAACTCTTCGGATGTTAATAATCCCAACGCAACAGCGGCTTCTTCCAATGTAGTATTTTCATTGTAAGCTTTTTTAGCAACCTTAGCGGCGTTATCATATCCGATATGAGGATTAAGAGCTGTAACCAACATCAAAGAGTTTGTTAAGTGCTCGTTAATTTTTTCTTTATTCGGCTCGATACCTACAACACAATTATCAGTAAAGCTTTCGCAAGCGTCAGCAATCAATTTGATAGACTGAAGCAAGTTGAAAATCATAACAGGTTTGTACACGTTCAATTCGAAATTACCGCAAGCTCCGGCAAAACCGATAGCAGCGTCGTTACCGAAAACCTGAGCGCAAACCATAGTCATAGCTTCTGCCTGAGTAGGATTAACTTTACCAGGCATAATTGAGCTACCAGGCTCATTAGCAGGAAGAACGATTTCTCCCAATCCGCATCTAGGACCGGAACCTAACCATCTAACGTCATTAGCAATTTTGTGAAGAGAAGCGGCCAAAGTTTTCATAACACCACTTGCCTCAACAACTGCGTCGTGAGCAGCCAAAGCTTCGTATTTGTTAGGAGCTGTTTTGAATTCCAAACCTGTAATAGCTGAGATTTTCTCTGCTGATTTAACGGCAAAATCTTTATGAGTATTAAGACCGGTACCAACGGCAGTACCACCGAGAGCAAGTTCGCTCAATCTTTCAAGGCATCCGTTAATTCTGGCTAATCCGTTTTCCAATTGCTGAACATAACCTGAGAATTCCTGTCCTAAAGTTAAAGGAACAGCATCCATCAAGTGAGTTCTACCGATTTTGATAATATCTTTGAAAGCTTCCGCTTTTACGGCCAAAGCTTCTTTCAACTTAGTAACCATAGGAATCAATCTTCTGTTGATTTCTTCGACAGCGGCAATGTGCATTGCTGTAGGGAAAGTATCGTTGGAAGACTGAGCTTTGTTAACATCATCGTTTGGATGAACAGGAGTTTTGCTTCCCAACTGTCCTCCGGCGATTTCAATAGCTCTGTTAGCGATAACCTCGTTAGAGTTCATGTTTGTCTGAGTACCGCTACCGGTCTGCCAAACAACCAACGGGAAATGCTCGTCAAGTTTACCTTCGATTACTTCGTTAGCCGCAGCAATAATCAAATCTGCTTTTTCTGCCGGAATCATACCCAAATCTTTGTTAGCTTCGGCAGCTGCTCTTTTAAGCACACCCAACGCTCTGATTAATTCACGAGGGAATCTTTCTCCGCCGATCTTGAAATTCATCAAAGATCTAGCTGTCTGCGCGCCATAATACTTATCAGCGGGAACTTTAACTTCACCCATAGTATCGGTTTCTACACGATATTCCATAATGCTCTCCTTTTAATTAGAAACTATATCAAATAAAAAACTATTTACCCAACAATACAAAGAATAAGGGGCGTAAATTTTAAATTACCTGAGACAACAAATTTTACAATAGAAAGATAATATAAATCGAATAAATTATTTATGAATTCTTCGCCCGCCAACATATCTTGCTTTATAATAACTGTTCTCCAAAGAAGAAATAGTTACTCCTTTTGATCTGCTGGCATGAGCGAAAAGATCTTCGCCAATATATATTCCAACATGTCCGGGATAAACCCCTTTACGGGTATTGAAGAAGACGAGATCGCCGAAAGAAAGCTCATTCTTGGAAATATCTTCTCCCTCCTTAAACTGCTGTCTGGCGGTTCTGGGAAGTTCAATATTAGAGGATTTTGAGAATACTTTTTGAGTGAATGCCGAACAGTCAATCCCCTTTCTGGTTTCACCACCATATTTATAAGGAGTATCCAAATAACTGATAATTTCGAACAACACTCTTTCTCGAGGGGTAAGGGCCGTAGAGAGCTCCTTAACTTTTTCATGTTTTCTAAGGAATTCCTTCGTATCTACAGGGAATTCTTCAACCGGTTCTACATCAAACTCATTTTCATCAGTCCCTAAGTTCGAGAAAGAAACAACATCATCGTTATCATTTTTCTCATTTACGGAATCATCCGACGTGAACCTAACTTTGTTATTTTCCTTTTTTTCTTTCTTCTCGGTTTTGTTATACCTTGAATAGTATGATGAAGAGGAACAACCGCCAAGGAAAAGTGCGATTATCCCCCATGCAAAAATCATTATTACACTTTTTTTCAACATGGTATGTCAGATTTATCCTAAATAAGCACGTAAATTCTTACTTCTCGATGCGTGACGTAATCTTCTTATAGCCTTTTCTTTAATTTGTCTTACTCTTTCCCTAGTTAAGTTAAATTTCTCCCCGATCTCTTCCAGGGTAAGGGAATGTTCTTTATTCAAGCCGAAGTAGAGTTTAATTACTTCCGCTTCTCTTTCTGTTAATGTACCAAGCGCTCTTTCGATTTCGTTTCTCAAGGAATCGGACATCAGGCTATTATCAGGTGAAGGCTGTTGGTCATTCGACAAAACATCCAACAAACGATTATCCTCCCCCTGAGCAAAAGGGGCATCCATTGAAATATGTCGTCCGGAAATTTTCAGAGTATCGGAAACTTCGTTGATATCCATTTCCAATTCTTTGGCCAGTTCTTTGGCGTTCGGTTCTCTCTCGTATTCTTGCTCAAGAATGCTATACGCTTTCCCGATCTTGTTTAAAGCTCCGACTCTATTTAATGGAAGTCGCACAATTCTGGATTGCTCGGCAAGTGCTTGGAGAATAGATTGCCTTATCCACCAAACCGCATAAGAGATGAACTTAAAACCTCGAGTTTCGTCGAAGCGCTTAGCAGCTTTAATTAGCCCGAGATTACCTTCATTTATAAGATCCCCCAAAGAAAGGCCTTGATTTTGATATTGCTTGGCCACACTTACAACAAATCTTAAATTCGATTTCACTAATTTTTCGAGAGATAATTGATCCCCTTTTTTGATCTTAATCGCCAATTCAATCTCCTCGTCGGGTGAGAGAAGATCCACTTTCCCAATTTCCTGCAGATACTTATCAAGGGATTGACTTTCGCGATTAGTATACTGCTTGGTTATTTTCAAGGTTACTCCCTTTAGTTGTTATCGGAATTTATAGTATCAACAATGGCCACAATTGACGCGTCCACCGGAGCCATATCCACATCAAGCGGAATAACCGCCTCGCTGGCGGTGATATATAAAATTGTCTCTCCGGGACCGGCACCAACCGTATCCACCGCTATAATAGGCTCACCTAATTTTTCTTGTTCGGCATTTAAAGGCTGAACAAACTGTAGCTTATACCCTTTAACAGCGTCATACTTCCTGGTCGCCCAAATCGTTCCTATAACTTTACCGAGCTCCACCTATTCCTCAACCATATCCTTAAGCTTATCTTTCGCCGCAACATCAAGTTTATCGACGATTGCCATAATTACGGCATCAATCGGTTTATTATGTGTAAATTCGGTTTGTCTGGCGGAACTGCCCTGGGCAACAATAACAATTTCCCCTACTCCGGCACCGACAGAATCTACCGCTACTACAAAATTATCTTTTGGTGTATAATCCAATTTCAATTGTCTAACAATCAGAAACTTAGCTCCAACCAAATTTTCATCTTTTCTAGTTGACCATACGGTTCCAACTACTTTCCCCAATATCACATTAACCTCTCAGTTTATTTGGGATGATACTCCTACCTCTGTTTCGAGATAGCAAAACATATTTTCATAAAAGGGAGCAAATAATCGAAAAACAAATCACGCAAATATTACAACATGATTTAACAGAGGCGCATCGAATCGTAATAATAATTCTTATATATATTGTATTATCTAGGAAACTTGAAATCAGTAATAATAGTTCCCTTGAGTTATCAACAAGTTATCAACATGTTTAAAAGCAATTATCTTTTAGAGAGAAGAGCAAGTTTTCAATTAAGTACTTACCAATAATTCATCCGAACATTCAATTACTCAGGAATGCTCTTCCTTCTTCTTCCGGCATCAAAGATACTAAAAAAAATCTCTTATCTTCAAATTTTTAAAAGGCTTTTACCACTCAGATTATTATTTATTTTAAAGAATTGTGCAATGGTTTGAGCAACGTCGGCAAAAGAATCTCTTATTCCGAGATCACTTCCTTCGACTCCCTTTCTGTAGAGAACCACAGGAACATATTCACGACTATGATCAGTACTAATAGATGTCGGATCATTTCCATGATCGGCCGTAAGAACCAAAGCGTCTGTCTCATCCATCGCTTCCAATATTTCCGGAAGATAGTTATCGAATTGTTTAAGAGCTCCATAAAAACCTATCGGATCGTTTCTGTGCCCATAGAGCATATCGAAATCAACCAGATTCGTGAATATCAAAGACTCCTTTGCTTCTTTGATATATTCGATCGTTTTCAGAATCCCCTTTTCATTTGTTTTTGTTATTGCAGCTTCGTCAATACCTGATTTATTGAAAAGATCATTTATCTTGCCAACCGCGATAGTCTTTATTCCTTCCTCTTGAAGAACATTCAATATTGTCTTTCCGGGGGGATCGAGGGAGTAATCTTTTCTATTAACGGTACGGGAATAGTTGCCACTTTCTCCTATAAAGGGACGTGCGATAACTCTTCCGGCAGAGTCGTTACCAACAAGTACTTCATGGCGAGTGATTTTACAAATTTCGTATAATCGTTCGAGAGGAATTACTTCTTCGTGTGCGGCTATCTGAAAAACCGAATCGGCTGATGTATAAACGATAGGAAAGCCTGTCTTAACATGCTCATCCCCGAGTTCTTTGATTATCTCGGTACCGGAAGCAGCTTTGTTTCCTAATATTCCCTTTACCCCGGTTTTCTCCATAAAAGAAGTAATTAATTCATCCGGGAAACCATTAGGATAGTAAGGAAACTCAAATGTTACTTGTAATCCACCTATTTCCCAATGGCCTGTAGTAGAATCTTTACCTTTGGCAAACTCAGCCATTTTTCCGAAAGAAGCAATTGGTGAATCGGTTTTGGCAATACCATCTATAGGGGTAATATTACCGAGGCCCATCTTACGAAGATTCGGCAAATCAAGTCCACCGAGTTTTTTAGCCATGTTAGCTAAAGTGTTACTCCCTTTGTCTCCATATCGGTCTGCATCGGGAAGTTCACCAATCCCAACACCATCCAAAACGATTACGATAAAATTATTCAACGATTCCTCTTATATACTTTTTACGGAATTACCACCTTTTTCCTCAGCCTTTCTCAAAGCCAATTCGGCATTATAGATAACATCTTCGGCATTTGTTTTCTTTGAGGCCGAAGCTACACCGATGGATACCGTGAATGTTGTCTGTTTTGATATTACTGCGATTGGTTTTCTGGCGATTTTCACACGCACTTTTTCCGACCAAAGAAAAACATCCTTTGTAGTTGCGTTGAAGAAATAGACACAAAGTAATTTGTCATCCAACCTACCGGAAATATTCATTGGAGTTGATTCTTGCTCAACAGTTTGCGCTACCGCTTTAATTACTTTCGAAAGGGGATTTCCTTCAAAAAGATTTTCATCTTCCAAAAAATCATCAATCTTTATCAAAGCCAAAGCTCCCGGAATATCAAGTTGCTCAGCTTTATATAATTCCTTTGTAAGTTCCTTGAAAAAAGCTTCCTTATTGAAT
Organism: uncultured Ignavibacteriales bacterium; assembly: GCA_942492055.1. Taxonomy (GTDB): domain Bacteria; phylum Bacteroidota; class Ignavibacteria; order Ignavibacteriales; family Melioribacteraceae; genus CALODP01. The sequence goes on along the minus strand of CALODP010000025.1, from coordinate 256,822 downwards.
AAACGTGTTTCCACATCATAAGGTAATATGTTTTTCAACAATCGTTGAGAGGAAAACGAATAAACAAAATAGGCCAATATCTTGCCAGCCTTTTTCATAAAATCTATATCAGCAGTATTGTAAACCCCTTTCTTGAGACTTTCGAAGCACAATACCCCGTAATTTTGTCCATCATAAGTAAGTGGAATAGCCAGGAAAGATCCATCAAATGTTACATCCTCCGATTCGGAAAAGCGAATAATATCACCTTTGGAAGTATCTTCTTTGTATACCGGAACACCATTGATAATAGCTTTGCCAACTAGAGTATTTGTCAGCTCAATTTCAAGGTTTTCACCGATATATTTTAGGGAACGGCGATTGTTGATCTTTGAGGAAAGGAACTTCTGCTGAACCGGATCAAAATAGACAAATGTGAAAACATCCCAATTCAAAAGTCCTTTAACTGCGTTTTCAATAGCATTATACAAGTCCTTATGGCTATCGAATTTCCGATCACCGATTGTTAAGCCGAGGAATGCTTTAAGACGTTGTTCAGCCTGCGAATCGGAATATTTTTCCTCAAACAATGTAATTACAAGAGAAATTACTCGAACAAATCTCCCGAGGGAATATATTGTTTCAATACCGAAAGCATCGGTAACTTTTGAATCAAGAGCTAAAACACCGGTTAATTGATCACCGTAAAAAAGAGGAACCCCAACAAAACTCTTAATTCCAAGAGGATTGTCATAATATCGTATTACGTCTTTCTCGGCAGTAGCGGGAATATCGGTCAATAACTCAGGTTCTTCTTTCTGAACAATTTTACTCAGAATATCATCTTCGATATCAAACTTTTGCTGTGTAATTTCCTTAGCGCTGGAAGCATATCTTTCAAGAGTAAGACGTTGCTTCTTTTTATTATACCAGAAAAATACAGCTGTATGTGCCAAAAAGGCTTCCTTTATCACATTAAGAATCTTTTCCAAGAGAAAAGAAAAATGTTCATTATATCCGATATTTTCAGGAAGTTGCTCAGTAGCAATTCTTTCGAAATTTTCTTTAAGGTCAGGTGGCTTGAAGAATGTCTTTTTCCCACCACGAATCGAATCGGTTGAATCTCCGGAAGAAATTGGTTCAATGCCTCCGGAGGAAGAGATTATCTTAAAATCCTCACCATCATCCGGTCTGAAGCTTTGTTTAACCTCAAAACCTTCATCTTCTTGCTCATCACCGGCAGAATACTCGTCGTCATATTCTTTATCATGATATTTCTCAGGGGGTGTTTTAAGGCTATCTCTTAGAAAAATTATGAATCCAATATATATGGCTAATAGCGCAGAGGCAATTACTCTAAATACAATATCATCGGTCAAAAAAGGAACGCTAATAAGTATAGGAATGATCGAAAATATTATAATACGTTTCTTTTTTTTATTTCCAATACCCATTAAACTCTCGAAGTGTCTGTTTAGAAGATATTTTCTTATCTTAATTGGCTATACTTAACTATCTAAATTCGGTATGAAGTATAATAAAAGTTTTCGAAAATTTCATCTAATATAAAGTTGATTTAGAATTCTGGCTACATCATTTTTCCCCACACCGGAAACAGCAGAAAATAAAAGTAAATTATCTCCGGGATTTAATTCAGGAAAAAATTGCAAGATTCGCTTTTTAGTATTTGCTAATTCGGCTTGCTTCAGCTTATCAACTTTAGTCAATAAAACAATATATGGAATTCCTAGTTCCTTAAGATAAGAATTAAGATTTATATCCAATTCGGTAGGGTCATGTCTACTATCAATCAGATGAAAGGCAAGAGAGATTTGAGAGCGATTATCCATATACTTTTCGATTAATCTTTGCCAAGCTTCACGTTCAGTAATAGATGTTTTAGCATATCCAAAACCTGGTAAGTCAACCAAATAGAATTTGCTTTCGACATCGTAATAATTAAGAGTTCGTGTTTTCCCCGGAGAAGAACTTGTTTTAGCCAGACTCTTTCTATTGAATAATCTATTAATGAAAGATGATTTACCAACATTAGATCTTCCGCATAAGATTACCTCACGCTTATTATCCTTAGGTAACTGCGATAAATTTCCAACTGATGTAATAAATTTAATATCTTTCATAGGCATAAAAAAAGGAGTAATCGAACCCGACTACTCCTAAAATCTCTATAGTATATAGAACTATTCTTTGTCTTCTGTTTCTTCTTTAGGTTCTTCAGCTTTAACTTCTTCAACCTTTTCTTCAACTACCACAGCTTCTTTAGGCTCTTCAGTTTTTTCAACCTTCTTAGGAGCTCTCTTAGGAGCTGCCAAGTCGTTATAATCAACAAGCTCTACAATAGCCATTTCAGCAGCGTCACCGAGCCTCTGACCTAATTTTACTACTCTGATATAACCACCAGGACGATCACCAATTTTCGGAACGATTTCAGAGAATAACTCTTTAACAACTTCCTTGTCATTAATGTATCTGGCAATATGTCTTCTGTTTGCAACAGAATCAATCTTAGCCTTAGTTATTAAGGGCTCGATAAAAGTTCTAGCTTCTTTAGCCTTACTAACAGTAGTACGAATTTTTTTATGTTTGAACAACTGGGTAGCTAAAGATTTCAAAGTAGCCGCCCTATGAGCCGATGTTCTTCCTAATTTTCTTCCTTTTACTCTGTGTCTCATTCTTCTACCTTCTATCGGAATTAGTTATTTTCTTTATAATCTTTAATGTATTTATCGACGTCCATACCGAAATCGAGACCATAATTTTCCACAATCTCAATTAATTCCGCCAACGACTTTCTTCCGAAGTTTCGGAACTTAAGCATTTCGCTTTCATCTTTACGCACAAGATCGCCAAGAGACTTGATATTAGCTGCTTTTAAGCAGTTATGCGATCTAACGCTTAATTCGAGGTCATCAACACTAGTAAGTAAAATCTTTCTGATTCTTTCGGTTTCAGCATCGACTTCTTCTTCCACCTTATGTTCTTCTTGTTCTGCGTCAAAGTTAATAACCATATTTATATGGTCTCTTAAGATTTGTCCCGCATTAGAAAGAGCATCTTCAGGTGTAATAGAACCGTCAGTAGTAATGTCTATCTCAACCTTTTCGTAATCGTTTCGTTCACCTATACGAACATTCTTAACATCATAAGTAACGTTTTTAATTGGTGTAAAGATAGAATCTATCGGAATAATACCGATCGTCTGATCACTGATAGTTTGTTCATGTGAAGGAACATATCCCTTACCGTAACCAAAGCGAACTTCCATAGTAAATTTAGCTTCTTCATTCAAAGTCGCAATATGTTGTTCTGGATTTAACACTTTAATATCAGGACAATTCTTTTGCAAGTCTTCAGCAGTCAACTTACAAGGTCCGGATAAGGAAATTTCCAATTTATTAGCTTTTTTATTAAGAATATCTAATCTTACCTTCTTAAGGTTAAGAATGATTTCCGTAACATCCTCTGCCACACCAGGTACACTAGTAAATTCATGCAAGACACCATCAATTTTAATCGCAGTGATAGCAGCACCTGTTATAGACGACAAAAGAACACGTCTAAACGCATTTCCTAATGTAACACCGAATCCTCTCTCTAAAGGCTGTATTATAAACTTGCCATAGTTATCGGTTGCACTTGCTTCTTCTAATACTACTCCATCTGGCATTTTAATGAACGGATAGCTCATTTAAAGTCCTCTTTGTTAAATTTTATGATTACTTAGAATATAACTCTACAATGAGTTGTTCATTTGCATTTAACGGTACTTCTTCTCTTTCAGGAACCTGTAAGAAAGATCCTTGCAAAGAGGCCTTATCAACTTGTAGCCAACTATATACATTATCTTTTGTTCTTCTCAGGGAGCTATGGATAATATCCATTTTTTTGCTTTCCTCTCTAACAGAAATGACATCGCCAGGAGCTATAATATACGAAGGTATATTAACTAATTGACCGTTAACGAGCAAATGTCTATGCAATACTAACTGTCTGGCAGCTTTTCTTGAAGGTGCAAAACCTAATCTAAAAATTACATTGTCTAATCTTCTTTCCAATAATTTGATTAAGTTCTCACCAGTAACGCCTTTTTGCTTATTAGCTTTTTCAAAATAAGTACGGAACTGCGATTCAAGAACGCCATATATTCTTTTAACTTTCTGTTTCTCTCTTAACTGAATTCCATATTCAGAAAATTTAACTCGTCTATTCAAACCATGCTGTCCAGGCGCGTAATTTTTCTTCTCTAAAGGACATCCTTCGGAATGACATTTGGAACCTTTCAAGAAAAGCTTCTGTCTTTCCCTTCTGCACAATTTGCAACTTGGACCAGTATATCTTGCCATCTAAATTCTCCCTGATTAAACTCTTCTACGTTTCGGCGGTCTGCAGCCGTTATGTGGAATTGGTGTAATATCTCTAATTGATAAAACTTGTAAACCCGCTGTATTCAAAGCTCTAATAGCTGCTTCTCTACCGGCACCAGGACCTTTAACAAATACGTCAACTCTTCTAAGGCCTAAATCGTAAGCCTCTTTTGCGGCACCTTCTGCAGAAACCTGAGCAGCAAAAGGAGTATTTTTTCTAGAACCTTTGAAACCATTCTTTCCAGCAGATGACCAAGAAATAGTGTTACCATAGATATCAGAGATGGTAACAATTATATTGTTAAATGATGCTTTTATATGAGCTACACCGACAGCATCAACATGTACTTTCTTTTTTGTCTTTTTAACTGCTTTAGCCAAGTCTTAACTCCTTATTATTCTTATTTCCTAGGTGCTTTTTTCTTACCAGCAACTGTTCTACGTCTACCTTTTCTCGTTCTGGCGTTAGTTTTAGTTCTTTGTCCTCTAGCGGGCAAACCCCTTCTGTGTCGCAAGCCTCTGAAGCAACCAATATCCATTAGACGTTTTATATTCTGCTGGACTTCACTTCTTAAAGCACCCTCAACTTTATAGTCAGCTGTCATTACCGCTCTAATTTCTGCGACTTCCTCTTCGGTCAAGTCTACTATTTTCTTTTCGGCATCAACATTAGCTTTACTTAAAATCTCTTTAGCCAAGAATTGACCAATACCATAGATGTAAGTAAGACCAATATAAGCCTTCTTATTTTTGGGTAAATCTATCCCTGCAATACGAGCCAACCTATTAACCTCCTAAGTTTCTTTATCCTTGACGCTGTTTATGTTTTGGGTTTTTGCAAATAACTCGTACAACGCCTTTACGTTTAATTATTTTACAATGTTCACAGATCTTCTTTACGGATGCACGAACTTTCATCTTATCCCCGTTATTTATATCTATAAGTTATTCTTCCCTTATTTAAATCGTATGGTGACAATTCTATTGCGACTTTATCACCAACTAATATCTTAATAAAATGCATTCTCATTTTACCAGATATATGAGCCAATATTTCATGCCCGTTCTCTAACTTTACCTTAAAGTGAGCATTAGGTAATGTCTCAGTTACTATTCCATCAATCTTTATTGCGTCTTGCTTAGCCATAATTTAATTTTAACAGATTGTTAATATCTCTGCTTTCCCGTCTATAATTGCTATTGTATGTTCAAAATGAGCAGATGGTAAACCATCAACCGTTACTACAGTCCAACCGTCGCTTTCTACACCTATCATGTAATCACCAACATTAACCATAGGCTCAATTGCGAGTGTCATTCCATTTTTAATTAATGGTCCAGTACTTTTTCTACCGTAGTTTAGAATTTGCGGATCTTCATGTAAATGTCTTCCAACACCATGGCCACATAAATCCCTCACAACAGAAAATCCATTGCTTTCAACATGTTTTTGTACGGCTGCTGAGATATCCCCTAATCGATTATTAAGCTTAGCTTGCTCAATACCAAGATAGAGAGACTTTTCAGTAACTTCCATCAATCTTTTCTTTTCATGCGAAATATCACCAACAGCTATTGTAATAGCAGCGTCACCAAAATATCCTTTCTTAATAACACCCATATCTACAGACAATATTTCGCCTTCTTTAAGAACTCTATTTCCCGGAATTCCATGAACTACCTGTTCATCAATTGAAGCACAAATTGTCGCTGGAAAGGGAATCGAACCACCTGCATCATAACCTTTAAATGCAGGCTTTCCATCATTACTACGTATATAATCTTCTGCTAACTGATCTAATTCATAAGTTGAAACACCAGGTCGTACATTTACCTTAACAAGTTGCAATGTTTCGGCCACAATTTTACAGCTTTCTCTAATTAAATCGATTTCGTTTTTACTCTTAATAAGAATCAATTAAATACCGCCTCTACGACCTTTCATTTTACCGGATTTCATGAATCCGTCATAATGTCTCATCAATAAGTGTGATTCAATTTGTTGAAGGGTATCTAAAGCAACACCAACGATAATCAACAAACTTGTACCACCAAAGAACGACGCCATACTGCTCGATACACCAAGCTTAGAAATAAAAGCTGGTAATATAGCAACAATTGCTAAGAAAATCGAGCCCGGAAGCGTAATCTTTGTTAAAATATTATCAATAAATTCGGCAGTCTGCTTTCCAGGACGAATTCCGGGAATAAAACCACCTTGTTTCTTCATGTTTTCAGCAACATCTTGAGGATTAAAAGCGATAGCCGTATAAAAATATGTAAAGAAAACTATCATCAATCCGTAGATCAAGGAATATGTGAAAGAAGTATAATTAAAATAACTTGCTACCATTTGCAATCCTTCACTGTCAGGAAAGAAAGCTAAAACTGTCTGAGGTATAAACATAATTGCTTGAGCAAAAATGATAGGCATTACACCAGCAGTGTTAACTCTTAAAGGAATATATTGTGTTACTCCTCCGTAAACCTTTCTACCAACAACTCGTTTTGCATACTGTACCGGAATTCGACGAGTACCTTGTGTTACTAGAACTATCCCAGCAATAATTGCAATCATGAAAACAAATATTACAACTTCCATTACAATGTTTCTTGTTCCAGCTTCAATAAGTCTGTACTCATCTAAAAAAGCAAAAGGAAGTCTATTAATTATACCGATGAATATAATCAAAGAGATACCATTACCAATTCCTTTATCAGTAATTTGTTCACCCATCCACATCATCATAACAGTACCGGCAACTAAAAGAACAACGGAAGAAATAATGAAGCCGACACCTCTAATATCATCTGGCACAACATTAGCACCATTGAAATTCAAATTCATTATAAGACCAGTAACAACTCCCAATCCTTGAAATGCTGAAATAAGAACTGTACCGTATCTTGTAAGTTGAGTAATTTTCTTTCTTCCTTCCTCACCTTCTCGTTGAAGCTTCTGAAAGTAAGGAACAACTGCTCCAGCTAATTGAATGATAATAGAAGCAGAAATATAAGGCATAATACCTAAACCAAAAATAGCAGCGTTACTAAAAGCACCACCGGCAAATAGATCATAAAGACCTAAAAGATTATCACCAGTCTTATTTGCCATAGCTTCAGCTAAAAGATGAGAATCAATACCAGGCAATGTAACATGAGCACCAATTCTAACAATCACCAATAGAGCTAAGGTATAAAGAATTCTTTGCCTTAGCTCATGGATTTTGAAAATATTCCGGAATGTTTCTTGTACTTTACTCATTAAATTTTAATCTCTTTTATGGAACCACCAGCAGCTTCAATTTTTTCTTTAGCAGATGCACTGAATGCATAAGCTTCAATTTCTACTTTCGAAGTTAATTCACCGTTTCCAAGAATTTTATAAGGAGCACTAGCCTTTGATATTACACCAGCCTTATATAAAACAACCGCATCTATCTTTGTATCTTCAATTTTCCTATCATCAATCAAATTCTGAATCTTTTCTAAGTTTACAGCTTGATACTTAACCTTAAAAATATTCGTAAATCCTCTTTTAGGAATTCTTCTTTGAAGAGGCATTTGACCACCTTCAAACCAAGCTCTAGACTTAAAACCGGATCTTGATTTTTGTCCATTCATACCTTTAGTGGCTGTACCACCTCGGCCTGTTCCTTCACCACGACCAATTCTTTTTCGAGGTTTTGTTGAACCTTCCGCTTTTTTTAAGTTACTTAAGATATCCATAAGATCCCTTACTCTTCAATTTCTTCAACATTTAATAAATGTGCTACTTTTCTAACCATTCCTCTAATCTGAGGAGTGTCATTATGTAGTTTTGTACGATTAGTCTTTCCGAGACCTAAAGCTTCAATTGTTCTTTTTTGATCCTTAGGTCTATCGATTATACTTTTTACCTGCGTAACTTTTAATTTTTTAGCCATCCTCTTCCTCAATTAGGCATTAAATAATTCGTTTACAGTAATTCCTCTCTTAGCAGCCATTTGCTGAGCATCAATTAAGCTTAACAAACCTTCTAAGGTAGCTTTAACTTGGTTATGCGGATTACTTGATCCTAATGATTTTGTCAAAATATCCTGAATACCAGCAGACTCTAATACTGCTCTAACTCCACCACCGGCGATCAATCCTGTACCAGCAGAAGCAGGTTTCAACAATACTTTGCCAGCACCATATTTACCGATAACTTCGTGAGGAACAGTACCTTTGATAATAGGAATTTTATAAACATTTTTTTTGGCATCATCTATACCCTTAGATATAGCATCAGTGACTTCATTGGCTTTTCCTAAACCTACACCAACGTGTCCGTTTCCATCACCAACCACAACGATAGCATTGAAGCTGAATCTTCTACCACCTTTAACCACTTTCGCAACGCGATTGATGTGTACGACCTTCTCTTTTAAGTTCTCAAGCCCAGACACTTTTTTATGCTTCAATTTTATCTCCTTAAATTCAAATTTCTTGTTTGAGAATTGCTGCCCGAAGAGGATTCGAACCTCTACAGACGCCTCCAAAGGGCGTAGTCCTACCATTAGACGATCGGGCAATTATCTTAAAATTCTAATCCGCCTTCTCTAGCACCCTCAGCAACAGCTTTTACTCTGCCGTGATATCTATATAATCCTCTATCGAAAACTACTGATTTTATTCCTAATTCAGAAGCTTTTTTTGCAGCAAGACTACCAACAATTTTACTAGCAGCAACTTTGCTATCAGCACTCTTAACTTCATCTATAATATCACTGGACTTTGTTGATACTGCGAGCAATGTTATACCCTTTGTATCATCTATCAACTGAACATTAACATGCTTAAGACTTCTAAAAACAGATAATCTTGGTCTTTCATGAGTTCCAAATAATTTTTTTCTAACTCTTATAAGTTTTCTGCTTTTTCGCTGTTTATCTTTCTTATTGACCATTTTTTTATTCAATCTCCTAAACTGACTTATTTACCAGCTGTCTTACCAGCTTTTCTTATTATAACTTCATCACTGTATTTAATACCTTTACCTTTATAAGGCTCCGGTTTTCTGAATGATCTGATCTTAGCAGCTACTAAACCAACCAATTCTTTATCGATTCCATTTACTTTAATTTGTGTTGGAGCTGGAACCTCTATAGTAATTCCGTCACTAGGCATAAAGTAGATCGGATGCGAATAACCAATATTCAATAATAAATTTTTCTCTTTGAGCTCGGCTTTATACCCCACACCAACAATGTCAAGTGACTTCGAAAAGCCTTCAGTAACACCAGTAATCATATTTTGAATAAGTGCTCTAGTCAATCCGTGCAGGGCTCTATTAATTTTTGTATCATCAGGTCTGGTAACTAAGATTTCATCGCCTTCTACAGTAACATTCATATTCTTATGAAAATCGGATTCTAATTCTCCGAGTTTGCCCTTAACTTTAATTTTATTACCAGACAAATTTACTTGAACGTCTTTAATATTTATTGGTTTTTTACCTACTCTAGACACTTAGATACCTCTTTCAATATATTTTTTTACCAAATATGGCAGATAACTTCGCCACCAACTGATTCTAGTTTTGCTTGCTTATCTGTTATTACACCTTTTGATGTTGATATTAAGGCTACTCCCAAACCATTATATACTCTTGGTATATTATCTTTATCAACATATTTTCTTAAACCGGGAGTGCTGATTCTTTTCAAGCCGCTAATCGAAGAAGCGCCATCAACGTACTTAAGCGATATCTTGACGATATTTTGAAGACCGTCTTCAATTACTTCGAAATCTTTTATATAGCTTGTTTCCTTAAGTAATTCAGCCATTCTAATTTTCATATTAGATGCTGGTATCTCAACAAACTTCTTTCTAGCTTTAACAGCATTTCTTACTCTTGTCAAAAAATCAGCAATCGGATCAGTAACTGGCATTTAAAGTTCTCCTATCTATTACCAACTAGATTTTTTAATTCCTGGAATTTCACCTTTGAGCGCCATTTCTCTAAATACTAAACGTGATATTCCAAATTTTCTGTAATAACCTCTTGGTCTTCCTGTCATTGTGCATCTGTTTCTTAAACGAACAGGAGAAGCATTTTTAGGAATCCTCTGAAGCGCTTCGTAATCGCCATTTTCTTTAAGTTCTTTTCTTAACTCTGCATATTTAGCGACTAATAATTGTCTTTTTGCTTCTCTAGCGACTAATGCTTTTCTAGCCATAAGTACCCTTATTTACCTTTTATTTTTTTTGAAATGGAACACCAAATGCAACTAGTAATTCATATGCTTCTTTATCAGTCTTTGCATTTGTTACGAAAGTAATATCCATTCCCATAATTTTAACGATTTTGTCAACATTTATTTCCGGGAAAATAATCTGCTCTTTTACACCTAATGTATAGTTACCTCTTCCATCGAATGATTTATCAGGAATACCCTTGAAGTCTCTTACACGAGGTAGTGCAATTGCAACTAATCTTTGCAAGAACTCATACATTCTTTCGTTTCTAAGAGTTACTTTTGCTCCGATCTTCATTCCCTCTCTCAACTTGAAGTTAGAGATAGATTTCTTAGCTGTTCTAACAGAAGGTTTCTGACCAGTAATTGTTTCCAAATCTTTAATGGCAGCATCTAAAATTTTGGGATCTTGAACTGCGTCGCCAACACCCATATTAACAACAATCTTTTCAAGCTTGGGAACTTCCATTACATTTTTGTATGAAAATTGTTCTTTCAATTTCGGAACTATTTCACTCGTATATTTCTCTTTCAATGCAATAGGAATTTTTACATCTACAACAGCTTCTGCTGCGTTCTTCCCTGCTTTTGCTTCTGTTTGTTTATTTTCGTTTTTCTTTGCCATTGTAAATTTCAATCCTTAAAAAATATTTTTACAACATTTCGCCGCTAACTTTGCTTACTCTGGCTCCGTGCTTTTTTCCAGTCTTTTCATCTATGATGATTTTCTTGCCGATTCTAGTCGGTTTGTTCTCTTTTGGATCAACAACCATCACGTTTGATGCACTAATCGGAGCTTCTTTTTCGATAATTCCACCTTGAGGATTAGCCTGATTAGGTTTTGTGTGTCTTTTTCTAATATTAACACCTTCAACAATGACTCTTTCCTCTTTTCGAAATACTTTAAGTACCTTTCCGGTAGTTCCTTTATCGTTACCGGCAATTACTACTACTGTATCGTCTTTTTTTATTCTCATAACTTAATTATCCCGCCTTTATAACACCTCAGGTGCCAAAGAAATAATCTTCATGAATTTTTTATCTCTTAATTCTCTTGCTACGGGACCAAAAATTCTTGTTCCCCTTGGTTCCCCCTGAGTATTTAGAAGAACCGCTGCGTTTTCATCAAATCTGATGTATGACCCATCTTTTCTTCGAATCTCTTTGTGTGTTCTCACAACAACTGCTTTTGAAACATCACCTTTTTTTACGCCGCCACCGGGAATAGCAGCCTTAACACTTACTACAATCAAATCGCCTACTGTAGCATATCTTCTTCTACTTCCTCCAAGCACTTTGATACAGCGTACCTTCTTTGCTCCGGAATTATCTGCTACTACTAAATTTGTTTCTTGTTGTATCATTTTCGAACTACTCCTTCTCGATGCGCTTTTTACTTGGCTATTTCAACAATTTCAACGAGTCGCCATGTTTTATGCTTACTTAAAGGTCTTGTTTCCATAATCTTTACAACATCGCCAACTCTACACTCATTCTTCTCGTCATGAACCATCAACTTTGTCGTTTTCTTGAAGTATTTTTTATAGATCGGATGAGCAACTTTTCTTTCAATTGCAACAGTAATGCTTTTATCCATCTTATTTTTGACCACTACTCCAATTCTTGTTTTTCTTAGTCTGCGAGTTTCCATAGACCTTTAGCAGCTCCTTATTTATTATCTTCTTTTTCTTTACCCTGTGCTTCTCTTTCTTGTAGCACAGTTTTCATTACAGCTATATCTTTACGAGTTAACTTCAACTTAGCTGTGTTAGTTAAGTTTTTTAATTCGTGTTGAAATCTCAAGTCAACAAGGTTTGTCTCTTCCTCTTGAATTCTCTTGAGTATCTCTTCATTACTCATTTCACGAATTTCATATTTCTTCATTTCCAAACCTTTATTTTATTTTGCTTCTTCTAAATCAGGTCTTATTACCACTTTAGTTTTAATAGGTAACTTATGAGAAGCTAATTGAAAAGCCTTCATCGCAACTTCTCTAGGAACACCAGCCACTTCGAACATTACTCTACCGGGTTCAACAACCGCAACCCAAAATTCAGGAGCTCCTTTACCTTTACCCATTCTTGTTTCAAGAGGTTTCTTGGAAACTGGTTTGTCAGGGAATATTCTAATCCATGACTTACCGTCTCTTTTCATAGTTCTTGATAAAGCAACCCTACATGCCTCGATTTGTCTACTTGTTATCCAAGCCGGTTCCAAAGCTTTAAGTCCGAAATCACCAAAAGCAATTGTAGTTCCTCTTTTGGCGTTTCCTTTCATTCTGCCTCTTTGTGATTTTCTATATTTTACTCTTTTGGGCATTAACATGAGAGATTCTCCTAAAACTCTTTAATCAGACATTCTTTTTCCTAGCACTTCACCATTACAAATCCATACTTTAATGCCAATTGCACCGTAGATTGTATTTGCTGTTGAAGTAGCATAATCGATATCGGCTCTAAGTGTGTGCAACGGAATACGACCTTCCTTATACTGTTCCGTTCTCGCCATTTCAGCACCGCCTAATCTTCCTGAGCACATGATTCTAATACCTTCAGCACCCATTCTTCTAGAAGCAGTTATTGCAGATTTCATTGCTCTTCTGAAAGAAATTCTTCCTTGTAATTGTTGAGCAATATTATCAGCAACCAAATTTGCATCCAACTCAGGTCTTTTTATTTCAGATATCTGAACCTTAACTTCTTTTTCAGTAAGCTGTTTCAACTCTTGTTCGAGCTGAGCTATTTCCTTACCACTCTTTCCTATAACCACACCAGGTCGTGACGTGTGGATTGTAACAATGATATTCTTCGAGGTCCTGTCGATAATTATTCTTGCTATTCCAGCTTTCTTTAATCTATTCTTAATGTAGATTCTTAATTTTTTATCTTCATTAAGTTTTGCCGAATAACTTTTATTCTCGTACCAGTTGGATTCCCATCCTCGAATGACACCGACTCTTAAACCTATTGGATTTGTCTTCTGACCCAAAAAAGCCTCCTCGATTAACTCTTTGTAGCGACTACAATTGTTAAATGATTAGTTCTTTTTCTCACTCTGTAAGCTCTACCCATCGGAGCTGGCAGAATTCGTTTTAATGCTGGTCCTCCATTTACGAATGCTTCTTTCACGTATAATTCTGAAGGATCATTTTTACTATTTTCATCCTTGTTATAAAGATTGGCAACTGCCGATCTTAAAACTTTTTCCGCGACCTTTGACGCGTGCTTCGGATTGAAGTGTAACACCTCTAAAGCTTTGTCTACAGATTCACCTCTAATAAGATCAACTAATAATCTCATCTTTCTTGGAGATGAACTTACATATTTGTTTATTGCTTTTGCTTCCATTTATCAGCTACCTCGAAATCTCTTTACCTAACTCTTGAAGCTTTTTCTGCTTTAGTTCCGGGATGCCCACGGAAAATTCTAGTCGGGGCAAATTCGCCTAATTTATGTCCAACCATATTTTCTGTGACGTAAACCGGTATCATTTTATTACCGTTGTGGACAGCAACTGTATGTCCAACAAAATCCGGTGAAATAGTACTTGCTCTAGACCAAGTTTTTACGATCTTTTTCTGATTGTTGTCATTCATGTCAACAATCTTCTTGAGTAATTTCTGATCTATAAACGGTCCTTTCTTGACTGATCTTGGCATACTAATTCTCTATGCTTTTCTTCGTTTAACGATATATTTATTTGATGGATTCTTCTTCTTACGAGTCTTCAATCCTTTTGCTGCTTGTCCCCATGGTGAAACCGGATGACCACCACCAGATGTTCTACCTTCACCACCACCCATTGGGTGATCTACTGGGTTCATAACAACACCTCTAACATGTGGTCTTTTACCTAACCATCTACTTCTACCGGCTTTACCAATACTAATGTTAAAATGCGAAGAATTTCCAACTTCACCGTATGTTGCCATACATTCAACACTAATCATTCTAACTTCGCTGGAAGGTAACTTAACTTGTGCATATCTACCTTCACGAGCAGTAAGTTGGGCAGAATTTCCGGCTGATCTGGCGATCTGACCACCTTTCCCAGGTTTTAGTTCAATATTGTGTATAAAACTACCAACTGGAATATCTTTTATTTTTAATGCATTTCCAACTTTAATTTCACTTCCTTCACCAGACTGAACAGTAGCTCCGACTTTTAAACCATCAGGAGCAAGTATATATCTCTTTTCACCGTCAGCATAATGTAACAAAGCAATTCTCGCAGATCTGTTCGGATCGTACTCAATTGAAAATACTTTTGCAGGAACACCGAATTTATCTCTCTTGAAATCAATAATTCTATACTTTCTCTTATGCCCACCACCTCTATGACGAGATGTCACGCGTCCAAGATTGTTTCTACCACCTGATTTTTTCAATGAAACTAACAAAGATTTTTCTGGTGTATCCGTTGTGATCTCCTCAAAAGATGAGACCGACATAAATCTTGTTCCAGGAGTATTCGGTTTAAATTTTCTTATAGCCATTTAATATTGCTCCAATTCCTAGTCTACTATACCTCACCGAAAAGATCAATTGTTTGACCTTCTTTCAATGTAATTATTGCTTTTTTGTACTTAGGAGTTCTACCTGTAAATCTACCTTTCTTGGTAAACTGAGTCTTTCTTTTACCCTTATATCTAACAGTATTTACAGCAACTACATCAACGTCAAATTTACTTTTGAGAGCTTTAGCAATCTCGATCTTATTCGCATTAACATTAACCACAAAACCATACTTATTGTGACTTTCTGTTAACTCTGTCTGCTTTTCCGTAATTAACGGTCTTATTAATACGTTGTGCATTTTCTTCTCAATCTTTTAACTTAATGTACTTTCTAACTTTTCAACAGCACTCTGTTGTAGAAGAATAACCTGGTTATTAACCAAATCATAAGTCGAAGCTTTTTCAACTTCTACAATATTCACTCTGTCAATATTTCTTCCAGCTTTGTAAACATTTTGTTGAGTCCCGTTAGTCAAAACCAAAGCTTTCTTTCCAGAAATCTTAAGTGCTTCTAACAACTTTGCGAACTCTACTGTCTTTGGAACTTCATAATTGAAATCCTCAACAATAACAATCTGTTCAGCTTTAGCTTTGATTGAAAGTGCTGATCTTCTCGCTAACGCTTTCACTTTCTTGTTCAACTTCTGTCTGTAGTTGCGTGGTTTAGGGCCAAAGATTGTTCCGCCACCAACCCATAACGGCGAACGAGTTGAACCGGCTCTAGCTGTACCACGACCTTTTTGCTTCCAAGGTTTTCTACCACCACCACTAACTTCGTTTCTTTCTTTTGTTTTGTGAGTACCTTGCCTTTGATTGGCTAAGTAAGCTTTAACTGCTAAGTATATTACATGATCATTAGGTTCGATACCAAATATCTTTTCAGAAAGCTCAACTTGGCTACCACTTTTTTCGCCGTCTATTTTATAAACATCTAGCTTCATTACTCAACCGACTACTTTTTGATTTCAACTATTGAATTTATAGCACCGGGTACAGACCCTTTGAGAAAAACAAGATTCTTCTCAGCTACAACTTTAACTACTTTAACGCCTGACACGGTTACTTTATTGTGGCCCATTCTACCAGCCATTCTCATACCTTTGAATACTCTAGATGGCCATGAACTCTGTCCAATAGATCCTGGTGCTCTTTCTCTATTGTGCTGACCATGAGTCTGTCCACCAACACCACTAAAACCATGGCGTTTTACAACACCTTGAAATCCTTTACCTTTAGATTCACCAGAAACCTTAATTTCCTCTCCAACAGTAAGAATTTCACAAGTAATTTTGTCACCGAGCTTATAGTCAGTAACGTTAAAATCTTTGAACTCTTTTGCTACAGCCGGAGCTTCAAGACTATTCTTCTTATAATAATCTAACTGCGGCTTATTAACTTTCTTTTCTTTCTTTGTACCGAAGCCTAGCTGCAGCGCTTCGTACCCGTCTTTTTCTTTATTCTTGATAGAAAGAACTTCACACGGACCTGCTTCAACAACAGTAACAGGAACCAAATTACCATCTTCTGTAAATACGTGAGTCATTCCTATTTTTTTACCTAACAGTCCAGGCATAATTCAATCCTTATAACTTAATCTCGATGTCTACACCCGCCGGAATCTCTAATTTACTTAATGAATCGACGGTTTTGTTATTTGAATTATGTATGTCTATTATTCGCTTGTGAGCTCGAATCTCAAACTGTTCTCTCGACTTTTTATCCACGTGTGGAGAGCGTAATACTGTATAAACCGAACGCTTAGTAGGTAATGGTATTGGTCCGGAAACAACCGCTCCAGTACTCTTTACAGTCTTAATGATCTTTTCTGTCGACTTATCAATAAGTATGTGATCGTATGATTTTAATTTTATTCTAATCTTTTGACCAGGCACTTTATATCTCTCCTTTTAATAATATCCGGCAGATCACTCTGCCGGCAAAGTAATCTATAATATTAATCGTGGATTTTTGTAACAACTCCAGAACCAACTGTTCTACCACCTTCACGAATAGCGAATCTTAAACCTTCATCCATAGCGATTTCAGAAATTAACTCAACAGTCATTTTTACATTATCGCCAGGCATAACCATTTCAGTTCCTTCAGGTAAGTGAGCAACACCAGTTACGTCAGTTGTTCTGAAATAAAACTGTGGTCTATATCCGGTGAAGAATGGAGTATGTCTTCCACCTTCATCTTTTGACAATACATAAACTTCGCAATCAAAATTCTTATGAGGAGTAATTGAGCCAGGTTTAGCCAAAACCATACCTCTCATAATTTCTTTTTTATCGACCCCTCTCAACAAGATACCAGCGTTATCACCAGCCATAGCAGCATCAAGCTCTTTTCTGAACATTTCGATACCAGTAACAACTGTTTTCTTGTGAACGCCTAGACCGATCAATTCAACTTCTTCACTTACTCTAACTTGACCTTTTTCTACCCTACCAGTAGCAACAGTACCACGACCAGTTATTGAGAAAACGTCCTCAACAGGCATTACAAAAGGTTTATCAGCATCTCTTTCAGGAACTGGGATGTAGGCATCACAAGCATCCATTAATTCATAAATACATTGTAATCTTTCATCATCAGCAGTTGCAGCTTCATCAGAAGCGGCATCCAAAGCATGCAATGCAGAACCTTTAATTATCGGAATATCATCCCCAGGGAAATCATATTCACTTAACAACTCTCTCAATTCCATTTCAACCAATTCTAATAACTCTTCATCATCTACTTGGTCTACTTTGTTCATAAATACAACTATTCTAGGTACACCTACCTGACGAGCTAATAAGATATGCTCGCGAGTCTGAGGCATAGGTCCGTCAGTAGAGGCAACAACTAAGATAGCTCCGTCCATCTGAGCAGCACCAGTAATCATGTTTTTAACATAGTCGGCGTGACCAGGACAATCTACGTGAGCATAGTGTCTGTTTTCAGTAGAGTACTCAACGTGAGCAGTAGCGATAGTAATACCTCTTTCTCGCTCTTCAGGTGCATTATCAATACTATCGAAAGATCTTTTTTCTGATAATCCCTTCTTACTTAAAGACATTGTTATAGCTGCAGTAAGAGTTGTCTTACCATGGTCAACGTGGCCGATGGTACCTATATTAACGTGAGGTTTACTCCTATCAAATTTTTCTTTTGCCATCGAGAATACTCCTTGTTTTCTAATTATTAGTTTATTTATTATACAGTTTCATCTATTTTCTTGACTTGCGCTTTTTCTTGAATCTCTTCAGCAACATTCTTCGGCACTTCTTCATAATGAGAAAACTGCATTGTATAAATTGCACGACCTTGAGTCATTGATCTTAATGTCGTTGCATAACCAAACATTGATGCCAAAGGAGCATGTGCTTTAATTACTTGCGCATCCTTTCTTGCCGTAAATCCTTCAACTTTACCTCTACGTGAGCTTAGATCACCCATTACATCTCCCATATACTCTTCAGGAGTAGTAATCTCTAATTTCATTGTAGGTTCAAGTAAAACCGGTTTTGCCTTTCTACAAGCATTCTTAAATGCCATAGATCCAGCAACCTTAAAGGAAACTTCATCAGAGTCAACATCATGATAAGAACCATCATATAGCTTAGCCTTAATATCCACTACAGGGAATCCAGCTAAAACACCATTTTTCATTGCGTCCTTAATACCATTTTGGACAGGGGTGATATATTCTTTAGGAACAACACCTCCGACAATAGCGTTTTCGAATTCAAAACCTTTACCAGCTTCATTTGGACTAACTTCCAACCATACGTGACCGTATTTACCACGACCACCAGATTGTTTTACGAACTTACCTTCAGCTTGAACCGATTCTCTAATAGTTTCACGATAAGCAACTTGTGGTTTACCGATATTTGCTTCAACTTTAAATTCTCTTTTCATACGATCGACAAGAATCTCAAGATGCAATTCGCCCATACCACTTATAAGTGTTTGACCGGTTTCTTCATCAACTTTTACTCTAAAAGTAGGATCTTCATCTGACAACTTAGATAAAGCATCAGATAATTTATCTTGATCATTTTTTGTCTTAGGCTCAATAGCAATTTCAATAACAGGCTCAGGGAAAGCCATTCTTTCCAATATAACCGGAGCTGTCTCGTCACATAATGTATCACCGGTTCGTGTATTTTTCAAACCAACAATCGCAACAATGTCTCCAGCTCTTACTTCTTCCATTTCCTCTCTTTTGTTAGCATGCATTAACAACAAACGACCGACACGCTCTTTTTTGCCGGAAATAGAATTATATATATATGAGCCTGATTGTAACCTACCACTATAAACTCTTGCATATGTAAGCTTTCCAACATAAGGATCTGTCATAATCTTGAAAGCAAGAGCTGTAAACTTAGCTTTAGAATCAGCCTCAACTTTCACTTCTTCATCAGATCTTTCTTTAGTTGCAATAACATCTGCAACATCAGCTGGAGAAGGTAAGAAGTCTATAACTGAATCCAATAATTTTTGAACACCTTTATTCTTAAATGAAGAACCACATAAAACAGGAATAATTTTCAATTGTACAGTAGCTTCGCGTAAAGCGTTTTTGATTTCTTCCTCAGTAAGTTCTTCACCTTCTAAATATTTCTCAAGTAATGTATCATCAACTTCAGAAACAGCTTCAAGCATAATTGTTCTATACTTTTCAGCGAGAGGAACCAGGTCAACCGGAATTTCACGATCTTCGAATGTAGCTCCCATAGTATCATCGTTATACATACGGTATCTCATTTCCATAAGATCAATTACACCAGTAAACATGTCCCCTTCCCCAACAGGAAGAGTAATAGGAATAGCGTTAGCACCAAGACGTGTCTTCATCATATCAACTGCGTTGAAAAAGTCTGCGCCAATTCTATCCATTTTATTAACAAAAGCAATTCTAGGTACTTTATATTTATCAGCTTGTCTCCAAACTGTTTCTGACTGAGGTTCAACACCACCAACAGCACAGAATAAAGCAATTGCACCGTCTAATATTCTTAAAGATCTCTCTACTTCAACGGTAAAGTCAACGTGCCCTGGAGTATCGATGATATTAATCTGATAATCTCTCCAAAAACAAGTTGTAGCTGCACTAGTAATAGTAATACCACGTTCTTTTTCCTGTTCCATCCAGTCCATCGTTGCAGCACCATCATGTACTTCACCAATTTTATGAGATTTCCCAGTGTAGTATAGTATTCGTTCGGTCGTTGTAGTTTTACCAGCATCAATATGAGCCATGATACCGATATTACGTACTCTATTTATTTCAACCCGCTTCTTAGCCATCTTTATAAGTTATCCTTCCCTATTAAATATTACCACTTAAAGTGCGCAAATGCTTTATTTGCTTCTGCCATTCTATGAGTATCATCTTTCTTCTTAACCGAAGAACCTTCGCCATTGGCAGCTGCCATTAGTTCCGTTGCAAGCTTCATCGCCATAGTTTTTTCCTTTCTATCGCGAGAGTAATTCCTGATCCATCTTAATGCAAGAGCAATTCGTCTTTCAGGTCTTACTTCCATTGGAACTTGATAGGTGGCTCCACCTACTCTTCTACTTCTTACTTCAACCATTGGTTGCACATTGCTAACTGCCTTTTTGAATACATCCAAAGCAGGTTTCTTTGTTTTTTTCTCAATGATTTCAAAGCTATCATAAATCATTTGTCGTGAGGCTGTTTTTCTACCGTCCCACATCATGTAGTTGATAAACTTTGCGACCAAAACGTCATTAAATTTTGGATCAGGTTTGATATACCTTTTTTCTGCTCTTCTCTTTCTCATAGTCTACTAATTATTTTTTTGGTTTCTTTGTACCGTATTTTGATCTTCCCTGCTTTCTTTCTTCTACACCGCTCGTATCTAGTGTTCCACGAATAATGTGATAACGAACACCCGGTAAGTCTTTTACTCTACCACCTCTAATCAATACGATTGAGTGCTCCTGCAAGTTATGACCCTCGCCAGGAATATATGCAGTAACTTCAATGCCATTTGTAAGTCTAACTCTGGCAACCTTTCTTAAAGCTGAGTTAGGTTTTTTAGGTGTTGTTGTATACACTCTTGTACATACGCCACGTCTCTGAGGACAAGCATCCAATGCTGGTGCCTTGTTCTTTTTCAGAATTACCTTTCTACCTTTCCTAACCAACTGGTTTATTGTTGGCACTTATTACCTCCGTACTGTAAAGTCACTTAAAATTCAGACTCTCAATATATATCTATTATTTCTGTTTGTCAAGTAATCAGCCAAATAAATTTGACCTTTTTTACATCGTTTTTGCAGATTCTGCTTCGGCTTCATCATCCGCAATTTCCATTGCATCTTCTGCTGCCAATTCTTCTGCTAATATAACATTTCTGTATTTCTTTAACCCAGTTCCAGCTGGAATTAGATGTCCCATTACTACATTTTCTTTCAAACCAATAAGACTATCAGATTTTGCCTCTATTGCTGCATTAGTCAATACTTTTGTGGTTTCCTGGAATGACGCTGCAGAAATAAAGCTTTCTGTAGATAATGCTGCTTGGGTAATTCCTAATAATACATTCTCAAATGTGGCCGGTTCAGCTTCTCTTACTGCTAACTCCGTTTTACCCTTTCTAGTAAGATCAGCATTTAGTTCTCTCATCTTAGCTTTAGTAATCATCTGTCCTTCGTGAAGCTTTGAATCGCCAGGATCAGTTACAACAACCATTGTTGCGATTCTGTCGTTCTCTTCGTTGAGCTTTGATCTGTCAACAAAATCTTCATCTATAAACATTGTATCACCTGATGAGATCACTCGCAATTTCTGCAACATTTGCTTAACAATAACCTCAATATGCTTATCGTTTATTTTCACACCCTGTAGACGATATACATCCTGAATTTCATTAACCAGATATTCTTGTACTGCATTAGTACCCTTAATTTTCAAAATATCATGAGGATCAATAGGACCATCAGTAATCTTTTCACCGGCTGGAATTTCATCCCCTTCCTGAACAAGCATGTGTTTTCCAAAAGGTACACTATAACTCTTCTTGTCCATTCCGTCAAATGATTCTACAAATATTTCTCTGGATCCACGCTTTCTTCCACCAAATCTGACAATACCCTCAATTTCAGAAACTATTGCCGAATCTTGTGGACTTCTAGCTTCGAATAACTCGGTCACTCTAGGCAAACCACCTGTGATATCCCTACTTTTGGAAGCAGATTTTGAAATCTTAGCCAAAATAGTACCACCTTGAACGGTTTCACCCTCGTCAACTGACAAGTATGCTCTAGTCGGCATATTGTATACTTTCTCATTTCCGTTCTCATCAGTAATAACAATACTAGGAGTAAGAGTTTTATCTTTTGTCTCAATAACAATCTTCTGAACGTGACCTGTTTGATCGTCTGCTACTTGTTTTACTGTAACATTCTCAACCATATCAACAAAAGTAACGCGTCCACCCATATCAGTTAGAATAACCTGATTGTAAGGGTCATGATTGTATAAAGGTTGTTTCTTTTTAATTTCTTGACCATCCGTAACAAGTAATTCAGCACCGTATGGAATATCAAATTTTTTTATCTGTCTATCGTCTTGATCGTAAATACCAATTGAACCTCTACGTCCTGTAACAACCTTTACAGTTCCGAAGAAATCGGTTTTTTCAACAATATTTACTTTCTCAAATTTCGCAATACCATCTACATTCGATTCAACTTGAGACTGACTCGCAATACGAGAAGAAGTACCACCCAAGTGGAATGTTCTTAGAGTAAGCTGAGTACCAGGCTCACCAATTGATTGTGCAGCAACTATACCAACAGCCTCACCATCCTTAACAAGATGTCCTGTTGTTAAGTTTCTTCCGTAACATTTAGCACAGACACCTCGTTTTGTCTCACATGTGAGAACGGTTCTAATAAAGACCGAATCGATTGCAGCGTCATCAATTTGCTCTGCCTTTTCTTCTTCAATTAGTTCCCCGGCTTCGACGATTATCTCATCAGTTCTGGGGTCATAAATATCCTCATTAGCAACACGACCTGTGATTCTTTCAGCCAATGGTTCTCTTTCTAGCTCAGCATCTTTAAGAGCGGAAATGTAAACACCTCTAATTGTGCCGCAATCATCTTCTGTAATGATAACATCTTGAGCAACGTCAGTTAATCTTCTGGTAAGATAACCGGCATCAGCTGTTTTCAAAGCGGTATCCGCCAAACCTTTTCTGGCACCGTGAGTAGAAATAAAATACTCAAGTACCGAAAGTCCCTCTTTAAAGTTCGCAACAATCGGATTTTCAATAATTTCACCCGACTGTCCGGTTAAACTTTTTTGAGGTTTCATCATCAAACCACGCATACCGGCTAACTGACGAACCTGCTCTTGGGAACCTCTCGCTCCGGAATCAACCATCATATGAAGAGAGTTGAATCCATTTTTGTCTGTTCTAATTTTATCCATCAACGATTTGGATACGTCATTAGTTGTGTGTGTCCAAACGTCAATGATCTTATTATAACGCTCGGCATCGGTAATTAGACCTTGTTCATGCTCACTTAGAATGGCAGAAACTTTCTCATTTGATGCCTTAATTAATTTCTCTTTTTGTTCAGGGACTATCATGTCACTAAAGCTAATGGAAATACCAGCAGCAGTTGAATATCTATATCCTAGTGCTTTAAGATCATCCAAAAACTTAGCTGTAACAACATTCCCCATTTTTATAAACATCTTATATATGAAACCACTGAAAATCTTTTTCACAAGAAGTTCGTTAAAATACCCCATTTCATCGGGAACAATCTTATTAAATATTACTCTACCGACAGTGGTTTCTATAAATTTTCCATTAATTTTTACTTTAATTTTTGCATGTAAAGCAACGGCCCCGGAATTATAAGCTATTGTTACTTCCTCCGAGTCACTAAATACTAACCCTTCTCCTTTTGCTCCGGGCATTACTTTAGTCAAATAGTAACATCCCAAAACAATATCCTGAGTAGGTACAACAATAGGGGCACCATTCTGAGGAGAAAGGATATTATGGCTCGAAAGCATTAACATTCCGGCTTCAAGCTGAGCTTCATATGATAAAGGAACGTGAACAGCCATCTGGTCACCGTCAAAGTCAGCATTAAATGCCGTACAAACCATAGGATGCAACTGAATAGCTTTTCCATCTATCAACTTAGGTTGAAACGCCTGAATACCTAATCTATGCAATGTAGGAGCACGGTTTAATAATACCGGATGACCTTCAATCAACTTTTCAAGAATATCCCAAATCATTGGTTCTTTTCTGTCAACAGCTTTTCTTGCACTTTTTACGGTTTTATAATAACCTCTTTCAATAAGTTTTCTTATAACAAAGGGCTTAAATAACTCAATAGCCATATCCTTTGGCAAACCGCATTGGTGAAGCTTTAACTCAGGGCCAACAACGATAACCGAACGACCGGAATAATCAACACGTTTACCCAATAAGTTCTGACGGAAACGACCTTGCTTTCCTTTGAGCATATCACTCAATGATTTTAATGGTCTGTTACCATCACTTCTAACAGCACTTGCTCTTCTGGAGTTGTCCAAAAGTGCATCAACTGATTCCTGAAGCATTCTTTTTTCATTTCTCAAAATCACTTCAGGAGCTTTTATATCAATAAGTCTTTTGAGACGATTATTTCTGATGATTACTCTTCTATAAAGGTCATTAAGATCACTAGTTGCAAATCGTCCACCTTCTAGAGGAACGAGAGGTCTTAATTCCGGCGGAATCACAGGAACTACACTCATTACCATCCATTCAGGTTTATTCGGAACTTTATCTTCCCTTTCTCTAAAAGCTTCCAAAACACGAAGTCTCTTTAACAGATCTGTTCTTTTTTGCTGAGAGGTTTCGGTTTTTAATCTATCCTTCAATTCGCGGAAAACAGATTCTACATCAACTGATTTCAACAATTGTTTAACAGCATCTCCACCTATCTTCGCAACAAATTTATTCGGATCATCAACTTCCAATGAGTCATTATCATGAGGAAGAGAAGAAACAATTTCAAAATACTGATCTTCCGAAATCAAATCCTTCGGGCTTAGACCGGTTGGACCCGGATTAATTACCACATAAGATTCATAATAAATAATCTTTTCAAGTTCCTTTGTAGTCAAACCGATTAAATTACCAATCTTCGAAGGAAGCGCTTTAAAGAACCAAATATGAACAACAGGAACGGCTAAGCCAATATGTCCCATTCTTTCACGTCGAACACTTTTAAGAGTTACTTCAACACCGCAACGATCACAAACAATTCCTTTATATCGAATGCCTTTATACTTACCACAGGCACATTCCCAGTCTTTTACAGGTCCGAAAATTTTCTCACAGAACAACCCATCTTTTTCCGGCCTAAATGAGCGATAATTTATCGTTTCAGGCTTAGTAACTTCACCATGTGATCTTGACAAAATATCATCAGGACTAGCCAAGCTAATTGTGAGTTTTTCTATGTTTTTTATTTTAGATTCCTGAGCTCTGAATCTCATAAAATTTTCTCCTTACAAACATTAAAAGTTTAGTTCAACTAGTTGACTTTAATATCCAGTCCTAAGCCTTGTAACTCTTTAATCAATACGTTAAAGGATTCCGGAATATTCGGCTTTTGTAAGTTTTCCCCTTTAACGATGGCTTCGTAAGATTTAGCCCTACCAGTGACATCGTCACTCTTGATAGTCAAAATTTCTTGGAGAATATGAGCTGCGCCATAACCTTCCAGCGCCCAAACCTCCATCTCTCCGAATCTCTGACCACCGAATTGTGCCTTACCGCCAAGTGGCTGTTGAGTAATCAACGAATATGGCCCAATCGATCTGGCATGGAGCTTATCATCAACCATGTGCCCTAATTTAAGCATGTATATATAACCACAGGTTACCTTTTGGTGGAACTTCTCACCGGTTCTACCATCATATAATGTCTCTTTCGAACCGATAGGTAATCCTGCTTCATCAAGGAGGTTTTCAACATCTTTGTAACCTGCTCCGTCAAAAATTGGTGTTTCAAACTTATAACCAAGTCGTTTACCAACCCATCCGAGCGCGGTTTCATATAACTGACCAAGGTTCATTCGAGAAGGCACACCCAACGGATTAAGAATGATGTCAACTGGTGTTCCATCCTCCATGCGAGGCATATCTTCAAGAGGAACAACTTTTGCAACAACACCCTTGTTCCCGTGACGACCCGCCATCTTATCACCGACACCGATCTTTCTTTTCTTAGCAACATATACTTTTGCCAATTGAACGATCCCGGGAGATAACTCATCTCCACTTTGAATATTGAGTTTTTCTCTCTTATAGTCTTCTTCGATATCTGCCTGTATAAAGAAATAATTTTTATACAAGTCCTTAATCATTTTATTTTTCTCAGAGTTTTCGAACCAATCCTGAGTATAATCTAATTTTGTAGCGTCAGCTAGTGAGTTAAAGGAACTTTCTTTTAACTCTGTTCCGTTTCGCAAAACAACGGATCCATCAAGATCCTTTATACCGATTGTTGTTTCACCCACGCACAATTTATTTAACTTCTTGATCAATTTCTCATAATGGGCTTCACGCTTTAATGAATATTGATGATCAAGATTCTCTAACTGTTCTTTTTCTATCTTTCTAGATTCGGGATCTTTACGCTTTCTGCTAAATAATCTAGTCTTAATAACAGTTCCTTTTAGTCCCGGAGGTGCCTTCATTGATGCGTCTTTTACGTCACCGGCTTTATCCCCGAAGATAGCCTTAAGTAATTTCTCTTCAGGAGTCGGATCTGATTCCCCTTTCGGAGTAATCTTACCAATAAGGATATCCCCTTCCCTAACTTCGGCACCTTCCATAATAATGCCGTTTTCGTCAAGATTTCTAGTTGCTTCTTCGCTTACATTTGGTATATCTCGTGTTAACTCTTCTTCGCCACGCTTTGTCTCACGTACCTGAAGTTCAAACTCTTCAATATGAATCGAGGTATATACATCTTCGGCTACTAATCTTTCACTTAATATAATAGCATCCTCAAAGTTATAACCACGCCATGGCATGAATCCCACTAACACGTTTTTCCCTAATGCTAATTCCCCTTTGTCAATTGAAGGACCATCGGCAATAACATCACCTTTCTTCAATTTCTGTCCTGTCCTTACAACAGTTCTTTGGTTAAAGCATGTCTCCTGGTTAGTACCGGAGAATTTATGTAAAATATATTCAACTCTTCTATCGTCATCAAATGATGTCAATGCTTCACGGCTGTCAGGATCAATATCATAACGAACAATAATGTGTTTGGCATCTGCATATTCCACATATCCGTTATCTTCTGCCTCGATACATGATCTTGAGTCCCTGGCTGTCTTGTACTCCATTCCAGTTCCAACAATCGGAGCTTCAGGAACTAATAAAGGAACAGCCTGACGTTGCATGTTCGATCCCATCAACGCACGGTTAGCGTCATCATGCTCAAGAAAAGGAATCAATGAAGCAGCTACACTTACAATCTGCGACGGAGCCACATCCATATAATGTACTTCTGCAGGAGGAACAACCGGAAACTCACCTTTATGACGACATTTAACTCTTTCTCTTATAAAAGCACCTTGATCATCAATTGGAGCGTTAGCCTGAGCTATTGTAAACTCATCTTCCTGATCGGCACTGAGATAATCAACTTGTTTTGAAACCTTACCGTTAACTACCTTTTTATATGGAGTTTCCAAAAATCCATATCCATTTACTCTTGAATATAGAGTTAAGGAAGAAATCAAACCGATATTCGGTCCTTCAGGAGTTTCAATCGGACACAAACGACCGTAATGTGAATGATGCACGTCACGAACCTCAAATCCGGCCCTTTCTCTTGTAAGACCTCCAGGTCCCAATGCAGATACTCTTCTTTTATGAGTAATTTCAGAAAGAGGATTTGTCTGATCCATAAATTGTGACAACTGATTCGTTCCAAAGAATCCGTTTATTACACTGGTAATTGTTCTTGCGTTTACTAAATCCTGTGGCTGCATATTCTCGGAATCGCGAATATTCATTCTTTCACGGATTGTTCTGGCCATTCTAGCCAACCCGACATTATATTGTTGCATTAACTGCTCACCAACAGTTCTGATTCTTCTATTCCCTAAGTGATCAATATCATCAACATTAACATTACCATTCTTGAGATGAATAATGTTTTTCATGATGGCAATGATATCGTCTTCAGTAAGAACTTTCACATCTTCAGGAATATCAAGCCCGAGTTTATCATTCATTCTAAAACGACCAACTTCACCTAAATCATAGCGTTTGTCATTAAAGAATAATTTTTCTATCAATGCTTCAGCAGTCTCAAGATCAGGTGCTTCACCGGATCTTAACTGTCTATAAATTGCAAATAAAGACTCTTCTTTCGAAGTAGAAGTATCTTTTTTTAATGTATTCAAAATCAAATCTTGATCAAGACTTACATCAGATTTAATTAACTTAATCGTAGCTAAAGTTGAAAGCTTTATCTCTTCAATATTTTCTTCTGTCAATTGACCGTCTTTCATCACAAAAACTTCGCCGGTGTTTATGTCAATGACATCATCCGCTACAACTCTACCGTAATGCTCTCCTTCATCAAGCTCTTTTACACTAACTTCTTCAACAAGATTAAACAACGAAAGGATCTCTTCATTGGATTCAAATCCAATGGCTCTCAATAAAGTAGTTGCAGGGAATTTTTTACGTCTATCGATATAGACATACATTATATGATTAATATCAGTTGCAAACTCAACCCATGAACCTCTAAAAGGAATAATTCTAGCCGAATAAATCGGTGTACCGTTAGGATGTACGGTCTGAGAAAAAGCAACACCAGGAGACCTATGTAACTGACTCACAATAACCCTCTCGGCACCATTAATAATAAAGGTACCACGATCAGTCATAAACGGAAGATTCCCAAGGTAAACTTCCTGTTCGACAGAATTTACATATTCTTCGGTTTCATCGTCTCTGGTAGATAATCTAAGCTTTGCTTTTAACGGTGCATTATGAGTAAGACCTCTTTCTTCACATTCAGGAATGGAATAACGAGGTTTTTCGATATTATACTCAATAAAATCGAGTCTAAAAAATTCTTTACTATCTAAAATCGGGAAATTATGGTTAAAAACTGCCTGTAGACCTTTGTCTTCTCTCTCCTCTTTCGAAGTTTTCAACTGCAAAAAATCTTCGAAGGACTCAACTTGGATATTTAATAAGTTAGGCTGCTCGATGGCTGGAGTTATGGACCCAAAAGAAATTCTATTGTTCTTCTTATTAACTTTATATTTATCCAATCCTAGCCTCCCTAAATGAAAATAAAATGTGCTGCAATGTTAAATTTAATTAAATAAAAGTGGTAAGACGGACTACACCGTCTTACCACTTAAGTAATTTAGGAAATTTTATATTTTGAAGAAACCTTATTTGATTTCTACTGTAGCACCAGCTTCTTCAAGTTCTTTCTTAACTTTTTCAGCTTCGTCTTTAGAAACAGCTTCTTTTACAGCTTTAGGAGCAGATTCAACTAATTCTTTAGCTTCTTTAAGACCTAAACCTGTGTGAGCTCTGACAACTTTGATAACGTTGATTTTCTTGTCACCAACACCAGCCAAAACTACATCAAATTCAGTTTTTTCTTCTTCTGCAGCGCCAGCAGCAGGAGCAACACCAACAGCACCCATCATAACAGGGGCAGCAGCTGTAACATCAAATTCTTCTTCTAATGCTTTCTTTAATTCAGATGCTTCAACAAGAGTTAACTCTTTAATTTTTTCTACTATTTCAGCAACTTTTGACATTTTATATTCTCCTTTATAATATTATTTTTTCTTATTAAGCAGCTTCTTTTTTGCTGATTTCATCAATAACACTAACAAGATCTCTCATTACAGCGTTAATTGCACCGACAATACCCTGAGCAGGATACTGAACAGCACCAACGATACCTGACATAATCTCATCCTTAGTAGGCATAGATGCAATTGCATCTAACTTATCACCACTAAAGAATTCGGAATCAATATAACAACCTTTTAATGAGAAAGTTTTCTTAGCGTCATAGAACTTCTTAATAATTTTTGCAGGGGCAACAAAATTTTCACCCGCAAAAGCTAATCCTGTCATGCCTTCAAGCAACGGATTGAACTCTGAATAAGCGTCCAACTCTCCTAAGGCTCTCTTAACCAAGGTGTTTTTAAATACCTTATATGTAACACCTTCTTGCTTGAACTGTTTTCTTAAGTCATTTATATCGGCAACTGTAAGGCCTTTATAATCGACTAAGAATACGGCAGATGAACCACTAGCCAACTCTTTAATTTGTGAAATACTTTCACTTTTTTCAGTTTTATTCATCTTTCACCTAGTTCTATTGCTAACTTAGCTACTATAATTTAGAAGCATTTATATAAATTAGAGTGCGTATACTTATTTACTAAACGAAACTATTTAAAAGATTCTACCCAACTTTCCGAGTTCAGCCATTGTGTCAGGAGTTGCGATAATAACATCTATATCAGCCCAACCACCTTTGATTTTATCGAGATACTCTTCAAATCCGGCGTAGTCAGCACCAGCTGCCAGAGCTTCATCAGCTTTTGAGCCTTTTGCTATTACTAACACCTTAACTTCTTTACCTGTTCCATGAGGCAGAGTAACTGTACCACGAATCATCTGATCTGCATGTCTTGGGTCAACTCCCAATTTGATGGCTACATCTAATGATTCGGTGAATTTTACATTCGATTCATTTTTTAATATATTAATAGCCTCAGCAATTGTATACTCTTTTTTTGTATCTATTTTTTCTCTCAGGCTTTTAACTCTTTTAGAAACTTTCATCACTCTACCAAAAATGTTTTAATGAAAAAATAATAATTATTCTTCTACTACCGTGATACCCATACTTCTTGCGGTTCCGGCAATCATATTCATTGCATGATCAACATCATGCGCATTCAAATCCGGCATTTTTGTTTCAGCGATCTCTTTAAGCTGCTCTTTTGTAACTGTAGCAACTTTTGTTTTATTCGGTTCGGATGATCCCTTTGCCAAATTCAATGATTTCTTTAACAACACAGCTGCTGGTGGTGTTTTGGTGATGAATGTAAAAGATTTATCAGTGTAAACAGTTATAACAACAGGGATTATCAATCCAGCTTTGTCTGAAGTCTTTGCGTTGAACTGCTTACAGAACTCCATTATGTTAACACCTTTTTGACCCAAAGCAGGACCTACAGGTGGTGATGGATTTGCTTGCCCAGCAGGTATCTGTAGTTTTATATAACCACTTATTTTTTTAGCCATAACACGACCTAGTTTGATTTAAATTTTATTTTTCTAATTCAGCTTGTACAAAATCGATCTCGACAGGTGTTTTTCTTCCGAAAATTGACACCATTACCTTGATCTTCATCTTCTCTTCGTTTACTTCTTCAATTACTCCGGAGAAATTATTGAAAGGACCATCGATGATCTTAATGAAATCACCGGCTCTGAATATTGTCTCGGTTCTTTCTGTTTCTTCGTCTTTGGAAATTCTTCCGACAATTCTCTTTACTTCTTCCGGAAGTAATGGATTCGGCTTGTTTTTGGAACCTAAAAATCCCATCACCGATTGAGTGTTCATTACGTAATCCAGAACTCTATTATCCAAATCAGCATGCAACAAAACATATCCGGGAAAGAAATTTCTTGTTTTTGTTCTTTTCTTGCCGTCTTTTACTTCAAACACCTTCTCTGTGGGAACCAATACTTCATGAATCCTGGCTCTCAATTCATCATTATCACGCAATTCCGTTTCAATAATATTCTTTACTTTGTTTTCATGACCTGAAAACGTTCGGACTACATACCATTTTCCACTACTATTTTCCACGGCTTAGAATATCCCCTTGAATACATATGTGATTAGCATATCAATAGCATAAGTAAAGGCGGAAATGATTGCACACACAACGATTACGATGGTTGTCGATTCTTTAAGTTCTTCCTTTGTTGGCCAAGTGACTTTTTTCATCTCCTTGACAACATCATTAAAAAAGTTTACTATTTTTTCTTTCATATCGGAATTACAGTATTTTATAGTGTTTGCACGTCAGGAGGGATTCGAACCCCCAACCTGCGGTTTTGGAGACCGCTGCTCTGCCAATTGAGCCACTGACGTGTTTATTTAGTTTCTTTAAATACTACGTGTTTACGAACAACCGGATCGTACTTTTTATATTCAACTCTAGAAGGATGGTTCCTTTTATTCTTTGAAGTTGTATATCTATATCCTGTTCCGGCAGTACTTTCTAATATAATTCGCTGTCTGATATTTTTAGATTTTGCCATTTTTAACGCTCCGGTGTATCTTCAATTCTTTTACATAATAATAGTGTCCCATTTAAATGGACACTACCACCAAATTTTATTTGTTGAGCTGACGACCGGGATTGAACCGGTGACCTCATCCTTACCAAGGATGTGCTCTACCGACTGAGCTACGTCAGCAAAGTAGAGAGCGGGAGACGGGATTCGAACCCGCGACCAACAGCTTGGAAGGCTGTGACTCTAGCCAACTGAGTTACTCCCGCTTATAATAAATAAGCTTTACTTGGATACGATAACGAAGTTTGAATGACTTTGGCTTCTTTCTACTTCATTAGTCGTTCTATGTGGGCAGGGAGGGAATCGAACCCCCTCAGGCTTAGCCAACGGATTTACAGTCCGCCCCAACTCTCCTACTTTGGCGCCTGCCCTTGTTCACAATGTCAATTAAGACGAGCTACAAACATATAACTATTTCGGAATTTATGCAAGAGCTTTTCTTATTTTTTTTGTTTTTTTTTATCAAAACCTTTAGAACATTGTTTCATTTTCAGGATGCCTAATCTAATGATTCCATAGCTCTCTATCAAGACTTCTATACTGAATTGCTTCACTTAAATGATTTGCCAATATTTTTTCTTTATTCTCAATGTCTGCGATTGTTCGGCTTACCTTTAATACTCTGTCATATGCTCTTGCAGATAATCCTACCTTGGTCATAGCGTTTTTCATTATCTCTTCCCCTGCACTATCCAATTTACAGAATTGCCTTACTTCCTTGCTCCCCATGTCCGCGTTCTTATATAGAAACTCATTTTCCGCAAACCTTTTTAATTGTATTTCTCTTGCTCTAATTACTCTCTCTCTTATTCTTTCCGAGCTTTCTCCCAAACGCTTGGATGATAACTCACTGTAATTTACAGCCGGTACTTCAATATGTATATCAATTCTGTCCAACATCGGACCACTTATCTTTGCCATATATCTTTGTATCTGAAACCGGTCGCACGTGCATTTCTTATTCGGATCGGTGTAGAATCCGCAGGGACATGGATTCATTGCAGCAACCAACATGAAATTTGCCGGAAACTCCAATGACATCTTTGAGCGACTGATTGTTACTCTCTTATCCTCCATTGGCTGACGCATTACTTCCAATACGTTTTTCTTGAACTCCGGGAATTCATCCAGAAAAAGAACTCCATGATGCGCGTATGATACTTCACCCGGTCTCGGATAAGAGCCTCCCCCTATTAATGCTGCGTCGGAAACCGTATGGTGTGGGCTTCTGAATGGTCTTTCGGTTATCAAAGCGTCTGAAGAGGATAATATACCCGCAACAGAATGAATCTTTGTTGTCTCAAGTGCTTCATCGAAAGACATTGGAGGAAGTATCGACGGGAATCTCTTTGCCAGCATTGTTTTCCCCGACCCCGGAGGACCAATCATTATTATGTTGTGCCCACCGGCCGCCGCTATCTCCAACGCTCGCTTTACGTTCTCTTGCCCCTTTACATCGGAGAAATCCAACATGTAGGAATTAACGTAATTGAAAATATCCTCCCTATTTGTTTTTACCGGCGACATCTCCCGTTCCCCGTTCAGAAACTCCACAACCGATCTCAAATCGGGCATGCCGTATACTTCAACATTGTCAACTATCGAAGCTTCCTTTACTGAATCACTCGGAAGAATAATCCTCCGGAGTTCTCTCTTTCTTGCTTCTACGGCTATCGGCAAGGCTCCCTTTACTTTTCTCAAGGACCCGTCGAGAGAGAGTTCACCGAGAAAGAGAGTCCTTTCCAATTCGCCCGGATCAATCTTTTCCATCGAAGCCATTATTCCTATGGCAATTGGCAAGTCGAACGAGCTCCCCTCCTTTTTGATATCAGCGGGAGCGAGATTTACGGTAATCTTTTTGAGAGGAAATTCGTAACCGCTATTCTTTATGGCGGCTGTTACTCTTTCCCGACTCTCCTTTACGGCGTTATCCGGCAAACCGACAATTAGAAATCCGGGAAGAAATTTGTCGCAGTGTGTTTCCACTTCAACAATAATGGCATCGATGCCATATGTAGCACTAGAAAGAATTTTTGAAAACATGACACATTAGCTTTTATTAAGTAATTAGTTTACTTAGCTAATATCATCTTGATAACTCTGGATTGGAAAGGAGATTTAACCTCTAAGAAATAAATTCCGGAAGTAAGGTTCGCGCCGTCAAACTCGAATTTATGCAATCCTCTTTCGAGTCTCCCTTCGTGAATTTCCTTTACTTTATTTCCGACGATATCATACACCATTATTTGATAATCGGCGCTTCTAATAATCTCTACGGAGATTGTCGTATTCGGATTAAACGGATTCGGATAATTTTGGACAAGATCAAAATACTCTTGTATGCCCTGCCCTATTTTTATTGTTGAGGAATATAGCTCTTCCCCATTCTCATCAACCTGCTTGACCCGATAATAAATCACCTCGTTTTCCGAATTTATCGGATCGGAATAATAATATACTTTCTCGGGATCATCCTCAGCCGCTACCGAATATATTACACTAAACTCTGTTCCGGTGTAAGATCGTTCCAATTCGAAAAATTCCAATCCTTCAGGTTCCGGATTAATCCATTCTAAAGAATAGAAATTCTGAAAAGCGAGAACTGTTAGCTCGGTTCTGCGAGTAAACAATGGAAAGCTCGAAGGAACAAATTCGATCGATTTCGTTTCAATAGTAATTCCCTCAGGGAATTCGGTTTCGTTGGGATTATTCCCATCGTTGAAATCGAGACTAACTACCTGATAAGCGCTATCGGCCTTGAAAGAGGAATAGTTATTATTCTTCAAAATTTTAGCTGGGTTTCCTGCCATGCTCCACAACTTAAACCGATCAATATTCATCGTTGCGTGATTTACCAAGACCTCAATCTCAGCCCCGGGAATATTGAAATTCCCTTTACAAAGCAATTCCCTATTCAGGAATACGGAAATATCGCCACTCCCTTTTTCACGATAAATGGCAAAATGATTCCAAGAATTGTTTCCGCAAAACTTTCTTATTACGAAAGGATTATCGAGACAATCTTCACAATGGAAATATTGAAACTTATCTGTAACAATCTTCAGAAGTGTATCGCGAGAGGAACTATTAACAATAAAAATATCTTCGGAGGCAACCTCATTTGTTTGTTGCCAAAACTCCAAAAGAAAATCTCCGTAAACAGCCTTATCTTTAACAGATATCTTCAGGAATCCATCATTCCCTATACGTAATGCTTTTCCTACTCCTTCGGCAGAGTGATAGGTAGTTACTTCCGTTATAGGAATATTCCCTTCTCCGAAATCGTAATCGAATGTGGATAACCTCTTTACAACTTCGCCGTCTTTTATCTCCTCAATCCCGAAACCGATCTCAGCCGTAGTTTCGCTTCTACTCTTAAGAGTAAACAACATTTGCATTATGATATTCTGATCGGTAAAATCTTTCTTCTTCAACTCAACCAGATATGCTTTCCCTATATAATTTAGGAAGCGACTCTCTTTGAAAGAAAGTTCTTTTTCATGATTGGCGCAAACACATCGGACAGCGGAAAGATCTATCGTATTATCGCAAAGGAGATAATAATTTATCTGATCGTTGGTCTCGAAATTCAGGTTGGAAATGGAAGATACTTCGAAAGGGGTGTTAATCGGCGTGAGTGAAGAGGATTCTACCCTCCAATTATACTGATTGATTTGCGCATACTGTAAACTCAGCACAAAAAAGAATATAATAGTAAAATACCGCATTAGTAAAAATTTTACCCCTCAGATGCACACCGATTTCAAGATAAATAAAGAAAAAGCAAAAAGCCAGATAAACTTAAAACTATCCCGACTTTTTTATTTACTCTTTCTTAGTCAATAATTCGATTGCACTTTAGGATATTAGTCTTTTCCTTGAGAACTTATTACAATTTTAGTAAAACCTTTCGGGTCGAATAATTCACCGGCAAGCTCGGCAATTCTCTCAACGGTTACCTTTTCGATATCCGCGATTGTCTCTTCCACCGGAATTACGCGATCGAAGTAAATCATCGATTGAGCGATTCGCATCATTCGGTTGGATGTGCTCTCCAGCCCCAAAAGTATCTGTCCCTTTGTATATTCTTTTGTCTTTAAAAGTTCCCTCTCGCTTACTTTGTTGTTCCGCATGTTCTCAAGTTCTTCGTTGGCTAGCTTAATAGCTTTGTCGAACCATTTCTCTCCGGTGGAGAAATAGATACCAACCGTGGAGATATCGTAAAAGGAATTGAGGAAAGAATTAACCTGATATGTAATTCCGTTGTTTTCCCTGAGAGATTGAAACAGACGGGAACTGCTCCCTTCTCCTAAAATACCGGCGAGAAGATTTATTTCCGTCCTTGCTTTATCATTATACCCAACGCAAGGTCGCCCCAAGATAACGTGCATCTGCTGTATATTCTTGTAGAAATGCATATCCTTGGGAGTAAGAATCTTCATCTCGGACTCTTTCTTCTTTTTCATACCAAGATCTTTAGTGAAATACCTTTCGGTATATTTTACAAGTTCGTTATGATCTACTGCTCCCGAAGCAACGATAAAGAGATTATCGAAAACATAATGAGCATTAACGTAATCGAACAAATCATCTTGGGTGAATCCGCTTATGTTATCCTCGGTACCGATAATGGGATAATGCAAAGGAGTTCCGGCAAATATATTAGTCTCGAACTTATCGAAAATAAGCTCTTCCGGACTGTCTTCGATGTCGTAGAGCTCATCAATTACAACACCCGCCTCTTTCTCTATCTCTTTCGGATCGAATACGGAGTTCTGAACCATATCGGCCAAGACTTCGAAAGTCTCCTCGATATGTTGCTTCAATCCCCTTCCGTAGTAGCATGTATGCTCCTTGGAGGTAAAAGCGTTCAGATAGCCCCCCAACGATTCGATATCTTCCGATATTTGCCCGGCGGTTCTCTTCTTTGTTCCCTTGAAGAGCATATGCTCTATGAAATGGCTAATCCCATTATTCGCGGGAGTTTCATTCATCGAGCCGGCGTTAAACCAAAACCCGAGGGAAAAAGACTCTACATAAGGAATTATTTCCGATACAACGGTTATTCCGTTTTTCAGCTTACTTATTTCTATGTTCTTAAGACTATTATTCATATTCATTCTCAAATTGATGAACCGGCAAATATATCGATTAGCTGGTTACAACGCAAACTTTTCAAAAATAGGTTATATAAAAGAAAAGACAGCCGCCAAGGACTGTCTTTCCGAATGAGTATATTTTCTACGTTTCTATTTTTCGTATTTATCGAAATATTTAGCCGTAAACTCTGCAAGGTTCTTGTATGCTTTTTCGAGAACTTCATCTTGCGGAAGGAATACAACTCTGAAATGGCTAGTACCAGGTTTTTGTCCGAACCCTGATCCCGGAACAACAACAACGCCGGTTTCTTTTATCAATTCGGTTACAAACTGAGAATCGGTTGTTTTCGTAAGCTCAATCTTAGGATAAGCGTAGAAAGCCCCCTGTGGTTTAACACAGGAAATTCCCGGAATTGCGTTTAACATTTCAACAGTCATATCGCGACGACGGGTTAATTTCTCCATAGCGATATCCAAATGTGTCTGCTCCCCTGTTAAAGCCGCAACCAATCCGTATTGTTCAGGATGATTTGCCGACAATCTGGCGCGCAACATTTTGTTGATACCTTCGATGTAATCTTTCAATACTTCTTTGTTACCACTAACAACGCCCCAGCCGATTCTGAAACCGGGAACCATGTAGTTTTTCGACAATCCGCCGAAAGTAATAACAGGTGCTTCGGGATTCAAAGAAGCCAAAGAAACATGTTTTTCACCGTCGAAGAGGAGCTTATCGTAAATTTCGTCGGCAAAGATTACCAAGTTTTTCTCGGCAGCCAAATCGACCAACTCTTTCAAAGCTTCTTTGCTTCCGTTCGAGCCGGTAGGGTTATTAGGATTGATAATGATAATCGCTTTTGTCTTATCGTTTATCTTGCTTTTTATATCTTCCACATCAGGAATCCATCCTTTTTCCTCATCAAGGTAGTAAGGATTTTCCATAGACTGCAACTTGCTGGCTACGGCTGTATAAAGAGGATATCCCGGGGTAGGAGTAAGAACGTTCTCCCCTTCGTTTACCAAAGCGGTAAGTGCCAGCTCAATTGCTTCACTTGCTCCGGTTGTAACGAATATATCCTGAATATTTGTTATTCCCTTCTTTTCGGCTTCGTTAGCTATTGCTTCAACCGCAGGTTTAATACCTGAAGAAGGAGAATATCCGTTTTTGTTCTCCAACATTGCTTTGTATGTAGCTTCAACCATATGGCGCGGTGGCTCGAAATCATATATGTTCGGGTCGCCGATGTTCAAATACAACATCTCTTTACCGGTTTTTGCTACTTCATTTGCCAAACCTATAATGTCTCTTACAGCGTACCTTATGTTTTCTGTTCTAACGGCAGGTTTAATAACGAAATTTGCCATTTCTCTCTCCGGTGTTAAAATTTCTGAATTGGTTGATTAAAATTAGTTGATTTCTCTAATATTCGCAATCGATTGGGAACATATTCTTCCCCCAAGTGAAAATAATTATAGTGTAATTCCCATGAATGCTTCCCCGAAAATCCGAAAGAGATTATTATTGTGAGAGGATAGTTCTAAATAAAGATTAACCACGGAGGACACTGAGCACACAGAGAAGAACAAGAGCGAATGGAGGATATAATTTGGCTCCCTTCCGACCAGTCAGTAGCCTGGTTTTCAACAAGTTCCCGGCAAAGGCCAGCTCCGAGACAGCAACCGCGCGGAGGGAAAAGAGAATGGACGAAAATCAGCCTAGTTGGTTGGCAGAAAATTGGTCATGGACACTCATGCAATGAGATATGACAGTCGTTCAAAGGGAAGTTACATTCGTTCAATGCAAAGTTACACTCGATCAAAGCGATGTGGCAGTCGTGCAAAGAGAGGTGACAGTCGTTCGAAGGGAAGTTACATTCGTTCAATGGGAAGTTACATTCGATCAAAGCGAAGTGACAGTCATGCAAAGAGAGGTGACAGTCGTTCGAAGAGAAGTTACATTCATTCAATGGGAAGTTACGCTCGATCAAAGCGAAGTGACAGTCGTGCAATGAGAGGTGACAGCCGTTCGAAGAGAAGTTACATCCGTTCAATGCGAAGTTGCACTCGATCAAAGCGATGTGGCAGTCGTGCAAAACGATTTGACATTCGTTCAATGGAAGACGACACCCGATCAAAGCGAAGTGACAGTCATGCAAAGAGAGGTGACAGTCGTGCAAAAAGAAGTTACATCCATTCAATGCGAAGTTACACTCGATCAAAGCGAAGTGACAGTCATGCAAAGAGAGGTGACAGTCGTTCGAAGAGAAGTTACATTCATTCAATGGGAAGTTACGCTCGATCAAAGCGAAGTGGCAGTCGTGCAAAACGATTTGACATTCGTTCAATGGAAGACGACACCCGATCAATGCGAAGTGACAGTCATGCAAAGAGAGGTGACAGTCGTTCAAAGGGAAAGAAAACAGAGCTTAATCACTCATGAGGGGCTTGCATGATTAGCAACCAGTCAGGA
The DNA here is from genome assembly GCA_942492055.1 of uncultured Ignavibacteriales bacterium. Taxonomy (GTDB): domain Bacteria; phylum Bacteroidota; class Ignavibacteria; order Ignavibacteriales; family Melioribacteraceae; genus CALODP01. The sequence continues at coordinate 216,718 of CALODP010000025.1, read as the reverse complement.
GCCTGGCTTTCAGCAAGCTTTCGTCAGAGTTCGTTGTAGTACCGAATTTCAACAGGATCCACAGTGACCACCCTTAAACAAATAACAGACATGACGCGCCGCCGGCGCTACAGGCATTGCGCTCCTCCGGAGCTGAATTATTTTGAGGATTGATATGGTAAGAGGGACTTACGTCCCTCTTTTTGTATGCTTATTTGATTAACAACATTTTCTTTGATGAGACATAATCGTTCGCGCGGATTGTGTAGATATAAACGCCACTGGCAAGGTTAGAGGCATCGAAGTTTATATGGTAGCTTCCGCTCTGTTTAACTTCGTTTACCAGGGTAGCTACTTCTTTTCCCAATACATCGTAGACTTTAAGGCTAACATTACCTGATTTCGGCAATTGGTAGCTTATTACCGTTGTCGGGTTAAACGGGTTAGGATAATTTTGCTCTAACGCGTAAACAGTTGGTGTCAATTCAGGTTCGTTAACGTCACTTACAAGTTCACCTTGGATGATGAGCCCCCATTCGGTCAAATCCCCTTCATACCCTTTTTCTTTGTCATATAGATAGATGATCCATGTCCCCTTTGCGGATTGTCCTTCCAGGGAAGCCAGATCAAGATCCGTAGGAAGGAAGTATCCTTTTGCGGAATCTTTATTGGCCAAATAATATCCTTCTCCCATTTCAGTAAGAGCTTCGTCATCGAATATCAAATTTGGGTTACCGGCTTTCGAGTAAATTGTTTCTAATCCGGGACGATTGAAGAGTTCTTTTTTGAGTCCGACAGGAGGTCTGATCTGTACATTCATATCGCTGAATCTGGCATGTTTCGCTTTGAATACAACATCAATATCACTAATTGTAATATCTTCCTCTATGATAATCGTGTCTCTCTTAGAGGGGAAATTATTATCAGGAATATGCAAATTAGGAAGAGATGAGTAGTACTTTGCTTTCGCCAAATTTATTTCATAGTAACCTTCTTGCGGAACGGTTGTTCTGTTTTTCAAAGTCGAATTGTCTTTAACCACAACCTTGTATGATAATTTTGCGGGAATTTCCAACCCGGTAGTATCGATATTCAAAAGAGCGTTTGCCATTCCGTTCTCATTCAAAGTGATATCAATTTTCTTCGATGTACCCTCATTCAGATTGTACTCAATGTAGGCTTCACTAATTCCGATATTATCACTAATCTTTCCGCTTAATTCCAATGGAAAGTTGTAAATACTTTTAGAGTTGAACTGATCGGCAAATTCAACAGCCGGAGGAGTTTTATCGGCTCCTACGAAGAATGAATATGCCTCGCTAGGGGCGCTTAAAGGTAAATAGTATTTATTTTTTAATGAATCTTCGATTGAGAAATAGTAATCGATTTTCGACTCCATTTCCACACCGGTTAATTCATATTCGAAAAGGTTGTTCCCTTTATCGGTTAGAGAAACTTTTGATAAGTCACCCGAATTAATTCTGTAATAAAGGAAAAGAGAATCGAATACCGCCAAATTACTTTCGTTGATAACATTGATATCGATCTTAACTCTAGAATTATCTTCCGTATCCTTCAAAGGAGTATGAGTCAATTGAACCGTGCTGTAAGGAGAAGCGACATAAGAATAAGCAGCTTTGCTTCCCGAAACAGTGAGGGCAACCGGTACCAGATAAATCTTTTCAATTCCGGAAAGAAATTCATCGGAAACAAACTCCAAAGTTTCTTCGAACTTATTAGTAACTTTATATGGGGCTCCGTCAGTAGGAAAAACAACAATAGTGGTTCCCAACATTGCATTTCCCGGAGTTATTTGCAGTTTGAAAAATTTCGCGTCATACTCCGATTTAATTCCGATGAAATTGGCTCCCATCTCATCCATACCACAACCATCATTCGGAATTTCACCGTTCAGTGAAAAACTTCCACATAATCCCGGAGAAGGATAATCTTTTGCTTCTTCATACGAAGGAACTTTTTCATCAGCCATATTACCGCAAAAAAGATTCCAAGTAAAATATTCCATCAACGCGTCTTCGTATGTAGAGTTGTAGGTTTTGAGTACATTGTCGAAAACCTGATAGATGCTTTCGTTATTAGCCTTTGATCTTTCCCAAATTTCTCTGTTTATTTGAACACCATGCTTTTGTGAAAGATAGTGCATCCAGATACAATCCTCATATCCGTCCCCTTTTTCAAAAGAACCGCTGGGATCCGTAATTTGAGATCCTCTTAGATAATTGTAATAATCATTAACATAATCGTACCCGATATCTTCAGTCCATGTAGCGTCCACTTCCATTATCCAGCCCGGTTCTTTCCAATCGGAATTAGTATACTGCAAAGCGTGCTTGAATTCATGAATAGCGGTTACTTTAGCTGCGCCAAGCACCGGATCTTCGGGATCGTCATTATTACCGAAACCGATATAATTATTGTGCATTACAATATAGGTCATTCCCCTAGCGCTAGTAGGGGTAGTATATCCGTAATACTCCATATCCTCAAAACTTATTTGATAATATCCGTTCCCGATAGGAGGAGCTTCGTATCCCAAAGTATCGATAAGAAACTTCCATGAGTAATCGAAATATGAAGCGATCTTTTCTACGTAATCAGGGGTACCGTTTCCGTCAGCGTCTGTAGCTGAAACCGCGTCAGATCCGGAGATCGAATAGGTAAGCTCAAATTTTCCGTATGGAGAAATATAAGTTGATGAGTTTACTTTGTTTCTGCTTGTCTCCCCGATATAGGATTCTATTATTTGAACCGCGTTATCGGATAACCTTGATTTATTTTCAACATATTCTTTCACAAGTGTAGTAGCGCATTTACCGGGCATTTGATTTGCCACTTTAAATGTCACATTCAATTTTTCTTTGTCGAATCCGGCATAGAATTTTTGCAACAGAGCTTCTTCGTAAGAAATATCTCCGTTTGAATAGGAACTTTCGATTACGTCGTTGATATATCCTTTTTGAGCAAAAGATATGGAAGCGGTAAACAACAAAAAGAAAAGCGCAATTAGATTTCGTGGATTTCTTATCCGCATAAAATAATCCTTAGTTTATATGATGTAAATTGTATCCCCGTTAAAGACAGTTCTCTTAACAAACTGGTTCTTTATTTCCCTCTCGGGTATCTCGAAAAGATTGGCGCTTAATATAACAAAATCCGCCAACTTTCCCACACTTATACTTCCCTTTTTATTTTCGGCATATTCGGCGTATGCTCCGTTAATCGTATAGCATTCTATTGCTTCCTTCACCGAGATCTTTTCCTCCGGTACAAGTCCGTCGGGGAATTTTCCGTCGAAAGTTTCTCTTGTTACCGCAGAGTGAATCCCTTGAATAGGATCGAGTGTAACAACCGGCCAATCGCTCCCGAAACATAGCTTCGCGCCACTGTCTAAGAAGGACTTGAAAGCATAAGTCCATCTCAACCTTTCCGACCCAATCTTTTTCAAGGCCCAGTTTCCGTCGGATGAATGATGGCAGGGTTGTCCGGAAACGATAATACTTTCTTCCTTAAGTCTCGGAATATCTTTTGGAGCGATATGCTGGGCGTGTTCGAGACGGAATCGTCTATCCCACTGTGGATAAGATGTTGATAACTCATTGGCCAGATCTATTATTTCCGAAATTGCTTTATCTCCGATAGCGTGAATTGACAGAGGCCATTTGCTCTTATCCGCAAGCTTTGCCAATTCATGTAGTTTTCCCGATTCGAACATTTCGGAGCCGATACCTACCGAAGAAGGGTCATCCGTGTAAGGCTGAAAGAAGAGTGCTGTTCCGCTCCCCAAAGCTCCGTCGGCAAATGCCTTCAGAGAGCCAAGTCTTAGAATATCGTCTCCGAGGCCGTGTTCTATTTCCGCTTCATTAAGAGAGGGAATATATTCCAAAGGAAGACGGGCGTTTACTCGGCATGTCAGCCCTTCTTCACGTCGAAACTTTTGCAAACCTTTGAAATGATTATTGTAGCAAACATCGTGAACCGAAGTAACTCCAAGTCGCTTGGCCTCATTGAAAGCCGCGCGGAGAATAGCTTCGAGTTCCTCCCCTGCAGGTTCCGGAATAATTTTCCACACAAGCTCAACCGCCTTATCCTTTAGTATTCCGGTCGGTTCCCCCGTTAACTTGTCTCTCTCGATTATTCCTCCGGTCGGATCCGGTGTATCTTTTGTGATTCCAGCTATCTTAAGAACTGCCGAATTTACGAAAGCCATATGATAATCCATACGGTGTACAAAGATAGGTGTATCTTTGGAAAAGGAATCTACCCATTCTTTTTGAGGGAGTATAATTTCTTTCCAGTTTTGGTGATTCCAATTTCCACCGATTACCCATTTCCCCGGTTTAGTTTCGATGTGCTTTTTAAGTTCCTCAACAAACTCTTCGGATGATTCTGCTTTGCTCAAATCAACCCCCAAAAGGGTAATTCCCCCCAAAAAGAGATGAGTATGAGAATCGATAAATCCCGGGAGGACAAAATCTCCTTTAAGTTCGATAATCTCGGTTTCGTCATCAATATATTTGGCTATTTCATTATTGTTACCAACGAAGGCTATTTTATCACCCACTGTAATTATCGCTTCCGCCCAAGGCCGATTCGGATCGACAGTATATATCTTTCCGTTTACATAAGCTTTTTTCTTAATTCCCAACATAGAACTACCTTTTTGTTAGAAAATGGTTGGTTACTTATTTTTCCGGTTTAATTTACATAAATTCTCACGAAAAGAAACCGATTTGTGCTGATCTTTTTAGCATTATATAAATCTAAATTATATTTTTACGGAAATAATTTTAATCCCGTTCGACAACAGGAATAAAGATTGTTGATTCCATTCTTTTCACTACATATTCGGAGACGGAATGAAAAAGCTCTTATTAATTTTATCACTAGTTTCAGTATCACTTATGGCACAAACCAACTACCCTGATGTTAATCGGGAAATCGAAAAAGGTAATTACGCAAAAGCAACCGAGATGATTAATTCGATAATTTGTTCCGAAAAATTATCCGAAACAGAATTATATGATTTGAATTTCGCGAAAGAGAGGATGAGACGCATCAGAATGGATTTTAAGAAAACCTCTGATGACATTCTTAAGTATGCTCACAAATATTACCCCGAGCTTACCGCGGATGATCTGAAAAATTGGGAAGAGGATCAATCTTTGGAATACAAAATAATTGATGGTGAGAAACGATATTTCAACCGAGCTCACGGAAATCTTTTCAGAATTAGCAAAGAAGCTAAAGCTAAGAAGATTGAGATTGATGGAGACAAGAAAGATCGCCCGACTCCCTTTTTAGAGGAGTTTCTCCCTAAGGTAGTAGAAGAATATAGGAACACATCCGAGAGCCTTGTGAAGCCTGTTACGATGCAAATTAACTATACCTTAACCGTAGATGCTGACGCTGTTCCAACCGGTGAAATAGTGAGATGTTGGATGCCATTTCCGAATCGCTCCCGAGAACGTCAGCAAGATGTGAAATTAGTTAGCGCTAATTGCGATAACTACATTATCGCTCCGAAGGATATTCCTCACAGTTCTATATATATGGAAAAGGTTGCAAAAGCAGGAGAACCGACTAAGTTCAATTTCGAAGCAACATTAACTTCCTTTAACGATTACAGAAAGATCGATGTAGCTTCAGTAAAACCTTACGACAAATCTTCCGGGCTTTATCAAGAGTATACATCGGAAAGAGCTCCTCATATAATCTTTACTGATAGAGTAAAAGAACTTTCGGCTAAGATTGTCGGGGACGAAACCAATCCGTACTTGAAAGCTAAAAAGATTTACAAATGGATAAATGATAATATTCCTTGGGCCGGCGCGAGGGAATATTCTACAATTGAAAACATCTCCGATTACTGTTTGTCAACAGGACACGGAGATTGTGGTATTCAGACTTTGACATTTACAACACTTTGCAGATACAACGGCATTCCGGCCAAATGGCAAAGCGGATGGATGCTTTACCCGACAATAACAAATTTGCACGATTGGGGAGAAATCTATTTGGAAGGGTACGGCTGGGTTCCGGTTGATCAATCATTCGGTTTAACCGAATCCGATGACGAAGATGTTCACTGGTTTTTCTTCGGCGGAAACGACGCTTATCATTTTATAGTAAATGACGATTTCTCTCGTCCGTTTTATCCTGCAAAGATATTCCCGAGAAGCGAAACTGTCGATTTTCAAAGAGGAGAAGTTGAATGGCGCGGAGGTAATTTGTATTTTGACAAGTGGGATTACCATATGGATGTTGAATTTATTCAATAAACGGGAGTTACATGCATATAGCACTATCATTACTGATTGCAATCAGTTCTATACTCACAATTTCCGGAAAGTACACAACTAAGAAATTATATTATATATTTAAGCCCCTTTCGATGGGGCTTATTATTTTATATGCCCTATTCTTCACTGATTACAGCACCCAATACGGTAATTTCATAATTATAGCTTTTCTCTTTTCTTTTATTGGGGATCTCTGTTTGATGTTTCCGGAAAAAGCATTCAAGCACGGGTTGGTATCTTTTCTCATTGGTCATCTGATTTTCTCATTAGCTTTCACAATCGGAATCGACGAATGGTCTATTCTCTTGGTTATTCCTTTGAGTTTATACGGATTATTCTTTTATAGACTTCTTGAGGATGGTTTGGGAAAGTTGAGAATCCCGGTGATTGCTTATATTTCAATCATTTCGATAATGGGGTTCACAGCGATTAATAGGTATTTGGCTATTGAGTCTTCATCAGCTTCCTTCGCTTTATTCGGAGCTCTGCTGTTTATTATTTCCGATTCGGCTTTGGCATACAACAAATTCAAAAAAGAATTTTTAGCTTCCGAGATAATAATATTAGGGACATATTTTCTTGCTCAGTATCTATTCGCGCTTTCAATCTAATTTCGCTTGATTCACGCTACCTATTTTTAGACATAAAAAAAGCCGGCTCATCAGAACCGGCTTCTTTAAGAAAATCTATAATTCTTAGTTGAATTGTATCTTCTTTGTTGACTTCTTGGAGTATTCGTAAACTACGGCGCTTGCAACAAAGATCGAAGAATAAGTACCGATAACGATACCGAAGAACATTGTGAAAGCGAATCCTCTCAATACATCACCACCGAAAAGTAACAATGAGATAACAACAAACAGAGTAGTAAGAGAAGTTACAATTGTTCTTCTCATAGTTTTGTTGATCGCATTGTTGATGTTATCAGCCAATTCAGCGGTTTTGTGAATTTTGATATTCTCTCTAACCCTATCAAACACAACCACAGTATCGTTTATTGAGTAACCGACAAGAGTAAGGAAAGCCGCAACAACGCTTACTGTGATTTCAAGGTTCAATCCCGGAATAACACCATAAAGCATTGAGAACAATCCAAGTGTAATCATAACGTCATGGAATAATGCCACAACAGCACCCATAGCGAATACGAATTTAAAACGCAGTCCCAAGTACAATAAGATTACAACCAAAGCAAGCAATACAGCTAAGATAGAATCTTGCTTAAGTTCGTCACCGATTTTCGGTCCTACCTGGTCTTCTTTCTGCAAAGAGAATTTGTTATCAGGCATATTGGCTCTGAAAACTTCTTCTAACCAGTCAGCGATACCAACACGAACAATTACTTGGCTCTCGTTTGTAACAGTTGTTTGGAATCCGTTCTTAAATAATTTATCTGCCACTGCAGATGCAATATTTGCATCTGCAAATTGATAAGTTATAGCTTTAGGGGTTGTTTCTACTACCGTTTTCGCAACACCAGCAGAGCCTTTATCAATTTCTTTTTCAATTGCGTCTTTAACTTTCGGGAAAATCTCAGCTGGAATTTCCTGAAGTTCTGTTCTCAAAAGAACACCTGTTTCAGCACCGAAAGTTTTAACTTCCACATTACCAAGACCAATGGCGTTAACCTGATCTCTAATCTCTGAAATATCAATAGGTTTTTCAAATTCAAGGGCGATCTCTGTACCACCTTTGAAATCAATACCTAACTCAAGTCCTCTAAGCGCTAAGCTAATAAGACCTAACAATAACAAGGTACCGGAAATTACATAAGCAATTTTCCTTTTCCCAAGAAAGTCAATATTAAGATTCTCGAATAAATGCATTTATTAACTATCTCCTTACGAATCAGTTATTATCCAATGTTAATTTTATTACCGTTAGCCGACATCATCTCTAGTACGAGTTTTGTAAGTACCAATGCAGCAAACAAACTGCAAATAATACCTATCATGAGAGTAAGAGCAAAACCTTGAACAGGACCACTACCGAATTGGTAAAGAATAATACCGGTAAAGAAAGTAGTGATGTTTGAGTCAAGGATAGCCGAATAAGATTGCGCAAAACCACTCTGAATGGCGGCTTTAACAGTCTTACCGGTTGATAATTCTTCCCTGATTCTCTCATATATAAGAACGTTAGCGTCAACGGCCATACCGATGGTAAGCAAGATACCCGCGATACCAGGTAAAGTCAAAGTAGCCTGGAACCCGGCTAAAATACCCATCAAGAATATCAAAGTAAAGAACAAACCTAAGTCAGCTACGGTACCAACCTTTTTGTAGTAAACAATCATAAAGAGAGCAACAACTAAGAAACCAATAATGGTTGAATTGAATCCCTGATTGATTGAGTCTTGACCCAAAGATGGTCCGACAGTTCTTTCTTCGATAATATCGACTGGGGCTGGAAGCGCACCGGCCTTAAGAACGATAGAAAGCAATTTGGCTTCGGCCATATCAGCCATACCTGTAATACTTGATCTACCCCCAGGAATTTTATTCTGAATTGTTGGAGCGGAATAGATAGCGTTATCCAAAATAATAGCACAACGTTTCTTAATATTAGCTCCTGTAATTCTTGCCCATTCCTTAGAACCTTCTCGGTTCATGGACATATATACAACCGGTTCGGTTGTCGATGGATCAATATTTGCGGAAGCGTCAACAATTACTTCACCGGTTAATTCCGGTACTTTGTTTACAAGATATAACTTGAAGAAGTTAATTCCATCCTGAATAGCTTCAGGCTTCGCACTGAAAACAAACTCAACATTATCCGGAACAACATTTTTAACTTCAGGCATATTCAAATAGCTCATTACCTTAGCTTTGTCAGTTTCCTTAACAAAAGCGTCAGCAAATGGAGATTGTGGATTTACCTGGGCAATTGCGAAAAACGGATGATCCTTAGCAAACTTTTCAGCTGTCATTTCCTCTTGCAAAGAGTCTGTTTTTTCTTCTTCGGCTTTCGGACCGTTAAGAACAGTAGCAACTACTTCGTCAATTCTTGTAAGAATTGGCACGGTAAAATCAGATTCTTTAACAAATTTGAACTCTAACAAAGCAGTCCCCTGAAGGAGTCTCTTGGCTTCTTCCTCTTTAGCTATGCCCGGAAGCTCAACGATGATTCTTCTTGAACCTTGTTGTTGAATAGAAGGCTCGGAAACACCGTATTGGTTAACTCTATTACTGATAATCTCGATCGCTCTGGTAACAGCGTCTGCTTCCTGTTTTTCGAGCTTGGAAATAATCTCGCTATCTTCGTCCCTGATGGTTCCGAAATATCTGCTAAGTCTTTTTCCTTTAGCGGATATTTTTTCAGCTAAAAGAGTAACAAGATTTTCATCAGTTAATTTGGATTCTTTCTCAGCTTCCTTCAAGATAGCTTTGAAATCATCATCAGGATTTTTAGCGATTTTTTCGATCAATTTTGCGGTATTAACTTCCATTACGAGGTACATACCACCTTGAAGATCGAGACCGAGCTTAACACGTTTTTCTCTATTCTCGCGAATTGAAGGATCTGAAACTCTAATTGTTTCTTCCTTTAATTCGAGAACTTTTTCAAGTTCGGAATCACTAATTTGAGGGTTTGCGTTTTTAATACTATCTCTGACTACCGAAATTTCTTCTGCAATCTCTTGGTTTGTTACGTAATCAGCATAAGTAGGCCATAGTAAGAAAATACTCAAGGCGAGTACACCGACTATTACAGCAATTCTAAATCTAAACTCTTTCATATACTTCTTGAATATTAGTGATTGATGATTGGTTTATTTAAATTCAGTCGTACAATATATCCAGACGGTTCTAAAAAGTCAATTGCGATAACGACTAAGAAGTGCATGAACCCGCCATAAATACAGAGTAGGAGCGAAAATTTAAAAATAAAAAAGCCGGCAAAAGCCGGCTATATTATAAGAAGTAACTATTCTCTAACAATCCAGGTTTTTACCGCGCAAGAAACTTCAGGATGAAGCTTAACTTTAACACTGTAAATACCCAGAGATTTTATTGGCTCTTCGATTTCGATTTTTCTCTTGTCGATTTCGAAACCTTTCTCTTTGATAGCATCGGCAATCATCTGAGTAGTGACTGCGCCGAAAAGTTTATCTTCTTCGCCGACTTTCACAGGAATTGAAACAGAAACTTTTTCCAATTCCGAGCTAAGGTTCTGAGCGACTTCAAGCTCTCTAGCTTCTTTTTTAGCAAGAAGTTTTTTTTCTTCTTCAAGAGCTCTGATATTCCCTTCCATAGCGGGATACGCAATTTGTCTTGGGATTAAGAAGTTATTGGCAAAACCGTTTTTCACTTCCACTAGATCACCAATCTTACCTAACTGTTCAAAGTTTTTTCTCAATATTACTTTCATCGTTACACTCCTTATTTAACCGCTTCAGAAATGTAAGGCATTATTGCTATTTGCCTTGCTCTTTTGATTGCTCTAACTAACTCTCTGTGTTGCTTTGCGCTAAGACCAGTAATTCTTCTAGGGATAATTTTCCCCTGATCAGTAACAAATTTCTGAAGTTTTTTAGCGTCTTTATAGTCTATAAAGTCTTCTATGACTCTTCTAACTTTTCTACCTTTCATCTTTTCCTCGATTCTTATTAATCGTTTATCAAGCTCGATTCTTCATCAGTCAAGAACTTATCAAATGAATTTTCTTCGTAACTCAAAGCTTCTTCATTATCCTCATTCTCATCAGCAATATCCAAATCATCTCCACTTGATTTACCGATTTTGTTGAGAAATTGTATTCTTTTTGCTTTAATTTCAACGATAGTTCTGTTTCTACCATCATCAGTTTTAAAAGTTCTGCTCTGTAATTCACCATCGATCAAAACAGCACTTCCCTTAAGCAACCTGTCCTTACAGCTATCAGCAAGCTTATTCCATGCTACGACTCCAACGTAACATACATCTTCTTGCCACTGATTGGAGCTATCTTTGTATCTCCTGTTAGCAGCAATGTGAAAATTAACAACAGGGGTACCATTTGATGTTTCTCTAAAAACCGGATCCTTTGTTAAATTACCTGCGACGATTACACTGTTTAATTCAGGCATTTTCAATTCAGCCATGTCTAGTCCTCCATACTAACTAAAAATGAATTAGTTATTCATTGTTTTCGTTATTTTTTGGTTCTTTCGCCTCATCTTGGCTATCAGCTTCTGTTGTGGTTGTAGCATCAGCCTGATTAGCTTTATCAGATTTAACTTTATCGATGTGGGCCAAAGCGTCCTTATCCAAAACGATAGTCAAATATCGAATAACTGTTTCATCCAGTCTGTATGCTCTTTCCAGTGTAGCGATCAAATCGCGTGGTGCTGTAAAACGAAATACAGTATAGAATCCACTTTTGGATTTCTGGATTGGATAAGCTAATCGCTTTCTTCCCCATTTCTCAACGTCGGTAATTTCTCCACCGTTAGTTGTAATTGTGTCCTCAATGCGTTTCAAGATAGCACCAATTTGCTCATCTTCCAACGCAGCGTTGAGGATTACAACACTCTCATAATGATTGGTTTTCATATCATAACCTCCCTATGGTCTTTTATTTAATTAATTTGGCCCTGGAAATATTCTATCTCCGGAGCAGGGTTTCACAAAACAGCTTTTAAATATATAATTATTTAATAAGCGGCGCAATAACTAAAGATACTACTGACATCAGCTTTATCAAAATATTTATTGATGGACCCGAAGTATCTTTCAACGGATCTCCCACGGTATCTCCAACTACTGAAGCCTTATGAGCTTCGGAACCTTTACCGTATCTATATCCGTCGATTTCTATATCACTCTCAATTAATTTCTTCGCATTATCCCATGCGCCACCGGCATTTGACTGAAAAATAGCCATTAAAACACCGCTGGTTGTAACGCCGGCCAATGCGCCAGCTAACATTTCCTTGCTTATAAATCCGATAATTACCGGAACCGAAACCGCCATTAAACCGGGAAGTACCATTTCCCTTATGGCAGCCCTTGTTGAAATTTCAACACATTTGGAATACTCCGCTTTTGCGGTCCCTTCTCTAAGTCCGGAAATTTCTCTGAATTGACGACCAACCTCTATTATCATTTCTTTGGCTGCCCTTCCCACGGCTCCCATTGCCATTGCGCTAAAAACAAATGGCAACATCGCTCCGATGAACAAGCCACCCATGATAACCGGATTCGCCAAATCGATTACTTTTATATTTGCCTGATGCATATATGCCGAGAAAAGTGCCAAAGCAGTCAACGCAGCTGAGCCAATAGCAAAACCTTTTCCTATGGCAGCTGTTGTATTTCCTACGGCATCTAATTTATCAGTTCTTTCTCTTACCTCTTTCGGTAACTCAGCCATCTCAGCAATTCCGCCGGCATTGTCGGAAATAGGTCCGTAGGCGTCTACGGCTAATTGAATACCTGTGGTTGAAAGCATTCCCAAAGCTGCTATAGCAATTCCGTAAAGATTTGCCAAAGAAAACGCTCCGATAATCCCAAATGCTATAATCAATATCGGAATTCCGGTTGACATCATCCCTACACCCATTCCGGCGATGATATTTGTCGCGGCTCCTGTAATTGACTGACTGGCAATGTTTTTAACAGGGTTATTATCTGTTCCGGTATAATACTCGGTTACTAACCCGATCATAGTACCGGCAGCCAAACCTATAAGCGTAGCGAAGAATACTCCGTTACTAGAATAAGTAAAATTATCCATCACCCATGTCTCGGGTAATAGAGCCTTTATAATAAAATATGCTGCGATGATCATCAATCCGGTAGCTCCGAACTCTCCGATATTCAACGCTCGTTGTGGATTTCCTCCTTCTTTGACGCGTACGAAAAATGTACCCAGAATCGATAGAAGAATTCCGGCTCCGGCCAAAGCCAAAGGAAGCAGAACAGCGGCTAGTTTTCCACCGGGCTCAAATACACCGGTAAAAGCAGCTCCGAGAACCATTGTTCCTACGATTGCGCCGATATACGACTCAAAAAGATCGGCTCCCATTCCGGCAACGTCACCAACATTATCACCAACATTATCCGCTATTGTAGCGGGATTACGAGGATCATCTTCGGGAATTCCCTCGTATACTTTTCCGGCCAAATCAGCCCCAACATCAGCGGCCTTTGTATAAATTCCACCGCCTACCCTGGCAAAGAGAGCTATTGAAGAAGCTCCTAATGAAAAACCGGAAAGAACATTTATTACTTTGTAAATATCCCAACCAAGATTGGAATATACAATAAAGAGTATGCTTAAGCCAAGTACTGCTAAACCAACAACATTCATACCCATGATCGCGCCACCGGAAAATGCTATTTTCAGCGCGGGGCCCAAACCTTGTCTTGCGGCATTAGTTGTACGAACATTTGACTTGGTAGCAGCAATCATTCCCAAGTATCCCGCCAGAGCAGAACAAAGAGCACCAACGAAAAAGGAAACGGCAATTAACCATGACGATTCTTCTTTCCCGTAATTAGCGAATGCTAAAATTAAGGCTACCGCGACAACAAAGATCGAAAGGACTTTATACTCGGTACTTAAAAAAGCTATAGCACCATCCTTAATGTTTGCCGATATTTCCGCCATCTTATCGGTACCGACACTCTGTTTATTAATCCAACTACTTTTGTGCAACGAGAATAAAAGGGCCATAAGGCCAATAACAGGAATAGCGTAGATGATTATCTCCATAAGGCGCTCCTAATTACCCTCCGGTTTTTGGAAGATTTTGTTTATAGTGTTTGATTCCTTACTGAAATGATTTAACATATCAGTAACTCCACCAGTGATAAAGTTTTCGATTAAATTTATAGAAAAATCCATCATTGGGGCAATAAAATCTTTCTCTTTTTCTGAAAATCTGCCTAAAACATAGTCGGCCATCTCTCCGTCGTTAAACTTATTCCCTATTCCGAATCGTAAACGAGGAAATTTGTCCGTTTCAAGGTGGTATATTATAGAATGCAAACCGTTATGACCACCATCACCGCCCGCTTTTCTGATTCTAATTCTCCCCGAATCCAAATTCAGGTCATCAACAACCACTAACAGATCACTCGCATCAATTCCAAGTTCATCAACAATCTCTCTGGCAGCAATACCGCTCAGGTTCACATAAGTGGTGGGTTTTAATAAAACAAAAGGGGAAGTACCTATGGTACCTCCCGCATAGTAATAATTGCTCGATGAATTATACTCAAGTTTATATTTTTGAGCCATTGTATCCAGAATCATAAACCCGATATTATGACGGGTATTCAGATACTTTGTTCCTCGATTTCCTATACCTAAAACAACTTTCACATTTTATCTATATCTGTTAAGACTACTCTCAAAACACAATTACTATTTTTCTTTATCTGCTGTAACACCTCTACCGGCAACGCAAGCAACAACCAATACGTCTTCGGGAGTAACTATTTTGAGGTTATCATATGACAAATTTCTAACGTGTTTTGTTGCGCCAAGTCCCATTTGGGTAACGTTGATTTCCAAAATTTCAGGAAGATCGGCTGGCATACATTCTACAACTAATTTATGCATAAACTGTTGTAATCTACCACCTTTCTTAACACCTTCGGCACTACCAACTGTTCTAACCATTACAGGAACCTGAACTGGAGCATCCATTTTTACAGCCACTAAATCAACGTGACTTACTTTATCTGTTAAAGGATCAAACTGTACATCCTTTACAACACATTTTATAGCTTCACCACCATCTATGGAAAGATCGATAATGTGAGTCTTTGATGAAAATACAAAATTTCTCAATTCTACGTCTGCGATAGACAATGATACTGGTTCATGATCCTTGGAATAGATAACTCCTGGAACAAAACCTTCTTTTCTAAGAGTAGTCAATGCACCTTTTGTAGTAATTTCTCTTTTTTTCGCATTTAAGCTTTTTGCAGCCATTTGCATGTCTCCGATATATTATTTTCTTTAATCTAACTTTTATCTACGTCGAATAAGGTACTGATAGATTCGTTTCTGTGACATCGGATAATCGCTTCGGCAAATAACTCTGAAGCTGATCTTACCTCTATTTTCGATGACTCATGCAACAGTGGAATTGAATCAGTAACATATAACTTATCGATTGGGCTATTCTCAATTCTTTCTACGGCTTGTCCCGAAAGAAGCGGATGAGAAACTGCGCCGAAAACTTTTCTGGCACCACGCTCTTTCAACGCTACAATCGCGTTTACAAATGTGCCACCGGTATCTATTAGATCGTCTACGATCAAGATATCTTTATCTTGTACATCACCTATGATGTTCATTACTTCCGCTAAATTCTGTTTCGGTCTTCTTTTGTCTATTACAACCAAATCAGCGTTCAATCTCTTTGCGTATGATCTCGCTACTTTAATCCCCCCTACGTCAGGTGATACTACCGAAAGATTTCCGGCGTAATTTTCGAATAAAGAGGTAAAAATCGGAGAAGCATACAAATGATCAAATGGTATATCAAAAAAGCCCTGAAGCTGCGCGGCATGTAGATCCATCGTGATTACTCTGTCTGCGCCAGCTGTAGTAATTATATTTGCGATCATTTTCGCTGTGATCGCTACACGTGGCTGATCTTTTCTATCCTGTCGCGCGTATCCGAAGTATGGTATTACTGCGGTAACTTTCTTTGCCGAGGCTCTTTTGGCGGCATCAATCATTATACATAGTTCCAACAAATTCTCCGCCGGAGGCATTGTCGGCTGAACGATGTAAACATCGCTCCCTCTTACGTTTTGCTTATATTTTACCCAAATTTCATTATCACTAAATCGTTTCAACAAAACTTGACCTTTCGGTAACCCCAGGTAGTTGCAAATCTTATCTGTAAACGACGGATTAGCACTACCCGAAAAAATAACTGGCATTGACTCAGACATAATATCTCACATTACTCTTCTAAATAAAAGACAGATGCTAAATATAATGAAATGTTAAAGGGAAGTCAATTAAGCATTTTCCGCAATTTGATGCCCTTTTCTTACTTTTATCGCGCCAAAATACTTTATTTATCTTATAATTACAAAATTCTTTTTCCATTTTCTTCTTCTTTTATTTGCGTTTCTCTTAATTCTTATTTTTCCCGATTATTTGATTTTACCCAATAATGAGGGATATTTTTCCATGTGTTTTGTTTTTTCGGCTATTCTCGGTATTTTTACCGGCTGAATAATAACGATATTTGTAATTAATGAGAGGTATGTAATGCCAACCTATGATTATGTTTGTGCTAAATGCGGAGGGCATTTTGAGTATTTTCAAAAAATGAGTGACGCCCCTAAAGATACTTGCGAAAAATGTGGTGGAGATCTTAAGCGTCAAATCGGCGCCGGATGTACTCCTATTTTCAAAGGGTCCGGATTTTACGAAACAGACTACAAACATAAGGGTTCCTCATGTTCTGGTTGTTCCGCCAAATCAAAATAGATTTTCCCAAAGGCCGGTTCTCCCGGCCTTTTTATTATCCACACCACTCAAACTATTACCATTAAGTAGAATCCCTTTAAATTTTCCTCTCAACTCAGCTCCCATCTAAGTTCATTAATTACCGAATTTTCAACCGGATCTACGACAGCATAGGCACTGAGAAGAGCCATGTAGAAAGATTCTGACATGAATCGCCCCATCAAACCAAATCAAACTGACCAATATTTAAGGCTCTTACGACATTAAAAGAATCTCCGTCTCGGAAATTATACGAACGAAGCGTTAAAAAAGAGATACTGTTTGAGCGGAACGCACTCTGTTCCGCGAGTTTATCTCTTTTAGCGAAGTGAGGAGAATTTCAGGAGATTCTTTTACAGTCTTGACTTTTTGGTACTTTTGTGGCAAGACAAAAGTACACCCCCTAGTACATGCACTAAGACAAAAACAATTTGAATCCAAGTTTATGGGTTGCTCGTAAACGAGCTCAAAAAATGTGTTTCAATCACCAATCTACCAAGGGTGGGGGTGAGTTGCTCTAATGCAATAAAATCCAAGAATTCGTCACAAAATCATACGTGGGGAATGAGTTGTCTCTAAAACTATCACCATCTTCCATAGAGTGACGTTTCCGACATTAAAAGAATCTCCGCCCGGAAATTATCCGAACAGAACGTAAAAAAAGAGATACTTTTTGATTAGAGATTTTCAATTGTAAAGCCCTCTTCTCTTCCCAAGAGAAGGGGGTTGGGGGATGAGTTGTCCCTAATACCAACTCCGCTCCCGTCAAAGTTCGTTAATTACCGAATTTCCCCCTCGACTCCGCTCGGGGAACATGCTACTTTAACCCAATTGTATAATGTACTTCTTTCCTATTCCCTTAAGTTGATAGCTCCTCCCCTTAATTCTTTTTAAACTCCCCACATTTTAGTATATTTGCCGATTATACTTTCTATTTTTAAGAAAACCTTGTGAGGAAAATATGTTCTCTACGGAAACTTACATCAACAGAAGAAATGTATTGAAGAAATCGATTGACAAAGGTATTATCCTTTTACCGGGTAATGTCGATTCTCCAATCAACTACCCCTCAAATACTTACAAATTCCGCCAGGATAGTAACTTTCTCTATTACTTCGGACTCGATTTTGAGAATTTGGCCGGAGTTATCGATACCGAAAGCGGTGAGGAAATTCTTTTCGGCGATAACAGAGATATTGAGGATATCGTTTGGATGGGACCCGAACCCTCTATGGAATACAAAGCTTCTCTTGTTGGCGTAGAGAAAACAAAACCGGCAAAAGAACTTGCCGAGTATCTTAAAGCGCAATTAGCTGCCGGAAGAAAAATCCATTTCCTCCCTCAGTACAGATCCGAACTTATGATCTCCCTCGGAGATATTCTCGGAATTAAAGCAAGCGAACTGAATGATCACAAATCTCTCGAACTTATCAAAGCCGTTATCGCGCAGAGAACTCTGAAAACTGTCGGCGAAATTATGGAAATCGAAAACGCTTTGGCTATAAGCTACGAAATGAACGTGGCTGCTATGAAGTTTTCCAAACCGGGTCTTGTGGAAAGAGAAATTTACGGTATTGTAGAAGGAATCACCCACTCTTTGGGACAAGGTACTTCCTTCCCTACTATCTTCTCCGTTCGCGGTGAAACACTGCATAATCATCATCACGAAAATGTTATGCAGGAAGGGGATATGCTACTTATGGATTCCGGAGCAGAATCCGATCTTCACTACGCCAGCGATATCACTCGTACTTTCCCTGTATCGGGTAAATTCACCGACGAGCAGAAAGCTATATACAACACGGTTTTGGCAGGACAGCTGAAAGCTATCGAAGCTATGAAACCTGGTATTACATACAAAGAGGTTCATCTCCTCGCCGCTAAAACTATGGCCGAAGGATTGAAAGAGCTTGGCATCATGAAAGGTAACATCGAAGAAGCAGTTGCCCAAGGAGCTCACGCCCTCTTTTTCCCTCACGGATTAGGTCACCTTTTGGGTCTCGACGTTCACGATATGGAAGGCCTCGGTGAAACCCTTTCCGGTTACGATAATCTAATCGAAAGAAGTTCACAGTTCGGTCTTTGCAACTTACGCTTCGGTAAGAAACTGCAACAAGGTATGGTCCTTACCGTTGAGCCCGGATTATATTTCATTCCGCAATTGGTGGCTAACTGGAAAGAAGAAAACTTGCACTCCGAATTCATCAACTACGACAAGGTTGAGGAATATATCGGTTTCGGCGGTGTAAGAATTGAAGACGACGTTCTCATTACCGAAGACGGTAGCAGAGTTCTTGGTAAACCTATTCCTAAAACAGTTGCCGAAGTCGAAGCAACTTGTAAGAACTAAATGTTTTTCTATTTGGAAAAATTAACGTATTAACACACGGATATATAAATAATGATTACTGGTAAATACAGCGAATTATATGAGGATCTCTCTAAGTTTATTCCTAAAGAGAGACTTATTCATGACGAATTAAGAAAATTAACGTACGGTACCGACGCCAGTTTCTACCGTTTATTGCCTAAGCTTGTTATTAAAGCCGACAATGAAGACGAAGTAGTTACTGTTATCAAACATTGCGATAAATATAACATCCCGGTTACTTTCCGCGCTGCCGGAACTAGCTTATCGGGACAATCGATTACCGATTCCGTTTTGCTCCTTCTTTCCCACAATTGGAAAGATATAAGCATCACAAAAGACGGTGCGAAAATCACTTTGCAACCGGGTGTTGTGGGTGGTCACGCTAATCAGCGCCTTGCACCATATTACAAAAAACTGGGGCCGGATCCCGCTTCTATTAACTCCGCCAAAATCTCCGGAATCGCGGCCAATAATGCCAGCGGTATGACTAGCGGTACCAAGCAGAATATTTACAACACTCTCTCCGGTATGAGAATTGTCCTCTCCGACGGCGCGGTTGTAGATACACGGGACGAAAAAAGCAAAGAGGCTTTTCGTAAATCCCATAGCTCTTTGATCGAAGCGATTGAAAACCTTTCCGGGGAAGTAAAAAATAATCCCGCGCTAAAGGAAAGAATCGAAGCAAAGTATAGCATGAAAAACACTACCGGACTCGGAATCAATTCTCTTATTGAATTCGACGATCCGTTTGATATTCTTGCTCATTTGATGATCGGTAGCGAAGGAACACTCGGATTTATCTCCGATATCACTCTCAATACCGTTCCCGAATATCCCTTCAAGGGAACAGCTCTTATTCCTTTCGAGAATATCAAAACAGCTTGCTCCGCTATTCCTATTTTCCGGGAACTTCCTGTTTTTGCCGCGGAAATAATGGATAGAGCCGCTCTCAAATCGGTGGAAGACAAGCCCGGCATGCCGGAATACTTGAAAACATTGAACGAAGAAGCTGCCGCTCTTTTGGTGGAAACTTCCGCCGAAACCGGCGAAGAATTGCAAAAAAGAATCAAGATCATAGAAGACTCTATTGCCGAGCTTCCTAAAGCTCATCCCGTCGAGTTTACTACCGATCTTAAAGAATACAAAAAACTTTGGGATGTTCGTAAAGGACTATTCCCTTCGGTTTGTTCTTCCCGTAAACCGGGAACTACCGTTATCATTGAGGATGTCAATTTCCCTACTGACCGATTGGCCGACGCAACTCTCGACTTGCAGGCCCTCTTCAAAAAGCACGGCTACAACGATACTATCATTTGGGGTCACTCCCTCGCGGGAAATCTCCATTTCGTTTTCTCTCAGGATTTCCAGACCGAAAGCGAAGTCAATCGTTATAAAATATTTATGGATGAAATTGCCAAACTGGTAGTTGAAAAATATGACGGATCACTCAAGGCCGAACATGGAACCGGACGCAACATGGCTCCTTTTGTTGAATACGAATGGGGTAAAGAAGCTTACGAACTTATGCGAAAAGTAAAATCGCTACTCGATCCTAAGGAAATTCTGAATCCGGGTGTTATTATCAATAACGATAAGAAAGTCCACCTCAAGAACTTAAAGCCTATGCCGATAGCCGATAAGCTTATCGACAAATGTATTGAGTGCGGCTTCTGCGAAGTTCAGTGCCCTTCACGTGATATTACTCTTACTCCGCGCCAGAGAATCGTCGCTTACAGAGAAATGTCCCGCCTTACTAAATCCGGGGACGATCTCTCCCGTTTGAACACTTTGAAAGAAGCTTACGATTACTACGGAAACCAGACTTGCGCTACGGACGGTCTTTGCGCCATCGCTTGTCCGGTTGAAATAAATACGGGTAACTTAATTAAGAAACTACGCTCGGAAAGTATTTCCAAAACCGCCGATAGTATTGCGTCATTCCTTGCCGAGCATATGAAACTCGTTACCGAAAGCGCCAGAATCGGATTGAACTTCGTACAGTTCTTCCAAAAAATTCTTGGCGATACCTTGATGGGTTCAATTGCCACCGGAATGAGAAAAGTTTCCGGCAACCTTATCCCTCAATGGAATAAGTATATGCCAAAAGGTGCCGACTCTATCTATCCGGCCACAAAGGACGATAAGCCCCTTAAAGTTGTTTACTTCCCTAGTTGCATCAGCAGAAGTATGGGAATTTCCAAAGATAGCGAATGCAAAGATGCTCAAACTACCATTATGCACAAGTTGTTGCAAAAGGCCGGTTACGAAATAATCTATCCGTCGAACCTTGGCGCCTTATGCTGCGGAATGCCTTTCGCGAGTAAAGGTTTTGTAAAACAAGGTGCCGAAAAAGCGGAAGAGTTAATTAAGGAACTCAAACAGGCTTCTAACAATGGTGAATATCCTGTCCTCTTCGATACCAGCCCTTGTCTCTATAGAATCAAGGAATTCATGGAAGGTCGCGGAGCAAACGGTCAATTGAACATCTACGAAACCGTTGAATTTATTAGCGATTTCATGCTCGACAAACTTACGCTTAAGAAAAAGAAAGATACAATCGCTCTCCACGTTACTTGTAGCTCTAAAAAAATGGGGCTCGACGACAAATTCCGTAAAGTCGCCGAAGCGTGCGTCGAAAATGTTTTCATCCCCGAAAATATGGGATGTTGCGGATTCGCAGGCGATAGAGGTTTCACTCATCCCGAACTAAACGCGTCCGCACTGAAGGATCTTAAAGAATCCCTTCCCGAAGAATGCGACCACGGTTACAGCAATAGCCGTACATGCGAGATCGGTTTATCTCTCCATAGCGGAATTGAATATCGTTCGATTGTTTATCTTGTTGATGAATGCTTAGCAGACTAAATAAATAAGAGCTGTCTCCCAAAAGGCAGCTCTTTCTTTTTCTCCCCATCCCTTTTTTCACGTAACTCAAGCAAGAAATATTTCGTTTTTGAGCTCCTTTACAACAATATCATTACATTCCGCGCAATTTCCATTCTCCATTGACACTCTGCCATTTGCCAATGTCACGGCAACATTTCTCTTTGACACTTCGCCATTCGGCTATGTCACAACAACATTTCTCTTTGACACTTCGCCATTCGGCTATGTCACGGCGCCAATCCTCTTTGTCACTCTTCCATTTGGCTATGTCACGAAATCAAATCGCTATGTCTCAATCGCTTTTCGCAATACTCAAGTTTCATACTTCAATTCTCCGATGCAATATCACAATGAGCGCCTCACAATCCTCTATACGCTAACGACATTTCACTTCCCTCCACTCTCCCCTGACTTTGATTGAGCATCCCCACGCATTGCACAACTGTCCGCTCACTTTGATTGAGTGTTATTTCACTTCGCGCAACTATTCCATCTCTATGATCGAATGTCACTTCACTTCGCGCAACTATCCCATCCCTTTGAACAAGAGTTATCTCCCATTGATCGAGAAACAAAGAAGCATCCATTGAAAATAGTGAACTAGCGCCAGCGACACGACATGCCTGCAACAAACCGCATGAATAATACCTCCGAATCACAGGAGAAAGAACATGACTTTCCCCCGAAATAGCATGAGCTCCATAGGAGCGACCCATTGGTAGATATATAAAACGGAAATATAAATTAAGCGCCGTAGGTGCTCTCCATTAACTCTTTTGATCATTATAAATACAGATTTATGGGTCGCTCGTAAACGAGCTCATCTCTCTTTTCAATCCAAAGATCTACCAAGGGTTCGGCACCTACGGCGCCGATGAATAAGACTGATTATATTGTAACTTGTGCTTAGAGTATTACGAATCCGCTTTAATACTCACTTTATTTCATGCAAGTATATATAATGATCATGGAGAGAAACTACTCGAAGAGTTCGCTTCAAACGGGAGAAGCATCTCTTCTCCCACTTGAAACAAGAGGCTAACTTTGGAAGCTATTATTTTCCAAATCTTTGCTAAGCCTTTCAAACACCGATTCCTCTTCTACCAGAAGATCCTTCAATGTAAGATCGGCCAAAACTTTATCTATTGCCGATTGGATTATTTTCCAAACCGAGCGCACCGAACAATCTATGGAGTTTTTGCAAATCATCCCTTCCCCGGCGTGACTGTTGCAGAAATCATCGTCAAATAATTTCCCGCCTAGATTGGTTAATACGTTTCCGATTGATATTTTATCCGGAGGCATGGCCAGAGTGTATCCGCCGCTTTGCCCTCTCTCGCTAATCAGAAACCCGCCGAGTCTCAGAGCCCTTAGAATCTTAGCGACGTTATGCTGCGAGAGCTGCTCCACCTCACTAATCTCGGGAATGGTTACCCCTTTCCCCTTGGTGTATTCTCTCCCGATTCTGATCAGGCAACGTAATCCGTATTCTTCTTGTGTACTAAACTTCATATACTAATCCTTTCCGGATCTTAAAGCTATTCGGCTAAAAGAACCCGAGTTGTAATTTCGCTTCTTCCGACATCATATCCTGCGTCCAGGTCGGTTCCCAAACCAACTCAACATTAACATCGGTAATCCCGTGAATCCCCTTCACCTTGTCCCTTACTTCCACCGGAATACTTTCGGCAACAGGACAAGCCGGAGAGGTTAGAGTCATCTTAATATTAAGAGCTCCCTCGTCATTCACTTTAATTTCATAGATCAATCCCAACTCATAAATATCTACCGGTATTTCGGGATCGAAAACCGTTTTCAACACACGAACAACTTCTTGCTCAATGAAACCTTTATCCAACATCTCGTTTTCCTATTTGAATAGTTTTATTACTTTCTCAAGTCCCACAATAAGCTTATCCACTTCCTCTTTCGTATTGTACATCGCGAAGGAAGCACGGGCGGTAGCCGGAAGATTGTATCTTCTTAAAGTAGGCTGTGTACAATGATGCCCTGTTCTGATAGCTATTCCGTCGGTGTCTATTATCGTTCCGATATCATACGGATGAATTCCCTCTATAACAAAGGAGGCAACCGAAGCCTTCTTCTTGGCCGTGCCGATAATCCGTAGCCCTTTTATTTCTTGTAACCTTTCTGTAGCATAGTTCAAGACTTCCGTTTCGTGATTCACAATATCATTGAAGTCAAAAGAGTTCAGATATTTGAGCGCTACCCCAAGTCCTATTCCTCCCACAATATTCGGAGTTCCCGCTTCGAACTTATTCGGAAGATCCTCGAAGGTTGATTCCTCGAAAGTAACTTTGCGAATCATATCTCCTCCCCCCTGATAAGGCGGAAGTTCATTCAGATACTTTGTCTTTCCGTAGAGCACACCAATTCCGGTAGGGGCGTAAACTTTGTGTCCCGAGAACACTAGGAAATCGCAATTGAGATCCTGAACATCCACCTTTCCGTGAGAAACTGCCTGGGCGGCATCCACAACAACCGGTATGTCGAACTCATGCGCTTTGTCAATCACTTCCTTAATAGGATTGATCGTCCCCAAAGCGTTGGAAGTATGTACGATAGAAACAAGCTTTGTTCTATCTGTGATAAGCTTCTCAAACTCCTCGAAGATAATATCCCCGTTATCGTCAATAGGAATAACCTTAAGAACAGCTCCTCTTCGTTGCGCCATCAATTGCCATGGAACAATATTCGCGTGATGTTCCATTTCGGAGACGATAATCTCATCCCCCGGAGCAAACCAACCGGCGCGGCACATTGTGTTTGCCAGAAGATTTATCCCTTCCGTTGCTCCTCTAACAAAGATTACTTCCGAAGCGCTCATCGCGTTGATAAACTCTTTTACTTTCAAGCGGGCGTTCTCGTATGCGTCGGTAGCTACTTCACTTAAAAAATGGACCCCACGATGAATATTCGCGTTCTCATAAGTGTAATAATGGGTTATACTATCGATAACCACATTTGGCTTTTGCGTAGTAGCGGCATTATCGAGATAAACCAACTGATGCCCGTTAACTTCTCTATTGAGAATAGGGAAATCCCTCCTGATCTTTTCTATATCGAAAGGACGCTTAAACTGTTCTTTCTTCTCTTCGGCTGGGAAGATATTTTCCTCGAAACTAAAATTCATCAGATTTCAACTCTTTTCAGGTTTTCAAAAATCATGTGATTTATTTCTTCTTTCAACGATTCTATTTTCACTTTCTCCAAAACGTCTTCGGCAAAAGCGTGAATCAACATCGACTTAGCCATATCCGCCGGTACTCCTCTTGATCGGATATAGAAATAAGCTGTTTCATCCAACTGCCCTACGGTAGCGCCATGAGAACACTTCACATCGTCGGCGTATATTTCCAACTGTGGCTTTGTATCTATAGTGGCACTCTTGTTCAGCAGTATTGTTTTGTTCGATTGATATGCGTTTGTTTTCTGCGCGTCTTTACGAACCATAATCTTTCCGTTAAAAACCCCGTGCGCTTCGTCATCGAGAATCCCTTTGTACAGCTCGTTGCTCATGCAATCAGGCTTTGCGTGATCTACGAAAGTTCTGTTATCTACATGCTGTTTATCCTTCCCGAGATAAAGTCCGGTAAGGTTACACTCGATGTTTTCGTCGTCAAGCATGGAAATAATATCATTCCTGACTATTGCCCCACCGAAAGAGAAATTCCCGTGAGAGACTACACTATTCTTCTTTTGGTGTAGCTCGGTTTTATCGACGTGAAAAGCTTCTTTGCTTTCCTGCTCAATCTTGTAAAGATCAATTACCGCGTTCTCATCCGCGAACAGCTCGGTAGCCGTATTTGTGAAATATATCTTATCGCCGTAACCCATGTAATTGAAAATGATTTTCGCATTGGAATTCTTTCCCGCTACAATCAGATTCCTCGGAACGGAAATGAGGTTATCCTCGTTGCTTCCATTAACAAACAGAATATGAATCGGCTTTTCGATCATCGCGCCGTCCGGTAGTATCAAAACAAATCCGTCGCATGAGTAGGCTTTGTTTATAGTATCGAATGCGGTAGTATCTTTCGCAATCTTCGTGAAATATTTTTCCGCTTCAGTATTCCCCGATTTCATTACATCATTCAAACTCCCCAAGACAACATTCTTCGGCAACTCCCCTATCGCAGATAATTCGGGATCGAAAATACCATTCACGAAAACGACATTGATTTTCTCTTCCTCGCAAGGAGTATTTTCGCAAACAAAGTCTTTCCCGGGATTTACCTTTTCCGAATTGAGCGGATGAACAAATTTCTTATCGAGAATCGGTTTAACATTTGTGTATTTCCATTCTTCGTTCTTTTGAGTTGGAAACTCTGCCTTCTCCAAACTTGCCATTGCCTCTTTACGAAGAGAATGGAGAAGAGAATCCGCGTCCCCATTGAGCTTTTTCTCAAACAGCTCGAACTCCGATCTATATAATTCTTTTATGTTTTCCATATACTCCTCTCGCTCTTAGGCTTCAGTTGTTTCGTATTCGCCGTTCTTAATCCAATCGTACCCTTTCTCTTCCAACTCAAGCGCCAATTCTTTACCACCGGATTTGATTATTCTTCCTTTGTAAAGAACATGCACGAAATCGGGAACGATATAGTCGAGAAGTCTTTGGTAATGAGTGACCAAAATAACCGCGTTATCTTTCGACTTGAACTCGTTCACACCGTGAGATACAATCTTTAGCGCGTCGATATCAAGTCCCGAATCGGTTTCGTCTAGAATAGCCAGTTTCGGATTAAGCATAAGAAGCTGAAAGATTTCGTTACGCTTCTTCTCCCCGCCGGAGAATCCCTGATTAACCGCTCTCTTTATTAAGGATTCATCCATCCCTACTATTTTGGCTTTCTCACGAATGAGTTCCAAAAACTCTTTCGGGGTAAGCTCTTCCATGCCGTTATATTTTCTAATTTCGTTTAACGCTGTCTGAAGAAATACCGCGTTGCTTATTCCCGGAATTTCAATCGGATATTGAAACGCGAGAAATATCCCTTCGCGCGCGCGATCTTCTGTGTTTAATTCCAAAAGATCTTTGTTGTTAAATTCAACTTCGCCACCGGTTACTTCGTAGTTTTCATTACCGGAAAGAACATTTGCCAAAGTGCTTTTTCCTGAACCGTTAGGCCCCATAATCGCGTGAACTTCTCCGGGCTTTACTTCGAGATTCAAGCCTTTCAATATTTCTTTGCCTTCGATTTTGGCTTGTAGATTTTTGATTTTGATCATTTCTATATTTCCTTATTCAATTCATTTCAAATTTGTTAACCGACGCTTCCTTCCAGACTAACTGCCAGAAGTTTCTGCGCTTCAACGGCGAACTCCATCGGAAGCTCGTTAAATACCTCTTTACAGAAACCGTTAACTATCATATTCACGGCGTCTTCGCTTGAGATACCTCTTTGATTCAAATAGAAAATCTGATCATCGCTGACCTTCGAGGTAGTCGCTTCGTGTTCTACTATCGCGGTATCGTTATTAACTTCGAGATACGGGAATGTATGGGCGCCGCATTTGTCCCCCATCAGCATTGAGTCGCACTGTGAGAAGTTTCGCGCTCCGTCCGCCTTCTTGGATACTTTCACCAAACCTCTGTAAGAGTTATCACTCTTTCCGGCAGAGATACCTTTCGATACAATTGTGCTCTTTGTGTTTTTTCCGATGTGAATCATTTTGGTACCGGTATCAGCTTGCTGATAGTTGTTGGTTACAGCAACGGAGTAAAATTCGCCAACCGAGTTATCTCCTTGCAAAATACAGCTCGGGTATTTCCAGGTAACAGCGGAACCGGTTTCAACCTGAGTCCATGAAATTTTAGAATTCACACCTTTGCAAATTCCTCTCTTGGTAACGAAGTTATAAATTCCTCCTTTACCATCTTTATCTCCCGGGTACCAGTTTTGCACCGTTGAATATTTTATCTCGGCGTTATCCATAACTACAAGCTCAACAACAGCAGCGTGAAGTTGATTCTCGTCTCTCATCGGGGCTGTGCATCCTTCTAGATAACTAACGTAGCTTTCGTCATCGGCAACAATCAAAGTTCTCTCGAACTGTCCGGTTTCCATAGCGTTAATTCTGAAATAAGTTGAAAGCTCCATAGGGCATCTAACCCCTTTCGGGATATAAACGAAAGAGCCATCACTGAATACTGCGGAGTTCAAAGCGGTGTAAAAATTATCTGTATAAGGGACAACCGAACCAAGATATTTTTTCACAAGCTCAGGATGCTCCTTCAAAGCGTCGGAAATAGAACAGAATATTATTCCTTTCTCGGAAAGAGTCTCTTTGAAAGTAGTTGCAACAGAGACAGAATCGAATACAGCATCAACAGCCACTCCGGCAAGTTGTTTTTGCTCATCCAAAGGAATTCCCAACTT
Source organism: uncultured Ignavibacteriales bacterium (assembly GCA_942492055.1). Classification (GTDB taxonomy): domain Bacteria; phylum Bacteroidota; class Ignavibacteria; order Ignavibacteriales; family Melioribacteraceae; genus CALODP01. The sequence goes on along the minus strand of CALODP010000025.1, from coordinate 188,291 downwards.
TTCGAATGTCTTCAACAATTCAGGATCAACCTCATCGAGGCTTTCTAATTTCGGTTTGGTCTTCGGAGCGGAATAATAAATTATATCTTGGAAATCTATTTTAGGATATTTCGTTTTGGACCAACGAGGTTCTTCCATTTTCTGCCAGTGTCTGAAAGCCTTAAGCCTATATTCCAACATCCATTCCGGTTCATTTTTCTTCGCCGAAATCGTACGAACAACATCTTCATCCAATCCCTTGGGGATTTCATCAGTTTCGATTTTTGTCTCGAATCCCCATTTATATTCGGAGTTAGTGAAATCCTCCACTACCTTCATTTCATCACTCATTATAACTCCCGTTTTAATTTAAGATGTCAACCTACCTAAACTGGAAAAAAAAGTCAAGATTGATTTCACACCAATATTCTTTTTTATAATCAAACGGAGCTAAAATAAGAATGGTTCCGATAGGAAGGTTCTAATGATTCCTTTGACGTAGTATTTCGAAGAGAAAAACTCCGGTAGCAACAGATACATTAAGGGAGTCAATCTTCCCTTGCATTGGAATTCTAACAACAAAATCACAATTGTCCAATACAAGTTTACGAATACCTTTTCCTTCGTTACCCATTACCAAGGCAAGTGGCATTTTATAATCAAGTTCCGTATACTCTTTGGAGTTTTGCAAGGCAGCACCGGCAACCCAAAATCCGGATTCTTTCAAATCCTTCATAATGTTGTTTAGATTCTTTACTTGGCAAATCTTCAAGTGGGATACCGCTCCGGCAGCAATCTTAGATACGGTATCATTAATATCCGCACTGTTGTGTAAGGTAAGTATCACGCCGTCTACTCCGGCGCACTCGGCAGTTCTCAAAATCGCGCCGAGATTATGCGGATCCTGAATGGAATCGAGAATAAGGAGTAACGGATTTTTCTTTCCTTCAAGACCTTTCATTATTTCGGGAAAAGTACTGTATTTGAATTCCTCTCTGTAAGCAATAACACCCTGAGTATTTTTAGTCTCTGAGAGTTTTTTGAACTTAACACCTGAAATTTCTGAAATCTTTATATCATTCTTTTTAGCAAGAGCTTTTATTTTAAAAATTATTTCACCAATAGTTCCATGCGCAATTTCAATCTTCTGAATCGCTTCTCCGGCCTTCAAAGCTTCGTAAACAGGTTTTCTACCGTATATTGTTTTCACTTATTCTCTCGTAAACTAAAATTCTTCTTTAAAACTATCTCTTTCCCTATCGACATCAAATTCGCAAAAGTAGCGATTATTTTTTTTTCGCGGTTTGGTAACTTTAACTAACTTTAAGGCTTTATCTTGAGGACGAATTTTATAGTAAGCTCCATTTATCGCCCCGTCCTGCTTAACAACGTAAACAGTATATTCACCGGCAAGATCTTTGAAATTAAGCTCACATCGGGCGGGTTGTACTCCCGGAACAGTATTTGTTTTTGCCGAAAGCCCTCTCAAGATTATGTAGAATTTCCTCCCCTTTCTAATAACTTCTACAGAAATCTCATAAGCAAAAACAGCAAATTCTTTTAGTGTCTCGATTGCAATTGTTGTAAACTGCTCTCTCAAAGCTTCATCATAACTAAAGAATAGACTACAAGCGTACTCAATATTGTCCGGTTTTTTTTCCGGAATAGCTTCCAAAACCGATTTCGGTTTTCTCTTTCTCGGTTTCGGAATTTTCGGTATCGAGCTTGGATTTTTTAACGGCATTATTACCCCGTTATTTTATTATAGATTCCCTCTGGGTTTTTCAAATCCATAATTTCTTCATCGCCGCTAATCATATCTTTCAACTTAATCTTTCCTTGCTCATATTCTTCGCCACCAATAAAGCCAACATATTTGGCGTTCAAACGATTAGCCTCTCTCATCTGAGCTTTAACACTTCTTTCGGCATAATCAAGTTCTACGTTTAATCCTTTTCTTCTGAAATACAAACCGGTATCGTAAGCTTCTGCAGCCAAATCTTTGGATAGACGTACAATATAAAAATCTACACTCTCCTCTTCAAGCTCAAAACTCTTTTCGTTTTCACAAGCCAACAGAATTCTTTCCATTCCTGCTGCGAATCCAACACCGGGTACCATTCTGCCACCGATTTGATCGGCCAGAAGATCATATCTTCCGCCACCGCAAAGCGCGCTCTGCGAACCAACCGAAGAACTAATTACTTCAAAGGTAGTATGTGTATAATAATCCAAACCTCTTACGAGTTTAGGATCAACTTCAAACGGAATATTCGCTTTCAATAGCAATTCTTTTACTTTCTCGAATTGCGCAAGACTATCTTCATCAAGATGTTCTAGCAAAAGAGGAGCGCCTTCCATTATCCTCTGATCACCTTCATCTTTGCTATCGAAAATACGTAATACATTTGTGTCGTATCTCTTTTGGCTCTCTTCGGAAAGTTTTTCCAATTTATCGGCCAAATATTCTCTGAGAATTTGTTTATAGTTTTCTCTCGACTCCGGAACACCCAAAGAATTAATTTTAACAGAGAGATTCTTCAATCCCAGTTTGGCAAAGATATCATAAGCCATGATAATCATCTCAGTATCGAGAGCGGGACTATGATTTCCCAAAGCCTCTGCACCGAATTGATGGAACTGACGATATCTTCCGGCTTGCGGACGTTCTTGTCTGAACATCGGAGCCATATAATAAAATTTATTCAAGGGTTGTTGCTTATCGAGAGAATGCTCAATAACCGATCTCACTACCGAAGCGGTCATTTCCGGCCTTAGTGTAAGGCTGGTATCGCTTCTATCGATAAATGTATACATCTCTTTGCTAACTATATCAGTGCTTTCTCCGATTCCTCGGGAAAACAAACGAGTCTCCTCAAAAACAGGAGTTCTGATTTCTTTATAATTGAATGAGTCCATCACGGACTTCACAATATCTTCCAAATGTTTCCAACGGGGCATTTCCGAAGGAAGAATGTCTTTCGTTCCTTTAATCGCTTTTATCATCTTAAATCTGAAATGTGTAAAAAATTATGTTAGATCAATATAGTTCTTTTCTTCTTCTTTAAATATCTCATATATTTCCTCGGAAGTTTGTGCGTTGGCCAACTTCTTTCGAAATTCATCTTTATTCATCATACGGGAAATTCTACTGAGCATTTTTATGTGAGGACCAACGGCATTTTCTTTGCCGACAAGTAAAAAGATTAGATAAACAGGGGCACCATCAAGTGCTTCAAACTCTATCGGGGCCTTAGCTTTGCAAAATCCTGCAATCATATCATTAACCCCGTCTGTTTTACCATGCGGAATAGCGAACCCTTTTCCGACTCCGGTAGACATGATTTTTTCTCTTTCCAAAACAGCGGTTCTGACCTTTTCCAAATCACCGACTCTCTCGTCTCCCTTGAACAAATCTACCAAAAGATTGATTATTTCATCCTTGGAGGAGCCCTCGTAATTTGGAATAATTTTATCTGTTTTTAGTATGCTAGATATCTTCATTCCACAACTTCCCTAAATAAATCTGAATAACAAACTTATAAAAGAGGATACTGATTAGCAATCATTATAATTAATTTTGCGGTCACTTACAGAAATAAATACAGATACTTTTCTTGCTTGCTATCAATTGAAAAGTTAACTTGTACTCCAACACCCACTCAAACAAAATTGAGGGCTAAATGGATATCCAAAACAAAATCGTTATGGTTCTCGGAGGATGGGGTTTGGTTGGTAATGCGCTGACCAGAAAGCTCGTCCGGGAACATCCGAAACAAATCATTATTACCTCCCTAAAAAAAGAAGAAGCCGAAGACCAAGTCTTAAAACTGAAGAAAGAATTCCCGAGTCTCCCAGATGATTATTTTATTCCTTGGTGGGGAAATCTCTTTGTCCGTTATGATTTCAAAGAAGAAAATCGCTTCGAACTTCTTAACAATCCGGTTAAAAGAAAAGCGATAATCTCTGATGTAATGGAGGATCTTTCGGATGAGATTCTGAAGTCATCTTCTTTGTATCATCTGATCGACAAATTCCGACCGGATATTATAATCGACAGTATCAACTCCGCGACAGGAATTGCTTATCAGGATGTTTACACAACTTACCGAAGCATCAAAAAAACGATTGCTAAAAATCCTACACCGGAAGCCCTAATCGAGGAATCGGAGAAATTGATTTGCTCTCAATATATTCCTCAACTAATTCGGCATATTCAAATATTGTACGCATCGATGCACGAAGCGAAGACAAAAATATATGTAAAGATCGGGACAAGCGGAACCGGAGGTATGGGGTTGAATATTCCTTACACTCACAGCGAAGAGAAACCTTCGCGAGTGTTATTAAGTAAATCCTCTGTGGCCGGTGCGCATACTCTGCTTCTCTTCCTAATGGGAAGGACTCCGGAAGGCCCGATCACTAAAGAAATAAAACCAACTGCCGCAATTGCCTGGAAAAAGATCGGGCACGGTGAAATAAGAAAAGGAGGTAAACCAATTGAGTTGGTCTCAGTAGATTTGGATGAAGCAATTCCATTGGAAGGGATACTACATCTCAAAGAAGAAAAAACTTTTACTTACACCGGAGAAACTCTTAAGTCTGTGTTCATTGACACCGGAGAAAACGGTACATTTTCCCGTGGAGAATTCGAAGCGATTACCGCTCAGGGACAAATGGAATATGTTACCCCCGAAGAGATCGCAGAAGCAGCCATTTATGAGATTAAAGGAGGGAATACGGGGCACGATATCATCAACGCTCTGGATAACGCGACTTTGGAACCAACTTACCGAGCCGGTTACTTGCAACATACCGCTGTCGAAAAATTAGCGGAATTAGAAGAGAAATTTGGCAAAGAGAGTGTGGCCTTCGAACTTCTCGGTCCTCCCCGCTTATCCAAACTACTATTTGAGCTACATCTGCTCAGAACAATTAGAAACAATATGAAGGAACTAACTGAAATATCCTCTTCCGCTTTGGGAGAAAAACTATTTCAGTTAATAAAAGAAGATACTTCTCTGCGAAACGAAATTATATCAATCGGAATACCTATTCTATTGCCGGACGGGAAGAAACTTTTGCGAGGAAATGTAATGAAAATTCCTCCCTACAGAGGAGAAAACGAACTCGAAATTACCGAATCCAATATTAATCTGTGGGCAAAGGACGGATGGATCGATTTGCGAGAGACAAACATAATAAAATGGCAAAACAGACTCAAAGCCATCATGGAAGAGGCGGACGCTATTCCGGCGGAAGACACAAGTTCAATGCACGTTAGAACCAAGAAGTATTGGAATGATTACGGCGCAATAGACATCGGGAAAGTTGTGAGTTGGTTATTTATTCATGAGGAACGCGGAAGAAGAATGAAAGCATAAATGAAAAGAGCGGATTAAATCCGCTCTTTATTAATCTAAAAGTTTGGTGTATGTTTCTTCCCTTTATGAAACTCTGCAATAATATTCGCGGCTTCTTTGGGATCATCCGTTAAGGAAAAGAGATTCATATCCTCTTCATTGATATATTTCCCCTTCAACTGCTTTTCGATTACCCAATCGAGTAACGACTGCCAATAATCTTTACCCATTAACACAACCGGGAATCGAGATGTCTTTCCGGTCTGTATCAAGGTCAGCACCTCAAAAGCCTCATCTATGGTTCCGAAACCACCTGGCATTAAAACATAGCCCTGAGCATACTTAAAGAACATCAACTTTCTGACAAAGAAATATCTGAAGGTCAGTAATTTGTCGTAATCGATATAAGGATTGGAAGATTGCTCGTGCGGCAACTCGATATTTACTCCGGCTGAACTTCCACCGGCTTCCCTGGCTCCTTTATTTGCGGCTTCCATTATGCCCGGGCCACCTCCGGTAATGATACCGTAACCTTTCTTTACAATTTCTTTCGATACTTCTTCGGTTAGCTTGTAATATTTATTATCTGGTGATGTTCTTGCGGATCCGAAGACCGCTACACTCGGTTTTATCGTTCCCATTTTTTCGAATCCTTCTACGAATTCAGCCATGATTCGAAAAACTCTCCATAGATCTTCTTGTGAGCTCTGTAATCGTTCTTCAAGCAACGTATGATCCATATTATTACTATTCATATGATAGCTCCTGTTAGTTTTGGGTGTAAATATAAAACTTTAATTCGAAAATGTTTCCAAAGGAGAAAAAAAAAGCCGAGCTTTATAAAAAAACTCGGCCTTAAAACTCAATTATTATATGGTTTTAGGCTGATCTTGTCAGCGTAGCCTTGTAATATTCGTTAGAAGGAACTCTTGAATATTCTTCTTCCTCTCTATACATTTCATTAACTATTGTATATCTCGGAGCTGAATTAACCGCTCTGTTTTTTGTCTCTTGCTGACGAATTTGCATTTTTCTTTCGCTCTCAGGATTATTTATCCCTCGTACCAAGCGAATCTCCTTTACTTCTCTCGTCTGATATGGCTCAGTATGATACTCTCTTGAAACCGGTCTCCTATTATAGGACTCAGGATTCACCGAAGCATAGGCATAATTGGGTCTCTGTACCGGAAGATTATTCCTCACTACTCTATCCTCCCGCTTACCATTCCTCATCTTTGAAAGAATGTAAGAGAATAGAAGAACTACCGCCAACACCGCAGCACTATATTTTAGCAAGACATATATTATCGAAATCAATTCCATTTATTAACCTTTGGGATATTATACTTAGCTTTTATAAGCCAAAAGTAATGCCAAACGAAATAACGCCTTTTTGTGGGAATAAAGGTGTGACAAATCTCACAATACTGTATCATAATAAGAAACATATTCTATTTTGATACAGTATAACTCTCTATTTCGAATTGGAATTTAATATATTTGTTTCACATTCGAAAATAACATGTAGAATAAATTCCGTAGAAGAGTAGCTTTTTTTTATTTATGTTTGTGATCTCTTAAGAAGATGAGGACTAACTAGTGAAATTAGACTTAAAGGACAGGAGCAATTACCTCCGTGGGATGTTGCTCCTAATAGGAAAAGATAACAAGATAGAAAATAACGAAAGAGAATTATTAAATAAGTTAGGTGACAAATTAGGATTCGATAAACGATTTGTCTCTACCGCAATTGACGAATTGCTTGAGAATGAATATATAAACGAAACCGCGCCGGAGTTTTCACATGTCCCTTTTGCGGAAAGTTTTATTAAGGACGGATTGAATCTCGCTTTCAGCGACGATGATATTAATCCGGACGAATTATCATATCTGAAATCCACCGCTTCGGCAAACGGACTTCACGAGGAATGGTTTTCTTCACAAATCAAATCCTTTTTGAATAACGGAAAGTTCGATAAACTACACGTTGAAAGCTATCTATAATTTTTTTACTCCGCGTTCCTATTAAGCGCGGAGTATTCTCCCCTTTTTTTACTATTTTTATTCATTACTATAATCGGGGAATAACTATGACTACACAAGACTACGTAAACAAGCTTAATCTTCTTCCCCATCCTGAGGGTGGATATTTCAAAGAGACTTACAGATCGGAGGAGGTAATCTCCACGGAAGCATTACCGGAAAGATTCGCCGGGGAACGAGCTTTCGGTACTTCTATATATTATCTCTTGGAAGGGAACGACTTTTCCGCTTTTCACAGACTCAAATCGGATGAGATCTGGCACTTTTACGACGGCTCCCCTATTTCTCTCCATTTGATTTATCCTTCCGGAGAATACCGAAATATTCTTTTGGGAACCGATCTCTTTAACGGCGAAGAACCCCAAATTATTATTCCGAAAGGAATATGGTTTGCGGCTCATCCGGTTAATAAATCCTCCTTTTCTCTTGTCGGATGCGCGGTTTATCCGGGATTCGATTTCTCCGACTTCGAAATGGCATCCTTCGAAAAACTTAGCGAACTCTTTCCGCAACATAGCAAATTATTAAAGGAATTTACAAGAGGATAGCAATGACGATAAAAGAGATAGTTACCGTTGTTCAAGGAGATATAACCAAGCGAAATGTTGACGCGATAGTAAATGCCGCAAACACTTCCCTCTTAGGAGGCGGAGGGGTCGACGGAGCTATTCACAGAGCCGCGGGACCGGAACTCCTTGAAGAATGCAGATCATTAAAGGGATGCGCAACCGGAGATTCCAAAATTACGAAAGGCTACAATCTTCCGGCCAAATATGTAATACACACCGTCGGACCGGTTTGGCACGGAGGAAAACAAAACGAAGATAATTTATTATACGGATGTTACAATTCCTCTTTGCGGTTGGCCAAAGAATATGGCGCTAATAGTATCGCATTCCCATCTATTAGTACCGGAGTATACCGTTTCCCTTTCGAAAGAGCTTGCGGAATAGCTTTGAAGGCTATCGGGGACTTTCTCAAAGAGAATTCATCTCCGGGGAAAATCGAATTGGTTTGCTTTAGCCGGTCCGATTTTGATATCTATCGTGAAATAGTGGCTCAATTTGAAAAATAATTCGCGAATCCATATTACCGTAACAAATTGACACACTTCTTCGAACAAAACCGACTTTGCATCACTCCCAAATCATTTTGCACCTCAACAATATGACTTTGCATTGCTCAAAAGTCATCTTGCATCTCAAGAATATGATTTTGCATCTCAAGAATATGATTTTGCATCGCTCAAAAGTCATCTTGCACCTCAAGAATATGATTTTGCATTGCTCAAAAATCATTTTGCACCTCAAGAATATGATTTTGCATCCCTCAAAAGTCATCTTGCATCTCAAGAATATGATTTTGCATTGCTCAAAAATCATTTTGCATCTCAAGAATATGATTTTGCATTGCTCAAAAATCATTTTGCATCTCAAGAATATGATTTTGCATCACAAATAAATCATGAAGAATCTCCAAATCAATCTCATCAACTCCATTTCTATGATTTGGAAACTTCACTATGCTTCAAAGTATTCCTAAAACAAAACATATTCAAAATAAAAAAGGCCGGCAAAAGCCGACCTAATGAATCTATAATGTAAAATACATTTTATATTCGAAAGGATGTGGCATGGTTTCCAACGATTTAATCTCTTTTTCTTTGGTAGCAATCCACTGATTAATCAATTCGTCGGTAAAAATATTACCATGTTTCAGGAATTCATTATCCTCTTTCAAAGCGGTAAGAGCGTCTTCGAGATGCCTTGGAAGGAACTCTATTTGATCTCTTATCGATTCGTCCTGCAGGCTCTTGTCGTAAGGGCCGAATCCTTCTTTAATAGGATCGATTTTGTTCAAGACGCCATCAATTCCGGCAAGAAGCATTGCTGTCATGCATAGATAAGGATTAGCCGTGGCATCAGGCGGACGATACTCGAAGCGGGTTTCGTCCGGATTGGAAATATACTTCGGAATTCTGATAGCCGAAGCGCGGTTTCCTTGTCCGTAGGTAATAGCAACCGGAGCTTCGTAACCGGGCACAAGACGTTTGTAGGAATTTGTACTTGGATTTGTAAAAGCGCTAAGTGCTCTCGCGTGCTTTAACATACCACCGATAAAGAATCTTCCGAGTTCGTTAATGTTACCATACTCTCCTTTCTTGTAGAAAGCGTTCTTCCCAAGTTTTGTAAGGAACATATGGAGGTGCATACCGTTACCGGCTTGTTGGTACATCGGTTTAGGCATAAAGGTAACATGAAGGTCACGCATCTTTGCCAGATTGAAAAGGATATACTTAGCCGTAATAATATTATCACCGGTAGCAAGTAGATCGCTGAAATAGGTTTCAATTTCTTGTTGGCCTCTTTCCCCTACTTCGTGGTGGTGATATTTTACATCGATACCAAAATGCTTGAACAGCTTACATGCTTCGTCTCTGAAATCATCATACAAATCGAACGGATTAGCGGCGTGATAAGCGCGCTGGAAAAATTCTTCTTCGTGAAAAACTTCGTAGTAAGAAGTAGAAGTACGAGTATCATAATCCACATCGGAGAAGATATAAAATTCGAATTCGGGTCCCCAAAGAGATTTATCGGCACCGGTAATATCTTTTAGAAGTCCTTCGGCCTGTTTAGCCAAATATCTTCCGTCCTGGGAAAATGGAGTATGTTTTTCGTCTGTTAAAACAATATGAGAATAAAAGCTGAGAGTGGAGGTCTCTCTGAAAGGATCGATAACCGCGGTGTCTAGATCGGGAATCATAATCATGTCGCTATTTTCAACTTTTCTGAATCCGAAACTTGAACCGTCGAAACCGACCCCCTCTTTAAGTAGCTTTTCGATGATATTATCATGAATAGGAAGGGAAATGTGATGCAGCCTGCCAATAAGGTCAATACATTTCAAATCGATCATCTCAATATTTTTTTCTTTGATGAGTTTGTTGATCGATTGAAGAGTATGTTTAGCCATAACTACCTCTGGATGATTTAAAAATAAAAAGCGCCCGTAAAGACGGACGCTTCGTAATTTATAATAGGTCTATATTTAGACTTACCAGTTTAGCCATTGCAGTTAATCGCGGAGATACCAGGGAAAACTGAAGTAGTGTCTAATTCTTCTTCGATTCTCAACAACTGGTTGTATTTAGCGATTCTATCTGTTCTGGAAGCGGAACCGGTTTTGATCTGGCCAGCGTTAGTAGCAACAGCGATGTCAGCGATAGTAGTATCTTCTGTTTCACCGGATCTGTGGCTGATTACGCTAGTGTAACCGGCTTTTTTAGCCATTTCGATAGCATCTAAAGTTTCTGTAAGAGTACCGATCTGGTTAACTTTGATTAAGATTGAGTTAGCGATACCTTTTTCGATACCCTGAGCCAATCTTTCGGTGTTAGTAACAAATAAGTCGTCACCAACTAACTGAACTTTGTTACCGATAGAATTAGTAAGTTCTTTCCATCCTTCCCAGTCGTTTTCATCCAAACCGTCTTCGATAGAAACGATAGGATACTGGCTAACCAACTTGCTATAGATGTCGATCATCTGAGCGGAAGTTTTTTCGGAGTTATCGGATTTGAAGAACTTGTAGATTTTCTTTTCTTTATCGTACATTTCGCTGGAAGCAACGTCCAATGCCAAGCTAATATCTTCGCCCGGTTTGTAACCTGCTTTAGTAATAGCTTCCAAGATAGTTTCGATAGTTTCTTCGTTAGATCTCAAGTTAGGAGCGAAACCACCTTCGTCACCAACAGCTGTGTTCAAGCCTTTAGCTTTCAAAACTGCTTTCAAAGAGTGGAAAGTTTCGGTACCCATTCTGAGAGCTTCGGCAAAATTAGCAGCTCCGTGAGGCATAACCATGAATTCCTGGAAGTCAACTGTATTATCAGCATGACTACCACCATTCAAGATATTCATCATAGGAACAGGTAAAGTTTTGGCGTTAGTACCGCCGATATATCTGTACAAAGGTAATCCCAAAGCTTCGGCAGCAGCTTTAGCGCAAGCAAGAGAAACGCCTAAGATAGCGTTAGCGCCCAACTCACCTTTGTTAGGAGTTCCGTCTAAGCTAATGAGGAAATTATCAATGCCAACCTGATCAGTAGCGTCGAAATCTATAAGTTCATCAGCGATTTTTTCGTTAATGTTATCAACAGCCTTAAGAACACCTTTACCTAAGTATCTGCTTTTGTCGCCGTCTCTTAATTCAACAGCTTCGTGTTCACCTGTGGAAGCACCACTTGGGACAGCTGCTCTTCCAACGATTCCTGATTCTAACAAAACTTCAACTTCAACAGTAGGATTTCCTCTTGAGTCGAGGATCTCTCTTCCGAGCACATCAACTATGGTAGTCATTCTCTAACCTCACAAATATGTTATTAAGAAAAATATCAACTTGAAAAGTATTAAAAAAGAGGGGGAAATACAATTTCAAGATGTTAATTATATATAAACATTTCACCATTTTCTTCGATCATTAATCGGGGAAATGTTTATTTTTGTATGGGACTCACAATTGTAATAGGATTTACCGATGCGCTTTATTAAGATTGCGATAATAGTAAACAGCGAAACGATAAATGGTTTCAAGGAATTTCTGTCCGAAATCAGCAAATTCAAAGAGAATATAAAGCTAAAAAAAGTTGCCTTGGATAACGTGGACAATCAGTTTCTTGTAAGAATAAATATGGATGAAGAATATTATTCTAAAGTATTCAGCTTATTGGTTGAGAAAAATATTAAGATTGTCGGGGAAAGCGAATTAGCGGATTATTATAAAATAGGTGTGAAAGCATATCAGGATAAGCAAACCGAAGAATCCCGAGAGATAATTCAGGAGATATTCAATCAGAACAAGGATAAGGCCAAACAGGAACTTATTATCGAGAAATTATCTCAAAAGGGACGATACAGAGATTTACTTCAAATCTACACAAACGCGGATGACGGGTCATATATCCGAAAACAAGCTGCCAAATCTTTGGAAGAGGCTGTAAAGATAGCGATTGAAACCAATTATGTCAGAGGGTTAAAAAGCAAGACCTCTGTTGACAGATGTGTGACGGAGTTGATAAAGATTTCAGGAAACAGGCTATTCAAAACCGCTCAATATGAAAAGTATCAGTTCGACGCAGGAAAGAAAGCCATTGAGCTATGTGAACAATATGATCATATGTTGGATGATTTGATAGTGATCGGTAACGACAATAATTTACCAAATCTGGTTTGCTTGAAAGCGATTGCCGCATACGGAAAGAAGGTATTTTCCATCCCCTTGGAAAGAACTAATTTCGCCTATGCCATTAAGAATATGAACAACAAATGGTTAAATCTCGCTTACCAGTCCTACGGCTCCAAACTATCTGATCCGGAAAAGAATAGTTTTAACAAAATTGTCAGACATATCTCGCAGGAAAGGTTAAAGCGAACCAGTTACTAATTTTCAGTACCCCGTAATTAATTCTCCCTTATTTTCGATAATTACGATGAAAGCAATTAATCCCGCTTTTGGATGGATAATTAACGAGAGAATTGATGAGATTTTCGAAAATAGCATTAAGAGTTGATGAAGATAACTTGAGAGAATTCAGAGCTTTTTTACTCACTTTGGGAGAGGCAAAAAGTGCTCTGAAGGTGAAACGTTCTGCTATGCCTAAAGTAAAAAACGCTTTTCTTGTTACCTTAAATCTCGACGCCGAATTTCATGAAGAAGTATTAACAAAACTGAACTCAAATAATCTTACTCCATTATCCTCAGATGAATTGAACATTATTTTGGCCGAAAAGTTCAAGTATTCATCCCACGATACTTCCGAGAAACTTACCGAAGAAGAGCGTAGATACATTATGGAATACGTTCAAAAGATTAAGAAAGAAGTAAGATTGGATGATTTGGTTTCGGAAGGTCGATATGAGGAATTAATAAAGATTTCACGCAATATTCAAAACTCTCCGCATATTATTTCGAAAGCGAAACTGGGTTTACCAACCGCAATTAATAACGCGATTTCGAAATTTCAAAAAAAAGGTTTATCGAATGAAGGAATTGCCTTCAGATGCGTTGAGGATTTATTGAAGATTGCCGCGGATCCTACAATAAAGAGCATGAAGATGCAGGAAGTTCAGATTAAGGCAGGAATAGCAGCAATTGAAATATGCACAAACTATCCCGATTTCGCAGATGATCTTGTAAAGATAGCCAATAATCACAAACTACATAATTCCGTAAATATAAGATCGGCAATTGAGTTCGCGAAGATAATATTTTCCAATATCGAAGCTCACAGATTAGATATAAAATACGCTCTGAAAGAGATGAATATTCGCTGGCTAAGGATGATATATGGCTCTGTGCAAAGTGATTTTTCCCATCCGGACAGAGATGAATTCAACAATCTGATTAAATTCATTGAAGAGGAGCGTTTGAAGAATTAAACCGTTTGAAAAGAAATTTAATCATCACTATATTTGTGGGCAAAGTTTTGTTGCCCACGTAGCTCAGCAGGATAGAGCGTCGGTTTCCTAAACCGCAGGTCGGAGGTTCGAATCCTCTCGTGGGTACTACTTCTCTCTGATTCTCCCCAATAAACTCAATGCCGGTTTTATTCCTTTTATTCGCTTTATCAGTTTTTTCCCATATAGCAATTGCATCACACCGAGTAATCCGTTGTATGTCCCCTTTTCATATGGGTGCCACCAGATATTTTTATTCAACATGCTAAGAGAATCATTTACAATAACCTTAGGCTCTGTCATTTCGTGAAAGCTGAAAACACTGTGCGATCTTCCGATACCGGAATCTTTAACTCCGCCCCAAGGAGTTTCCGGGAGACCGTGAGTCATCAAATGATCGTTAAGGGTAACAGCTCCGGCTTCAAGTCTTTCGGCAATCCGCTCCCCTTTCCGGATATTATTTGTCCAAACCGAGGCAGTCAATCCGAATTTGGAATCATTAGCTTTCATAACAGCTTCATCCTCACAACTAAACTTCTCAAGAGTAACAACCGGTCCGAAAGTTTCTTCGGTAACAACATCCATCGATTTATCGGTCTCGATCAGGACAGTCGGCGGATAGTAAGCTCTCTCCTCATCGGAATGAATTATCTCTGAACGCGCAAAAATCTTCGCTCCTTTTGCGAGAGCATCACTGATATGACTCTCTATTACCGAGAATTGTTCTTCGGTAGTAATTCCACCGATATCTGCAGGCAGCCCGTTATCGTTGCCGACTCTCAGTTTTTCTATCTTATCTTTGAGCTCGACGGAAAACTTATCGTAAATATTTTCGTGAACATAAATACGTTCGATACCGGCGCATGATTGTCCCGCGTTTGCGAATCCGGCCCAGATAGCTCCGTTAACCGCGCGATGAATGTTGGCATCTTCGCAAATAATCATCGGATCTTTGCCGCCAAGTTCGAGAGAGATCGGGATCAGTTTTTCTCCTGCTGCTTTTGCCAGAATTTTCCCTGTCCTTACCGAACCGGTAAAGAAGATTTTGTTTATTCTTCTCTCCATCATCTCGTTGGCTGTATATTCACCCGATAGTTTAATTACCGGAATCAATTCTTTCGGAACTCCAGCGCTTACAAGAGCTTTGGCAATTTCAATACCGGTTCTCACCGATTGAGGAGCAGGTTTGAAAATTACACCGTTACCGGAAAGAAGAGCTACAAAGATATCGGAGAAAGGGATAGTAAAAGGATAATTCCATGGGGAAATAACTCCGACAAGCCCGAGCGGTTCTCTTCTGAGCAACGCCCTTTTGTTGGCAAAGAGAAGACTCCCCTTTTTAATCCTCTTCGATTTCAAAAATTTCGGGGCATTCTTACAATAATATTTCACCGCAACTGTAGCCGGAATAACTTCTGCCGAAAGGGCATCCATCTTTACTTTACCGGTTTCGGAAGAGATTATTTCCGCTATATTATCAGCGTTATCAACCAGATAATCTTTCACTTTCAAGAGAATATCGACTCTCTCTTTTACCGATAATTGGCCCCATTCTTTTTGGGCTTCTTTTGCCTCAAGATAAGCAGATTGGAATAAATCCTCAGATTCGATAAATGCAAAGCTCTTTGCCATTAAGAATAACCTATAATTTTAGAATCGTTACGCAATTTACAACTTCCAGGCTTTAGTTTAAAAATACTTTATCTAAATCTTTTTACTATATTCACGGATATAATAGAACAATTTCGGATACTCCCTACATGAAATCCCTAAAAGATATTACGCGACGATTTACAGAGAGCTCATCAAACAAATTCGGAACCTTCGGCGGAGTATTTACTCCCGATGTATTGACCATTCTGGGTGTGATAATGTATCTTCGCCTCGGTTGGGTTGTTGGTAATGCAGGATTATTGGGAGCATTCGGTATTATCGTATTGGCTAAAAGTATTACACTTTGCACCGGTTTGTCGATGTCCTCAATTACGACCAATATAAAAATCGGAGCAGGAGGGGCATATTCCATAATATCCAAATCGTTGGGATTGGAAGCGGGAGGAAGTGTAGGAATACCATTTTATGTTTCTCAGGCTTTATCCGCCGCCCTATATATTGTCGGTTTTACCGAAGGTTGGTTGATGATTTTCCCGGGGCACCCCCCGGTTCTGGTATCACTCGCGACATGGGCATTGTTACTTACTATCTCATACATCAGTACTTTGTTCGCTATTCGAATTCAATATGTAATCATGACGATAATCGGGTTTTCAATTCTCTCCTTTCTATTGTCCGACGCCACCCCGACTACTAGCATTCAGATGATCGGGAATTTCGAGAACGCCGGATTTTGGGAAGTCTTCGCGGTATTCTTCCCGGCCGTAACCGGAATAATGGCTGGAGCTAACTTATCGGGGGATCTGAAAAACCCACGCAAAGCAATACCTTTGGGAACGCTATCCGCAATTGGAATTACATTCGTAATATATTTATTAATCGCTTTCTTTGCGGCTCATTTGGCCTCTCCTGCCGAACTAAGATCGAATCAGATGGTTATGGTCGACAAGGCATTATGGGGACCGATGGTAATTATCGGTATTCTCGCCGCAACTTTTTCCTCCGCTTTGGGAAGTATGATCGGAGCTCCGAGAATATTATTCGCATTGGCCGAGCATAAATCGATACCATTGAGCTCATTCTTCGTTCAGAGAACGCAAAAGAACGAGCCACGCAATGCGATACTTTTCACAGGGTGCTTTGTTGTAATAGCTCTTATGCTCGGAGAACTTAACTCTCTTGCTTCTCTTATTACTATGTTTTTCCTTATTACATACGGAACATTGAACATTGTTGTATTCATACAGCAGAGCATGCAAATCATCAGCTTCCGGCCGACATTCAAAATTCCGAAGTTTGTTCCCCTTTTCGGAGCTATAGGTTGTTTGTTCATAATGCTACTGATCGACCCGATTTTCAGCATTTTCGCTTTAGTCATCATAATTGCTTTATATATCGGCCTTACCAGACGGGGGCTTCAGGCCAACTGGGGTGATATTAGAGGAGGAATGTTCCTTGCCTTGGCAGAAAAAGCCTCTAGAATCGCAGCCAAATTCCCTCGCCATCAGGTCGCATGGAAACCTGACTTTCTGATACCGATTGAGGATCCTAAACTTTGGGCGGGATCTCTATTATTCATAAAAAATATTACATATCCGGCAGGAAGTATTTTCGCTTTCTCCGTAAAGAACCAGAGGACAGCCGAGACTTCCGAAGAATTGAAGGAGCTTATGACTCCCCTTGATAGCGAAGGTATCTTGGTAAACTCGACTGTTTTGGAGGATAATGATTTCCTTCACGGAACTAAGCTTGTCATCCAAACTCTGCAAGCAGGGGCTTTCCGACCTAATACCCTTTTCCTTACCTTAGGAAGCAATCATGAGAAAGATGCAAATATATCCGAATTAGTTAAAACCGCCTCTTCACATGATCTTGGGGTTGTGATTCTCAGGCAACATCCCCGCATAGCCTTCGGAATGCAGCATAATCTTAACCTCTGGCTTAGAGACAAGAGTCCGAACTGGCATCTGGCTGTTTTACTGGCTCTCCAACTTCAGCTTAACTGGGGAGGAAAGATTAACCTGGTAACGGTTGCCAATAAAAATGAGGATGAAGCCCGCCTATTAAAATTCTTAAACAGATTGAGTGATATGACCCGATTACCTTCTATGACGGAATTTCATGTTATCACGGCCGATTTCAAAGAAGCAATAAAGAACGCTCCGAAAGCGGATATTAATATTTTCGGTATCGGGGAGGATCTTCCTTTTGAGTTTATGAGGGAAACTACAGAACTCACAAATTCCTCATGTCTCTTTGTGAAAGATTCAGGACATGAAAACGCTTTGGCTTAATTGAGTAAGTTATTTTTTCAAATAATATAGGGATACATATAATGCCGAAAAAACTCCAATTTCTCCTATTGGCATTTTGTACACAACTTTGCATATCCGGCTGTTCCTCCTATTTGGTTTTGAGCGATCGCAGCGAGGATGCCGTATACTCCGAAATTAATGAAGAATGCCGGGAGCAAGCCGTCACTCTGATTTTTACGGACAAAACAGAAAAGATCGGTAATTTCCAATCGATTACCCGTGACTTCGTTTCCATAAAAAATGATTCTTTGGTAACCAAATACGCTACGGAAAAGATTGCCCGAATAAAATACAAGGATAATTTTTCCATCAGTGGCATGGGAATGGGGACAGTGCTTGCCGCCGGAGCGGGTTTCGGACTATTTTACCTTACCGATCTGACCGGAACCAGTGAGGGGGGCGAAGTAAATCCTTTATTCCTAATCGGATATCCTGCCCTTGTAATAGCGGGAGGAATCTGGGGAGGATGCGAATTAAACATAACCAACACGATAATTCTCAAAAAGTAAAATTATATATTCGAAACAGCCCGCTGAAAAAGCGGGCTCTTACTTATTCTATTATCTCAAAAATATCATCTACTTTCTTCTTCTCTCGGGGAAGTATTTGTCCTTTCTCTTTCCCAATCGCCACGAAAGCAACCAAAGAGAATGGCTCCTTAATGTTTAGTAGTTTTTCCAATTCCTCTTTCGCTACCAGAGGGCCTGTTAACCAACATGCTCCGTATCCCATCTCTACCGCGCCGAGAAGCATATTCTCAATTGCGGCCCCGATAGTCTGGATGTTAGGGTAATTTCGCATCCGGTTAATATCTTCGTGCGAAAGATCAGTCCCAACCAGAATATCATCCACCACCGCTTTATAGGGTTCGTGCAAAACAGCTATAACTGCGGGAGCGTCGGCAAAGAAGGAAGAGAATTTCTGAACCTTGCTTCTAACACGATCGGTCTCTTCGCTTAGATCAACCGGAAACACCTCACGCAACTTTGTCTTTACAACATCGGCCATATCCTTCAAAAGATATTTGTTGGTAATGGCGATGAACCTCCAGGGTTCCGAATCGTTTATGCTCGGCGCGCGACCGGCAAGCTCAACAAGTTCTTTCAATACATTGACCGGCACTTTTTCGTCGGTAAAGCTTCTTATACTTTTCCTTTTTTCTATTATCTCTTTAAGTCCCATGGAAAACTCCGAAAATTTGAATGATTAGTTTTCGATTACTTCGTCTAATCGTTTAAAACCATATCCTCTATTTTTCAGTTCCGTAATCAATTCCTCAAGTCGATAATAAAATTTATCCTCTCTTCGCTCGTCGGTGCCGAAATGGAGCAAGAGAACAAATCCGTTCAGACCATTTTCATCTTTCTCTTCATATTCCAAAATTTTGTTATAGATAAACTCCGTGCTTCTGTACCCTTTCCCCATTTCCGGAACGGTATAATCAGCGTTGGAATATGTTCCCGGAGAAAAGTTAACGATTTTCACACCGAAATCCTCAGCCCAACCCGCAACCTCTTTGTTGTACCATTCGTAAGGAGGCATAAAGAAAGGAGCCTTCCTCTTCTCAATCCCGAACTTTTTCATCTCGGCATAGTTAGCCTCTATATCTTTCGTAAATTGCTCTTGAGTAACAAGTGTTGAATCCCGTTTCCCCCAGTCGCAATAGAGAAGGTGCATATCGGAATGTCCCCCGAGATAGTGCCCTTCTTTAACCAGTCTTTCAATTACTTCCTTATTCTCTTCGGCGCGATAGAACTTTCCGGTGAAGAAGAAATTCCCTTTCACATTTTGTTTATCGAGAATGGCGGGAATAGTATCCTTGCCGTCGTTATGCTCGTCGGCAGTAAAAGCCAGCGAAATAAACTTCTCCCCTTTGTCGTAACGGATTATTCCACCGGAATCGTAGGTATAAGTTTTCGATTGAACCTTTTCTTTCGGGGCACACCCGAATAAGCCCAAAATAAAAAGAGCGGATAAGAGAATAGCCGCAAAATGAATATTATTCATCCTTCCGTACATAAAAGCCTCGTTTCATTAAGTGTATAATTTTGAATAGAGCAATATTAAGAAAGTCTTGGGGAAAGAGAAAGGGCTTGCGAAGAAATGAGCCCTTATAATATTGTTTTATTTCGGTTTACTTGATCAACAACATCTTCTTTGTGGCTGAGTATTTACCGGAAGTTACCGTGTAGATGTATAATCCGGAGGAGAATTTTGAGGCGTCGAATGTGACCTGATATTGCCCCGATTCTTTGATTTCGTTGACCAGGGTCGCTACTTCCTGACCGAGCATGTCGTATACTTTTACACTTACCATTCCTCTTTCCGGGAGGGAATATGATATTCTCGTTACCGGATTGAACGGGTTAGGATAGTTGCCGACAGTGAATTTCTCTCCGGCTTCCTCTTTTTTCTCTTCCCCGTTTTCTTTTCCGAATGATTTGCCCTCTTCTTTTAGGTCGTATTTCACGAATCCGGCCAATCTGCTTTCCGGATGGTTTTCTGCGAGTCTTTTATATACTTCTTTTGCTGAGGCGATATCTTTCATGTAGTGTTTGTAGATCAGCCCTTTTTCGTATAACATTTCAGCAGCTAACCCGTTATCGATATTCTTTTCTTCCAATATTTCATCCGCTAGTTTCAGCCCGAGAGAATAATCATTTTCTCTTATCGCTTTACCGATCAGATATCGTTTGATTTCCGGTTTGGAGGGGGAATACTTTTTCTCTTTTAACATGGATCCGACCAGATTATCGAATTCCGTGTTATTTCCGATAAATCTGTAGCAATGGGAGAGCTTTCCGAGAATAGCTTTTACATGGGCGTTATCATTTTTTTCTCTAAGAATATCTCTATAAACTCCGATTACCCCTTTCAATTCATTTACGCGGGCATCTTCCCCTTTCGCTCCGGCCAATTCGTATCTCCTACTTACGCTTGACATAATTTCCGCCATTACGCGGTTTACTTCCTTAAGATCTGTCACGTCATCAGTTGTTTTTTCCAAAGAGGTTACCTGTATCGGAGGTTGTACTGTAGCACTACAATAAGTTCCTCCGCCACCGTAGCCGACATTCCCCAGGAAGCTCTGAGGAGGGGTTTTGCTGTATGTACAATTTTGCGTTGATATATACCCCCCGTTTGAGGCATATAAATCCATTCCGTTGTGACAAAAATAGTTCTGAGTTGCTGTTACATAGGAATTATCAGTACTATAGAGAAAAAGATCGAAATCTTCTATTTCACAGCCAGTAATATCACCTGTACTTCTATAAGCATCTACGCCGAATTCAGGACTATTAAAATCCTTGCTTTTATTTCCCGAAAATAAAAATGATGTCACGTCATATATGTTTGCCATATCATAGCATTCTGAAAATTCAACGAAGCTAACATTTGGGCGGTTACCACCATTGATAGTTATGGCTTGATCATTTTTTATGGTCATATTTGTCAAATTACAATACTCCGAATTAGTAAACTCTACCGGAGAGTTTATGATTGTAATTCCTTTACCTTTCCCGTTTATTTTCACGCGTGATTTTCCGGTTATTGCAAGGCTCTCGTTGAAGTTTCCGGCAACCACTTCAAGGGTCTGGTTTGTTCCGGCGTTATCTATCCCAGATTGAATTGTAGAATACAATCCTCTTACGGTACCGGAGATGTTTTTTACAAGCCCTTTGTAATTTACGTTCGCACCGCTTTCTATGATTATTGAGCCGCCGGTTGATTTAATAAATCTCCCATTAAGATCAACTGAGCTTCCGGATTCAATTGTAAGACATGCTCCGGATGCAATCAAAACATCTCCGGTTAATTTAATATTGCGTCTCCATCTGTGATTTGAAGAAATTGTATTACAAACCTGAAATTTCCGATAATCTTCAATATCGGTTTTCTGATTTTTAATCCATCTAACATTATCACTTTCATCCGCTATCCCTAATGGTCTACTATTATATGTATTCGTAGGATCTGACCAATAATTTTTTCTCATTCTAGATGATGTAGTATAATATGCCATTATTGTGCAAAAATTACCGGGTTCACATAAGTAGCCATGATTATATCCGCTTGAGGAAGCAATTTCAATATTATGCATGCATCCAAAATTATGTCCGGTTTCATGAGCTAAAGTTCTTGTATCTCTTATCCTGTTGTAATTCCCAATTCCATACCCCGTATGACTGGTAGAGGCTGATGGATCAGGGTGCCAATATGCACAACCGCTTATATTAGTTCCATTTGTCACCAAGAAACATAGATCCGCTCTATACTCGTTTCTTATTTCTTTTATTTCCGCATTATTGCTAAAATCATTCAGCACTGTAGAGTTGTCTTTGCTCCCTTCAGTATAGTTTATTCTTTTGGTATGGACCAAATGATACTCAAGATTTATCCCACTATTAACAAATGATTGATTTGCTTCAGCTATGCTGTTCGCAATGATAGCATTGAGATTAGAAGCATTAGCTTCAGCGGCCGGAGTATAAGCGACCAATATATCGACATCAGTTTTCGCTGCAGTATTTTTATTCTCCGGGAACAGGTTTGTCTCTCCAGAAAGAACGTTAATTGATACAGATTCTTCCTCATTCTTATAAACTGAGAGAGAGACTTCGGCAAGAAGATGAAGACCGTTTTCTAAAGGAATAATGGTGTAGCGTTTTTCTCCGATAGATAAGTTAACGGAAATATTATTTCCGGCAGCCGTTAAATACATTTCATTATCATTCTCTTTCCCGATCAGAGTATAACTATTATCCGGATTAATACTCTTTTTAGTAATAATGAAATTATGAAATACACTTTCTACTTCAAAATCAATTATTTTTGCCACCGATATCAAATTGGCATTACTCTTTAATTCAAGAAGTAAAGTACTTTTAAATTCATTACTTCTGATTTTTATCAATTCTTTTGATGACAGCTCTGCTGAAGTCCTACTTGACCTTGCAAACACCGTCACGCTTTTGCTAAAACTTTGAGCGGTAGCATTTTGCAGCATTGAAAGGACTAATATCAACGCAAGAAGAATTCTGACTTTTTTCTGTCCCATAGTGCACCTAATTTGTTGAATAGTTTGATAGTATATCTATGTAAAATAAATCCCATAGTAATGATTCATAGTTTGTACCCGGTACCACACTCATTTTAACTCTACAAATGAGACCTTTTCCCGGTACGTAAAAATCATAAAAGTCAAAAAATCCAAAGATATCCTCAGCATGCCAGAGTCTTGTTTTTATCACATAGCATTCAAACTTTCCCAGAGAGGTGGTGATAGTATCGTTTTTCGAAATACAATATCTTTCAAAAACCTCATTAGCGTGAAATAGACCATATTGTCGGTAAGCAATTTGACCTTTCCAATTTTGGTATACCGGTATCTCTGTGGGAATCATGAGTCCCTTCTTAAATACCCTCCCTCCTCTTTCGCCAAATATTCCCATACTGTAGAGTCCGTCATCGTTGCACCAATAAACTCGATTAAAATCCGCATTAGAATTTGTTTCGGGATAATATGTATCAAAAACAGCACAGGAAAAGGCCGTATCATTTAGAGTGATGAAAAGACTATCGACTATTTCATCAATAAAAATTATTGGCTTAGTTGTAACAGTATCCAAGTTGAATCCGAAAGAATCAAAATTTTTATAAACCCAAGCCGAATCAAAATTGGAATGATTAAATTGGTACCGTTTATACTCCCACTTATTGCCAAATTTCATTGGCCATAAGAAATGTTCTTTTGAATAGAGAGTATCAATCTTTTTACCTATACCGGATGGCTCAACCGGTAACAAGGACTTCTGGCAAGAGGATAATGAAACCAGAACCCCAAACAGACATAGTAGACGCTTAAGTCGCATAAGATTACCTTTAATTATTTTATAAAAATATCGCATTTCCCTTATTATGTCAACTCTAATTTTTTTTTTTTGAATAACAGATTCAATCTTTATTTAATATCAGTCTTTTGCGATCCCCGACATAACTCAATGATAATCGATCATAACACAAAGCCAATCGAACATAACTCAATGATAATCGATCATAACACAAAGCCAATCGAACATGACTCAATGATAATCGATCATAACACAAAGCCAATCCAACATGACTCAATGATAATCGATCGTGACACAAAGACAATCCAACATGACGCAATGATATTCGACCATGACGCAAAGACAATCTGAGATGACTCAATGATATTCGGTCATTGCACAAAGGTAATCCAACGTGACACAATGATATTCGGTCATGACTCAAAGACAATCGGACATGACACAATAATAATCGGTCGTAGCACAAAGGTAATCTGACAATCGAATATAGTTGTGTAGCGACTGATTACGATTGTTGTTAATTCCAGCCGAAAACTGACCAATATTCCAGACAAAATTGACCAGTACAATTATTTATTATGCACCATGTTTCTTAATCTAAAACTTTTTCCGTTAATAAAAAACGGATAACTGTGGTGGAGCAATCTGTCTAAAATAGCTGCAGCCACAACATCATCATTGAAAATCTCTCCCCACTGCTCGAAAGCCTTATTTGAAGTAACAATAATAGATCCCCTTTCATATCTTTTGGCCACTAACTGGAAAAAGAGTTTAGCTGTTTGCTTGCTTAGGGAAAGATATCCGAGTTCATCGATAATAAGTAAATCAAGTCTCCCGAGAGATTCGAGCTTTGCGTTTAGAGTATTGGATATCTCTGCCGCAGCCAATTCCTCGGTTAGTTTCTCTGCGGAGTAAAAGAGAACTCTCATTCTGGCTTCAATGGCCTTAATCCCCAAAGCGATTGCCAGATGTGTTTTTCCTACCCCGGGAGGGCCTAAGAACAATACGTTTTTCCCTTTGGAGATAAACTCCAGATTAGCCAGTTCTCTTATTAGTTGCTCGTTTATCTTCGGTTGAAAAGAAAAATCGAATTCGTCCAGTTTCTTAATCTGTGAAAAGTTCGCCATTCTCATTTTTCTGTTGACCGATCTCTCATATTTAGCGATAACTTGTTCTTCCAACAGCCTTGCCAAGTATTCACGGAAGCTCATTTTTGCTTTGGCCGCTTTTTCCGCTTCGATAATGTAAATCTCCTTAATCCTCTCCAGAGCGAGTGTTTTCATGTGTTCTTCCATTCTGTCGTTTCCCATTTTCACTTCTCCTTACTTAGGTTAAAAGTTGAATTGATACTCCTTAAGGTCTCTTTTTATATCCTTGTTCGGGTAGTTTTCTTTGAGTCTCATATTTTCTATGATAATTGTTCTCTCACAGTTCTTTTCCAGATAACCGGATATGAAGGAAAAATGAAAGACGTTATATTCCATCGCCTTTTTCAGTGCCGAAAGAAAATCTTCCGCGCAATAGAATTTCGAGAGTTCCATAATGTATCGCAATTGGTATCCGCTGTTGTATCTTTTCTGCGCATACAGTTTTTCCAAGAACAAAGATTGATCGGGGAATTTCTCCATAAACTCTTTCGACAAGCGTTGAAAATTGCCCTTCGTAGTGTTATTCCCTCTGTAGTGCTCATCCTTAATGGTTACGTTCCCTTTTCCTAAAGAGAGTCTGTGGGAGGCTACTTTCTTGTTGGCTTGTGAGTAGATCTCGATATAGTACCCTTGTGATATCTTTATCCATACTTGCTTTCCGGCAAAAGCCCATGGCACCGAGTATCTGTTCCCATTGTAAGAGATCAGACAATCGTAGCTTACTTTTCTTATCTCTTCTTTTATCCCCACATAACGACATGATGGCAGATTCATTAGGGAAGCCCTCTCCTTGGCAAACACCGTTTCCGGTTTTTGCTTAATTACCGAATGAAGCTCGTTATTGACCCGATTCTGAAACTCTTTCAGTTTTGAGCATAACTCTTCAAAGCTACTAAAGGTATTTCCGTCGATGAAATGGTCTTCTATATAGGCGAACGGTTTTTCGACTTTCCCTTTGGACCACGGATGACTTGGCATCGAACGACTTGGAGCGAACCCGTAATGACCGCAAAAGTGAAGATATCTTGGATTCCACCGCCAGTTATCCTTTGAATGAATTGTTATGAAAACTCTCGCGTTATCGGTTTGGACTCTTTGACATACTCCTCCGGAGGCTTGAAGACATCTTTCGAACGCTTCAAATACTGCCCCTTGATTCTCCGACAAGGATACTTCCAATATTTTATAGCGACTAAAACCGTAGATATATTGATATATGTAGATTTTTGCCCGTGCCCCTCCGATTAAAACAGTATATGGGCTCCAGTCGAACTGACCTTGTTCCCCGGGAGCTGTCTCGTATGGTTGAAATGTTTTCTTGGAAGTCTGTTTTATTTTCCCGAGATAATAATAAAAGCTGCTTCTGCTGCCGGTGTAACCTTTACTCCTTATCTCATAGAGAATCCGGGAGCCCCGATATCTCTTAATGTTAGACATCTCAAAGATCAATTCCGTAAAGGGAGACAAGGAGTCACTTATTGACTCTTTCCGGACGTACTCCGGAGGACTCTCTTTTGACAAGGCTTTTTTTACGGTGTTATGACTTAAGCCCAATATCCGACCTATCTCACGTAGACTCATTCCCGGATTTTTGGATCGTAGATTTTTGATTGTTACCCAGTCTTCCATACTGATCACCTTTTTTCCCTCCTGAGTTTTGTCTACTCAGGATAACTCTATTTTCTCTTTTTTCCTCTGGTCACTTTTCAGTTGGATTTTTGGTCACTTTTCAGTTGGACAAAACAATTGTGGAATCATCGATTAAGATTAAGGCGCAATAGAATACTCTTAAGGAGTGCCCGAATGGGATTGTGGTATGTTTTTTTGCTCTTGAGGCATGATCGAACATTCTTAAGTCATGATGGGAAAGGATTGCGTCATGACCGAAAATAGTTCCGCAGCGATCGTTTATCATCAAGACACGACCTTTTGTTTTTGTGCCATGCCGGTTAGGCATTTGAGATAAAATAATGTTTCGTCAATTGCTCCCAATTTAGTATTTGTAGTGCCCTTAGAGTAATCATTCCGAACTCATCCCTCCCGACTCTGTCGGGATCTAAAGACCCACCGCCCTTTTATGGATCCAAGAACTACAGCGCATCAACTAATATTACCAGATGTTATTTTATAACCATGACATAACAATTGCAGATCGAACACTCACTTAGACAAATGCATTTCCGGCGCCAGCGGTGCCGGTATCTCGGTAGGCAATCGAACGGGAAGCAATCATTCCCGGTCACGAAGCAATGGCAATCGATCGGGAAGCAATCATTCTCGGTCGCGAAGCAATGGCAATCGAACGGGAAGCAATCATTCTCGGTCGCGAAGCAAAGGCAATCGAACGGGAAGCAACCAGTCCCGGTCACGAAGCAAAGGCAATCGAACGAGAAGCAATCATTTTCGAGCACGAAGCAATGGTAATCGAACGGGAAGCAATCATTCCCGAACATGAAGCAAAGGCAATCGATCGGGAAGCAATCATTTTCGAACACGAAGCAATGGTAATCGAACGGGAAGCAATCATTCTCGAACGCGAAGCAATGGCAATCGAACGGGAAGCAAAGGCAATCGAACGACCGGATATAGTTGCTTCCTTCTCTTTTATACTTGCTTCTATTTAGTTTATACTTGCTTCGTAATCTTTTAGCATAGCTTCCTCTTCTATTGGGTTTGCTTCTTTTCCCTTTGTTCTTGCTTCTTTTCCCTTTGCTCTTGCTTCATCATCGAAGATAGTTGCTTCGGCTTATAATAGATTTGCTTCCGGCTATATAGCCTTTGTAACCTCCCTGATAGTCTTTTCCGATAGATATATTACGATTCATTCCACCATTATAACAAAGCCATTCTTTTAGTTTATGAAAGATGGTTAGTTACTTTGGTGTCCGCTTACTTCGACTTCGCTCCCGTCACAGCCGGATCCAAGACAGCAAGCATACTTCATTCTTCATTATAGTTTTCTATAACACTCTTCGACTCCGATTCCCGACTTTGTCGGGATCATGGACATTAAGCATGTTACTATAATACAAAGCCTCTCCGATTTTCTCGAAGAGGCTTTTGGAATCATCTATAAATGTCATTTATTTGACCAGATTCATCTTTCCGATATAGCTACTGTTTCCGGCCCTTATATCGTAAAAGTAGATTCCGCTGGCAACGCTATTTTCGGAATTATTCTTTCCGTTCCAGCGAATCATATAAGTTCCTGCAGGGAGTTCTTTATTTACCAAACGTTTGATCAATCGCCCCTGAATGTCGTAGATATTTAACTTAACTTCCCGATTTGTCAGAGAAGCAGGGATTGTAAAGCTAATTGTAGTGGACGGGTTAAACGGATTGGGATAATTAGCCCCGATCAGATAGTCTTTCGCTATCTCATCAGTTTCATCCCTTTCCACATTGGTAATCAGTTTTCTTCCGATCGGTTTTGCCACACCGTTGTTATCGGCCATGTAGAGATTCGTCCAATCAGGGTGGGCGCTTTTGAGGAGATATTCTTCTTTCCACTCTTCGTCGGTTAATCGAAGAAAATTCTCGGTTGTATATTCGTAATATCCTGGAACGGCACCAACAAAGGCCATATCCCCCACGTTCGGAAGATTGGCAACCGTTACAATTAAATTCGCTTTACCGGTTCCGGCGTGTTTTACCCAGCCTACCGGAGCTCCCCCTTCATCGGTAGGAGCAGTGTGATAATCGGCCACAATGTGGTTTTGCTCGAACATCATATCGGCGCCGGCGTAGTATAGATCGGAATACCAACCGTCGTATCCGCTGCCACACATTTGAGAATCCCTATCAAACATCCCTTTGAGGAAAGTTTTCTCTGCTTCCGAAAGAGGTATGTTCGCCAGTTCCTTTTCTGCGATGTTTTCCAAAGTATCCATCACTTCTGCGAATCTGTTGAAATAGGCTTTCCCGGGAAGTTCTATTTCCGTCACACTTTCGGCCACACTAACGTAAACTCCGGCCATTCTTTTCATAACGTTATAGAATTCAGGCACCGGCTCAACAAAGCTATAAGGGAAACTGCAAACCGCTCCACCGGTATATGATTGCTTGGCGTAAAGTATATGATCGTGGCGTAACTCGCTCCATGACGCCAATTGAGAATTCATTTTCTGTTGCCACCACGCCCCTGTTTTCATGAAATCGGGTAAGTCATTTCTATCTTCAGGGGAATTAAGAGTTCTGATGCTGTTAAGCCAATTGTTGTAGATCGTTTTATTCCAGAAAGTGGTATCGTAGGAATCGATCAAATATCTCAGCGCGGAGAGATTCGTGGAGTATTTCCACTTTTCCAATTCATCAGTAAGTAACTGAGCCGCGGCGTCATTCCCCAGCGCGAAGAGAACATCCAAAGTTGATGGGAGCATTCTCCTCATTTGTTCTCCGTTGAAGCGAATATTATCGAAAACTACTTTTCCGGTTACGTAGGAATCGATAACATATCTTTGTCCGAACACCAAAAAGGCAGAAGGGGGAACAATCTTTGGTGCAAATGGAGATTCTACGAGAATTTGTGATAAAATCTTTTGACCGGAGAATGGCTTTTCGGCCAAAACGCTCTGGAACTCCTTCACTCTGTTTGTGTCGGTCAGGCAACAACAATCAGCAATAAAGCATTCATCTCTAAGGAGAGTCATATTCTCGGGAGTAACATTATCCTGATCACCTACAAAGAGCTTCAGGATATTCTCTATCTTTTTGTATTCCTCTTTTATCTCCTGATCTTCCAGCAGCTCGGCAAAAAGATTGGCGACAATAACCTGCCTATTAACATCTTCGGTTGTTGGAGGGACAAGACATTTCGGCTTAGTCAGGTAAATTTCCATTCTCCCGAGCCATACCATTGCCTTAAAATAATTTTTAATATCGGGGAGCCATTCTATCGTGTAATGGCCTCGAGGCTTGAACTGACTGAAATCAATATTTCTCTTGTTTTTTGAAAGAAATGGAACTGACTTCTCTTCTTGCGCATTAACGTAAGAAACAAAAGTATTTACTTTGGTAATATTAGAGGAATAATATGGAGCTGTGGCCGGCTCAAGGATTTTTCTCGGTGTTGCGATATAGAAATCCAGATCTCGTAATGGAACTACCATCCCGCTATTACTGAAGTACTTTGTGTGTAAATCGGGCATTTTAGCTGCCAGCATTCCGAGAAGACTTTTTAACTTTGGAATCAAATAATGAAATTCAACCGATTTGAGCAGTTCGTCGTAAGAGCGATGAAACGCGTGAGAAATAAGATCGGTTGTTACAAACACCGGGAGATCCTTTACATAGATATCCCTCAGTATAGCCCCCAGAGATACATCTTTGATTCTTTCGGTTACAACAAATCCGTTCTTTTCAAGAAGAGAGATTTCTCCTTCGGTTAATTCGTACTTCTTGTAAATAGAATCGAGATAGAGAGCCGAAGAATTAAAATGATTGATTTGTTCATTGTAGGTACCGGTCGGGTGTAGTCTGAGCAGTTGAGAACTTTCCATGTTTTGATTGTTATTAAGGAAAGTCTGATAAGCTTCGATATCAAAAACTTCTTGCGAGAAGATTAGAGTAGGCAAGAAACAAAACAGAAAAACCAATTTTTTCATGATTGCCTCTTAATAATAGATGTTGTGCCACATATATTACAAATCGGGTGCCACGGAAAAAGATACAAAACCAACGTAATTAACAATAAAAATGAATCAATAGTGCGCAAATATTGCATTATTCATGAAAATAATTCGTGTTTCATTTTCATCAGAGAATTTATTACTTTTTCTCTTCAAAAGATACAGCTATCTTTAATGACATTTTAAGAAGACATTAAACTATTAGGAGAAAGAAATGAATAAAGCTTCTTTGAAGTCACTCATCCTATTTATGCTGATTTCCCCCTTCTTCTTATTTGCTCAGGTGGAAAAAAATACAGGTAAATATGTAGAGTATAGCAACAAATTCTGGAAAGAAATCAAGAAAGAGAACAAAAAGTTCAAGCAGAAAAAGGAAGAAAAGGATATTGAGTTCCACGCCAATTTCGAGGAATTTAATATCCCAAAATCGAAAGATGAGTTCAAATCATATTGGCACTTCGATCCCGCTGACAATCCGCAAGCGAATACTTCGACATGTTGGGATTATTGCGGAACATCATTTTTCGAATCGGAAATATTCCGTTTGAGAGGAGAAAAAATCAAGATCTCGGAAATGTATACGGCATACTGGGAATTTGTTGAAAAAGCAGCCGGTTATATCGATTCGAGAGGTGAAACAGTTTTCCCGGCAGGATCACAGAGTGGCGCTGTAATTACAATTTACAAGAAATACGGAGCGGTTCCGCAATCAGCTTATTCCGGGAAGCTACCGGGACAGAAATTTCATGATCAAAGCGAAATGTTCAAAGAAATGAAAGAGTATTTGAAGTATTTGAAAAAGAACAATTTCTGGAATAAAGAAGTTGCTTTGGGTACAATTAAATCGATTTTAGATCACTATATGGGTGTTCCACCTATATCATTCGAGTATAATGGAAAAGAATATACTCCTGAGAAGTTCGAAAAAGAAGTTGTAGCTTTGGATTATGATAAC
Organism: uncultured Ignavibacteriales bacterium; assembly: GCA_942492055.1. Classification (GTDB taxonomy): domain Bacteria; phylum Bacteroidota; class Ignavibacteria; order Ignavibacteriales; family Melioribacteraceae; genus CALODP01. The sequence goes on along the minus strand of CALODP010000025.1, from coordinate 156,940 downwards.
TATGTTGAATTTACATCCTCAGCTAAGTCTCCTTTCTATAAAAAGACTGTTTTCCCATTTCCCGATAACTGGAGAAGAAGCGACGATTACCACAATGTACCGTTAGAAGATTTCATGGCTATCATTAAAAATGGTGTAAGAAACGGATACACAATATGCATCGGTGGAGATGTTTCCGAAGCGGGACACAACGGCGATGTGGAAGCGGCTGTAATCCCTTCGTTTGATATTCCAAGCGAATATATCGATCAAAACGCGAGAGACTTCAGAATTGATAACGGCACTACCGATGATGACCACGGCATTCATTTAGTTGGCTACAAAGAGGATGGAGGAAAAGATTGGTATTTGATTAAAGATTCAGGCTCAAGTTCACGCAACGGAGCAAACGTCGGATATTATTTCTTCCATGAAGATTTCGTAAAATTGAAAATGCTCTCCTTTATGATTCACAAAGATGTGGCAAAAGAAATTCTTGAGAAATTTGAATAATATATCTTCGGGCGACCTCGGTTGCCCTTTTATTTATTAAACATGGTAAAGAAATTCAAATTCTCCTCCTCATATTTTCTTCTCGATTTTTGTAAGGGATAAATTATTCGCTACTATCTTTCATTAAGATTATTTAAGTTAGCAACTTGTTTTTCCGGGGACTACTATTTGGTACAATAATTGATTGTATGATACCTTGTTTTATGTTAGAAAAATTAAAGTGAATTAAATTATGAGTGATAGTACAGCTAGTTCATATGCGACATGGAATCCTTCACAAGGAGATTTTCAAAAGAAAAATTCCGCGAACGATTCTGAAGCGTTGAAAGAATCAAGAAAAAAATATTTTTCAAAAATTATCGGTCTTAGTGTGTCAATTGTGATTATCTTACTTGTCTCACTAATCTTATTATAATTTTCTTTTTGCAAAGCTGACACCGTTTCGGGTCAGCTTTTTTTTATCCGCTATAATCCGGAATCTTTTCTGAATATTTTCAAAGCTTCTTCAATTGTATGTGGTCTGAAACCCAATTCATTTTCTGCCTTTGTTGTAATCAGGCCTGATTTAAGAGGTCTCGGAGCTAATTGCTTCAGCTCTTCTGTTGTAATTGTTGCTATAAGAGATTTATCCAACTCGAAGAAATCAGCGATCTTTTGAGCAAATTCATATCTGCTTAAGTGATCAGCTCCCGAAATGTTAAAAACTCCCGTCGCCTCTTTTTCAATTACTCTATCAACTCCCTGAACAAGATCTCCCACGAATGTCGGATTATTAATCTGATCTGTAACTATATTAATCTTCTTTCCTTCACGTAAGGAAGTAACAACCCATTTTACAAAATCCGGATTAATCGAATTTGCCGGGCCAAATAGTACATTTGTTCGTAGAATAGCATATTTAGTTCTACCTGCCTTTAATGAGTTTTCGGCAGCCAGTTTTTCTCTTCCGTAATAACTAATCGGATTTGGAATATCATCTTCGGAATATGGCCCCTCTGTCCCGTCGAAAATGTAGTCCGAAGAAATATGTATAAGTCGAGCATCAGAGACGACTGCGTATTTTGCCAAGTTTTCCACTCCGGTAACATTCACTTGCCAGGAAAGGACTTTTTCTCTTTCACATCCGTCAACATTGGTAAAAGCAGCTGCATTTATGATATAATCGGGATAAAATTCTTTTATCACACTACTTACTTCTTTCTTATCTCCGATATCAAGTTTTCTGTACTCAATCCCCTCAATAATAGACTTTTCTTCAATTCCCGCAGCTAACAATTCATACTCATCTCGTATCATGTAAAATTCTACAAGTCGTTGCCCCAGAAGTCCGTTAGCGCCGACTATCATTATTCTTTTTTTAATCAAATCTTTTGGGTTATTCATATTCTCTCAAATTACGCGATAATCACGATTTTTTTGTTTTACATTTTTGTGAATCATTTTCTTTTGCGATAGAAATATAGAAATAAATAGAGAGGACACCAAATCCACCCAGCGATATTTTCTAATTCTTATTCAGGGGAAATTACAATTTGTTATTTTCGAAGAACTATTATACATTATTCTTGTTATTGTTTTTTAATCCACGATACATCTAAGGTTACAATGAAAATCGGAATCACTTGCTATCCAACATATGGCGGAAGTGGCGTTGTTGCTACAGAGCTCGGAAAAGCTCTTGCCTCAAAAGGGCACGAAGTACATTTCATTAGCTATGCTTTACCTCACCGTCTTTCAAGTTTCGTTGAAAATATATATTACCACGAAGTTGAGATTAGCAGTTACCCTCTTTTCGATCATCAACTCTATAGTCTTGCTCTTTCGAGCAAAATGATTGAGGTTATTAGGTATGAAAAGCTCGATTTGCTACATGTCCATTACGCCATTCCGCACGCTACAAGCGCTTACATGGCAAAGCAAATACTTAAAAAGAATAATATTGATATAAAAATAATAACAACCTTGCACGGAACAGATATTACTCTTGTAGGATTGGAACCTTCATTCCTACCACTCGTAAAATTTGGAATCGAAGAGAGTGACGGTGTAACGGCAGTTTCTCGCTTTCTAAAAGAGAAAACCATTACCAATTACGCAATCGATAAGGATATTGAAGTAATACACAACTTTATCGATTCCGATCTCTACAAACCATCCCGAAGCAAGTCTTTGCGCAATCGATTCGCAAAGGAAGATGAAAAGATACTTATACACACTTCCAATTTCCGTGCAGTGAAGAGAGTTTCGGATACTATTAGAATTCTGAAATTAGTCAGAGAAAAGATACCGGCAAAATTGGTGCTCATCGGAGATGGTCCTGATAGATCGGAATGCGAAAGAATCGCGAGGGAGCTTGAGCTTCAGGATAAAGTTATATTTTTGGGTAAACAGGATGCCATTATTGATATTCTCGCTTCGGCCGATCTCTTTCTAATGCCTTCTCAATCGGAAAGCTTCGGGCTTTCGGCTTTGGAAGCAATGTCTTGCGGTTTGCCGGTCGTAAGCTCTAGTGTCGGTGGTTTGCCGGAATTAGTTGAACATAATGAAACCGGGTATATTGCCGAAATCGGCGATACGGAAAGAATGGCAAAATACGCTATAGAATTATTATCAAACAATAGGAAATACAAAGAATTTTCGAGGAATTCCCGCAATAGGGCAAAGGAGATGTTTAATATTTCGAAGATTGTTCCTCAGTACGAAGAGTACTATAGAAAAGTACTCTCCGTATGAGATAAATTTATTGAACAATAGGAGTCTTTCCGATACTGTAATGAGTAAATCCTGCTTCTTTTGTCCAACGACGATTGAAAACATTTCTTCCGTCGAAGATAACCGGATTTTTCATTAATCCTTTCATCTCTTCCAAATCAGGATTTTGGAATTCATTCCACTCGGTAAGTATCAAAAGAGCGTCTATTTCATGTAGCGCGTCAAAAGGAGTTTCGCAATATTCTATTCTCTCACCGAAATGTTGCTTTTTAGCGTTCTCCATTGCTGCAGGATCATATGCTTTTATTTTAGCTCCCATCTCGAGTAGCTTATTAATAATAATAATCGAAGGTGCTTCGCGCATATCATCGGTATTCGGTTTGAAAGCTAATCCCCATATACCAAAAGTCATTCCTTTGATATCCTCACCGAAATGCTTGATTACCTTATTAACCATAACCATCTTCTGCTCTTTGTTAACCCTATCTACAAGAGTAAGAAGTTTGATTTCGCTTTCGTTTTCAATGGAAGTTTTTATCAAAGCATTTACGTCTTTAGGAAAACAGGAACCACCATATCCGATACCAGGGAATAAAAATCTCGGTCCGATACGAGTATCAGTACCCATTCCCTTTCTTACAAGATCAACATTCGCCCCGACGGTTTCGCAGAAATTGGCTAATTCGTTCATGTAAGTAATTCTCATTGCCAAATATGAGTTAGCCGCATATTTGGTCACTTCGGAACTCTCCGGATTCATTTCGATAAAGGGATTTCCCTGACGGATAAACGGATCGTAAAGAATTTTCATCTTTTTGAAGACATCCGCAGTTTTTGCGCCGACAACAATTCTGTCGGGCTTCATGAAATCTTCCACCGCAAAACCTTCTCTCAAAAATTCCGGATTGGAAACAACTTCGAAATTCTTTACATCGTGCTTTTCTATTACAGCTGTAACCTTTCGGCTCGTACCGACGGGAACAGTGCTTTTATTTACAATAATCTTAAATTCCTTATCACCGGCTTCTTTCAATATCTTTCCGATATCATCAGCGACTCCCATAACATATTTCAGATCTGCAGATCCGTCTTCATCCTGTGGAGTCGGTAAACACAAGAAAACGATTTCAGAAGCAAGTACTGCCTGTTTTAGGTCATCAGTAAAAATCAATCGTTTCTTCGCGATGTTTCTGTAAAATAATACATCCAAACCGGGCTCGTATATCGGTATTTCGGCATCATTCAATTGTTGCAATTTTTCCGGATTATTATCCACGCAAATAACATTGTTTCCGGTTTCGGCAAAACAAGTACCGGAAACTAATCCGACATATCCGGTTCCAATAACCGCAAGATTCATTTATTCCTCCGAATAATAGATTAATCTTTAAACTCTCCGAACACGAAATCTCTCTCGATCTGGTCGAAAGGAATTCCCAATTTGTCCTTATCGGAGATTACAAGCTCACTAACGAGCCAGTCAATATTCAATTTTTTATCGTCAAGCGCAATTGTTCTTTCATCTTTTTTACTGTAATACTGCGAGCATTTGTAATAAAATATTGCTCCATCAGATAATACCGAGAAACCATGGGCAAAACCGGGAGGTATCCAGAATCGACGTTTGTTTTCTCCCGAAAGCTCAACCGCATAATGCTTTCCGAATGTGGGGGAACCAAATCTGATATCAACGGCAATATCTAACACCTTACCCGATATTACCGAGCAAAGTTTTCCTTGGGCAAAATCTCCAACCTGATAATGAAGTCCTCTAACGGTTCCCTTTATAGATTTGGATACATTATCCTGAACAAATTGAATATCCAAACCACTTTTTGCATAATTTGTTTTATTGTACGCTTCAAAAAAGAAGCCTCTTCTATCCTCAAAGACATCAGGTTCAAAAATCATCAATCCCGGGATCTCAATAGCTTTTACTTTCATAAAATATTCTTTATAATTGTAGTTCGATTATTAGGGGACTAAAATACGAAAATAATTATTGAACACAGAATTTTTTCTTAGTCTCTTTTATGATTGTAAAAAATACTTGTGTATCCGTTGTATTTAACTTAATTTTAGAGTGTAAAATAATTTAGGTTTGGTTTCGATGAAAAATAATGAATCTTCAATTGACATGGCCAAGAGAATGGCCAATTTAACATGTGAATTAGCTAAGACATGTAACGATAAGGAAAATTATTTTGCCGCTACATTTAATCTCACTCCGGCTGAATTCAAATGTCTCCGATTGTTCTCCGAAAGCCCTTCGCTTTCGATCAAAAGCATCACTGCTATGATGAACTTAACTCCGGGTAGAATCACCCATATCCTTACTTCTTTGGAAAAGAAAGGATTCGTAAAAAGAAAGGTTGACCCTACGGATAAAAGGAATATTATTGTAAATTTGACCAATTCCAGCTTACCCTTTATCAGAAATCTCAACACTAATCATATCAAATTGCACGAAGATATTATTAGCAAAATTGATCCCGATAAACGTGAAGCTGTTCTCTCTGCAATGGAAGATGTTATTAAAGCATTACGCCGCTGGTCGGATAGTCTTAAAGATTAATTTTTTATTCCGGATAGCATTTTTGTTATCCGGAACTTTTCTCACCTTCCTTTCGTTTTAACCTGTAAAGTACTTGCGTATCCGGTGATCTTATTTTATTTTACACTATAAAAGATTTCTCCTTTTGCTCTATCTTTTGCTAATTACAAACAAACAATAGATGATATGCGAAAGATCTTATTTCTTTTACTTCTATTACCGATAGGAGTTTTGATTTCTCAAAGTGAAACCGAAAATTGCCTTCGTTGTCACTCAATGGAAACTCTCGGATACAGAGATCCCATAACCGGGAGTATTAATAATCTCTCTGTTAACCTCATGCAGTTAGAAGCCTCCAATCATTCCGGATTCGATTGCATAGATTGTCATAGCGATGAATACGGTAGCTTTCCCCACGATAAAGAGCTTAAAGAGGATAAACCTTTTTGCCTCGATTGTCACGAGGGGGGTGATGAGTTAAACTTCGACGCAATTACTTCTTCTTTCGAGAGTAGTGTCCATTTCACTAAACTAGGTGATAAGTTCACTTGTTTTCAATGTCACGACCCTCATAGCTTCAAGATAAACGCCAGGGTTAATGACGACATTAAGCGAACTGTCTTGTACGACAATCATATTTGTCTGGAATGCCACAGCTCCGAAGACAAAATCAGTAAACTAACAGACAGAGTTTTCCCGAGTCTGGAAGTCACTCACGATTTTCTTCCACACAGAAACCTACACTGGAAAAATGTTCGTTGCATCGATTGTCACGCCGCATTGGACGAAGGAGTTGTGTCGCACAATATCTTGCCTAAAGAAGAAGCGGTACATAATTGCGTGGAGTGTCATTCGAAAGACTCCCGACTTACTCATTCTCTTTACCAGTTTCAGGTTCAGGAAGAAAGAAGCAAGGCAGGCTTTTTCAACTCGGTTATTCTCAATGAATCCTACGTTATCGGCGCGACAAGAAATTATTATCTTAACCTCTTGAGTTTCATTTTCTTTGCTGTTACTCTTATTGCTCTCGCCATTCATGGATATTTCTACGCCGGCTCCAAAAAGAAACCGGAAAAGGAACACAAAATTAAGAAAGAATATTTCTATCCTCTCTGGCTTAGAATATGGCACTGGTTCAACGCCTTTCTTTTCCTCGGACTGATTTTTACCGGAATTACTTTGCAATATTCCAGTACCGAAGATCCTATTCTTAGTTTCGGAACAGCAATTACAATACACAATACATGCGGAGTATTGCTTACTCTCAACTATTTCTTCTTTGTTTTGGGTAATTTTATTTCCGGCAACTACAAACAATATATCCCGAAAATAAGAGGCTTGATAAAACGAATGTTTCTTCAGGCTAAGTTCTATTTGATCGGGATTTTCAAAAACGAACCTCATCCGTTCGATACATCCCTAAAGCACAAATTCAATCCGCTGCAGGGAGTTACATATTTTAAGATCATGTACTTCGCTATTCCTTTTATGATTATCTCAGGTTGGGCTCTTCTCTTCCCGGAGATAATCCTTGATGAGCTTTTCGGTACCGACGGACTATTCCTTACGGCCCTCTTCCATTCGATGGGTGGCTTCTTCCTTTCCCTTTTTATGTTCGGCCATATTTATTTGGCAACTTTGGGAAGAACTCCTCTCAGTAATATAAAATCGATGGTCAACGGATGGCACGAATTACACGACGAAGATGAAATTGATGAAAAAGAAAAAACAACTGATTTGCAGGAGTATTAATTAATGAAATATATGAAAACATTTTTTGGTAAAGCCATTATCGGAATTCTCGGTCTCTTATTTATTGCATGGGCTTTTATGAAGCTAATATATCCATCCTTTTTCGAATGGTATACTGGCGTGGAAAACGCCGAACTTACTTACGAATCGAGCAAGGAGCTTACGGACAGAGAGTTCTCAAAGCTGATCAGAGAGATTACTTACGAAGAAAGATTGGAGAAGGCAAAGGAGATAACAAAAGAGATTGCGGAAGATGACCTTCGCAACGCTAAAGTAGAGATGATCATCAATACGCCATCCTATTTTAAGGAGAGTGACTACAAACATATTAAATACTTCTCCAATGCAGGGATCAGACAATACGAAGGCCCCAAAACGTGCCTTCAATGTCATGAAACTATGAAAGTTGTAAAAGAAGATGGCTCAATTGAAGAACGGAACACAATGGAAGATGTAGTCTCATCGGTTCATTTCAATTTCCACAGCACTGTAGGTGGTTTCTCAACTTACGGATATGACGGTCGAAAAGTAAATGAAGAAGGGCATAAGATACCGGTTGGTAAAATAGATCGTGCGTGCGGAATCCCAGGTAGTTTCTCATGGACCGGATGGGCCGAATTGGTAGAATCAAAACCGGAACACCTTCACGGGGAAACCGAACTCCGTAGCGAGGGATGCGGACAATGCCATATCGGTGGTAATTATCATCCCGCTACCGAAAGAATGATGCCGGTCGGGGATGTTCCCGAAAGCGCAAAAGATGGAATAGATTGCCTTATTTGCCATTCGCAGCAATATGATATGAATTATAAGTATGTTATCCAAGACGATTACGGCAAGAGATGGAACCAGGACAGAACTCTTAAAGCGGCCATAACTGTTACCAATCCGACAAACAAAAACTGCCTCAATTGTCATCAACACAACATGGGGGGGGATCTTTACGCTCACAACGTTTCGGCAAAGAGTCTCGGTTATAAAAACAAAAGATTACTCCACGAAGGAGCAAAGCGTGCTAATCCATTCAGTCCCGAAGGGGATGTTCACGCCGCTGCCGGACTTCAATGTACCGATTGCCATGAACCGGAAGGACACAAAATTCCACGCGGGAACAAAGGAACTGATCTGGTTGCAAACGATCTTCCGGGTAAAGATGTTTCATGTGAGAAATGCCATACCGAAAATCCTCATGCTGCCAACGAATTGACCAGCATTATCCTAAACGGACATACGGCCAGAATAGCTTGCGAAACTTGCCATATAAAAGAACTGGAACATAATAACGTTGTTCTCAGGGATTGGACAAATCCTACATGGAACGAGGAAGAGGGGCTATATACACCAACCGATATTCTTCATTCCGGTGAGCAGAACATCGGGTTTACATTCCTGTGGTTTAATGGCAACGGGACATTCCTCGCAAATGCTTTGGGAAATAATCCGAATCAGAATGAAGAGTACAATCCTCTCATGAATCAGATTACGAAGATCGAAAACCCGAAAGCGGTTGAAGAGATCAAAGAGAATATCAGAAAAATGCTGGGAGACAAAATAACCGATCTCGACGCTTATATGGAAAGCTTTGTGAATACACTCTCGCAGCTATCCCCTGAATTGTTGGAACGAAGAGCCGATATGATTTCGAAAAATATTCTCCCGCTGCAAAACGAAGGGAAAAGCAAAATCTATCCGTTCAAACTCTTCAACGCTAAGATGTATGAAGACATGACAAACGAGGGCCCTTTCGGCGCGATGATCCTTCCGTTCGATTATAAGGTCTATTACGAAACCGGAAAGCCTCTCGACGCTGTTAAACAGGCTATCTCGAACCCAATTGTAAGAAGGATGTATGAAACTCCATTCAAACTATATATGATGGACGAGTTCATGAATTACTTCGGAGTGAAGGAATGGTCCGGAGAATATCCGATCGATGACGAAGGAAACCTCCGCAACATCGAAATGAGATGGATGAGACAATACGGAACTCTCCTTGTTAATCATGGAATCCAAAAGGAAGGCAGAAGCTGCACCGATTGTCATTCAAGCGAAGGTATCCTTGATTTCAGTCAGCTTGGCTATGATGAAGAGAGAACGGAACAGCTTACCAACCTTCCGGAATTAGAATATTTTACTACGAGGAATTAGTCCGGCGACTAATTCTTTCATACTTGTGTGCATAAGGATCTCCGAATGGGGATCCTTTATTATATTCCCTCATAGTGAAACCATAAAACAGCCGAAAGTAATCCTTCCCGAACCATGAGGAATTACATTAAACATGTGAGATGAAAGAATTCTTTTCTGAGATACTATATCATCTTGGTGAGGAATAACAAAGTAATGGTGAGGAGCTACGTTTCCTTGCTGAGGAGCTTCGATGTCTATTTGAGATACAACATAACAGAGATGAGTAACAACAAAGAAGCACTGAGAAACTATTCGGAAGAAGTGAGAAAGAACAATATTCTTACACTCGGTTATTCCTCATACATGCTTCATATTATCTCACTGAGAATTCATAATATCTCAATGAAAATTCGTAGCATTTCAGTTCTTCAATTATACTACTCATACTATTCGGGTTCTTCCTAACAAAATAAGAAAAGATACTTATCCACATTTTATCAACACTCATTGATTATTCTTTCTTCCTCGGAAAATTAATCTCGCATCTCACAAACGGAAGATGTTAAAGGAGTGCCGGAGTAAGATTGGGTATGAAGAGTTTACGAATTATGAAAGTCCGGAATTGCTTGAAAGGAAAAGGAAGCTGCCCCAAATGAGGCAGCTAAATATTTATACATGTCTCCAAATCACTTCTTCGGCATCAAAATCATCTTTGTCGAAAGTGCTTCTCTTTAAGATGTGTCTGATCTCCTCTTTGGTGAGCTTTTGTGTCTCTTCGAGGCGTTTTAACATCTCATTGTTATAACCGCGGGCAGTATAGAAGTTGCCTAAATCGAAATAGTTACTAGTGAGAGTAATCAACTCAAAGATTTCTTTGGGAGAAAGGTCCCTCATCAGATCCTGATTGTCGCTAATATAGTTGTAGAAGGTTCTTTTGGTAAGATATAGAGCGTAAAGAACTTCCGTAAGAGAGAATCCTTCTCTAAGTCTGGTTTCCCCCAGTTTTTGGAAATATCTTTCAGCTTCGTCATTTGAAGCTCCGGAAGAAATCCAAGCCGTAAATTGGTTAAGAACCCCTTCTCCACGTTTGATAAGTTCTTCGTCGGAATAGGCCTTGTAGCTATCCATATACTCGGAAGCTTTCACTCCCTCTACCCAAGTTTTAGCGAGAATAGTAAGATTGGTGTTGATGAGATTAATGATTTGTTCGTTAGTCATAACCCCTCCTGGATGATTTATCAAGAAATTACTTCTTTCCTAGGATTTATGCAATTAAAATCCTTAACACCAGGAGGAGTATTTTATTCAAAACTAATATCAGATGTTCGCCGTTTTAGTTACCGCCGCAACAATCCTTTCGTAAACAAGATCTCTGATCTTTTCGTAAGAATAGCTATTCGACGGATAGATAGGATCAAGAAACTTAACCGATATTTTCTTAAAGGGACGAGGAATTTTGCTTCCGCGCGGTAAAGCGTTGAAAGCTCCCTTAATAGCTACCGGCACTACCGGAACATTGAGCTCCCTACTAAGAATAGCAAAAGTTTTCTTAAAATCACCGATCTTTCCGTTTTTGGTTCTGGTTCCTTCAGGGAAGATGATAATGTTCTTTCCTTTCTTAAGAACTTCGGCCATCTTCTGCAAAGATTCTTTAAGATCCTTGTTAAGGTCCATAACGATTACGTTGTGTCTGTCCGCAACGAATTTCACCCATGATTTGCGAATATGCTTTTCCTTAGCGTAGAAATATGTTTGACGAAGAAGTTTGTTTTTCAGAAATACCGTAACAAATAACCCGTCGAAAAAGCTCTGGTGATTCGGGGCGATAATACATGGTCCTTCGGGGAGTTTTTCCATCCCTTCGGCTCGTAATCTGAAATATATCTTCAATAAGAATTTTGAGAACATTTTGATAATTGAAAAAGTTACCCAGCTTTTTGGCAAATCTAGTTTCACTTTCTCTTTCAAAATGGCGGCCCAATCAATCTCTTCGGTAACCATTTTAGTCTTATTCTCTTTGATATGTTCGCTAAGCTTTATTACCGTAGGATACTTGGCAAAATCGGAGTCGTTAAAGTCGAGCCCGAAAGTAGTCTTCAAAAAGACCTGGAAAGTAACTCTGTCCAAAGAATCGAGACCGAGATCGATTTCAAAATGATCGGAGGGAAAAACTTCCGTTCCTTTTTGCTGAATAATGAAATTCTTTATCAATCCGTATTCCTCGAAAGTAGGATCTTTCTCTTCCTTTTTGGCTGCTGTTTTTCCTGTTGCCAAATCTTGCAATTTGAAACGACGTAATTTCCCCAGACGTGTTCTCGGTAATTCCTCGTTAGTCAAAGCAAAACTGGTAATCTTTTTATAGGGGGCGGATTTGTTGTTATATTTATCGATTATTTCCCATCGGAAATAATCTTCAATATTTGCTATCCCTTTTTCCTTTATTTTTCTTAGATTCGGAACAAGTACCGCATTAATTTTGTCATTCTTTTCGTAAACACCAATCTCGTCGATCACATCATTCCCTTCGAGAATTTTTATTTCAATCTCTTCGGGATTGATATTCTTACCGTTGGAAAGGATAATTAGTTCTTTCTTACGTCCGGTAATAAAAAGAAATCCATCTTCGTCGAAATGTCCGAGATCACCGGTATGCAACCAACCGTCTTTAAGAACTTCATTAGTCTCATCAGGTTTATTGTAGTACCCTTTCATAACGTTGGGACCTTTTGTCAGGATTTCTCCGTCAACGACCTTAATTTCATTGCTTAAAAGGAGTTGCCCGCAGGAACCAAGGCGTACCTTTTCAGGCCGGGGGAAAGTGATCATCGGTCCACATTCTGTCATCCCATAACCTTCGAGAACGGAGAATCCAAGAGTATCATAATCTCTGCCGGCTTCTTTATCGAGCGCAGCTCCGCCACAAACGAGATATTTTACATGTCCACCGAATTTATCATGAACTTCTTTGAATACTTTCTTGGAGAATTTCTTTGACCCAACTAACTGAGCCACTTTGAAAGCTGCTCTTGCGACAGCCTTTTTATTAATTTTATCCTTCACTCCTTTACGAAGGAGTTCGTAAAAACGAGGAACACCAACCATAATGGTGATTTTATTATCTTGCAACGTTTTTATTACATCCTCAGCCGCCAAAGAAGGAGACATCGCAATAGTAGAGCCGACCTTCAAAGGACAAGCAACCGTACCTAATAATGGGAAAACATGATGGAGAGGAAGTAGAACAAGTACATTTTCCTTTACACTGTAGATCGGTGAATCAACCGTAACCGCATCCACATTAACCAAAACATTTTCGTATGTAAGCATAACCCCTTTCGGGCTACCGGTTGTTCCGGAGGTATATATTATAAGAGCGACATCGTCTTTATCAAACTCCGGAAACTCTGTGTATTCGCTTTTCAATTCATGCGGTGGCACCGATTCGAACTGAACAACTTTGATCTCGTAGGTGAGCTTAGGTAGAACATCGTCGAGAGTTTTTCTTGTTTCCCCCGAACAAAATAATACTTCCGGTTTACAATCGTTAAGGATGTAGGCTACTTCATCGGCAGTAGAGAGGTAATCAATGGGAACGTTAACAACACCATTTTTCCATCCGGCATAGAAGGAATAGATCCATTCCACTCTGTTTTCGGAGAAGATAGCGATCTTCTCTGTTTTTTCTTTATCAAATAGCTTAGAATAATAATCTGCTTCAGCTTTTAATTCCTTGTAGGAAATTTTGATCTCGCCACATACCAACGCGATCTTTTCGTCACATTTAGCTAACAAGCTATACTCCAATTACTGAATTTAAAGGTGAATTTTACGAAAATAATCCCGAAAATTAAAAGAAAATCCGCTCAAAATTGGCTATATTCATGATATCAATTATTAGTATTGGTTCCAATATAAGTTAAACGATTTCACATTTCAAAGGGGAAAAGACTATCCTTTCGGATAATAGTGTGAAAACTATTGCTTGTAATCAGTTCATTTTTTGTTGAATAAATTGTGGTATAATAATGAAACATTTCACCGGAATAATGGGATTATTTCTATCCCTGACATTCATCTCTTTACAAGCCCAGGTATTCGACACTGTTACAGTAAAACAGGTCGGAGACGGAGTAAAGCATCTGCACATCGTAGAACATAACAAACCATGGGATCTCTATGTATTGGAAGTAGCTCTAAAAAATCCTTACATCTCAATGGAGACAGTAAAAGGTAGAAGCAATAGTCATTACGAAAGCGATAGTCTATACGGGAACGAAAATCCGGACAAAATGGCACGAAGAATTGATGCTCCCGGGCACAGAGTTATGGGAGGAATCAATGCCGATTTCTTCGGAACAGGTGGAATCGCTTGTGGATTTCAGGTAGCTAACGGAGAGATTGTTAATTCCTCCCCTTACAGCAAAAGACGCACCACTCTCGCTTTTGATTCAAATAACAAACCTTATTTCTCCAGAAACTTATCATTTAGCGGAAAAGTTATCGCTAATGGAATTGAAAAAAACATCTCAAATGTAAACCAAAACAGAGGCACAAACAGCCTTGTTCTATTTAACCGTTATCGGGGATTACGCACCCGAACAAATAATAATGGTACAGAAGTAGTGCTGCTTCCTCTAAACGAATTAGTTGTAAACGGCAAAAACAAATGTGTTGTAGAAGCCAAAAACGAAGATCTTGGATATACTTCTATTGAGCCTGGTAAATTAGTATTATCAGGAATTGGAACTGCAAAGACTTTTCTCGAAGAGAATATGAACGTAGGAGATACAATTGAAGTATATTCAAACATTACTCCTCATATGAAAAATATAACCCAGCTAGCTTGCGGATTACCTAGAATTATAAAGGACGGTGTAAACTACGGTGTCCAGGGATATACGGATGAGGGGGGCACAAACAGTTTCGCTACAGATCGTCACCCAAGAACTGCTGCAGGTTTCTCAAAAGATAGCACTACTCTTTATTTGGTAGTCGTTGATGGACGACAATCAAGCAGCCGTGGAATGAGTCTACCGGAACTAGCTGATTTCATGATGGGAATCGGCGCATACAATGCCGTCAATTTCGATGGTGGTGGTTCCTCCGCTATTACAGTTCATGATCATATTGTTAATTCACCTTCCGGGGGAGCAACAAGAGCTGTAGGCAACGGGTTGTTCGTTGTTTCTTCTGAACCTATTGAAGTAAGCGATCTAACACTCTATCCGGATAGTGTAGTAACGGTTGATAAAGATATTACATTTTGGCATAAATGTTTCGATAAATATGGCTGGGAAAGACCAATAAAATCTTCCGAAGTAAATTTTGAATTGTCTGACCCTTCTGTGGGCACAATTTCACAAAGTGGAACTTTTTCTCCAAGTAGGAATGGTCTTACCAAGGTGATTATGAACTACAAAGGGTTATCTGATACAGCCTTTGTTTGTGTCGAAAACATTCATGACACTACAATTACGGTTACCTCTTTTGAGACACTTCCTGCTATTGAAATTACCGGAGATAATATTAATATCGAAGGTTCATCTGTTTCTTTGGAGACAGCATCATCTTCTCATGGTAATTCTTCCTTAAAGGTAAATTACAAATTCACTTACCAGTCGGGAAAGCAAAATATTATTTATCTCAATACAGCAATTCCCGTTATAGGAATTCCCGATAGCGTATTGTTAGAAGCCAAAACAGATAGTGAAAAACACAAAATTGCACTTTTCTTCGGCGATGAAAATGACGAGGAATTTCTAGCTACGACAAATACCTATGTTACAGAAACAGAAGACTTTCAATCACTATACGGTAATATGAAAAAACTCATTTCAGTAAAAAGTTCCAATGAGTTATATTATCCGTTATATTTAAAAAAGATTGCAATTCAGCTAGGATGCGCAAGAGAATCAGGGACTGAATATAGTGGAGAAATCTTAATTGACAATATAAGAATGAAATATCCGATAGTAACCGGTATTAGAACAAAAGATAACATTGATACCCCTTCTTCGTATTCTCTATCCCAAAACTATCCAAATCCGTTTAATCCTACTACGAAAATAGACTATTCCCTATCGAATAATAATTTTGTATCAATAAAGGTATTCGATGTACTTGGTCGTGAAGTTGCTTCATTAGTAAACTCCGAACAAGCAAAAGGAACTCACTCTATAACTTTTAACGCTTCGAATCTTTCAAGTGGAATTTATTTTTATAGAATCAAGGCAGGGGAATTTGAGTTAACTAAGCAAATGCTATTACTTAAATAAATATTACAGAGAGACAATTTGATTGTCTCTCTTCTTTAGAACTTATTTGAAACTTTCTTATTATTCTGATCTTCTTTTTATTTCCACAATTGAATATATTTAGAAGCCTTTTAGGAAAATGATCTCATAAAATAAATTTCAAACAAAACCGATGGGTGCATAATATGAATCTATTAAAAAGAGGACTATGTCTAGTATTCCTCATTGCTCTTTCAGGAAGTGCATACGGACAGTATAATTTAGACACGGTTTCTGTCAGACAAGTGGCCGACGGAGTAACTCATTATTTTATCAAGGCTCCGAATATACCTTGGAAAATTAACGTAGTTGAAGCCGATTTAACTAATCCTAACATATCTGTCGAGACCTACAAGGGAGGCCAGAATATGTACGGACACGGAGAAGCCCCGAACTCCGTAGCTACAAAATTAACTAAAGAGGGACACACTGTAGTTGGAGCAATCAATGGAGATTTTTACAATACTTCAAATTATTTTTTATGCGGGCTTCAGGTTCAGAACGGTGAACTAATACAGTCAAATGCTGCTGCTAATTGGGCTAGAATGGGATTTGATGAAAACAATAAGCCGTTTATGGGATTAACCACTCCCTTCACCGGTACTGTTATTGGCCCCAAGGGTAATAATCCTCTCAACGGTATTAATATTGTAAGATTAACAAATTATATGGTGCTCTATAACAAATTCATGGGAGCAAATACCGCAACAAATCCATATGGTTCCGAAGCTGTAATTCAGCCTATTGACGCATTTAGAATTAATGATACAATCAGATGCGTTGTAAAATCGAAAGTAAAGGGTGTTGGAAGTGCTGTAATTAATGAAGGTGAGTTAGTACTTTCAGGGCATGGAACTTCTGACAAGTACATTGATAGCTTATTAACAGTTGGTGATACAATAAAAATCGCTACTAATTTACTGCCTAGTGTCCCTAAGCTCAAGGAAATGATTAGTGGTTTGGGCAGACTGGTAATTGATGGTAAAAATGTTGCATATGCTAGTTTTCAAGAAGAATATGGTTCATTGGACTTCCTCGGAACCGGTAGTCATCCGAGAACAGGTTTAGGGTTTTCAGCTGATAGCACAAAGCTATATCTGGTAGTAGTTGACGGACGACAACAAGGAAGTGTGGGAATCAACCTTTCAAAGTTAGCCGATTTGATGATTCAGATCGGAGTTTCATACGGAATGAACTTAGATGGAGGAGGCTCTTCATGTATTTGTGCCAGAAATCAAGTAGTCAATAGCCCTTCTGATTTGAGCCCAAGAAAAGTCAGTAATACATTTACTGTTGTTACCTCTGAAGTCTTTCCTCTGGGCACATTGGAAATGACTCCTGATTCAGTAGTATCAACTACAGAAAGAAATATCAAATTCAAATACGATGGATATGATCTTTATGGCTACCCTAAAGTAATTGACCCTGCTACTGTAACATATTCTGTAGAAAATCCGGAAATCGGAGAAATTTCCACAACAGGTCTTTTTTCTCCTAAAGCCGAAGGTATTACAAAAATCATAGCAAATTGTGAAGGTATTGCTGATACTTCGATTGTGAAAGTGGAAGATTTAATTGGTAAAGTTCGCTTAAGTTCATTTACTACTCTTGATGGATTATCCCCTTCATCTGAAAACATAAACGATGATGATATTTCCATTTCAGTTGTAGAAGAAAAATCAACAGATGGTAATACTTCACTGAGAATTGACTACAAATTTATCTACCAGACCGGACGATTTTATAAAGCCTTCGTTGACACCGATATTCCTATAACAGGTGTTCCTGAAACAATTGATATGGATATTTTCACAGATAATATAAAACATCAGGTGGCATTTTTCTTAGCAGATGATAATGATGAACAATTCTTGCTTGGAGCTTCTAAAATGCATAATCCCGAAGCTTTTGATACTGTTTCAGCTTCTTTTAAATATCCAATTGCAATCACCAAACCATCTACTTTCAACTTTCCGGTAAGACTTAAACAAATAGCTGTTTCTTTGGATTGCGCAAGAGAAAGCGGACTGGAGTACTCAGGTACAATATATATAGATAATCTCAGACTCAAATACACTGATGATCCCGTAAAAGTTGAAGACGAAAAGGAAAGTCTTCCAAACGGATATTCTTTGGAGCAAAACTATCCTAATCCGTTTAACCCTACCACTAATATTCGCTTCTCAATACCGGAAGCTCAGCATGTTACTTTGAAAATATTTGATGTATTGGGTCGTGAAGTTGCTACTCTTATCAACGGAGAAATCACTTCAGGAATTCATACTGTCAAATTCAACGCCGCAAATTACGCAAGTGGTCTTTATATCTATAGATTAACTACCGATTCGTTTGTAAGTTGCAAGCAAATGCTTTTAATCAAGTAAATGATTTTATTTTTTCCAAAGCTCGCTCCCATTTTTGGGGCGGGCTTTTTTTTTCTATTTACCATAAAATAATGTTGCCGAGTAAATAGAACGAGACTCTTCGAAGCACAAAGCTCACAATTCGGCAGATTTACAGTCGTATTTCCCATCAAATTAAGCTCCCTTTCACAAAACAAAACTCAAACTACCGATATATAGGCATGTCAAGGGAAGGAAGAGATACAATTAACTTCGAATGAAAGAATAATGCCGAATATGCCCCATATTGAGCCATATATTACACATTGCATCACGTATCTGGTAAATAGCATCATATATCTAATAGATTGCACTATGTATCTGGTAAATTGCATCATATATCTGATACATTGTAATAGAGATATATTACAGATATGTGGTGCAATGAAGGATATGGGAGAGTATATTTAGAATATATGTGTTACATTATACAATATTTTTGTTACAATAAAGCATATATGAGTTGCAATTTATCATATAGGAGATGCATTTTTGTAGATACTACATGCAATATTGAATATACATGGCGCTATTTACCATATATGCCTTATTTGGGTACATTTCCCCCTTATTCTCTCCTCTTTTTTCCTTTTTGGTCACCTAGACATGTTGTTCATTCGGTTTCCGGATAAGCAGCGTGTTATAATTACCGATTTTCACTCATTTTATTTTTACGATGACACGTTTTACCCTTTCGTTATCTGATCACGGAGAGTTTTGTGGTAATTATTACGAACATGCTTCTTTGAATGAGCCTTACTCCACATTTTTTCTCGGAAGGAGGATATCCCCCATAAAGATGTAGTTTAATTTTATTATAAGTTCCATTATTTTTAGCTATTGATAATCTCGGAGAAAATGTGGCACTATCGAAAAGAGAAAAGAACAATCGAGCGGGGAAACAGAATTCCGGCTCTCCTAAGAAAGCACCCTTTTGGTTTTATCTGGTTTTAATATTATTCCCGATTCTCTTTCTTCTTTTGCTTGAGGGAGGTTTGCGGCTATTCGATTACGGTTACGATTTATCTCAGTGGAAAAAGGTAGATACTAATAAGCAAATTATAAATCCGAATATTGCCCGGAGATACTTTTATACAACCAAGAATATTCCCGAACCGGTACCAACTCCTTTCGAAATAGAAAAAGGGGAAAACACATACAGAGTTTTTGTAATTGGTGGTAGTAGCGCCGCAGGCTTTCCCTATTCTCCTAACGGATCATTCGACAAATATATTCGTAAAAGACTGGAGCTACTCTATCCGAATTTTAGGATCGAAGTGATTAACTCCGCAATGACCGCGACCAACAGTTATACGATGCGCGATTTGATAAATGGAATCTTAGATCAACAGCCGGACTTAATTCTAATGTACGGTGGCCACAATGAGTATTACGGAGCGCTTGGTGTAGGCTCGATGGAGTCTTTGGGAAATTCCCCAACTCTTATCAATTTCATGCTTTCCCTTAACAAATTCAAGACTATACAATTACTTAGAAACAGTATTGCGAAACTTGTTGGACTATTTTCCGCCCAAGAAGCAACTTCCGGAACTTTAATGGCAAGAATGGCGGCGGATCAGAAAATATTTTATGGCTCAGACGTCCATAGAGCCGGTATAAAGCAGTTTGAAACTAATGTTGATGGATTGCTATCCGCTATCAAGAATAAGGGGGTAAAATGTATTGTTGGGAAATTGGCCGCGAACCTAAAAGACCAATCACCCTTTATCTCGGAAGCTACCGCGGAATTCCCCTCTGCCGATAGTATTTATCAAATGGGGCGTAAATTTTTGCGAGAAGGGAATACCGAAGAAGCGCATAGGCTATTCATAAAAGCAAAGGATTTGGACGCGCTGAAATTCCGCGCTCCTAGTGAAATTAATGAGATACTCGATTCCTTAGCGCGTAAATATGACTTTCCGATTGTTGATATAGAGAGTCAGTTTGATAAGATCAGTCCGGATTCAATAGTTGGAAACAATTTGATGACCGATCATCTGCATCCTACTTTGGAAGGCTATCAACTAATGGGAAGATCTTTCTTTGCGAAGATGATTTCCGAAGAATATTTGCCCGATTCAAAGAGCAACTCCTTTTCCATTACATCACAGGATAGCATTGTTAAGGCGAATTATAATTTTACCGAACTCGATTCCACAATTGCCCGATATAGGATTATTATTCTCAAAAGCGATTGGCCATATGTTAGCAATAAGCTTTCCGCCAGCAGTGTTTTGCGCTTATTCAATCCGCAGAATTATTCCGATTCGATGGCAATAAAGGTAATCAACAGTGAAATTCCTTGGGAAAAGGCGCATCGCTTAGTAGCGGACTATTACTACTCAGCTAATAATATTCCGAAATATCTGGAAGAGATGGAGGCTGTAATAGATAGGTTTCCATTTATCGGGGACTATTACGAAATAGTTTCGCAAAACTTAATCGCGAAGCAAAAATATGATTTGGCACTGAAATACTTGAATCAACATCTTGCTATCGAATCGACTCCCTTCAACAACAAATGGATTGGAATTATCTCTTTGTCGAAGAATGAAATAGCCAAGTCAATCAAATATCTGAAAAATAGCTTTGCTCTAAATCCGAGAGATCCGCAGCTTCTTTATAATCTTGCCGGAGCTTATTCAATCAACAAAGATTTCGTCAAGGCAAATGAAGCGATCACAATGTGTTTAGCTATCAATCCGAATTATCGGGGAGCAAAAGAATTACATACGCAGATCAAGAGGGCTTTATAGCCCTCTAAAATATTGCGTATATAAATGGAGCCAAAGCTGAACCTTGGGTTAGAATAATTAGTCCGCCCAAAAGAACGAGAAAAATAATGATTGGCATTAACCACCATTTTTTTCTAACCTTCATAAACTCCCAGAGTTCGGACATTATTGATAATTTACTCATATATTTCACCTAAAATTGTTTTTCAGTATCTCTCGGATCGTATTCTTTCACTTCTCTATATTGCCAATACGAATCACTGCTTCGATCTAATTTTCTATCCAGAAAATCCTTTCCGAATAATTTAGCGACCAATCCTATTGGGGTTACAACAAAGTAGAATAATATTATGATTATTACTCGCGACATGATGTAGCCCAAAATCGTCGCAAAACCCATCCACGCGATTTGAAGAGGTTTTAATATGTTCGGGAAAACGATTCCCGCAATAATCAACAATCCGGCTATTGATGTAATAATCGGATAGAATTCTTTCGTAAATCCGAATAATAGGGCAGCCAGAAGGAAAAGAAAAACACCGATTGTAATTCCGAATTTCCGGCATTCTGTTTTGTTGCTTTTTATCTCTTTGAGTTCATCTTTTAACATTATTAATCCAATTCGAATTCTTTCTTCCAGTTGATATTATCTTTAAAATCAGGCTGTTTGTTCTTATCCAGTATAAAATTTTCCAGGACAAGATAATCCATGTCTGTTCTCATAAAACACTGATAAGCCTCGCCCGGAGTACAGACAATAGGTTCCCCCCTTACATTGAAGGATGTATTGACTATAACCGCTGAGCCATATTTCTCATCGAATCTCTTTATCATATTGTAGTAATTCGGATTTGATACACCGTTCACTGTTTGAATTCTCGCGGAATAATCGACATGGGTAATGGCCGGAATATCAGATCTGATTACATTTAGTTTTTCAATTCCGAAATAATTCTTTTGCTCTTCGGTCATCTCTTTGCGTCTTTCGCTATTTACATTAGCCACAAGCAACATATAAGGACTAGGTGAATCGATCTCAAAATAATCACCTACTTTCTCCTCCAATACAGCCGGTGCAAAGGGTCTGAAGCTCTCGCGAAATTTAATTTTTAGATTCATAATCGATTGCATTTTCGCCGAACGGGCATCACCGATAATTGAGCGTGCTCCCAGAGCACGAGGCCCGAATTCCATTCTTCCCCCGAACCATCCGATTACCTTTTCTTCATTTAAGAGATCGGCAACTTTGTCGTAAATAAATTCCTTAGATAATTTTTCGAACGGAATATTGTTCGACCGCAAATATTTTTCAATTTCATCATCGGTAAAGGCCGGTCCTAAATAGGATCCCTTTTGCGTGTCGGAATCTCCTTCTACCACACGTTTATTACCAAGATAGTTGTGCCATGCGAATAGAGCGGCTCCCAGAGCTCCTCCGGCGTCTCCTGCAGCAGGTTGAATCCATATTTGATCAAATATACCTTCCTTCAGAATTTTACCGTTTGCAACGCAATTTAGCGCAACACCTCCGGCCAAGCATAGCTTATTTTTTCCGGTTACTTTCCGCACATGCTTCGCGGTTTTTAGCATAACCTCTTCGGTTACATCTTGAACCGATCGAGCAAGATCCATTTCTCTTTGAGTCAGTTTTGATTCCGGTTTTCTAGCTGGTCCACCGAATAATTTATCGAACTTTCGATTTGTCATTTTCAGACCGGCACAATAATCAAAATATTCCATATTCATTTTGAATGAGCCGTCATCTTTTATATCAATCAAATTCTCTTTGATGATATCGACATATTTCGGTTCGCCATATGGAGCTAGCCCCATCACCTTATACTCTCCGGAATTTACCTTGAATCCGGTGTAGTATGTAAAGGCGGAGTATAATAAGCCTAGCGAATGAGGGAATTTTATTTCCGCAAGTATATCAATCTTATTTTGCTTTCCGGTACCGATACTAGTTGTTGTCCACTCACCTACTCCATCCATCGTAATAAAAGCAGCCTCATCAAAAGGGGATGGAAAAAAAGCAGAGGCAGCATGCGACTGATGGTGTTCCGGGAAAATGATTTCTCCGGAAAAGTTCAGCTCAGTCTTAATCAATTCCTTCATCCAGAGTTTTTGCTTTATCCACAAAGGCATCGCTTTCAAAAAGGATTTAATTCCTAATGGAGCATATGAAAGATAGGTCTCAAGTATTCTTTCGAATTTAAGAAAGGGCTTATCATAGAAAGCAACCTGACTAACATCATTAATTGAGATTTTTTCACTATTCAGACAATAATCTACAGCATTTTTCGGAAAACGGTAATCATGTTTTTTCCTGGTAAATCGTTCCTCCTGAGCCGCTGCAATTATTTCACCGTCCTTTACCAGACATGCCGCACTGTCGTGATAAAATGCTGATATTCCAAGAATGTACATAAACTTTTACTATTGTGAATTAACAAGGATGGAAGTTAAGAAAAACTTTTGAAAAATCGAATACCAGTCATGTATATCAATTTCAAAAAAAAGGGCCACTACTTATTCAGTAGCAGCCCTATCTATAATGCTAAAGCAAATATTACTTAACAAGCATCATTTTCTTTGTAGAAACGAATTCACCGGAAGTAATAGTATAAATATACATACCACTGGTTAATTTCGAAGCGTCAAAAGTTACATTATATGCGCTAGCTTCTTTGTATTCGTTCAACAAAGTGGCAACTTCCTGTCCCAAGATATCATATACTTTCAAAGTAACCATTCCGGATTTAGGAATAGCAAAATTGATTGTAGTTGTAGGGTTAAATGGGTTAGGATAGTTCTGTGACAATGCATATGCCGTAGGAACAGTACCTTCGATTTCCTGAACACCGGTAATGTCTTTTTGATCGTAAGCACCGAACTTATCTTTAACTAATACTGATTGAGCATTAGTAGTAAGTTCCATCCAGTGGTCATTACCCATACCGGCTTCATTATCATTTCCACCACCATTTGTTGCCAAACCGTAGTTAGCTCCGTACTTATAAGGGAATTTGATAAGAGAGAATCTTGGGAAAGTAATTGTTTTACCCCAGATATTATCACCTGCGGTAACGTCACCATCTGTACCGTTGTCGTTCAGCATGATAGTTTTTGAAACATCAGCATCCGGCCAGCCGCCATCAGGCCACTTCAAAGGTGTTTCACCACCACAAATAACTACGTTATCAATCTGAGTAAACGCATTACCCGTAGCTACATTAACTGCCCCAGCCATATCTACTTGTATTGTTATCTCGCAATCCTGAGCTAGTACATCGTCAATACTAGCATCATTATACGGACGCTCTATTAATGCGGTTTTACTGGCAATATCATTTGCAGTAAAAGTATACACACGGTTATCTCCGCCTTCCCAGTCCGTACCAGCACTAGTAATATATGCGTATTTGTAATTTATCTTATCACCGGCAGCTACTTTAATAACAGTCTGGAATTTATAGATATTCGGATTAATCAATGATGGAGTCAACATATCAGATCCGCCCCATCCGTTGAAATCACCACGAACAGTAAGAGTATCTGTAGCAGGATTAAATGTATTAGGCTTAGTAATAGGTAATGTCATATCACATTGGAATGTAACTGCAACGTCAACCGAATCACCTTTCTTAATAGCTTTTTGGAAACATGGAGATGATCCACCTGAAAAGACACCACTGTAAAATGTGTTTCCATCAGGAGTAAGAGCACAACCTCTAGGTCTTTCACCTTGTCCATTCGAAACCCAAGGAACGCTATCAACAACAGCTTTTGTAGTGACATCAATTACATAATGCTTTTCTTTCATAAATGGAGGTTCAGGAACATCATTATCTGAACCACCACCGATATACATTAGATTAGGATTAATCGGATCCCATGTTGCAGATTCTGTTTTGGCTCCCTTTATAGAGTCAGCTAATTCAAATGCAGAGAATTCATCAGCCTTTGTATAGATATAGCAAGCTGCACTTGGATATGAAAAATGGTAGATTGTCATTCCATCTTTTGAAACCAACATTGTTCTTGCAAAGTCAATTGTTGCATCAATTGCATTCTCAACGTAGTTAAAATCTTTGTCGTATACTTTTATAGGATTTTGAGGAACGACAAATCCTACATAGATGTTACCGTTTTCGTCGACACCTGGAGATAAAGGAGATCCAACTTCAAGCTCAACTTTATTCATACCTTCACCGGTTTGGTAATTAATACGATACATAATACCACCGTTTCCACCGGAATACATTGCAAGCATATTACCATCGTTATCAGCTCGCAATCCGCGACCAGTTCCAACAGTACCACTATTCAATGTATCTACGACAAAACCGCCACCAGTTGTTACATTCCAGATAGGTGAAAAGTTAGTTTGAGTTCCATCAGGTTTGTAAACATAGATAGCTATAATACCTGTCAGGGTATCTTTGTCAGCATTAACTACAGTACTACTACCATACATTAGAACCCATACATTACCATCAGGATCACAGGCCATTCCCTGGACTGATCCTCTTATAGTATCAATCCCCTCCGGCGCAAACGCCCAGGTACCACCAACATTATTCCACTGAGCAAAAGTGGTGGCAGCAAAAAGAAACATTACAAATAGTAGTGAAAGTTTCTTATTCATACTTCCTCCTAAAAAAAATTTATAAATTTAGATTTTTATGCCGTATCGTGGCAAACGTCCATTTGAGTAAAAATACTAAAATTTATATTTCTGAAATACCTTCAGCCTCCACATCAGATACTTCTCATTCTAAAGGAAATAAAAGTACATCATTAAATAGAACAATATCCCAAATAGACAAAACAGAGTACAAACATTTTATCGGTAATCGTCTTGGGAAATTGTACTAAATATATGCGTTTTTAAGAATAAAAACTAGATTTTTTTTTAAGAATTGAGCTTTAGTAGGATTTATTGGGAAAAAATAAAAAAAAATGGCCGAATTTTTTCAATTCGGCCACAATTTCAATTATTACTTGATTAGCATCATCTTTTTAGAAGAAACAAAATTACCAGCAGAAATTGTGTAGACATACATTCCACTTGTCAATTTTGAAGCGTCAAAAGAAACATTATATGTATTAGCATCTCTAATGTCATTTAACAATGTAGCAACTTCTTGTCCTAATATATCGTAGACTTTAATAGTTACAAGACCAGCTTCTGGAATCGAGAATCTAATATTTGTTGTTGGGTTGAATGGATTAGGATAGTTCTGTCCTAATGCATACTCACTTGGTACTGTTCCTTCAACTTCTTCAACTCCACTAGTAATATCCGTTACGAATTTTTGGAAACAAGGAGATGATCCACCGGAAAAAACACCAGTATAAGCAACACGCTTACCTTCGATAGCATTATCAGTAATGGCAATTCCTCTTGGTCTTTCACCATTTCCATTTGAGACCCAAACTAAACTATCGACAATCTCATTGGTTTTAACATTATATGCATAATGATTTTCTTTATTGAACGGTGCATCAGGAACATCGTTGTCAGATCCGCCACCAATCCACATTACATCAGGATTACTTGGATCCCATGTTGCAGATTCAGATTTGGCTCCCTTTATAGAGTCAGCTAATTCAAAAGCAGAGAATTCATCAGCTTTTGTATAAACATAGCAAGCAGTACTTGGATATGAAAAATGATAAATTGTCATCCCATCTTTTGAAACCAACATTGTTCTTGCAAAGTCAATTGTTGCATCAATTGCATTTTCAACATATTTGAAATCTTTGTCAAAAACTTTAATTGGATTCTGTGGAACAACAAAACCAACATATATGTTGCCGTTGGCATCAACACCAGGTGAAAGTGGAGAACCAACTTCAAGTTCTACCTTATTCATTCCCTCACCGGTTTTGTAATTGATACGATACATAATACCACCGTTTCCACCGGAATACATAGCTAACATGTTACCATCGTTATCAGCTCGTAAACCACGTCCGGTTCCTACAGTACCACTATTCAATGTATCTACCACAAATCCACCACCAGTAGCAATATTCCAGATTGGTGAGAAATCAGTTTGAGTTCCATCAGGTTTGTAAACATAGATAGCTATAATACCTGTTAGCGTATCTTTGTCAGCATTAACTACAGTACTACTACCATACATAAGTACCCACAAATTACCGTCAGGATCACAAGCCATTCCCTGAACTGATCCTCTAATAGTATCAATGCCTTCCGGCGCAAATGCCCATGTACCACCAACATTAGTCCATTGAGCGAACATCATAGATGTAATAAAAAAAACTGCGATAAAAAGAGAAAGTTTTTTTCGCATCTTTCCTCCTAGTATAAAAATGTGATTTAAGAATTTATTGTCTGCCGTATCGTGGCGATCCGTTCATACCTGTATGAATAAAGTTAATTGAAGGACCTTGAACTAAAACTGGGTCCTTACCTTCTTCAGTTTCAGATACTGGAGCTAAGGAATAGAAGACCAAATCCCCAACACCCCATCTGAGATTTTTAACGGGCCCTGGAATCTTTCCAGGATAGAATATTTCCTGTGATTTATTTAAGTCAATTTTTAAAATTGGATCAATTTTATTATTTGTACCAACTAGTATTACACCATCAGAAGAAATTTCAATTGCAGATAAAGAATACCCTAGATCAAAATTACTATCATTAATAACACAATACTTTTCAGGAGTACCCAAATCATTATCAACAGTAATCGGAAATCTCCAAATAGCTCTTTCATTTAAATCATTGACAGCAGCATATAAATAATCATTAAATACTCTAATAGCAGCTATCTCATGATCAAACAAATACTCTCTCTTTTCTTTAGTTGAAATATCAGCTCTGAGAATAATACCACCTTGGCCAGCACCCCATAAATAATGTTTTTTATCAAATTCGACATCGTAAAATTTTGAGTCTTTGCTACTACTTTTAACAAGTAATTCGCGAGATGAACTATTAGGTTCAACACGGAATAAGGCATAAGTTGTAGCTCTGGCAACATAGAGAAGATCATCAGGACCAATTACCATATTCTTAAAGAATGTTTCAGGCCCTTTGGGAGCATAAGTCTGATATAATTCTTCGCCTCTTGTAAATTGGAATATCCCGTATGCTTTGTTGTCAAATTGCAAAGAGAAATAAATAACATTATTCTTAAAAGCAATTCCATAAGGAACTTCAAAATCTTTAAAAGGAAAAGCATTTCCTGAAGGAGGTACTAACTTATAATTATAAGGCGATTCGTTAAATAACTCTGCTCCGCGAACAGATATCTGAATTGTTAATGAATCTTTAGGAGCATTTGGAGCAACAACTTTTATTTCATTAGCTGTACTACTCACAATTTTCCCAGGTTCAGAACCAAAATAGACAATATTGTTCTCTGGTACCGTAGAAAAATTCTCTCCTTTGATGGTCACCAATGTTATTCCTGCAATAGCTGAATCCGCAGGAGAAACTGAAGAAATCACTGGAGTCCCTTCAATTGGTAATTTATCCCTTCCCGGATAAATCGAAGGTGTTCTATCTTCGTCGCATGCTGTAAATAGCATACTCAGACATACAAGTATGCCGAGTATAAATTTAATTTTGTTATTATTTTTCATTTTCCTTACCAAGTCTTAATTTGGAAATGTTATTTAGTATCCAATATTTACATTGATTCTATGAACTGTATCGAAAACACCGAAATCAGAATAGGAATAATCCATACCTATCTCAACACCGGCTACATTCTGTTTAACCCCGATACCAGCACAAATACCTTGCTCATCGGTAGGAGTAACATATCCAACTCTAGCTGATAGGGTATTCCAAATAGTATATTCGCAACCGAAAAGCAATTGCTCCTTATAATCTCTTGGATGATGGGCGTCAACTGATAAAATAAACGAATGATCATCTGGATTAATATCAGTTAAATCTATCAAATCCATTGATAAGCCAATTTTAAATGCCATTGGTAATTGGAAGCTTTCTTCAACATAGTCTAACTCTTGTGAAAAGTTCTTAACATCCATTGCAAAATTCAAACTTTTAAATCCGGTTTTATAAATTACACCAAAATCAAAGGCCATTGTCCCTTCGTTGAATGACTTATTTTTCCAACCGTTATAATGTGTACCAAAATCTAAGTAGGCATACTTTAGATTTGCTCCAACAGTAAATTTGTCTGAAAGAGCTATCGCATAACCAACACCAAATACCATAGCTTTAGGAGAATACCCACCTAAATCAATATAACTTCCGCCTTCACTAAGATCTCGGATTGTTTTTTTAAGATCCCCATAATCTACATTGCTAACATAGGCTCCAAATACACCAAAGTCCCCATTACTAGGAGCAAATGATAAAGAGGCATTAAGATAATTTATATCAGCAATCCAGGATGTTGAATTAAATGATACTTCTACAAGCCTTTGCTGTCTAGCCATACCAGCCGGATTATAAAACATCGAATTTGATCCATTTTCTACTGCTGTAACAGCTTCTCCCATTGCAGCAGCTCTTGCATCAGCACCAACAGATAAGAATTTAAAACCTGTTTGAGCCAACTTCGTTTGAGCACTCAAAAACCCGCTACAAAGAAGAAGTAAAATAGATATCGAAACTATATTTATTTTGATTTTCATCTATTCACCTTTTGTGTTTATCGAATTACTGCAAATTTAACAATTGCTTTTTTACCAGAAATACTATCCGTTATCACTGCAATATATACTCCGGAAACTACATATTGATTGGAACTTGTTCTCAAAAACCAGTTTTCAGCATTACCGTGATTTGTATGCTCAATAGTCTTAATGAGTTCTCCTAATTCAGTATAAATTTTTATTGTACATAGCTCTGATAAATTTTCAAATGTAATATAAGGTAGATTATCATTTACTTTACTGATATAAGGATTTGGTACTACACGTATTTTGTCCGCATCAATATCTGGTAATCCTGGCTTAATGAGATATGCCGGAGCATAAGTCTGAGTATAATATCGACTACTCTTAAGCTCATGAGAAGGAATACCTAATTCCGGCTTGCCCGCAACTTCTTCACCCACAGCCTGGATGTAATAATAATAAGGTACATTATATGCCAGTCCCGTTGAATCAATAAATTCATTCGAACTAGCAGCATCTATTTCCGCTATTTTTTTATAAGCCCCATAATATTTATAAGGTGCATACCCTAAAGAATCATTTGTTACAGTTCTATAAACTTCATATTTCTTAGCAGTTGCACCATCTGCTGGAAGCCAGCTTAATTTAATGAAGCCACCACTTGAAGTAACCGAAAACATTTTAGGAGGTAATGGAGGCTCAGGTACTTTCCATCCATTATTAAAGTCATTTATTACTCGCTTAACTGTCTGATGAAGTGAATCAATACCTGTCATTACTATTCGATTTTTCTCAACATCCGAAATCTTACCATCTTTAAATAATTTTCCAACTCTGATAGCCTCATCACGACTTAAACCGGAAGCAGCTTCAACGATTATTAATTTAACTGTATCACCATACTCAATGTTGTATGGTCCGTATCCATTTACCAAGGAATACCCCTCGTCACCTTTAGAGCCAGTTCCAGGATAATTAGTTGATGAAGCATAATTTTCTATTCCCATACCATTAATACGATCAGCCTGACTTTGATCTGGATGTCCGGCCTTCATCATATTGTATCTTGCTTGCATTTCACCTTCGTTAAAAGCATTTGAAGCATAATTCCACTGACCATTGTTACTATATACACCAGTAGTACTTGGT
This sequence comes from uncultured Ignavibacteriales bacterium, assembly GCA_942492055.1. Classification (GTDB taxonomy): domain Bacteria; phylum Bacteroidota; class Ignavibacteria; order Ignavibacteriales; family Melioribacteraceae; genus CALODP01. The sequence continues at coordinate 126,087 of CALODP010000025.1, read as the reverse complement.
TGTGATACATCATCTTGTCCATAATTTTCAGAATCATCCGCATATACCGTAATAACACTTGGAAACTGAGAAGCTCCTAATCTACCAACAGCATCAGCAGCATCAATCAGATTCCCCCAACCATCATATGGGTGAAATATTGGACCACCAACATTATTATATTCTGAAAATTCTTTGTAATATCCGTGCCATGCAAAAGAGTATCTATAGGGATAATTGTCACCCTCTTTAATCCAATCCTTTGTACGTGGTTTTTCAAAAGTACCTATATCATGGTTAAGTGTATTTTGTCCCCAGCCAGTACCATTACCAATTAAAGTTCTGGTTTCGCGACATACTGCTAATCTATATTGATAATAGAAATATACTTCTTCTAGCTTACCTGATGTTCTTTCTATCTCCTCATCATCATCACAATTACCGGTATTAATAAATGTATATTCGGTAACAATGTAATTATTATGGTATTCGCTACCGAATTGGAAAATCTTTCTTTCCATTGTCAAACCCATTTGAGTATTGACAACATTATAAAGCATCTGATCATATGGTAACTCAGGGTCAACCACATCAACATTTAACTTAGCCTTGAAAGTAGGAGCATCATCAACAAAAACCAAAGGCATCTGATGTTTTACGTACCTATCAAATTTGATCGGGAAAAATTCCCCTTCACCAGCCTGAGGACGAGGACCACAATGGTTAACCTTATAATTAAAAAAAGCACCATTTTGCTCTTCGTAATTTTTACATCCAATCCAAATTCCCTTGGCACATTGCATATCTTGATTTAAATAGATTCCAGGCCATCTAAATCCGGATTGCTGCATTACTTCAAAGCCATCCTCTTCTCTCTCTGCTCCAACGCTTGAATACCAGTTGTGAAGCTCACCAATATTTAACCATTTATTGATCTTACCAATTTGCTGCGCTGTCATGCTTGAAGGGAGGAATATACTTCCAACAAGTAAGATAATGAGAAAATTGATACTAATATTTTTTTTCATAATATCCTCTTAAGTAACTTCGAATTAATTACAATTTATTCGATTACAATGAAACATTAAGTTTTAAGCCGAAATAAATATCTCGTTTTCCTAAGAATGAAAAGAAAGCATAATCAGGATTATCTATATAAGCTTTATTATCTAAAACATAGTTAACTTTCTTAGCATCAGCTTTATCCCAACCATCTTTAGCACTATACTCGTAATATGTTTGAGTTGCAGCATCATAATAAAGTCGTTTTTCAACAGGATCCGTAATTGTATTTATATCACTCGAAGTTTCAATAGGAATAAACTCTACTCCTGTTTTTCTATAGTCCCCTAACTGGTCATCTCCAGGAACATTTATATAATTAAAATCTTTTCCTTTTGAATTCGGGAAATGAAGGGACTTATAATAATTATATCTGTCAAGAGAACTTGAAAATCCTGTAGTAGATAATCTTTTGAAATTAAAGAGATTATATATTTGAACAAATCCTTGCAATTCGACGGGACCTAGGTCAAGAGATTTGGTTATTCTCAAATCAACATTCCAATAATCTTTCCACTGTAAATTATTTTCTGTAGCTTGAGTTACAACCCCACTACCCGACCAAGATGTATACGAGCCTGCTTTCCATGTTGTTAGGAAATTGAAACTCCAACCTTCTAATGGATAAATACCGGCTACTTCAGGTCCAAATTGATTTGGTGTAAATATATCTAATTGCATTCTTGCGTAAGGCCTGGCTACCGATTTTGATTGTTTGGCCCAAACTTGACCATCCGTTTCAATATACTCTTTCTGTTGATTTGGAAGCTCATAATATCTTCCCCATCCGAATTTCCCAGATGAACTAAGCATATATGTATAATTAATAAAACCTCTAACCCAATCACCACGGTTTTTGGTTATCTGGAATTCCGCACCTCGAATATCTCTGTATTGCACTGGCTGCACTTTTGTGTACCCAACTGACTGATCGTAGTTATAATATGTAATATCTCTACTCTCATTTTTTATATCCTTATAATAACCTGTTGCTCTTACAAGAAATTGATCAAACAGATTATGTTCATAACCAACTTCATATGCAATGGTCTGTTCCATCTCCACATTCGGATTCGCAATGTAAGTTAGTTTTCCATAAGGATCTTCTGTCTTCAAATACATATTAGTTGGTGTAGGTAAAGAGCGGAAATGTCCATAGTTGAAGAATAATTTGCTATTTACTGTAATAGGAAATGAAACCCCTAATCTCGGACTAAAAGTAATCTGGGCAGGAACAGATTTTTTACTCAAAGTATCGATATTTCCGTTGGTCGAAAAAGAAGGATCATACTGACCATATTGGTACCATTTAATATTTGGATTGGAATAATCCATCCTTACACCAATATTACATACCATAGCTTCAAATTCAAGCTTATCTTGAACATATAATGCGCCTTGAATTGGTGCATTATCCCATCGGTAAAACCTATTCTTTGTAGAATACATTTCGGAAATTATACCAAAGTTAGCATTAAAATCTGTAACCTTTATTTCAATACCAGCTTTGACTTCATGGTTCTTATTAATTTGACTGGATGCATCAACTTTCAATGAATATGTACGAATTTCACTTGTATCTCTGGACTGTGAGTAAATTGAGCCCATCATCATTCCACTTCCATTTACTGAAGCATCACCACCTTGCCAATATCCGTAAGGAGCTTCATCAACATAATAATAATTACCAAATTTATATCTTCTAGTAGTATCTCTCATTTCCCCTGGAAATGTTTCGTATTTAGATCCAAAAGTGTTAAAAATAACTTGATAAAAAGTTTTTGAATCAACAGCATGTGTCAATTTGGCTGAGATACTATTCTTATAAGTTTTAGTAGGAGTCCAGTAATCATTTGCAAAAACTGATGCATCGTCATATGATCCATACATTGATCTTTCAGCTACATATGAATCTCCGCTAAAAATTCCAGGATAACCGGAAGTACTAGTATTTGTACCTTGTTGCTCACCTATATGTCCTTCAACCATGAGCTTCATACCAGGCATTAAATCGGAAGTCAACTTGATACCAGCGTCATAATCTCTATAATCCTCAGTTGAAAGAGGAATAAGTAACATATCTCTCTTTGTCTTAAACGAAGCTAAAAAGCGTAAGTCCCCTAATTGCTTGCTAATTAAAGGCACCGGTCCACCAATACTTAAGTCAATATCATAATCAGGTTTGTCTATATCAAATGTCTTTCTATGTTGCCATAAAAATAATCGTCTGGCAGCTTCAGGAGTTAGATCATCGGTTGGGTCATCATTCTCAAGGGTTGATTTCGAAATAGCATTCCATCCATCAAAACCAGGATATTGTTTTTTTGTATATTCATCCCAATTTCCATTATCCGTTCCGGTCCAACATACATCGTCATCGAGATATGGTCTCATAAAATATGAGTTCGGATCATTAATTGACATACCAAAATGTTTGTTTGCTGCAGGACTTACTTGCGTAAAAAGACTAACAGTATATTTATCCTTATCTCCTTCTTTTGTCACAATTTCTACAACTCCAGAACGAGCATCACCGGTTTCTGCTGTAAAACCACCAGTTTGTACCTTAATCTGCTGAACAGAAGTCATACTGATGTTAGAATACGGAGTGTTATCACGCCCATCCTTCATAGTTACACCATTAACTTGGTAGACAATTTCATCGCCACTACCACCTCTTATTGTTCCACCTTCAACTCCAGCTTGTAAGGAAACAACACTAGAAACATTCGAGACAGGTAAACTCTGAATTTCTTTGGCATTTAGGTTTACACCACTAGTAGCTTTGTCTTGTTGAATAATTGGTGTTCTAGCTGCAGTGACAACAATCTCATCAGTCTTTAACGACTGTTCCTGTAATTGAACATCAATTATTGTTGTCTCTCCAATATTCACTCGAATATCTTTGATCTGTTGAGTAGTATACCCAAGATATGAAATCTTAAGAGTATAAGTTGCGGGAGTCATATTATTGATGGTATAATACCCATCAAGATCAGTAGGTGCTCCAATTGTTGTTCCTAGTACAACAACATTCACACCAATTAATGCCTCCCCTGTCTTTGCATCGGTAATGGTACCTGCAATTTTTCCGGTCTGTGCAAATATTTGCGAAAAAGCTAAAAGCAAAATTGTGCACGAAAGGAGTAGAATTTTCCTCATGTCTAATTTCTCCTAGTTATCATTTAATTCACTCCAATTAAATGGAGGGGAACTATTTATAGTATAAACTTAGTAGAGTATTACTCTCTACTACATTCAATCTTGAACATACTCTATTACTTAATCAATGTCATTTTTTTGCTTATAATTCCAGAATTAGTTCTTAATTGATATATGTATATGCCTGAAGGCAAATTGCTAGCATCAAAAGTAAAAGTGTAATTACCTGCTTCAATTTCATGATTAAATATAGACCTAACTTCTTCACCTAATAAATTATAAATTTTTAAGGCTACCAAGCCACGTTCAGGTAACGAATACGAGATTGTCGTACTTGGATTAAAGGGATTAGGATAGTTTTGGCTAAGTGTATAATTTAAAGGAGTACTCTCATCACTGACAGAAACGGCTGAACTAGTCAATAATCTATTAAAGCTAACTCCTTTACTAGTCCCACAATTATTTTGCGAAAGAACCCACCAAGAATATACTCTTCCATCTTGCAATTTTGATGTAATTGTAAAACATGTATCCTTAATATCAGTAATATCAATAACTTTTGTACCATTATAAATTGAAGTTCCATATGCAACTTGAAGATTATAACAAGTTGCATTTTCCATTTTATTCCACACAAATGTTGGAGCTAAAGAAGCAGTATCGCGGTCTTCAGGGTAAACCATTAGTGGAGCTACTGGAAACCCAGTAATATACTTCCAAGTTGGTGAAAATTCAGATGTTCCTGCTGTATTACTTGCTGCAACTTTCCAATAATAATCCTTCTGCCCAAATAGTCCTGTAACTCTACACTCATTTCCAATTACATTTTCATTGGAGAATACAATATTTTCAAAACTATTATCACTTGCAACTTTCACCGAATAGCAACTTGCATTAGGTATAGCGTTCCAACTTAAACAAACAGTATCAGGCTGATTTGAAGCATTATTTTTTGGCAAAAGTAATGTCGGAATGACAGGAGCATTGACTGAAACAGTATTACTCATTATACTCTCATTGAAGTTTCGATCTAATGCAGTTACAACATAAGTTGGAATAGCTATATCCCCTGAAGTTTTCTCAACAAAGTATTTATTACTAGTCACTTCTACAATATTTCTGCTATCTGCCAAATCTTCTGATGAAATGTTTGCTTTGTCAAATTTATAAATTACATACATAAATGCATTATCACCATCAGAAGCAACAACAGGAGAATCCCAATATAATCCGGCTTGAGATAATGATGGAATCGCCCCGAACTTTACATTCTGTGGTTGATTTGGGTTAACTTGGTCTTTCCAATTCATTGACGGAGGTAGGGCTTTATATTTATATTGACCATTGGCTAAAACGCCCTTCAAATCTTTGCTATTATCCGGAATGCTCTTAGCACTAAAAAATACACTCCCCAAAATATCAGGATTTGATCTTACATGTTCAATTTGATTTGTAATTTCCGAAACTGCCCAACCATTACTATCATACATTCGATAAGCGGCTTGGCCCGGATACAGATGCAAACCGGCAGCTTTCACTTTACCAGCCCACCAATTTGTTAACTTAATAAAGTCTTGTGATCCACCTATTCTCCAATAAGTTTGAGGTGTAAGATAATCGACTGTTTTAGCGCTTAACCATGCTAATGCATCACAATAGATCTCACTATAAGCATTCATTCCTATTATACCAGAAGGATAACCGCTTTGCCAGATTCCAAATGGACTTATTCCAAACTTTACATGAGGTTTGGCCACTTGAATCGAATCGTAAACCATTTTTACTAACAGATTTACATTATCTCTTCTCCAGTTAGCTAAGTTCGTTATGCCTCTATTATAATTCTTAAAAGTCTCGGCATCTTCATTCCCCATTCCTCCGTAGGGATAGAAATAATCATCAAAATGCACACCATCGATATCATAGCGGTTTACAACATCCAAAACTACATTGGTAACAAATTCTCTGACTTTGGGCAAACCTGGATCTAATATTTTTTTATTTCTTCGTTCGAATATCCATTCCGGATGGGCTTTGGTAACATGAGATGAAGCAGTGTTATAACTACCAATACTTGTTTCGGCTCTATAAGGATTAAACCATGCGTGCAATTCCATACCACGTTTATGTGCTTCTTCACAAGCAAATTTTAAAGGATCATAATATGGCGAAGGTGCTTTCCCTTGTGTTCCGGTCAACCATTTGGACCAGGGTTCGTATGGTGAATCATATAATGCGTCACATTCAGGTCTAACTTGCAACAAAACAGCATTAATATTGGCTTCTTTTAAATTATCTAACAAAGAAATTAATTCTTTCTTTTGTTTTTCTGCATCAGTTGAGCGAGGCCAATCAATGTTTGCGACAGTTGCAATCCATGCGGCTCTAAATTCCCTTTTAGGAGAATCAGATTGTGCAAAGGAATTTACTGTCAAAATGAACGTACACAGCCATACGAAAAAGTACTTTTTCATCTTGAAATCCTTAGAATATTATTTTGCCTATAATGGAACCGCACAAATATCGTAATTCTTTTCAAATTCTCCAAGCGTCCATCCTAATAATATTTATCAAACGTAAAGGACAAGCCCCATTTTTACAGATTGTGATAAATAAAATTTGACTTATTTTGCTTCCGGTTACATTAAATGCCAATAAAACAATATTTCTTTATAATAGCAACATTTTCCAAGCACAAACTCCCCAGTATTAAATAATACTCGAAATTACTTACCTATTTATACATATTTGCAATACTATCTAATATAAAACCGCATCTTGAATTTGATAATTTAGGTAAGATACTTCTTTATATTTCCGCTAAAAATATTTAGCATAAAAAAAGCCGATACCCTATTACAAGATACCGGCTTAGGAAAGATGCCTAACTAAATAATACGCCTTAAAAATTCACGCCTATTGAAAAATGCTGCGTATTCTTGAGTATGCCAAAGTCTTGATAGGCATAATCTATAAAAACTCCCATTGTAGGGGTAAAATCATATTTCACACCAAAGCCGACAGTAGGCCCTTCTTCGATGTTATCTAGTAAGAGAGATTTGTAACCGGCTCTCAATGCTATTGTATTGAAAAATAAATATTCCATACCAACGTTTAGTGACTCATCATTATCGCTAGGATGCAAAGCATCAATAGCCAAGGTAACTCTGTGATCAACGAGATCCAAAACATCCATAGCTAGTCCGACTCTGAAAGTCAGGGGTAAGGGATATTCATCTGTACGCAATTTCGCCATTATCTGATCGTTATTTCCTTCAATGTTCGGATCAATATCATATTGGACTAACAAATCTTTTCCATCCATTTGCATATCCGTACCGAAGTTGGTGATCGACGCGCCTATTCTTAGCCCGTATATTTCAGAAAGAAACAACACACCAAGATCAAAAGCTACCGTAGATGCAGAAGAATTATAAATTCTTTGATCCACATACTTTACACTACCACCAATGGAAAAACGATCAGTGAGATTATTTGCGTAAGTTAAGGCAATAGACATATCACTTGCTCCGAAGAACTCTCCGGTTCCATCTTGCTCTGCCAGAGTTGTCACCTCCATATCACCATAATCCAAATTTATAATACTCACACCGAAGGTTCCCATATCACCAAGATTAGCAACAGCTCCTGCCCAATTATAATTTATATCTGCAAACCATTTAGTATGGGAAAAAACTGCGCTATTACTATTTATTCTAGAAACACCTGCAGGGTTCCAATACAAGGCGGTAACATCATTGGCTGTTGCCACAAAGGCACCGCCCATTGCAATGGCTCTCGGACCAATTCCCACACTCAAGAATTGTGCAGCTGTTGATCCGACTTTTGACTGCCCCAGCAGAGTAGCTACACTTATTAAAAGAAATACTAATACTTTTCTCATGTTATCACTCCGTTATTTAATTAGGGCAAATTTGCCAATTTTTTTACCAATTCCAGGTGCTTCAACAACAAATACATATACCCCATATGCAACATCTAGGTTTTCGGAGGTTCTTAAATTCCAGAATACATCTCCAACATATATCTCATCTTGATAAAGCTCTCTTATTTTTTCACCGCGCACGGTAAAAATAGATATCTTTGCTCCGGGGGGAACTCTGGTAAATCTTATTTCTCTTTCACCACGTCCACTTGTCTGAGAGCTCAATAACCTCGCTTCTGCTTTGTGAGTTACGATATATGGATTCGGAACAACTTTTATTTTACTTAAGTCTGCCTTCGCAAGATTTTTATCTATCTCAGCTCCCTGCATAACAAATTGAACAATATCCCTTCTATTGAATGGCTTTGTCGTTCCGAGTGTTAATGTTCCGGAAGTCTCCAATGGGGCATCAACATTTCTGTAGCGGATGTCAATTCTCCAGGATCTTACGTATTCACCATCAATTCTTTCCTTGAAATAGATATTGTGTGTTGTAGCAACGCTACTAATTACAAAGTAAACGAAATCAATATATTTTCCCGTTGATAGATTCTTAACTTTGAAGTTAGCGTCTCTAGCAGGAATAATATCAAATCCCAATGTGTCAGGAACAGATTGTGTTACCACTTGATTAGAAAATTCGAGAACATAATCATTAGCAATTGTAGCTCCGTTTACAGAAGCTGGCATTGTTGATATCGCATATGACGGTTCTATTGCAGAAGATATTCCTTCAAAGCCGGTTATATTTGTATCAACCTTGATTTTCCAATCGTTATAGATTTGTAATCTGAAGCCCTCGACAATATCAGTTGCACCGAGAAATCTTGTAGCTTTATTAATCAATGTATCGTACCCTGCAATGTATGCAGTTCCCGGACTCTTAACCTTAATACCGTTTACAACAATAGAATCAACACCGGATGGAATTTTCGCCGAATCAAGAGGAGAAACAAAATAGGTCTCATTGATTTCGGGTACATATACCGTATCCGGAGTTTCCATGTCAAGAATAGAATAGTCTCTTGTAATCTGCGCATTAGAAGTATCAGAGAATACTAACTGATAACGTTTTCCAGAGACAATCTGACTATCGTCAATAAGCTCGAACTCAATTTTTCCGGTAGCTGTGTAAGAATCAGACTTAGTAATTTCAGCTACTTTGGCTTGTTTGTATCCTACAGGACGATAACTAGGTGTTATGTATCCCGTATTGACATCTACGGTTACCTTTCCGCTAGATTCACGGAAAATAAACTTGGAATTTTCGGAAGGGAATATATCAAGAGTATCATCACCGGCGTCATAAGCGACAACAGCGTAATAATATGTCTGACCAGGAGTAACAGTTGAATCAACAAACTTATTTACGATTCCGTTATCTTCTCCTAAATAGTATGATGTTCCCCCAACTGTCTGGAATAACGAAGCAGAAGGAGTAAAATACCCTTTAATTCCATCTTTCTTGTCAAACTGCGCAATCGGTTTATCAAAAGTCAAAACACCGCGAGCATTTGTTATTTTTCTGGCGTCTTGAAATCCGGCGTCAGTTGATCTATATATCTTATATCCTTGAAAATCCTTTTTCTTTGTAATGAAGTCCTTTGTATTCTCAGAGACATTTCCATCCCAATACAATGCAACATTCCCGTCCTCCTGAGCTATAGTTAGCTTAGGCTTTTTAGGCGGTTGTGGAAACTTGTATCCGGAATTATAAATCTGTTGAACAATCGATTGATTTCCCTGAATATCTTTAAGATCTTCCCCGAATAACAGGGAAACAGAAAATCGTTCTATCTTTCCGGCAGCTAAAGGGAAGAACCCAGATGCATAGAGAAAATCACCATCCTGTGGTTTACCAGGAACTTCATCAAACCTTCCTGGGGTCATCCTTGCCCACAAAGTCGAATCACTATCCATTGATGGACTATTGTTTACTTCAAAGAAGTTAAAAGCAGTCAAACCAATCTGATCGGATTCATCAGGATCTGTTCTTCCGAAGTTTGGTTCACCTTGGGTAGGCATTCCGTCCCCTTCTCCAAAATCTGGTCCCGGATAGTTAGCATCATCAGGTCCAAGCCCATCAACACCAAGATCATCCACTAGAGTATCCCAATCGCCATCCTCATCAATATCATTATCCCTTTGCTCATCAATCAACGGATCGTTAGTTCCGGCTCCGGTAATGTAATTTGCATACTTTAATGGCTCCTGGGAATTAACAATTCTTGCATTCAAATGAATTGATTCATTTTCATCAATTAGTCCATCCAAATCATTGTCATATCCGTCAACTGCAGATATGTGTGGAACTGCAACGCCATCAACTATTTTATCTATGTGCCCTTCACGAAAACTTGTAGTTCCATCAATCACAAACATTTTACCTAATGAATACACCGTATCAGGTAAAACTCCGACTGTGACAACAGTTCTCTCATACGTTTCTTCATCTATTACTACTATTTTATCTCCGGTATTGTATGTAACAGCATCAAAGCTAGAGCTTTCGAAACGTGGAGTTGAGTTATCTTTAGAATCGCCGTCATTATCAATCCCGTCAAACGGATTACCAGGAGACTCAAGAAACGCATATCCTACATATCCTACTCTCTGTCCCTTGTTTCCGATACCATCGCTATCCCATGAATATGTGATGGACTTCTGGGCATCGAAGAATCCTAAATCATCTCCGCTATCTCCGTCCCCACCAGCTAAGGTTCCTACAACCGTTCCGAAATTGGCTCTTTTATAAGTTGTTGTTCCTTCGTTTTTAATATCATACAGCCAGAAAATCGCATCTTCAGCTAGAAAACTCGACCATTGAAATCCGCGCTGTCTTAACTGTAAAGCCATACCTTTTCTCGAAGGATCGTTAGCGTCAGGCGCAAAGAAAGCGTTGAATTCATCATCACTCTGATCATCAGCTACAAAATAGCTTTCCTGATCTGCTTGAGTTATTCCTCGTCCGAAATAGCCCCACCATTCTGTTTTTCCCTCTTCGTCAACATAATTTGTTACTTCAGGAAATTCGCCCGGATTTGTCCATCCGCCAATCGGCCAAGTTTCCGGTAGATGACTCATTGCCGGAGAATCTCCTTCGGGATTAACAAAACCCGGTATCGGATTCCAGCCCCAGAAATACTCCGGTTCCCCAGCACGATTGTTTTTCTCATCACTCTGTCCGGTTCTCGGACCACGAGAAATTGTTACGGATTGGAGTGTAACCCCTTTTGTAGTTACGAATTCAACACCTACTAATGGGGTAAGATCTCCGATATAATTATATCCGGAGCCTAATGGCCACTCACCTCGAATATCAGTACCAATCTGAAATCCGGCAATTGAGCCGTCATTCTTAAATGTAATACCGGCTCTGTTTCCGTTGTGCTTACCATTTTTAAGCAACGTCGGATCTCCGTGCTGAGCAAATATTGCTGCTGCACTAAAGATTATTATTAAACTTATTAAACCTATTAATCGCTTGTTCATATTTAATATCCCAAGTTTTTAGAAATTATAAGAGACACCCAGTTCAACTCTTCTTGGATCAGAGAAGAATGTCGGATTGTTATAAAGGTCATCTAAACTATTGTTATACAATGTTGGCTTGATTCTCTCAGCTTCATATTTTGAAAATGAGAAATAAGGATCTCCCGAATCACCGTAAACACCGGTAGCGTTATCCGAATCAAGTAAATTATATACTTTCATAAAAAATGTAAGTACTGAGTTGCCAATAGTGAAATCTTTATAGGCTCTTAAATCTATATTGAAAATAGTAGGTTTTCTATCACTATTTCTTGGGAAAGCATTTTGAGTTACCCTTGTATTCTTATTTACTGAAGGCGTATAAGGCTGTCCCGAGAAAAGATTACCGATAATTGAAAAACCGTAATCTCCCGGTTTGGAATAAGCGACTGATACATTAAGAGTATGAGTCTGATCCCAATTCAACGGAGCGATAAATGTTTCAGGCAATGCTCCCCCTACCAAGGCGTTTCTTGCATCGGCAGGATTGGAAGCGTTTCCTTTGGTAATTGAGTATGTGTAATCTATGTTCGTAGCTAATCCGTCAGCAAATCGCTGGGCGAATTTTACGATAATACCTTTTGAAAAACCAAAATCGGAATTGCTATACTTACTGTAACTTTGAGCTCTACCGAAAACTAAAATCTCATCGGTTTGTGTTCCCGTAAGATTTCTGAAATCTTCGAAGAACATTGTAACATCAATGGCAATATTATCACCAATCTGCTGCTGTAACCCGATTTCTCCTTTAACGGTTTTTTGCGGCTTCAAGTCAGCATTTCCAAATAATCCTTGATTACCGGAACCGACTCCAAGCTCAAAGTCAGGATTAGCATATAAAAGTTCATATCTTGGTAATTGGAAAAAGTGTCCGTAAGAAAAGTGAATAACTCCTCTGTCAGTAATCGGGAAAGCAATTCCTAATCTTGGACTTATTTGAGTTTTCGATTTTGCGTCCTTAAACCAATATTTTAATCTATCCGAATTAGTCTTTGCTGTCTCGCCCGGGTCTTGTTTTCCGTTTCCATTAAGATCATTAAATTGGTTCGATGGCTTTAATGGATTTCTGTAATTCGGATCTTCAGGGTCATTTAAGATAACCCCATCAGGCTCAAATACATCAAAACGAACACCGGCGTTGAATATCATATTAAAAGCCTCGAATTTCGCTTGGACATATCCTGATCCTTCAACTGGTTCATGAAGATAAACATCATGGCTAGTAGTTGAAGTCGATGGAATAGCTACGTTGTATGGTGTTACTTTCTGACCATTCTCATCAAACTGAGGAACTACATTAACATTTTTGTAGAAAAATCTATGTTTTCTAAATTCGCCACCGAACTGAATATTAATTTCTTTGGTCGCTTGAGTTGCCCAATCTAACTTCGCTACAATCGTACCGGAATTTCTAGTAAAACGATTATTATTTGTTCCACCTACAGAAAAACTATACGGAGGAGTCGGATGAATTGTATTATCCTCGTAAAGAGTTGGTTTACTAGGATCTCCGGTATACAGATCTTCGAACAAGTAATGTCTGTAGTCTTTGAAATAGTAACTTAAGTTGAGTGTATAGAAACTGTTATTTGAAATGGCGTGGTTGATGCTAAAAATGTTGGAATAAGATTTCTCGAATCGTCGAAGATTATTATCCGGAGTAAGTCTTGCTCCTCCATCATAAAACTTCATATTCTGATCTTCGAGTAAGAAGTTGTAACTCAACTTCATTCCGGGGATAAAATTATAAGTTAATTTTGCCTGTCCGAATACTTTTTCCAACGGATTTAATGAAACGTATTCCCCGTCCCCGTTTTGATCTAATGTATATCTCGATCCTCCGGAGCCTTCAACTTCGTGAGCTCTGTCGGAGATTAAGAAATCCCTTCTGCCATACATATACCCATCGTTCTTATAATATCTGAGATTAGTAAAGAAGAAGAGTTTTTCTTTTATAATCGGACCACTAAGGCTACCCTCTATATTTCTAATGGCAATCGGATTGATATCGTCGATATTCCAAAATATATCTTTTCTATCCGATGCGTAATCACCGATATATGTTTGGATCTGCCCTTTGAATTCATTATTACCATCTTTTGTAACAAGATTGATCACACCGGAAAGAGCTTGGCCATATTCAGCATTAAAAGCACCAGATACAACTTGTAACTCCTGAACCGAGCTGGAATTGACATCAACAACAACGGTTCCATCGTAGGAGTCTGTAACCGGAACACCATCAATTTGGTAAGAAACCTGCCCACTTCTACCGCCACGCACGTGAATTCCACCTCCGGCGGAAACAACAATACCGGCTTGTAGTTCGAGCACATCACTAATTTCCGAAACAGGTAACTCTCCAATTAGTTCGTCACCCACGATTGCAGTCGAGGCAGTAAGATCTTTCTGTACCAATGGCTTTTCCGCAACTACAACAACATCTTGTCCTAATTCCAGAGAAGTTTCCGATAATTGAAAATCTACATTTGTGGTTAGATCTATTGATACTCGAACATTTGTAATTGTGGTTGGATTGTAGCCTATTGCAGAAGCTTTGACTTTATAAGTTCCTGGGGAGATATTTAGAATTGAATAATAACCGTCAATATCACTTGCGGCTCCCAGGTTGGTTCCAATAATGATGACGTTTACGAAAGGTAAAGGATCGCCAGTTGTAGCGTCGGTTATTCTACCGGATATCTTTCCTGTCGTTCCAACATCTGCGTAAGTTATCGAAATGAAAGTGCCCATAATAAATAAGAGCATAATCATTGAACGAAAAAATGACTTCATACTGCCTCCGAGCAAGAAGGTTTATTTTTAATTAACAAATATTTTATAATCTACTTTAACCGAGAAGTTAGTGATTTATTTCTAACATATCACAGAAAAAATTAGTTCTCTCATCTCATTACTTTCTTACATTATTTCATACTCTTTCGAACTCGTCTCATCAGACATTTATTTCTCAGCATTTCAACATAAATATTCTAATAATCAGTAACTACTACCCATTCAGATGTATTCTTTTTCAGATGAGGAATTTCCGAAAAGATTTCCTACCTCTGCGGGTAGGGTTATGTTAACTTGCTATTAACTTTTCATGAAGTTTTTGTGATATTTATGCAATTTTAATAGTATATCATGAAAACATTCCCGCAGCTCGCTAAATTCCATCTTGTACCTATCTACAATAACTTTGTAGCTATTGCCCTCTATCATAGCTTCCAAAATTCTAATTTCTTTATCAATGAATTCGCGTTTTAAAGATTTTCTTCCTCGTATCACGTTGCTTAGTTTCATAGCCAAATACGAACTTAAACGGGATTGTCTTTTCATGATTTCATCTATTATCGAAAAGAATTGCGCTGGAGGAGTTTTTTTCACCAAGTAGCCATTGGCTCCATATATTAAGGCTTTTGAGAGAGCTTCACTCTCCTCAAATGTTGTGAATGCAATTAGTCTTGCTTTCGTAAAACTAATCTCTAATGTGGATATTGTTTCTAGCAGAGTGCCTGTTAACTCATCAATATCAAACAGGATTACATCTACATCTGATGGAATAGATTGTAGCGCGTTATAATCGTTAACATCCGCAACACACTCATAACTTTTTTGTGGTGCAAGGTAGGCTTTTACACCTTTGCGGATAGTGTTGTTTTTTTCAATAATTGCTAGCTTGGTCATATACCTTTTTCTCATCGCACTTTTCGAGTATATGAAAGCTACAATATTCGGCTTCTAATAAATACTACCCGATAGTAGGGATTTAGCCACAGCTAAGTAGTCGCCCCTACCTATCTAGAGTAATAATCACACCAACCCTTCTCTAATGGCTTTGGCAACAGCTTCCGACTGAGAATGTACATGAAGCTTTTTATAGATATTTCTGAAATGAAATCTTACGGTCTCTACACTAATAAATAATGAATCTGCTATTGCTTTATAACTATTTCCATCTACAAGTCCGCTAAGAACTTCTTTCTCTCGAGATGTTAAGGAAACCTTAGAGGTCTTTGGCACAACTTCTTTGTTTGATCTGAAAAACTCAACCACTTTACGGGCAATATGAGAATTCATCGGTGCACCCCCTTCATGTGCTTCTTTAATTGCTTCTAGTAATCTTGCAGGAGGAGTTTTCTTCACTAAGTATCCGGAAGCTCCTGCACAGAGTGCTTCGAAAATGACATCATTTTCGTCATAAATTGTCAACACCAGTACAATGAATTTCGTGGAAATTTCTTTTAGCTTTTTAATACCCTCTATTCCGGACATTCCGGGTAAATCTATATCCATAAGAATAACTTCAGGCACTATCTTATCGATTTTCTTTAAAAGGGTCTCACAATCCCGAGTCGCCGAAACACATTTGTACCCTTCGGTTCCGTCGATCAAGATCTTCAAACCCTCTCTTATCATATCGCTATCTTCAACAATAGCTACTCTAACCATTTTATTCCCAATCATTTTTCAAGCTAACGACAATATTAATTGTTTTTTGGCAATCATTCAAAACTAATTATTCAATTATCACAAAATACTTCCTTCAAACCTGATTTTTGTCCCATTCTCTGCTTCGGAAACAATTTTAACCTTTCCACCTATCTTTTTTCCTCTTGATTCCATATTTGTTAAACCATTTCCAAGGCTCTTGTTTTTCTTTTCATCCAAATCAAAACCCGATCCATCATCCTCTAAAACCATTTTTAGCCTCTTTCGTGTAACCTTTGCCCGTAAAATCAATTCACTACACTCGCTATGATTTATGCTGTTGTTAATTGCCTCTTTGAAAATCAGAAAAATATTTTGTCTTTGCTCCATTGTAAGGGAAACACTTTGAAGAGCTTTTAAGTTGATCGCTCTAAATGATATTCCTTTATAAGCCATGATTTCAGAATAAGTATCTTCTAACCTAAGAATCAAGTCGTAAAGAGAGTCCCTTTTGGGATTGACTAACCAAACTATATCACTCATTTCATCAACAAGCCACCTTGCTTTTTCACTGATCATTGTCAAGCCTCGTCTGGCATCTTTGTTCTCTTCCGGAAGTCCGGTTGATATCACCTCACTAAGAATCGAAATTTCTGTCAGGCTTGATCCGATATTATCATGAAGATCAGCAGCCAGTTTGGTTCGCAAACGTTCAACAGCAAGGAGTTGCCTTACATATGAAAAAACGAAATATGCAAATGAACTTCCCAGGACCGACACTAACAAAATATAGAACCACCACGTTTCCCAAAACGGAGGCTCAAAATAGACTTGAATTTCCGCTCCCTTTTCATTCCAAGTACCGTCGTTATTGGCACCGAGAACTTTGAATTTGTAATTCCCATACGAAGAAATCGAGTAGGTTACAGACTTATTTGATTTTGCCTCACGCCATTCACGATCATATCCTTCGAGCATATATTTGTATTTATTTTCCTGCGAAATTGTATAATCCAGTGCGGCAAATTCAAACATTATTACATTCTGTTTATAATCCAAATTAAGCTTGTCAACAAATGGGAATGAATATTTCCCCGCAGAGAAAAGAGATTTATTAAAAATATTAACGTCCGTAATGTACACCGGCGGAATATTCTTGTTTTCACTTAATTCGGAAGGTCTGAAATAATTGACACCATTAATTCCACCGAAATACATTGTTCCGTCAGCACCTTTACAAAATGAGCCCCAGTAAAACTGATTGCTTTGCAAGCCGTCATTCTGGCTGTATATTTTAATATCATTAGTTTCCGAATTAAAACTAGCCAAACCGTTATTTGTACTTAGCCACAAATATCCTTTTTCATCTTCCAGGATACCGTAGATTACATCCGATGGCAAACCGTTGTTCATCGAGTAATTCTTAAATGAATATCCTCCGTCATCAATTATGAGCATATTCAAACCGCCACCATGAGTACCAATCCAGATTCTCTCTTTTTTATCAATATAGATTGAGATTACTCTGTTATCACTTAGAGAATTTGTATCATTTGGCTCAGACAATATTTTGGTGAACTTAATTGGTTTATTATTCTTTGCATTTCTCAGCTCACTCTTTGGTATAATATTCAAACCATTCCAGGTTCCAATAAACAAATCACCGTTTTTCCCTTCGACAATACAATTGGATTGGATTCTATTGTCACTTATCGACGACTCATCTTTTTCATTAAGCTTATAATGGACAAAAGTGTTTCTACTCGGATCGAATTTATCCAAACCGGCTTCTGTTCCAATCCACATGTTCCCTTCTCTATCTTCGGCAATGGCTTGAATTATATTGCTACTAATGGTATTAGTATTTTGGTTATCAAAAAGATATTTAGCGAAACTTACCTTTCGACCGCCATTTTTTATTAATCTGTTAATTCCTCCGCCCCATGTCCCAATCCAAACGTCTCCTTTCCTATCTTCATAGATGGCAGTAATACCGTTGCTACTTATTGATTCGGAATTATTTCTGTCGTGCGTAAAATGCTCTATTATTCCATACTTGCGATCCCATTTATTCAGTCCGCCTCCCAAAGTACCTATCCAAACAATCCCCTCACGGTCTTCATATATTGCTCTAATCATATCATGATTCAAACTATTCTCTTTTCCGGGCATGTGAAAAAGATGATTAAACTTTCTTTTATTTGGACTATATTTATTTACTCCACCTCCGGCTGTTCCGATCCAAATATTTCCCGTTTTATCTTCGTATATCTCCCGAATCAAATTATTACTAATACTTTTGGGATCAATTGTATTATACTTGCAGAGCTGCTGAAACTCTTCTCCCTTCTCAAAAAGGTAAATACCTTCTTCTGTCCCTATCCAAAGGGTATTATTTTCATCAATTTCCAATGAAGTAATTACTTCATTGCTTAAGAGTCGTTCATTAAGAAATTCACGCGTTTCAGAGTTGTAATACCAAATTCCCTTGCTTGTTCCGATTAGAATTTTACCCGAATCATCCTCAATAAACTGATTTACTAATAGTTGCTCATTTGCATCTAATTTAACATGTTCAATTTCTTCGGACTCTTTCTTCAGGATAAATAAACCTTTATTTGTACCTATCCATAAATTATTCCCATTGTCCAGGTATAATTCAATTACAATTGGTACAACCTCATTTTGGAAAATTGGGAAAAAATATTTACTAAAGGATTTGCCGTCGTAGTGATTGATGCTATTATCTGTTCCTATCCACAACCCGTTTTGGGAATCGCTTTTGATTGCTCTAATACTGTTACTGCTAATACTCTGAGGATCCTTTCTATCTGATTGGAAATTTGTGTACTCATAGGTATGAGGATTAAATTTGCTCAATCCCCCGTTATTTGTACCGATCCAAATAAATCCATCTTGATCTTGAAAAAGATCCCAAACGAAATTATCGGGAAGTGAATTCGGATTTTTCCTATCGTGCTTGAAATTGGTGAATTGATACCCATCAAATCGATTAATACCACCTTCGGTAGCAAACCACATGAAGCCTAAATTATCTTGAATAATCGAGTGAATTGTGATTTGAGAAAGTCCGTGCTCAATCGAAAATCTGTCGAAATCAATCTTTTGTTGCGCCCAAAGAGATGTCGCAAATACGAATAAAAGAAAAATCCTTTTTATCATCTGTAATAATCCCAATATTATTACGCCCGGAAATCCCTGAATTTCGAATAAGGCGTATAATTAGCCATATTAAAATCAAGACTTAAGATAAGTTTTAAAATAAGAAATAATCACATTACTCACACAGCTTTATAAAAAACTTTCTCATCTATCTTAGTTATTTATATATTTTGTCTTTACATTATGATTTATATAGGTTACGAGACAATGAGTATTAAACTGCAAGCCGATAAAAAGGTAAAAGAAATAAAACTTTTACTATCCCAAAATAATATTTTCTCCTCCCCCGTATCCGAAAAGCAATATAATTTTGAGTTTTCTGCTACTAAGAGTAATGAATCAGTTAAAGTATTGTTCTATTTCGGAAAAAAGGGAGTTACAATAGTTCTGCAAGGGAATAAAGAGACTTCACTCTACGCAAATTTGGATTCCTTGATTAATGGTACAAACAAATCAGTTGCTCCGGTTAGGGAAATAAAAGAACCTTCCGAATACATCGGAAGTGACGAAACAGGCAAAGGAGATTTTTTCGGCCCTCTTGTCGCAACCGCCTTTTTCTCAGATGAACCAACCAGAAATAAACTTGCTACACTAGGAGTAAAGGATAGTAAACTTCTTTCCGATACCCAGATAAATAGAATAGCTATCGAAATTAAGGATCTTTTTCCAAACCAAATTTCGACAGTGCTTATTGCTCCTGAGAAATATAATGTTCTTTATTCTCAATTAAATAACTTGAATAAACTCTTGAACTGGGCTCATTCCAAAGCGATAAACGAGTTACTAAAAAAGCAGACATGCGTGAACTTCATTGTCGATAAATTCAGTAGTGAACAAATTCATCTTGAAAATCCTCCTAAAAGCGGAGCGTGTAAATTTCAGTATATAACAAAAGGAGAGAGATTTCTTGGAGTCGCTGCTGCTTCAATTCTCGCACGTCATGAAATGAACAGATGGTTTGATGGCAATACTCATTTGGGATTTGATCTCCCGAAAGGAGCCGGAAAAAACGTTGATGAGATTGCTCAGATGATTGTTAATACGGAAGGATTGATAAATATGAAGAAAATTGCGAAAATGCACTTTAAAACTTTAAAAAAATTGAAACTCTAGGCTTCATTATTGTATAAGATTACTTAAATTTATCTCTCTTTTTTAATAAGCTAGCGGAGAATTATGGCTGGGAAAGTTAAAAGAATTGGAATTTTGACCGGTGGCGGTGATTGCCCCGGACTAAACGCGGTTATTCGTGGTGTTACGAAACCCGCTCACGACAACGGTTTAACTGTGCTTGGTATTTTGGATGGTTTCGAAGGATTGGTACAGGGAAAGGCCATTGAACTTTACAACAAAGACGTTTCCGGAATTTTATCTCACGGTGGAACTATTCTTGGATCTTCTAACAAAGGTGACCCTTTTCACTGGCCGGAAGAGATTGATGGAAAGATTAAAATAGTTGATCGCTCCAAAGAAGCTATGAAACACTACGATGCTTGGAATCTTGATGCCCTAATAGCAATCGGTGGTGACGGTACAATGCACATATCAAAGAAGTTAAGTGATATGGGAATGAATATCGTCGGAGTACCTAAAACTATTGATAACGATCTCGAAGCAACGGACCAGACCTTCGGGCATGATTCGGCTGTTTACGTTGTCTCAGACGCAATCGATCGTTTAAGAACAACGGCCTCCTCTCACCATAGGGTAATGGTTATTGAAGCAATGGGACGTTATGCAGGATGGATCGCTCTCAACGGTGGTATTGCCGGTGGTGCAGATATTATTCTTCTACCTGAACTTCCTTTCGAATGGGACGCTATATATGATAAGGTTCTCGAAAGAAACATGATGGGGAAACGCTATAGCATTGTCTGTGTTGCAGAAGGGGCAAAGCCGAAAGATGGGGATCTTGTAGTTAAGGCTACTGACACAAAAAGAACCGATCCTATTCAGTTAGGTGGAATTGCAGAGTTAGTTGCCAAAAAGATTCAAGATAACACCGGACTGGAAACGAGATATACTGTATTGGGACACTTACAACGAGGCGGAAGCCCTACTCCATACGATAGAATTCTATCAACCAAATTTGGTACAACAGCTATTCAGTTGGTTATGAAGCGAAAATTCAACAGGATGGTTGCTCTTAAAGGAAACAACGTAAAAAGTGTCAGTATTGAAGATGCCATTGCTAAACAAAAGTTAGTAAAAGCTGATGATCAGGCTGTTTTGGCAGCTCATGCTGTTGGAATAACATTCGGAACAAAAAAAATGTAGATAATTTTCAAAAAACTCTTGCATAAAAACAGAAGAAGTATTATAATTGTATCTGTTGTTTTTGAAAGATATTGAAAACACAATTTTACTGAAGGGGTTGTAGTTCAGTTGGTTAGAACGCCTGCCTGTCACGCAGGAGGTCGCGAGTTCGAGTCTCGTCGACCCCGCAAGTTAAGCCTTGTAATTTTATTGCAAGGCTTTTTTGTTTTAAATTCATGGTCAACAAAATCACTCCAACTCCCTATCTCCTCTTTTCTCTAAATCTAAGGCATTCCATTCCTGATGATTTTTTCACTTCAATAGAAGGTATCATTTTCGACTTAAACCCCATTGCTTTACACCCGTAAGGAAAACGAGGCTCCCAAGTCACAAAGAAATATTCACATCGTCGGCAATTAATTCTCTTCTTATCCGGCATATATAGTTATAGATTTTTTTTGATTCAATTTGTAAATTAAAATGTATTCTAACAAACAATATTACTAAAATATCCACACTACTTACAGAATAGCCCACCCTAAAAGGGCTATTTCTTTATTCTCGAATCTGCTTCTTATTATTTTAGCACGAAATCGCTCTATTGCTATCCATATAATCATAATACTATTGAGTCCTTTCGAAGATATTCTTAAGTTAGATAACTTATTATTCTGACGAGTATTATTATGAATAAAAATCCGTACGACATAATATCACTCACCTATGATCAACGATATCAAACAGAACCAATGAAGGAAATTGGCGAAGCGATCAAAGAAAATGCTAAGTTCTCAAACGCAACTTCTATTATTGAGCTCGGATGTGGCACCGGATATTGGCTCAATTATTTTCTAGAGGACTTTCTCTCGTTATGCGGAATTGACTATTCTTTAGGAATGCTAAAAAAAGCAAAAGCGAAAAATAATGATTGTATATTTATTCATTCCAAGGCAGAAGGGATTCCTTTCAAAGAGAATTCATTTGATTATGCATTTTGTGTTAATGCTTTCCATCATTTTTCCGATAAACCTCAAGTTCTCAATGAAGCGTTTCGCATAATAAAACCGGGCGGAAACTTCTCGATTGTTTGTGTTGATCCCCGAACTCCGGATGATTTCTGGTATCTCTATGATTATTTTCCCGAAAGACTTTCCAACGATCTCAATCGTTTCCCTTCTTTGACAGAAACTTTCCAAATGCTCAAGGGAGCCCATTTTTGCGATATTTCGATTACTCCGATTTACTTAATCAAAAAGGAATTACAAAACGAAGAAGTATTTGAGGATTCTTTTCTTCAAAAAGGAGGTAGCTCTCAACTTTCATCGCTAACTACTTCTGAGTACGAAGCGGGAATTGAAAAAATCAGGAAAACAATAATGAATAATAAATCAAAAGGAATTGTGAGTAAATTTTCAGCTCGGATAACCTACTATATGATAACATGCAAAAAACACTAAAAAATTATTTGCAGTATTTTGCATAATACACTCTATTTTTACCAATCTCATGAATATTTTTTCATCTATTTCTTGACGAAATGATTTTTCTTTATTAAGTTTGTACCTAATGTTAAAAACAACTAAAAATATCGCCCCTAAAAACGCTCCTATGGCAGAACTATATGCTATTAGACCGTTATCTATCCGCCCACGTCGCCCCCTTTTGGGGTAATATATCATAAATACACTCGTATACTAATTCTTAGTTAATATCTATACAAAAACACGAATAAAATTTGGTTAATGAAATGAAATCTGTCGGGATAATCGGTGGAACAGGTTACACCGGAAAATATCTTGTAGAATACTGCGATAAACATCCTAACATTGGAAATATAGAAATCTACGCTAACAAAACAGCCGGAATGGATCTCTATTCGATCTTTCCAGTATTCGTTGGTGTTGTTGAAAATATAGAAATAAAATCAGTCGAAGATCTTTCATTCGATCACGACGTTTACTTTATCTCACTTCCTCACGGAAAGTCGTTCGAAATTGTTCCTGAATTAATAGCCAAAGGGAAAAACGTTATTGACCTCGGTGGCGATTTCAGATTAGATAATACAGATCTATATACCGAATGGTACGATATGGATCACACCTATCCCAACTTGCTTGAAGAAAAACTTTACGGATTAGCTGACTTTTATAGGGATGCAAATTTCCAAAGAAAACTTATCGCAAATCCGGGATGCTATCCTACTGCGGCTCTTCTTTCCGCATTACCAATTTCAAAAGAATATTCCGAAGCTGTCGAAGCAATTAGTTGCGTAGCTTATTCGGGAACTTCAGGTGCAGGTAAAAGCGCCAAAACAGATCTTTTAATGACGGAAATGGCTGAAAACGCCAAAGCGTATAACGTTAATCAGCACAGACATCAACCTGAAATAACACAGGAATTGAGTAAGAACGGATATAACGGTAGTTATTCCTTTACTACACATCTCTTACCTGTTGCTAGAGGAATATACTCAACCAACGTATTCCACTTGAACAAAGAGATTAAGGAAGCTGATCTGAAAGAACTATTCAACGAAACATATAAAGATGCCCCTTTCGTAAGACTGAGAGAAACTCCGCCTCAGCTTAAATGGGCTGTCGATTCTAACTTCTGCGATATCAATGTTTCAGCAAAAGGGAACATTGTTGTTGTCACTGCGGTAATCGACAATTTAATAAAAGGTGCCTCAGGGCAAGCGGTACAAAACTTTAACAAAATGTTCGGTTTGGACGAAAAATTAGGAATCTTATAAAGAATAGGTTTATTCGGGGAGAATATATAAAAAATGTTTGATTTTATTGAAAACGGCTCGATTACCAGTGTGAATGGCTTTAAAGCAGCCGGAATTCACTGCGGATTAAAAAAGAAGAAAACAGACTTAGCTTTGATTGTTTCAGAAAGCCCCGCTACTGCTGCAGGAACTTTCACTTTGAACAAAGTAGTAGCTGCGCCGTTACAGGTTTCGAAGAAGATTATAGCGAATGGAAATGATGTTAAAGCTGTGTTGGTTAACTCCGGCAACGCAAACGCTTGTACCGGCCCCGAAGGGTATCAAGATGCTTTGGATACCCAATCCTACTGCGCTGGCAAAT
This sequence comes from uncultured Ignavibacteriales bacterium, assembly GCA_942492055.1. Classification (GTDB taxonomy): domain Bacteria; phylum Bacteroidota; class Ignavibacteria; order Ignavibacteriales; family Melioribacteraceae; genus CALODP01. The sequence continues at coordinate 101,442 of CALODP010000025.1, read as the reverse complement.
TGGGAATCGCTCAAGAAGAGGTTCTTGTCAGTTCCACTGGTGTTATCGGTGTTAAAATAGATGTTGATAAACTCAAATCAGGAATCGACTCGATAACTGAAAAACTTAGCGTAAACGGTGGGAGCGAAGCGGCAGAAGCGATAATGACTACAGACTTGAAACCGAAGCAATTTGCAATAAAGGTTAAGTTGAGCCAAGGCGAAATAACAATCGGCTCCATTTGCAAAGGTAGCGGAATGATTATGCCAAACATGGCAACTATGTTAGCTTTTATCGGTACCGACGCGAAAATTGAGAAAGAACTCCTTCAGAAACTTCTTTCAAAAGCTGTTAACAACTCCTTCAATAAAGTTTCCGTTGACGGAGATACAAGTACAAACGATATGGTAATTCTTATGGCAAACGGAACTTCCGAAATAGAAATTACCGAAATGGGAAACGATACAGAGATATTTTACAATGCTTTGCTGGAACTAACTAAAAATATGGCAAAAGCAATTGCCGCAGACGGTGAAGGAGCTACAAAGCTTATTACAATAAACGTTACCAAAGCTAAAACCGAAGAAGATGCCAACATAATCGCTAAAGCTTTGGCTAATTCCCCACTTGTAAAAACTGCTATTCATGGTAGCGACGCAAACTGGGGTAGAATAATTTCAACCGCCGGAGCTTCCGGTGTGGATATCGATCCGGCAAAGGTTCAAATAGCTTTCGGCGACCACGTAGTCCTAGAGCCTGGCTACAAAGTAACTCTCGACGAAGAGATAGCTAAAGAAATTCTTGTGAAAGACGAAGTAACAATAAATCTTGTATTAAACGACGGTGAAGCCGCTTCCACATGGTGGACATGCGACTTCTCAACGGATTACATAAAAATTAACGCAAGCTACAGATCTTAAAAATCGGTGACGCATATGAAAACAGCAATTATCAAACTTAGCGGTAAAGCAATCGAAAGCTTTACAAAAAACGAAGATTGGTTAAAAGCTTTTAAGAAAATTAAAAACCAATATGACGGCGTAGTGATTATTCACGGTGCCGGTTCAATGATTTCCGAATGGTCTTCTGCCCTCGGAATTGATGTCTCTTTCTATAAAGGACAACGCGTTACCGATAAAAACGTTATGGAGGTTGTTACAGCGGTACAAGCCGGCCTCGTTAATAAACAGATCGTTAGCTTTTTGCAAACTAACGATCATGAAGCAATCGGTCTTTCGGGAATAGACAGAGGTTTCTTCGAAGCCAAATATCTCGATAAAAACCTCGGATACGTTGGAATTCCTGAAAAAAGTGGCACAAAGAAATGGGTAATGCAATTGTTAGAAGACAATGTTATACCGGTTTTCTCAAGCGTCTGCCAGGACAATCAGGGAAACCTTATGAACGTTAACGCCGATCTTTTTACCCAAGCTATGGCTGCAGCTATTAAAGCGGATACGGTTTTCTTTATCTCCGATGTTAATGGTGTTAAGCTTAACGGAGAATTCCAAAAAGCGATCTCCATTGAAGAGATTAAACAAGGAATTGAGATCGGTGAAATTACCGACGGAATGATTCCGAAACTCAACAGCAGTGTCGAGCTATTATATAAAGGAATCAAAAAGATTTGGATCGGAAATAACTTATCAGGAATAGATTTTAATCAGAATATCAAGCAGGAAAAGAACAATGGCACATGGATCGTTGAGTCTAAAAGAGTCGCAATCTAAGAATTTACTGGCGACATACAACAGATTCCCCGTTGAATTGGTAAAGGGGAACGGAGCTTACGTTTACGATAGCGAAGGAAACGAATATCTCGATTTCTTATGCGGTATCGCGGTAACATCATTCGGGCATTGCAATCCGGAGATACTAAAAGCGGCTTCGTCACAATTGGATTCCCTGTGGCACACATCGAATCTTTATGAATCCAGCGGTCAGGCTGAATTGGCCGAAAAGATTTGCGATAAAACCGGATTAGCCGGCGCTTTCTTTTGCAACTCCGGTACGGAAGCAAACGAAGCAGCTATAAAATTCGCCAGAAAATGGGGTGGAGAGAGAACAGGAATTATTTCTACCATCGGCGGATTCCACGGAAGAACAATGGGTGCTTTATCAGCAACCGGAAAATATAAACTTTGGGAAGGCTTTCAGCCTTTAACACCCGGCTTTAAGTATGTTCCTTATAACAATCTCGAAGCGGTTGAGTATTCTATAGATCACAATACAGTAGCTATTATGGTTGAACCTATTCAAGGAGAAAACGGAATTGTTGTTCCTTCGGAAGGTTATCTCAAAGGCTTAAGAGAACTATGCGACAAACATAATCTTCTCTTAATACTTGATGAAGTGCAAGCCGGTATGGGTAGAACTGGAAAACTTTTCTGCTATCAATGGGAAGAAATAATACCAGACATAGTTACTTCCGCCAAAGGAATAGCAAACGGTCTTCCTTTGGGAGCAGTCTTCTGTTCCGAAAAAGTCGCTCCGGCTGTTACACCCGGATGCCACGGTTCTACATTCGGTGGTAATCCCGTAGCTATTGCGGCAGCAAACAAAGTAATAGATTTGATAACCGAAGAACAGCTTCATAAAAATATTGAACTCGGAAATTATCTAGTTAATGAAATAAAAGCCATCGGATCTCCGATTATTAATGATGTCAGAGGGAAAGGCCTTATGATTGGAATCGTTTTGAATGATATTTGTAAGGCAGGAGAACTTGCCAAGCTTCTCCTAAAAGATAAGGTACTTGTAGGCACAGCAGGAGACAAAATCATACGCCTCCTCCCTCCCTTCATCATTAGTAATGAGGAGATTGATGAGTTTATAAATAGATTCAAAACAGTGTTACAATTTTGTAAAAAATAATTATCAACAAATAGACGAGCTAAACTATGCCCGCAAAATTATTACGCCAAAACAAAATAAAGAGAATTCTTAATGATAGAATTATCTCTAACCAAGAACAGCTTGTGAACATGCTTCGGAGCGATGGTATTAAAGTTACTCAGGCCACTCTCAGCAGAGATTTTGCCGAACTAGGCGTGGTACGTACTTTTAACGAACTTGGAATTCGGTATATCCTTAGCAGCGACGAATCCGGAAAACAGATAGCGCGCCTTATAGGATTCGAAATTATGAATGTTCAACAAAATGAAAACGCGGTTGTTATCAGAACTCTCGCGGGTAGAGCTCAAGGTGTTGCCCATTTTATTGATAGAATGAATAGAGAAGAAATAATCGGTACTATCGCCGGTGACGATACAGTACTTATAATACCTAATACAATTAAAAATATTCCGGCCATCGTTTCTTTAATCCGAGATATGATGACCAAAAACCCGGAAAAATAAATGGAGTGTGAAAATATTATGGCTAAGAAAAAGATTGTTGTTGCTTATTCCGGAGGTTTGGATACCTCTGTTATGGTTAAATGGTTAAAAGACAATTATGATGCGGAAATTATTGCGGTAACAGGTAACCTCGGACAAAAAGGTGAAATGGTTGGGCTCGAAGAAAAAGCTCTTAAAACCGGTGCCTCAAAATTATATATTGAAGATCTTACCGAAGATTTCATCGGTAAAAACGCTTGGACAGCACTCAAAGCAGGCGCTCTTTACGAAGGACAATACCCAATGGCTACTGCTATCGGCAGACCTCTTTTGGCTAAGTTGATGGTTGACATCGCTCATAAAGAAGGGGCCGAATATGTCGCACACGGTTGTACCGGTAAAGGTAACGACCAGGTAAGATTCGAAGTTGGTATCAAAACTCTTGATCCTGATTTGAAAATTATCGCTCCTCTAAGAGAGTGGGAATTCAAAAGCAGAGAAGAAGAAATCGCTTATGCTATTGATAACAATATTCCTATTAGCATTACAAAAGAATCTCCATACTCAATCGACGAAAACCTTTGGGGAATGGCTATAGAATGTGGTGTTCTTGAAGATACAAAAGTTGCTCCTCCGGAAGACGCTTTCCAGATGACTGTTAATCCTAAAAACGCTCCTAACGAAGCCGAAACTGTTTCTCTTACCTTCAAAAAAGGTGTTCCGGTTGCAATCAACGGCGAAGAGAAAACTCCTGTTGAAATCATTACTTACCTCAACGAAGTTGGCGGAAAGCATGGTATCGGAAGATTGGATATGATCGAGAACAGAGTTGTCGGTATCAAATCGAGAGAAGTTTACGAAGCTCCGGGCGCTTGCATTCTTCACAAAGCCCATTTCGAAATGGAAAAACTTACTTTGGATAAAGATACATTCAGATACAAAGAAAACGTCGCTAGTCAGATCGGTAACATGATCTATGATGGTGTTTGGTTCTCTCCTTTATTCGATTCTTTGAGTGCTTTCGTTGACAAAACTCAGGAAGTTGTTTGCGGCGAAATCAAATTGGAACTCTACAAAGGAAACATTAACGTTCTTTCAAGAGAATCACAATATAGCCTTTACAGCGAAGAATTAGCTACTTATACAGATGATGATATATTCGATCACAAATCATCAACAGGATTTATCAACATCTATTCTTTGCAGTATCAAACAGCTTACAAAAACCAACCAAAAGAAAAAGAGCAGGTAGCATAAATGCTTTGGGGAAGCAGATTTTCAGAGAAAATAAATGACGAGGCGATGATATTCTCATCGTCTCTCTCATTCGACATAAACCTTTTGGAACATGATCTCGAGGTAAGTAAAGCGCACGCCGCCATGCTCGCCGAACAGAATATCATATCCAAAGAGGAATCGAAAAAAATCATCGACGGATTGAACATGATTGCCGAACTGTGGAACGCCGAAGAATGGCATCCTAATCCGGCTGAGCACGAAGACGTTCATTCCGCGGTTGAAACAAAGCTTACCGAACTTATCGGAGAGGTTGCCGGAAAACTTCATTCGGGAAGAAGCCGTAACGATCAGGTTGCTACCGGTTTCAGACTTTGGACCAAAGCCGCCGCCAAAGATCTTCTCGTGAAAGTAGAGAATCTTAAAATGGCTTTGGTTAATCTTGCCGAAGCTCATACGGAAACCATTATTCCAGGTTATACTCATCTTCAAAGAGCTCAGCCGGTCTCTTTCGCGCTGCATTTGTTGGCTTACGCCGAAATGCTTGCAAGAGACACTAAGAGAATTGAGTTCGCTCTAAACGAAGCTGATTATTCCCCGCTCGGTTGCGGTGCTTTGGCCGGTTCCACTCTTCCTTTGAACAGAGAATCAACCAAAGAGAAACTCGGTTTCGCTAATATCTGCGCTAACTCTCTCGACGGTGTTTCCGATCGTGATTTCGCTATCGATCTTCTTAACGCCTGTTCCGTAGGTATGATGCATCTGAGCCGTTTCTGCGAAGAACTGATCATTTGGTCTTCCTATGAATTCAGCTTTATTCAAATCGGCGACGCCTACACAACCGGCTCTTCTTTGATGCCGCAAAAGAGAAATCCCGATATGGCTGAGCTTATTAGAGGTAAATCAGGAAGAGTTTACGGCAATTATACAACTCTGATGACTATAATGAAGGGAATTCCCCTTAGTTATAACAGAGATATGCAGGAAGATAAAGAACCTTTGTTCGATTCTGTCGCTCATTACTCAGCTTCCCTATCGATTATGACCAAGATGGTTCCGACCATTAAGGTGAAAAAAGAGAATACGGAAAAAAATCTCGATGGCGACTTTATGTTCGCTACCGATATAGCCGATTGGCTTGTTCTGAAAGGTATTCCCTTCAGAGAAGCCCATCATATAGTAGGAAGGATTGTTAAATACGCGGAAGATAACTCAATGAAGCTTAATCAACTCTCTTTGGATGAGTTTAAGGATATCAATCCGATATTCGACGAAACAGTTCTGAAGGTTGTTTTGGTTAAGGATGCTTTAACGAGAAAGAAAACGGCCGGTTCCCCGAACCCCGAAGATGTTTCGCTTCAAATACAAAATTGGAAGAAATGTTTTGGAAATGGATAAAAGTGAAACTCCTTTCCTACCCATACGTCTTACTCTCCTAACGGGTTAAGATGTATGGCGCAAGTTTACTGGTTAAGCTATTGCTAAACTAATTGCCCGGACAAAAGAGAACGCGCACTCTTATCCGGGCTTTTTTTTTGAGGTAAATTATGAAAACGTTTATTCTATGGTTAATTCTTCTCTTCTTCTGCTGGCCTTTGGCTCTGACCGCAATTCTATTATATCCCATTGTCTGGTTATTACTGCTCCCCTTCCGTCTGGTAGGTATTGCTGTTGACGGAGTATTCGAGCTCCTCGCCTCAATAATCAGATTACCGGCCAAAATACTCGGCGGAGGAAAATAGAAGCTTTCCTACTTTACGGAATTAAGATCATAAGTTTATTAAAAGCTCTTAAGAGATACTTAGGAGCTTCTTTTTTATGCAATAGCACTCCGTTTTGACCCATATCCGTTCCTTTAATCTTCCTTTACACAATAGATTTTAATACATTAGAAACATCCGGAATATGTGAAGCCATGCTCCTTTTCCGTGATACCGATCCCCGCATACATATTGCTCATAATTGGTATCCAGTTGCAATATTCTTTTTCGTCGGAGAGCATCATTGTTTAGTAGAATGGCGCCAAAGTCTCGGAGAATAGTGGCAATGTGTTTCTGAGAATCGTCAAGGATCAGATTAATAGCTTCACGGTCTCGATTGTTATTGCCACTGCTTCGGTTATGTGTGTCAATGTCACGCTGATAGTCACCACTAGGACGATGTGAAGTATCATTATCTCGTTCAACATCATCATGGGTTCGTAAGAGAGCATCAAAGTTTCGTTTCGCATCATCATGGGTTCGGTTAGAATCTCCACTGTTTCAGAAAACTTCTCCAACATTATGGATGATATTAACTGAATGGATTCGGGGATGTATTTTTCGGAAATTATCTCTTTCTATCAAAAGGAAAAGCCCGCCGGAGTTATGTTTACTATCCGCACGGGCTTTGCATGAATATTTATTTATTCGATTGGTCGTTAATAATTAACCTGCAACAACCTGAATATTCGGATTAAGTTCTCTGCGGAGAAGATTTTCTATAGCCACGAGAGTTCCTCTGATGGCACTGGGACAACTTCCGCATGCTCCCTGGTATCTTATGGTTAATGTAAGTCCTTCGAGTCCTAAAACTTCCAAACCACCGCCGTCACCGGCCAAAGCTGGACGAACTCTTTGGTCTAGCAATACATTTATCTTCTTCAATAGTTCGGTTTCCTCTTCAGTAGCCCCTTCAACCTCTTTTTCGGAAGGAATCAAAGCTCTGTCGAAGTTTTTCACATAATCGATAAGTGTTTTCTGGATTTGTCCCCAGGTAACATCGGGGCGTTTTTCAACCGTTACGAATTTATCCATATAAAAAACGGAAACAACACCATCAATTTCGAAGATACCTTTAGCGAAAGGATCATTTTCTGCCTCGGCAGCGTTAGCGTAGTTTCTGGTTTCGCTAATCAAAACTCTTTCGTTAAGAATAAATTTTAGTGCTTGGGGATTTGGAGTAAGGTCCACATCTTGAATCATTAACATTTATCAATCCTCCGGAAGATAATTTACGGAATAACAACCACCATACTTCATCTCATCGGTATCAAGGTGAAGAAGTGATTCATTTATAGTTTCAATCTTATAAAAATATCTCATTCATTTCAAGTAATGAGGGTTTCGGGAGAAATTTTTCTCTTATCTGTTATCCACCAGAAAAACAAATTCCCCTTTCAACTTCTTGTCGTTAATCTCTTTGGCAATTTCCCCCGCGCCACCTCGGAAAAACTTTTCTTTATTCCCGGTCAGTTCAAAAGCAACAACAACTCTGGCATTGTCACCGAAAACCTTGGCAACTTCACTGGCAAGTTTATTCAAGCGATATGGTGTATCCATCAGAACAATAACGCTTTTATTCCTTTTAAGATTCATCAGCTCTCGTCTTCGGATATCACTTTTCGGAGAAAGCCATCCGTAGTGATAAAATTTCTCAACCTTTAGGTTAGAGCCGGTTAGAGCAGGAATCAAAGAGCTGGTTCCGGGCAACACTTTAATAGTGATCTTAAATGAGATGCACCAATCGAGCAAATGATGCCCTGGATCGGAAAACATCGGAGTTCCGCAGTCGGAAATTAACGCGACCTTCTTCCCCTCGGTCAAAATCTTCTGAGCCAATTCTCTTGCTTCTTCCTTCTCGTTGTGCTCGTTTAACGAATAGAGCTCTTTCTCTATTCCGTAATGGGCAAGAAGCCTTCTGGCAATCTTAAACTCTTCGCAAATAATAAAATCGGCCTCCTTCAAAGCATTCAGACCGCGTAATGTAATGTCGTCGTAATTCCCGATCGGAGTCGAGACGATATATAAAGTAGGTTTCATAGGATTCAAATAATAAGGGGGCTGCCTCTAAAGTAACCGTGAATAACTTAGGAGTATTAAAGAAATAATCACGATAGAGACAGCCCCCTATGAAAAAGTAGTTTTATTTAAGTAAATCTTTCAGCTTAGCGACTAATTCGTCGAGACTAACCTGGAATTTCTCGCCGGTCTTGCGAACTTTGATTTCAACCATGCCATTTTTGAAATTCTTTTCCCCTATAACAACCTGCACAGGCATACCGAGAAGATCGGCATCGTTGAATTTGAATCCGGCCATAGCGTCTTTTCTGTCGTCATAAAGAACATCGAAACCGTTTTCTTTCAACTTATTGTAGATATCTTCGCAAGCCTCTGCCATATGTTCTTTCTTCATCGTCAACCCGACAAGATGAATATCGAACGGAGCAAGAGTTTTATCCCAGATAATACCGTTTTCGTCATAGTTTTGCTCGAGATAGCAAGCAAGAACTCTTTCCACACCGATACCGTAACTACCCATGATTAATGGGTGAGCCTGGCCGTTTTCGTCAAGGAAGTTAGCTCCCATTCCTTCGGAGTAGCGAGTACCGAGTTTGAAAATATGTCCGAGCTCAATAGCTTTGAATACATCCAAAGTTTTGCCGCAACGAGGACAAACTTCACCGGTTTGCACGGTACGAAGATCGAAGAACTCAACGTCTTTGAGGTCTCTGTCGAAATCGATACCACCGATATGATAATCGTTTTTATTTGCGCCACTATAAAGATTGTTTCCGTTTTTCAATCTGTTATCGGCAATAACTTTGTATTTGAAACCGATAGGTCCTATGGAACCAGCGTCGGCACCGGAAATATCTTTTAATTCTTCGGGATGAGCAGGACGAACATTTCCGCCTAATACAGCCTCAAGTTTGGTTTCGTTAACTTCGTCGTTACCAAGCATGAGAACCATAACAGGTTTGTCGTTGTGCATATAAACTCTTGATTTAGCGGTTTGCTTTTCATCAATTTTCAAGAATTCGCAAAGCTCATCTATAGATTTAACATTAGGAGTGGAGATTTCGAAAATCTCTTTGCTTTCGTCGTAACGAGGAGCGCCATCGATAACCGAAGTAGCAACTTCGAAATTCGCGGCATATCCGCAGCTTTCGCAATGAGCAACAGTATCTTCACCGGCGTCGGATTTAACCATAAACTCTTCCGATTTGCTTCCGCCCATAGCGCCACTGGAAGCTCCAACGATGAAAAACTTGATTCCGCATCTATCGAAAATATTTCTGTAAGCTTTCGCATGTTTATCGTAAGAAGCATCCAACCCTTCCCATGTACTATCGAAAGAATAAGCATCTTTCATCAGGAACTGGCGTCCACGAATAACACCACTTCTCGGGCGAGGTTCGTTTCTGAATTTGGTTTGAATCTGATACCAAATCTGTGGCAGATCCTTATATGATTTTAACGCTCCTTTGGCGTGATATGTCATGATCTCTTCATGAGTAGGAGCAAGCACATAATCTCTGTTCTTAATATGGAACATCGTATCGCCAAAAGCTTCGACACGGTTAGTCTCTTCCCAGATTTCTCTCGGATTAAGAGCCGGCAAGTGGAATTCCTGTCCGCCGATAGCGTCAATTTCTTCACGAATAATTTCGGTTACTTTCTTCAAAACTTTGTAGCCAAGAGGCAAGAAGGAATAAACCCCGGCCGAGAGCATTCTAACCATTCCGGAACGTACCATCAAAATATGGCTAGGAATAACCGCGTCGGAAGGAACTTCTTTTAACGTAGGGATAAACGATTCACTGAATTTCATTTTTCTATGTTTTTTGTTCGTAAAATAAGCTTCAAAAATAAGAAAACTCCCCCTCATATCAAAAACAGTATATCGAATGAAGAACATTTTGTTTTGAACGCCTATTCCGGGCGTGAGAAATAGAAAGTATTTTCTTATTATTGGGACAAGAAATAAAAAACAACTAATTATGTTATAAATCGAGAAAGAAATGTTCGATTATAATCCGATTACCGAAGACCCCAAAAGTATAAGCAATGAGTTCCCCCCTTCGATGCAGCCGGTTTTAATACCTAGCAAAGGAGAAAAGTTATTGGGGACAATGTTCATTGCCAACGGCGAGGGGCCTCATCCGATTTTAATACTACTTCACGGCTTTCCCGGAAACGAAACAAATTTCGATCTTGCTCATATCGTTCGCCGAATGGGATGGAATGTTCTTGTGTTTCATTACAGAGGCTCTTGGGGAAGCAGTGGCAAATATTCCTTCTCCAATTGTTTGGAAGACGTTCACTCAGCAATAGATTATCTAAAGAACACCGATGTTAAGGATAAATACAGAGGCGATTCAACAAGAATTGTTCTTGCCGGACATTCCCTCGGAGGATTCGCTGCTCTTATGACTGCTGCCGAAAGGGATGATATCACTCACGCCGCATCATTTGCCGGCTTCAATTTCGGTTTATTCGCTGATTATCTCCTATCAAACAAGGAGTTCCTCGATATTACAATGGAGGGCTTGAACACTGGCGCCCAATTATTGACAGGTGTTACAGGAACCGACCTTTTCAACGAAATGGTAGAGAATAAAGATCACTGGAATTTATTGAACAAAGCAAAGGCTTTCGAAAAGAAATCGCTGCTGCTTGTCGGGGCAAAAAATGATTTTGTTGCTCCAATGGAGTTGCACCATTCCCCCTTGGAAGCTCTACTCAAAAGTATGAATACAACTCCGAAAAAGGCATACGCTATCAGTTCCGGCCATTCTTTCTCCAGTAGCAGAATTAAATTGGCGGAAATTTTTTCTAAGTGGATAAGAGGAATAGAAATTTAATATAATCAAAAGCGGCTGCCCTGCCGCTTTTTGAAACTTTCGGTTTATTCGACTATTGATACATCGACTGCTTGCTCACCTTTGCGACCTTCCCCGACTTCGAATTCTACTTTCTGTCCTTCGTCTAAAGATTTGTAACCATCTCTGGATATTGAGGAATAATGCACAAAAATGTCGCTACCATTTTCTCTCTCAATAAATCCGAATCCTTTGGTGGCATTGAACCATTTTACGGTTCCCATTTCCTTTGCTGCCATCTTTGGAAACTCCTAAAAAATTGTAAAAATGAATGTAATATAGTGAGCAAGCTTTCGGTAAAATATTATGAAATGCATAAGAATTACTAAAAATATTTGCTCTTGCGTGAAAATTTAGCTATTGAAGGAGTGATTTCAAAGAGAATTATTCTTTTGATTACATTTTTTTTGAACATACTAAAATGTTTATAACTTTCAATACGAATTTTAATTATTTTTATGCAGTTAGATTATCCAAATGTGTGATGCCGAAACTCATATTCCAAATATCGTTATTCATGGTTATTCTCCTTTGCCTTAGTTCTTGCGAAGCCCCGAGAAATAATCCTTTGGATCCGGACAATCCGGTATCCACTTTGGCCTCCATTAATGGTGTTATTCAAACGGAGGCCTTCCCCCGGAAACCAATCAAGGATGTTAATGTTTTCTGGAAGAATAACGATTGTCTGGTCACAACAGACTCGGAGGGGAAATTCTCAATCGCGAATGTCGAAAGAGAAAACGGTTGGTTATGTTTCACTAAAAACGGTTTCGGTGAAGATTCACTTTTTCTCAACTGGAATAGGTCCAAGAAGAAAAATGTATATCATTACCTAAATAGTACTCCGAAAATTTCGGATTTATTTTTCTTTAGTATCGTAGAAAACCGCTATGATACTCCTCCGGATAACCAGAGAGTTAAGATAAAGATCGAAGCAACCATATCTGATGATGAAAATGATATCGATTCTGTTTTTCTGGTAAATTCAGATTTAGGCCTCAGAAAAGAATTGGAAGAGATAAAGATGAACAGATTTTCACAAGAATTTTTCTTCTTCGATTTGAACGTCGGAACAATTGATGATATTATCGGCAAAGATCTATTTCTTACAGTGAAAGATAAATCTGAAAAAGAATTTGTTATCGGCTCTTCTAATGTTAAGAGAATTATTAAGCAGGAAATTTCGATACTCTCTCCTAAGAATAACGAAGACTCTGTTTCGGTTACACCCCGATTAAAATGGAAAAGATTTTTGCCGGGCTTTACTCATAAATATACCGTACAAGTGTACTCCAATGAAGTGGCGCCCGAAGTTGTTTGGGAGAAAAGTAATATCCCCTCCGATTCTATTGGGGTCACGGTTGATCGGAAATTATCGGGGAATAGTTTCGGTGAGTACTTTTGGGTGATTTGGGCAACCGACGAATACCAAAACAAAACCCGTTCGAAACCGGCAACATTCAAAATTTTACAATAGGCTTTTGATTATGAATAGTACCATACAAGAAAATATTAAGCAGGTTAAGGATCTTACGAAAGAACAACTTGAGGCAATCTATTTCATTTCGGATAAATTGAATAAAAGCAAATACAGAGAAAGCTTAATCGAGGAAGCGCTTGATTGGGTTATCGGTGTTGTTAATGCCGAACGCGGACTATTTGTCAGACTTAATGAAGAATCCCGTTTTGATATTATTTCCGCACGTCATGTAAATCAAGAATCCATTACAGACATGTCGGAATTCTCTTCCGGTATTCTACAAAATGTAATGGAAGAAAAAAATTCGGTTCTTTATCACGACGCGATGAGTGATCCGCATATTTCGAAATTTCAGAGCATACAGATTAACCAAATAAAATCTATCATCGGTGTTCCTATCTTCCGCGAAGAGGAAATATGGGGAGTTATTGCAGTTGATAGTACAAAAGATCGAAGTGAATTTACCGAAGAAAATCTGATATTTCTGAATTTCTTTTCCAATCTTGTTTCTCTCGCTCTCGACAAAATAATGAGTGTTGAGAAACTGGAAGATGAAAAGGAGAAGCTCAAGAATCAAATTGATAATATCGCCCCGATTCCTAAAATGATCGGTGAAAGCACACCGATGAAGAATCTCTCCCGTCTCATTAGAAAAGTCGCGGATACGGACGCTACAGTTCTTATTCTTGGAGAAAGTGGAACAGGAAAGGATCTTGTAGCCCAGGCTGTTCACAAATTAAGCAGAAGAGACGCTAACCCTTATCTTGCTCAGTTCTGCGGTTCCATTCCGGATAACTTGCTTGAGAGTGAATTGTTCGGATATAAAAAAGGAGCTTTTACCGGAGCTACAACAGATAAAAAAGGCTTACTCGAGGTTGCCAATGGCGGTACTTTTTTTCTGGATGAAATAGCCGATATCTCAAGCGCGCTCCAAGCTAAACTTCTCCGAGTACTGGAAAACAAAGAAATAATGCGCCTCGGTGATACACATGTAAAGAAAGTTGATGTAAGAATTGTAGCCGCCACAAATAAGGATTTGAAGAAGCTCGTAAAGGAAGGAACTTTCAGAGAAGATCTTTTCTATCGTTTGAATGTCTTTCCGGTTATGCTCCCTCCCCTTAGAGAAAGGAAAGGAGACATTGTACTATTGGCCGATTTCTTCGTAAAGAATATGACCGAAGACAAGAAAACAATCGATATGGCTGCGATAAAGAAGCTTGAGAAATATAATTGGCCCGGAAATGTCCGACAGCTTTCCAATGTAATGCAGCGAGCCGTTATCTTGGCAGACGGAAATAAAATTGGCGCAGAACATATAATTTGGGATGACGACGAAAGCGAATGCGATTTCGAAGGGACTCTTAAAGAGATGGAAAAAACTATTCTTAAGAAAAGACTGGAAAGATTTGATGGAAACCGAACCGCAGCAGCTGAAAGTCTCGGAGTTTCGGTTCGCTGGGTACAGATGAAATTAAAAGAAATGCAAGCGGAGTAGCAATCTGGTGGAAGTATTATTCGACAAATTCGAAATCATTGAGTGTCTGAAAAAGGATCACTGCTCCGGGGTTTATATCGCAAATCATATTTACCTCGGGAAAAAGATCTTACTGAAATCTCTCAATACCAGAACGATCATGGATCGCAATGTAATAAATCGCTTCAAACGAGAAGCGAAGATACTAGCGGGACTTGATCATCCGAATATTATAAAGGTCTTGGATTTCGGACTTTTTGAAGATTACTTCTACATTTCGTTTGAGTATTTTGAAAGTAAAAATCTCCGTGAACTTATGGAGAGTGAAAAGTTATCTAACACGACAAAACACTCCTTAACAGCCCAATTATTTAAAGGTTTGGAATATGCTCATTCCCGAGACATTATCCACCGTGATATTAAGCCGGAAAACATTCTCGTTAATTCCGAAGGTGAATTAAAACTCGGTGACTTCGGCCTTGCATTGGTTACAACAGATAATACTGTGACTAACCAATTCGGGATTGTAGGAACACCATCGTATATGTCGCCGGAACAAATTCAGGGTCAGGAATTGTCAGCATGTTCCGATCTTTTCTCAACCGGAATAGTGATCTACGAGCTATATTCGGAAAAAACTCTCTTTGTCGACTCCGATCTGAATAAAATATTGAATAAAATCATTGGATTTTCGTATTCCCAAATTTCAGAAGAGGTCGAAGAATTTCCGGACATAATAAAGGAGATAGCAAAAGGGTGTCTTCAGAAAAAATGTGAAGATCGAATAGCTTCCTCTGCAGAAATACTCGGTTTATTGGGGGAATCAAATGAAGGTTCAGAAAAGCCTCATGGAGAAGTAAAAAGAACACATAGCCTTCTTCCTTGGGGTGTTGGCTTTATTGTTATTGTAATCGCTTCAATTATCTTTTTCACGAACAATACTGAGAAGCCGCAAATCGAGAACAGCCCTATAATTAAGATCGATACTTCCTCACAAAAACCTTCGGAAAAAGAGAAAACATCCGGAGCATATACTGCGAAAGAAAAAGAGAATAGAAGCACTAACGAAATAGCAAACACAAACTCTGAAATTTCGGAAACTGCTTTTCCAAAACAAGTAGCAATAGAATACGGTCAGCTATTCGTGGAGTGTAAACCTTGGGCTCATGTTTATATAGACTCAATCAGGTTGGAAACCACCCCACTAAAAAAAAATATTACCTTGAGAACAGGAGAACATAGTCTACTTCTGCATAATCCCGGTTATCCCAAATACGAAAAGATTATTTCGATCGGTTCAAACGAGGTCTCTCTAATAAAAATCGATCTCGATTCACTGGTCTCTTATCTTGCAATTAAAGTTTTTCCATGGGGGCAAGTTCAATTTGACGGAAATATTCTGGGAGATACTCCTTTCCTTCACCCGATCAGACTTGAAAATGATCATGGTGAGTTAAGAATAGTTAATCCCCAATATCCTGATTTCAAATACCGACTTGAATTGACAAAGGGGGATACAATAACATTATCGTATAATTTTAAGACAGGAAAACTTAAGAAAAACTAATCTGGTATAATACTTGCTGATTAAGGTTTAATAATTATTTTTAAATATGAATAACACACTCGGAAATATCGTCCTTTTAATTTGGCTATCTCTTACAGGGATAGTTCAATCGGCCGATTTTTATCCGGAATGGACTTTAAACGGAAACATGCCATATCCCGTAGCCGGAGCAGAGACAGTTGTTCATAATGGGAAAATATATATATTAGGAGGATATTCCTCTGAGGAACAGGCAACAGTCGATTGGATACAAGAGTATGATCCTTCTACAGACTCATGGCAAATAGTCGGAAACATGCTTACCCCCAGATTAGGGCACACAGCAGATATTCATAACGGTATTGTCTATTACTTCGGTGGAGCTTCTTTCGGGGAGGACGCAAATTTTTCGTACGAAGGATGGAATTTTCTCGATCTCCCAACTTCTATCAAAGTCGATACTAGTTCTTCTCTGGACAGAACTTTTGCAAGCGGAATAGTCAAGGGTGATTATTTCTTCATATTCGGTGGGAAAAACGCTTATCAAGCCGATTCTCAAGAACACCCTTTTATTTCTGTTTTGGATCTTAACCGAAAAAGGGAGCTCTATTCGATAGATACTCTCTTTGTAAAGGGAAACCAACCTTATAATCAAATGATATGCTCCAAAGGAAATGATATTTTTCTTCTCGGTGGTGTTGAAAACGGAGTCTCTCAGAAGATTTATGAATTCAATACAACAGATACGACATTTAAAAGAATATCTCTTGAGCTTCTTCAACCTCGCGCCGGCGGTACCGTAGTATATTTTCCTCTTACCGATATGTTTTACGTAATCGGCGGCTATAACGAAAATAGTCAGGCTCTGGCTGATGTTGACCTCTTTATGGCACATGGATTCGGATTTTTTAATATTCAGCGAGGTCAAAGTCTGAATGTTGCCAGAAATAATCCTTCGGTAGCTTATGTGAATAATCAGATTTTCGTATTCGGTGGTTTCGATGAAAAAAACGAAGTAATCAGTAGTGTAGAAGTATTTAATAAGGATGCAACCACAGATATATCAAACGGTACGAATGATATTCCCACTGAGTATGAGTTATTCCAAAATTACCCGAATCCATTTAATCCGACCACAGAAATTAAATTCTCAATCCCTTATTCCTCGGACGTTTCGATTGAAATATATTCCTTACTTGGTGAGCGCATTAAAACACTCGTCAATAATAATATCTCTTCCGGTAATTATGCCGTAACATGGAATGGGAATGATGATTCCGGCAATCCGGTCTCATCGGGAGTTTACTTCTACGTTTTACGCACTGACAAACTTACTTTATCAAAAAAGATGATGTTGGTGAAGTAAGATGAGAATTTTCCTTTTCGGTATACTGATATTTGCTTCTACTCTCTTTGCGCAACACGAAGAAATAATGAAAAAAATCGCTTCTGATTTCGAAGCCTTCGATTACCCAAATGTAATTCGTCTTGCGGATAGTTTGTTGGTGAACAGTAAACCGGATACCACAAGCTATATCGAATTAAACTATTATAAGGCTGTCGCCCATTATACAATGTCCGAGATTGATCTTGCTAGAAAATCTTTTATCTCTATTCTGCAAACAAACAAAGATTACAAACCGGATCCGATTAGAACATCACCTAAGATTATTGATTTTTTCAATGGTGTTAAAAGAGATTTCCTCCAGATATATATTCGGATGGAACGGGAAAAGAATATGCTTAGCCAAACAATGGAGCAAAAACTTTCCAGACACGACTATGAAAGTTCTCTTTTCAGAGCATCCCTTTGGAGATCGATTGTTCTACCGGGGTGGGGACATTTGCATGTAAAACAAAATACGAAAGGTTGGCTTCTATCTACGGCTAGCGCTATTTCTCTGGGAAGTTTGACCTATTTCGCAATTGATACAGATAAAAAGGAAGAAGCATATTTGAACGAAACTGATCCGGTTCAGATTGCTTCCGCTTACAACGACTATAATAAATCATATAAAATTAGAAACACATTATTAACCGCTTACGGTTTGATCTGGCTCTATACTCAGATGGATATCATTTTTAATTCCGATGAGTATTTCAAAGAGTATTCTCCGGCATTTGAAATAGGAAATAATTCATCGTCACTATCGACCTACAGAATTAACTTTCGAATCGCTATCTGATACGCATTTTTTTCAACTTGTGTGAAGATTTTGCGCAATTTGCGCGATTCGAAGCCTCTTGTGAGCAATTCGCCTATTTTTTATTTGGCATCTCCTTTGCTTACATAATTATTGTCTGAGGTCAATCTAGGCGAAGAAATACCGGTTGCTGGAAAATTATTCTTGCCGGAGAAAAACCAGTAACCGGTTTATTTAACTTTCGAGAGGCAAAATGAACAAATTATTTACCCTTTTATTGACCATAATATTTGCGTCCAACATTTTCGCAAACGGTGTGGGAATTATTGACGCGCAAACCCCAAGTTATCTCAAGCTTGTTTCCGGGAAAATCGAAGTAAAGGTTGAAGAACAAGTAGCAGTCATAAAATCGACTCAGATTTTCAAAAACACTACAGACAATGAGGTTAGCAAATTCCGTTTTGCTTTTCCAATCCCCGTAAACGCAAGCGCGACTAGTCTTAGATACTCAAAAGATAATATCTGGTACGACGCTGTCATCACCCCGATATCAAGCGATACGAGTTATACAGGAGAAGGCAGCAAGATCGATAAGAAATTAAAGTCTTATCTCGGTAATTCTCCGGTCTATTTCGACGCAAATATCAGATTATCATCTCAAGACGAAATCACTTTCGAGGTCTCTTACGTTGAGTTGCTTAATTACGAAGACGGAAAAGTTACATTCGATTACCCGAATGATTATTCGAATATCCAAAGTGATTATCTTATCAAACAGGAAATCAATTTCGAGGTAAATTCGGGAAGAACCATCGAAGACTTTACCAGTTTGAATCACGAATGTGATGATGTCTCCTTAACAGCAAATAAACTAAGCGCTTCACTTATCATTTACGAAGACTATGCCGATAAAGATTATTCGTTCTCATATACATTGAACAGAAATGAACTTGGACTCTTCGGATATTCATCATGGCTTCCGGATGATCAATACACATCCGAGGGGAATCGCGGATTCTTCTCATTCGTTGTTGAACCGGATCCTTCGGAACAAGCACAAATAATCGGCAAAGAAATATCCTTGGTTCTCGATTGCTCAGGAAGCATGCGTGGAGATAAGCTTACTCAAGCGAAAAACGCGGCCAATTACATTATTGATAATCTCAATACCGAGGATTCTTTTAACATAATTGATTTTTCGACCAACATTACTTCTTTCGAAAGGAAGCTTGTTCCCGTATCGCAAACAGCGAAAGATTCCGCTAAAAATTACATAGCATCCTTAATGCCGGAAGGAGGAACTGATATTAATAAAGCTCTTTTAACAGCTTTAGATCAATACGCTATTTCCGATCCGAAAAAAGCCGATGTTGTTGTCTTTCTTACAGACGGAGAACCTACCATCGGGGAAACAGAAACAGATAAAATAATTGACAATTTCAAAAGTAAATTCAATAGTCTCTCATATGATATTCGGTTATTCACCTTCGGGATCGGTGAAAACATTAACCAAGGTCTTTTAACCGGACTCTCGAACGTTACTAACGGGCTCTCTTATTTTATTGATGAAAATGATATTGAAACCGAAGTACAGAAATTTTACAGACAGATTAAGAATCCTGTCTTACTAAATACCAAACTTGAGTTCACTCCGAATATTGTTAAAGAGGTTTATCCTTCTCCTCTGCAAAACTTGTATCAGGGGCAACAAATGATTGTTACCGGACGTTATTCGCAACGAGGAGATGTTTCCGTTAAATTTACTGGCCAGGCAACAGACAATAACTCTGTCGAATATAAATATCAGCTAAACCTTAGTGATAAAGTTGATTCATCAAAAAGCTTTCTCCCGAAACTTTGGGCTAAAAGAAAGATCGAAAACTTAATGATTAAGTATCGTCTGGCTGATTTAAACTCTTACGAGGAAGGACGGCTAAAAGCAGAGATAAAATCTTTGAGCATAGCATTTGGTATCATCACAGAGTTTACAAGCTACCAGGGTGGTGCTGTAGGCGTTGAAGAAGATTTCTTAGCCGATGGCAGAAACGAAATTCCTAATGAATTTATAATTATCGGTAATTACCCTAACCCATTTAATCCTTCTACGAAAATCAAATTCTCCGTAGGAAAGATTCGCAATAACGTTGCAACCGTAAGAATATTTAATTCTATCGGGGAACTAGTGAAAACTCTTTATATGAGTGTTAGTTCAAACGGTATTTTCGAATTGATGTGGGACGGAACAAATAATTCCGGAAATCAGGTTCCATCTGATGTCTATGTTTATTCGATTGATATAGATAATTCCTTAATGTCGGGAAAGATGGTTCTATTAAAATAATATATCCTCTTCTTGTTATCGAAAGCCGAAGAAAAGCTGTTATGCTTCCTTCGGCTTTTTTATAAACTCTTCGAGAAACCCTACTTAATAATCCAATTCATAACGCTTTTGAAAGTTTTATCGAAAAACTCCCCTTTATGGAGTTCATCCTCTTCCACATTTTTATAACTCTCGTGCCCGACACTCACAAGATATGTAATCTTATCGAAAAATCTGTTTACTCTTCTGAAAAACTCAAGAGCCTGTTGCAAGTCGAATGTACTCTCAATAACCCCTTCGTGCTCAATGAAGCGCCATACAATTACCCTGGATAAGATAATCGTATATGTCACCTCACTCAAAGGAATCCCTTCCGCGGCTCGTTCTCGCCCCAGACGAATATAATGCTCCGTTGTTTTCTTATCGGTCGGATCGTAATGAAGTACCCAATTGCCCAAGCGTTTGTAAACATCGAATATTCTTTTCTCCAGAACATCTCGGGACAACTTTTTATATCCAGGAGTTGCCGGATTGTTTTGTACTTCCTTAATCCAATTTTGAGTAAGTTTTTCCGCGTTGTCTTCAATCAAACGAATAAATTTGGAATAAAGCATCTTCCCCTCCGGATTTGCTTATTATTCGAATCCTAATTTGAAAGCAGCAGCGATAGTATCAATTTGGTTGCTGTATAAATCTTTAACAATGAATCCAAGCTTATAGTTGCCTTTTCCGAATGTAGAATCCAATTCGATTTGCGATTCCAGAGGAATATCCAAAACTTCTTCTTTGGTAAGATTTCCTACTTCTCCTCTATCAATCTCTTTCAGAGTATCCTGCTCCGGTGTAACAAGAAAAACTGAGTATGATAACTTATGCTCATATTTTTCTCCCGCTTCGATCTGCTTAATACCTTTCGCGTTTACGGTGGCGTTCACTTCCCAACCGCTATCGAGATCATAAGCGAACGCGTCAAGTGAAAACAATTCCAATTTAGGCTCTTCCTTTCCGCATGAACACAATAGAAATACAAGAATACTTATAAAAGCAAAAGTTCTTTTCATTATAAAACCTCTCTGAAATGGGAATATGGAATATCTATAGGGGTAAGATAAAGAAATCCGGCCAAAGTTTAGGCCGGATTATCGGGAAAATTAATTATTGGCCTTGAAATCATTCATGAATTCTACCAAATCTTCAACACCTTTCTTAGGGAAAGCGTTGTATATCGAAGCTCTTATACCACCGACTGATCTGTGACCTTTGAGTCCTGAGAATCCTTTTTCGGTTGCTTCGGCAATAAGTTTCTTCTCTAACTCTTCGGATGGCAATCTGAAAGTAACATTCATCAAAGATCTGTCTTCAACTGCAGCTGTTCCTTTGTAGAAACCGTCACTTGAGTCAATGAAGTTATAAAGAAGATTGGCCTTATCAAGATTTCTCTGATACATAGCGTCCAATCCGCCATTATTCAACAACCATTTATATACCAACCCCATAATGTAGATCGAGTATGTAGGAGGGGTGTTATATAGCGAATCTTTCTCTGCGTGAATCTTGTAATTCAAGTAAGTGTGTAATTCGTCAGAACTTCTTTCGAGAAGATCTTTTCTTACTATTACAAGAGCGCAACCGGATGGCCCCATGTTTTTCTGAGCACCGGCGTAAATCAATCCGTATTTGTTGATATCCAGTTTCTTGTGAAGCATGTCGGATGAAGTATCACATACCAAAGGTACGTTTCCTACTTCAGGCTCTGCTTTGAACTGAGTACCGAAAATAGTGTTGTTCGATGTAAAATGGACATAAGAAGCATCCGGAGATAAAATTAACTCACTCTGCTTTGGAATTCTTGCAAAGTTTTCTTCTTCTGTAGATGCCGCGATATTAACAGTGCCAACTCTCTTCGCTTCTTTCGCTGCCTTTTTAGACCAAACACCGGTTAAAATATAATCTGCCTTGTTCTGCGGAGGCATCAAATTCAACGCAACCATAGAGAATTGCAATGTAGCGCCGCCTTGTAGAAATAGTATTGAATAATCATCGTTAATGTCGAGAAGTGTTCTTAAATCTTTCTCGGCAGATTTGATGATATCATCATATGTTTTGGAGCGGTGGCTCATTTCCATAACCGACATTCCGCATCCTTTGTAGGAGACAAAATCTTCCTGCGCTTCACGTAGAACTTCTTCCGGCAAAGTGGCCGGGCCCGCGCTGAAGTTATAAACCCTTTTTTCCATACCACAAATCCTTAATTTATTAACTGAAAAAATCTCCTAAATCATATGAACCAAAAGCCCGTCTCTAAGCTTCGGCTCAAACCATGTCGATTTTGGCGGCATAGTTTCTCCGGCATCGGATATATGTATAAGATCCTCAACATCAACCGGATACATCGAGAACGCTACTGCAGCGGTTCCGTTATTAACTAGCTTTTCCAATTCCTCGGTGCCTCTTATTCCACCAATGAAATCCACATTGTTATCGGTACGCGGATCTTCTATCCCGAGAATCGGATGTAGTATGTAGTTTTGTAATATACTTACATCTAACTTATCCCCAACCGCCTCGCCGGGTACAACATTCTCATTTGCTCTTAACAGATACCACTCATTGTTAAGATACATACAGAATGTTTTCCTTTCCGGAGGTGTCGGAGAATTTGTGGGCTCAATAATAAAATTATTTTTTATTTTGTCAATAAATAGTTTTTCATCCAGCCCTTTTAAATCGAAAACTATGCGATTATATGGAAGAATTTTCAATTGTTCGGCAGGAAACAGGACTGCCATGAAATAATTGTACTCTTCCTCACCGTTATGTCCTACGTTTTTTTCTTTAGCCACACCTCTAGCCCTGCTTGCGCTTGCGGCTCTGTGATGACCATCGGCAATGTATAATTTTTCAGTTTTCCCCATTTCAAAAATGATTACATCCTTATAATCATCCGGAATTACCCATACGGTGTGAGTTACTCCGTCGGAGGTTGTGAAATCATACAATGCTTTTTCATGCTTCATTGTCTTTTCTACAATATCATTAATCTCCGGTATCTCTTTATATGTCAGAAATACCGCGCCGGTTTGCGCTTCGGTGGTGATAATATGATTGGTTCGATCATCCTCTTTTACACGTCTTGTCTTTTCATGTTTCATAATTACATCATTATCGTAATCATCTACCGAGAAAGTAGCGGCAATTCCAACCTGAGACTGATCCTTCCAATCTAATTTGTAAATATAGAAATGGGGCTTTTCGTCTTGCAAAAGAGGAGCTTCTTTTTTCAATCTCTCAAAGTTCTCTTTGGCTTTACGATAAACTTTATCTGAATAAGGATCTGTTTTTGGATCTAACTCAATTTCCGATCGGGTAACCCTTAGGAAATTAATTGGATTGTCTTTGGCTTTCTCAGCAGCCTCTTGTCTGTTAACTACATCATATGGAACGCTTGCAACCAGATGCGCTACTTTTTCGTTAGGTCTGATTGCTCTGAATGGTCTAATTACAGCCATGACGACTCCCACTTTCGTGTAAGAAAAATTCTTTTGTCAGAGTAAATTAAGCACTTTTCCGATAGTCTCAAAAACTTTTTTGGGATATTTCGAAAGAATTTTTCGAGAAAGGAAATTGAATTTTTCAGCCACAATTCTTCGGAAAACGACGTACCATTCCGATATGATTTTACGGATCATAGTTATTAAGTCATTAAAACAAAAACAAGAAGAAAACTATTAGTCGTTTAAGGATGCGCCTAATTTTTTAAGAAGCTTTCCTAACTCTTTTTGTTCTTCGCCGGATAAACCATTCAGCATTTCATCAATATGCTCGGCATGCTTAGGGAATATATTCGCGAACAATTCTTCCCCTTTCTTTGTTAACTGTACATTAATTGCACGGCGATCTTCCTTGCTATGTACTCTTTCGATATAATTCACTTTCTCAAGACTATCCAGCACGAGTGTCATGTTTCCTCCCGTTACAAGCATCTTACTGCATAGAACACCTATTTTAAGTGGTCCTAAATGCCCCAAAGCTTCAATAACGGAAAATTGCGCGTAAGAAAGACCGAAATCCTTTACGTGTGAGGTTGCCATCTTTTCGCATGTGTGAAATGCTCTTGTTAATTTGACCCATGTTGTCAAAGATAAATTCTTTTTCGGGCCGTAATCGAACTTTTTGTCCATACCGTTCTCCAGTGTATAAAACTTTAAATATATTATAAATAATTAAAGGGATTATTTCAACTCTTAATTTTCAGTTTTTTTACCTATATTAAAAATCCATAAACAAATTTAGTGCAATCAAAATTTATTTTCGATAAACCTTTGTTATAAGGCAAACAATATTCTTATTGAATGGTTCATTATATCATTTCGTAAATCATAGAAACCGCCCTGTTCAATTGAGATAACATATTTTCTCTATTTTTAATTCTGTTTATCCCCAATGATGAAAACTTTTTCTGATTATTACGCATATTACTCCCACAATCATGAGCATGCATCACAGTTTTAATACCCTGCGCCTTTTTATAAGACTCCCGAATTGCAATCTGCAACCAATAACACTGTTAAGATTCTTCCTCTACATTTAAGATGTTCGGGAAAGAGATTATTACGTCGCAACAAGTCATATATTCAATTGTGCATCACATATCTGCTAAATTGCATTATGTATCCGATAAATTGTATTAGGTATCTGTTAAATCGCATTATATATCTGCTAAATTGCATCTCCTATATTCAAAATATATCCACCTATCTGATAGATATACTTATGTATCTGCTATTTTGCAACACCTATATGCTTTATTGCATTGTTACATTAAAGAATATATATGAGTATATATAGAATATACCTGATGCAATTTATCATATATGTGTTACTTTGAACCGGATATATGATACTTTCTTGTAGATATTATATGCAATAGACTAGATACAATCTACATTCTAGAATATCTATGATGACATTAATAATATCGTTGATGCTATTTAGGATATAAGAGTGAACTTCCTCTCTTTTTTTCTTGTTACCTGAAGAAAATTAGGAAATTGTCTTATTAGGAGGGAAATATGTCCAGCATAAATCGCTCAATGTCGCACATTATAACCGCGGGATCAATATTATTTGATAATACCGCAAGTAATCCGCTAATTCTTTCCAAACTATCTCAGTTCGGTTATTCCGAAACGGAAATGGAAGCAGGAAAAGCCCTTTTTGCCAGAATAACTACGTTGCCTTCTCATATAAAAAATGTAGAAGCGGAAAAAATGGAGCAGATTCGCATTTTCAACCTAAAACGAAAAGAGGTTGGGGAAATATATCAGGTTCATCTCAAGATAGCGCGAATTGTCTTTAAGAAAGATGAAGGAGCGATAATTAAGCTTGGCTTAAAGGGAACGAGATCCCGCGTGGGAACAAAGTGGATCGCTATGGCAGCCCAATTTTACGGAAATATTCTGAGAATACCGGACTATTTGGAAAGGATGGGGAGATTCAACATTTCCGAAGAGAATTTGCGCGCGGGAAAAGATATGATAGAAGAGCTAGAGGATTTGCGTGAAGCCAAAGAAGCGGCCAAAGGAACACTTAAAGATGAAGTGCGGAAAATGAAAGAAGCCACGCTTGAGTGGCTGGAATGGGAATCTACCTTTCTGAAAATAGCAAAAATAGCCCTTGTTGATAACAAGTATCTTATCGAATCTTTAGGAGAGGATTACCGATAAACTATTTTTTCTCAATGGCGTAGCAGGTAGTATTCAGCTTTGTTTCGAACAGTTCTACCGAGTAGTAATATTTCCGGAGATATTCGAAAACCTTATCCATCTTCATATTTCCTTCGGGATGAGGGATTCCGTAATTCGTGATATGGACTTCCCCTATCACATCGAAACCGAAACGGTTGAAATCGGATAATATCAAAGGGCCATTTCCCGAATGGATTCGTATAAGTTCATCGATACATTTCTCGGGATTATCCAGTTCGTGGATTGTATTCACACTGATAATATTATCGATTGTCGAATCGCGGTAAGGTATATCTTCCAGAGAGAAGAAAGCGAACTTTACCCGATCTAGATATTTTTCGGTGATTCTTTCAAAAACCTTCTCGTTTATCTCTGTGGCAATATCAGCGGTTAAGACATCATAACCCATGCGGGAGAGTATGGAAACCATTCTACCGCTACCTGTGGCCGTTTCAAGGAGAAAGGAATCGGGAGGGAGGGAAGCCTTTTCGACAATGCGAAAATAATCTTCCCTCAGATCCAAACCTTTGCTTATCATCATTTCGTCACTTGTGGTACAAGGAATTGACGATAATACTTCTTTTATGTTAAAACTATCTTTTTTCTTCTTCAATTCTGAAACTATGTGTTATTTCTATACTCTTTTCGAGCATTGCCGTTACACCGCAATATTTGGTTTGCGATAATTCAATAGCTCGCTCGATTGCGTTTTCTTTGATATCCTTTCCGTAGAAAAGATACTCAACATGAATTTTGGTATATACTTTCGGATGTTCTTCGCTCATCTCGGCTTCGATGTTCATTTCGAAACCATCAACTTTGATTCTTTTCTTAGCCAATATGGAAGCGACGTCACTTCCGGTACATCCGCCTAGAGCCAGTAACAATAATTCTTTAGGGCGTATTGCCGAATCGCTTCCTCCGAAATCTTCGGGGCCATCCATCATCACCCATTGCTTCGAATCGGTTTTGCCGGCAAAAGTAATACCACTTACTTGCTTAATAAACGCTTTCTTGGTAGCCATTTTCTATCCTCATGATTATCATTAAAATTATATAAACATGTGATGATAGAAAACGGTTCAAGATTCTCTATTCGAAAAAATTATGAACAATCTTTGTACATTTCTTCAATTCCGCGCCAACAGCCAGATGGCCATTGTTCCCATCCAAAATAACAACTTCGGCATTTATCAGTTTGGCAAATTCCAAAGCGCTTTTCGGATGAACAATATGATCTGAAGAAGAGACCATAATAAGCATATCAGCTTTAATTCTTTCGGCCGCTTTTTCCATTGAGTTATCGAATGAAGCGTAGATATTATGCTCAATCATAGCGACTGCCTGACTGCGGAAATTATCTACTGTAAAAATTGTTTTTTTCTCTTTATCGAATTTCTTTAGGTATTCGTAGAATTCCTCTCTCGGAATCTTTTCGGCTATATAATCGGGTGAGCGGGCAAAAATAGCTCTGTACATATCCAATGTTTTGTAGATAGTTTTATCGTCGGCTCCCAAAGAGCGATAAGTATCGATAATGTTCAACTGTGTATTGATCAATAAAAGATCGTATGATGTTCGTGCGGGAGAACAGACATATGGTAAAGCCTTATCCATAAAATCGGGATAAGTAACCACCCATTCGAAAACCTGCATACTTCCCATTGAACCGCCAACGAATCCGTAAACATGATGCAGATCGAGCTTTTCGGTAATGAAACGATATTGCGCGTGAACCATGTCCCGGATATTGAATTCGGGGAATTCGGATCCCGGTTGCAATTCGCTATTTGATGGTGACGAAGAGACACCGTTACCGAAAGCATCGATAGCGATTACGAAATATTTGGAAGCGTCTACAAATTTTCCCGGTCCGATAAGATTGGAAAGATGTTCGGAAGTACCGCCGAACCATGTCGGGAAGACAATAACATTAGATTTTTCTTCGTTAAGTTTTCCGAAAGTTCTGTATCCAATTTTACAATTGAGGATTGTATCCCCGTTTTCCAACTCAAAATTACCCAACTGGGCAAACTTCTGTTCCCCTTGCGCGAATAAAGAAACGAACGCGAAGAAAAAGAGGAAAATAAAACTATACTTTTTCATCGAAATAAAACTCCTGGCAACAATATTTATCAATTAGTTAGCAAAATAAACAAGATAAAGATAAACAAAAGGGGCGCTTAACAGGAGCGAATCGAAACGATCGAAAATGCCACCATGACCGGGAATTAAAGAAGAAGAATCTTTAACATTGGCGTCTCTTTTAAATAAACTTTCTATAAGATCTCCTAACTGTCCGATAGTACCGGTTATAATTCCGACAACTACTGCGTCGGTATAGGAGAGATAATTGAGGAAAAATCCTTTTATGGCAACCATAGCAATAACCGCGAAAACAAGTCCCGCAATAGCTCCTTCCCAACTCTTCTTCGGGCTTACTCTCGGGAAAAGCTTGTGTTTACCAAATGCTGTACCGAGAAAATAAGCTGCCGAATCGCATACCCAGATAGATATGAGAATAGCGAGAATAAGATATCCTCTTTCGATCTGTAGGAAATGATGCGAACTTCCCCCTTCTCTAAGACCAATTAAAGTCGAAGAAAAGAGTCCGATATATAGAATACCGAGCAGAGTTGAACCGATATTGTTAATCGCAGAACCCGCGTTTCGGAAAAGCTCTGTAAGGGAGACCAATCCGACAATAAGAATAAACAATACTTCGTAAGGGATAAAATGGAAATATTTGTTTAATATAAGGGCGAAAACAGATAACAATCCCAAATGGATATTGACATTGTTTTCCTTGTTCATGTTAAAATCGGCAAATTCGTAAAAGGCTGTAAGGCCAATGAAAGTAGTAAAAAGTAAAAAGGGGAATCCGCCCCACAAACACAACGCCACTATGACCGGTATTGCGAGGACGGATACCAAAATTCTTGTGGTTCTGTTATTTAATGCCATTATTCTTCGTTTTCATTTTCAATATTTTGTGAATTAATATCATTGATTATCTCCATAGCTTCGTTGGCGTATTTTCTCGTAACAAGAACTTTAATAATTGCCAAGTCTCCTACGGTAGGATAATTTCTATCTTTTTGAGCTAATATCAAGGTTTCTATGCCTGCGCTTTCCAGATTAGTCTTTAGCATTTCCGCCTCATAAGAATCACCGCAAGTATAAGCGATAACCCAATCCGAAGGCTTAATAAGATTCCCTTCGAATTCTTCAACCGGAATTAATTCGATACCACAATCGGCACAAATATCAATTCCTTTAACATACTGGGACTCACATTTGGGGCAAATCATTATTCACCTCTCTGATATTGTTCTTGTAAGTGTTATGGTAATAGTTAATAAACACTATTAGAGAGATAAAAACAATAGTAAAGAGAACAAAATATACCGAACTACTGATCAATTCTCCCGTTTCGAAGGTCTCCGGCAATAGAAATTCCTCTTCCCCACATTTAAAATAGACCGTGACTGAGACAAGATTATTAATCATGTGAATAATCATCGGGATTATAATTGAGTTCGATTTATAAGCAGCATATCCGAAATACAAGCCTAATCCGACCAGAGGAATAAACCCGTAAGGATTGAAATGATATAGGGCGAATCCCACGGAAGTAATGATTGCCGCATAGATTGGTTTTATTTTGAATTCGAAACTTCGTTGTACAAAACCTCTGAAGAAGGTTTCTTCGCAAATAGCCGGAACCATTGTCATTACGAAAACAATAAGGAGCATCTCCCACGGAGTATCGTAGGCCATCATTTTAAGATAAGTTCCCTCAAGCATATCATCCATCTTATCAAGAAAAAGCTTCATACTATTAATAAATTCCACTCTCTTGGCAAGCTCGGCGATAATAAAATTTTGAAGATAAAGATAGTACTGGGTGAGAGGGATAAGGATAGCCATTCCGAGGATATATAGAAAGGCTTCGATTACTCCGGCTTTGTTAAAACGAACAACTTCCTTGATTTCACCGTAAACAAGTTTTGTAAGAAGAAGACCGGGTATGAGAATAAAAGCGAATTGTCCGAAAGCGGTCAACACACGCATCAGGTTCATATCGGCTTCCGCCGGATTAGAACCGGCAACCAATATTGTTAATAATCCTCCGCCAAATTGATACAATACAAAAACAAGGAATAGTCCCATAAAAGCGGCGCTAACCGGCGACATAGCGGGAATTATTCCCAATTCGTTGATATCAAAGGAGGAATTTTTGTCAGATGTATTATTTTCAGAATTCATATCTGACGAAAATATGAAAAAGGGAGATTACTTGCTAACACAGATCATCACGTAATCCCCCATATATTTAATTTTTCTTTGAGGTTAACTCTCCGGCAAGCCCTTCGTAATCGGTAAGTTCGGCGTCAATTGAGCCGATAAGAACCTTTGTTTTCACTTTTACTGGGATTCTCAAATCATCATCGGACAACCAAATAATAATATTTCCTTCACTTTTGAACAACCCTCCTTCAAGGACAAGCGGTTCAACAATAATGCAATCGAACGTACCCGCTTCGACTGTTATTCTTTCTTTACCATGATAAACAATATCAAGAGGATAAATCTTGTTCTTGAAAAAATTCTCCAGATGGAATTTATCCCCAACTTTTACGGAATCGAAATTAAAAGTTCTGACAAGATAGAAAGCAGAAACGATGTCATTTACATTCGGCGAAATATCATAAACTCCTTTGGATGTTCTCGCTTTTCCTCTTCTATGATCAAAATAGGCAGAGAAATCTCTTTTGTAATTACCTTCCCTGATATGTTGCTCGAAACGCCATGGGATCAGAGCCACAGTGTCCATGTATGTTTCGTACCTATCTCTAACCTTAAAAAACGGATCGAAACTCTCAACGGAATTAACTCTGAAACGGATATGATAAGCATCCCTTTGGGAAATCTTTTTGATTCTGGGAATTTCCATTGTAGCAATTCCTGCAGTTACAAAGCCATATTTCACATCGAAAGTCAGCTTTTCCCCGACAGTAAAGGCCTTGTTTTCCATTACTCTAAACTCGGAAGCCTGAGCAAATATTGATGAACATAAAACAATAAGGAGCATTAATAGCTTCTTCATAAAAACCTCGAAAGTGTATTTCTCTATTTTTCCTATTCGTTACAACTCAATGACTTTTGTTGCCAGAATCCTATAAGTCAATTCATGTGCCAAATTCAAATCGGGTAAAATTAAGATTTTTGTAATTAACTTGTACAGAATAAATGAGAACTGTTCTATATTCTGTACAACTTTTCCTATTTACGAGATACAAAAGGATTATCTGTAATGTAGAATCTCCAAGGAAACTCTTTCCCTTTTGTAAGCCCTACTCTTGTTGTTGTAGTGATTTCACAATCCGAAAGTTCCGGTTGATGCAAAATATATATATTGTTCCCGGTAAGATCAGAGCCATCATCAGTTTTATCGATTCCGAAAGCTCTGCAGATTTTTCCGGGACCGTTAGAGATATTTATAATCTCTTTTTCCGAAAAAACTTCTCTACCGAAACGTCTTATCCCCATTTCGGGAATTCCTTCAAGAGGTTCAATTCCTCTTAATAAAATCGCGTTCCCTTTTCCTTTAGCCCCGACAACAATATTAGCGCAAAAGTGGGTTCCGTAAATAAAATAAACGTAGAGATGGCCACCTAATTCGAACATCGCTTTGTTTCTAGGGGTAATTCCGTTAAAGGAGTGTGCAGCTTCATCCGAATCTCCGTTGTATGCTTCTACCTCAACGATTTTTCCCCGGAATACTTTTTTTTCTTCTTTCTTTTCAATAATTTTTCCGAGCAGGGCTTTAGCGACAACAATAGGATCTCTCAGATAAAAATTGCGAGACAATTTTTGCATTAGGGAATTAGCTTTCCAAGAGATGATTGATTTCATTAATCTTTTTCATATAGAACCCGTATTTATCCGGATGCTGCTCCAACAGAGTTTCGTATAACTCCAAAGCTTCAAGCAAGTTGCCCTGTTCAAAATAAATTCCTGCCAGAGTCTCCGAAACCAAAGGATTATTAGCATCACTGATATGCTCCTCCGGCTGATATTCTTCCTTATAATCATCTATCTCTTCTTCCTGCCTTATAACAGGTATCTTGGCGTTTTGCAGAGCGTTAGCAAGAAATTCCAAATCATCAGCTTGATCACTCAGTTCGGAAGAATCATTATTTGGCTTCCCTTCTTCAATATCCTCCGAATCAAACTGTACTCTTCTGCTCTCTTCGGTTTGGGAAGTATTATCTTTATCTTCTTTGATTTCGATCAGATCCAGGTAATATTCAACCGTATCGCCGGCTCCGAGGATCTCGCCACCTTTTATTATCATTCTTCTGGCATCGTCGAACCGCTCAAGTTTAGCGAGGATTTGTCCGTAAATAAAATAAGCCGAAGCATAAGCAGGATACTTAGAAATTCCCACTTCCATAACGGAAAGACTTTTTTCAATTTCTCCTGTTCGTAAAAGGATTTGAGCTACACGTGCAAACAGAGGAGAATTGTTATTAAACTCATAAATGAGTTCTATCTTATCTTCTGTAATATTATTTCTCTTCAACTACAGCCTCTTTTTTCTTGATAAAAGCTTGTTTCAAGGATAAAAGGGAAACAGTTCCGAAACCGATGAAAAACATCAAATGGAAAGGCAATGCTGCCAATTCGAGAAAATAAATTGAAGCAACAACTCCAATAAGACAGTAAAGCGCCAAAATGAACTCGACATAAGTAGAGATATCTACTTTTGTTTTCTTCAAATATTTATTAGATACGAAAGAATCGCTGTTTTTTTCTACTTTGAATTTCGGTGTCCTTACAAACTCAGTTTTCTTATTTACCAATCCTTCCAAGACCGCCCTCGTATTGTTAACCGCTAAGCCCATGCTACCGGCCATAAACAATGGGAATAATACGATTCTTTTTCTCCAGTCCTCATGGACATCCTTTTGAGCGTACAAATAAAATAGAAAGGAACTGATAAAGGCTAACACGAAAATCGACATTACGTTAAAAAAGCCATCATACGGTCCGCTGTTTTTGATGAACACCAATGGAACATTTAGAATTCCCGCAGTAAGAATAAAGGGGAAAACAATATTATTCGTAAGATGAAAAGTCGCTTGCAATTTTACTCTTAGAGAAATGTCGGTAGCCCAGACTTTAGGTAATATTTTCTTGGCAGTTTCAACAGCACCTTTTGTCCATCTGAATTGTTGCGCTTTTAATGCATTCATCTCAGCAGGAAGTTCGGCAGGAGTAGTAAAATCTCTTAGAAAGACAAACTTCCATCCTCGTAATTGCGCTCTATAACTCAGATCCAAATCTTCAGTAATTGTATCATCTTGCCAGTTCCCCGCATCTTCGATACAATCCTTTCTCCAGACTCCTCCGGTACCATTAAAATTGATAAAGAATCCGGATTTGTTTCGTACTGATTGTTCTATAACAAAATGTCCGTTTAACGCCAGAGCCTGAACTTTGGTAAGAAGAGAATAATTTTCGTTCAAATGTTCCCATCTTGACTGTACCATACCAATTTTCTCATCGCTGAAATAGGCAAGAGTATTTTCCAGGAAATTAGGCTTGGGAATAAAATCAGCATCGAAAATAGCCACATATTCGCCACGAGCAACTTGTAGTCCTTCGCGTAATGCTCCCGCTTTGTACCCGACTCTGTTAGTTCTACGAATTTGTTTTATATCGAATCCTTCTTTTCTCTTCTGTTCAACCTTAGCCGCAACAATATCCACGGTTTCATCAGTGGAATCGTCAAGTACCTGAATTTCAAGTAGTTCCTTCGGGTATTCAATCAAACATACAGCGTCGATAAGTCTTTCGACTACATACATTTCATTATACAATGGAAGTTGGATAGTTACAACTTTGTCTTTCTTAAACTCGGACTTAACAGGGAATTTGTTACTATATTTTTTATGATAATACAACATTACAAACCCGTGCCCCGAAAAAAGGGTTAAGATTGTAAGTGTAACAAAATAGAAGATCAGGATAAATTCATTCATAATATATTTTCTGGATTAATGATTCGGTTTACCAATTAGCTACAACATCAAGTAAAACATTTTCGGAGAGCCCCTCAATTATCTCTTCGATTATTGCCTTTCTAGCCGCTTGTTGATTGATCGGATAATTTCGGTCAAGTGAAAAATTCTTTTCCAATATTGTTTTTCTCTTAACAAGATCTCGATACAAAGCTTTAACAGTGATACGAATTTTCTTTTCGGTAGCTTTTTCCCTGGAGCCGGAAATCACCGCCGGTTCCTCTCGAAAAGAAGAAATCGTGCATTCCAAAATTGCGTCAGCTTCCCCCTTCTTAACAATCGTGAAAGAATTATCTTCAACAAATTTGTCAATTAACATATTTGTTAGATCGATCCCCAAATTAGGTTCCCCTTTCCCACTTTTATCCTTTATCGGAGGAATAGCTAACGTTTTCAAATGAGGAGGTATAGAAGCTCCGGTAAATGAGTAGCTACATGCGGATAGTAAAATAGCAGCCAACAAAAACAATATCATGTATTTAGTTAATTTCATATTCCTTTAATTTCCTATATAGAGTTCTTTCGCTAATTTCCAGAATCTCCGAAGCTCTCTTTTTATTCCATTGAGCTTGTTTCATTGCTTGAATAATAGCCTTTTTTTCCGCCTGAGCTAGAGAAAGTAATTCAGTAACTTCAAACTCTCCACTCGAAGAATTATCATAATTTTCGATATTCCTTTTGGCCATATCTTTAAGATCAATCAAATCTTTCTTTATCTCGATCAGTGCACGATAGATCATCTCCCGATCCAGATCTTCGGAGGATTTCTCCAGATAGACCGGTAAATTCCTCGGTTCCTGAGCTTGTGAAGAATATTCAAACAAAGGATAAAAAGCCTCAGCAGTAATAATATTCGATTTCGAAAGCGCGGCTGCAGTTTCAACTGCGTTCTTCAGCTCACGAACATTTCCCGGCCAATTATAATCAACCAGAATATTCAACGCGTCGGGTGAAAATGAATACTCGGGAGTGTTGTTTCTGATTGAATATCCGATTAAAAAAGACTCGGCTAACAATCTGATATCCTCTCTTCTGGTTCTCAGGGGAGGAATCGTAAGGGTAACAGCCTTTAAGCGAAAATACAAATCTTTACGAAACCGCTTTGCGTCAACTTCCTTTTGCAAATCGCGGTTAGTTGCTGCAATAATCCTAACATTTACTTTTGTGACTCTTTCACTACCAATCGGCATAAACTCGCCGGTTTCTAACACTCGAAGTAATTTCACTTGAGTAGTAAGAGGCATTTCTCCTATCTCATCAAGAAATAGAGTCCCTTCGTCAGCAATTTCAAAGTATCCTTTTCTATCTTCAATTGCTCCGGTAAAAGCACCCTTTTTATGACCGAACAATTCACTTTCAAGAATACCTTCCGGAATTGCGCCACAATTGACACTTACCAATTTATTATCGGATCTCTTACTGGCTCCGTGAATAGCGCGCGCAAAAACCTCTTTACCAACCCCACTCTCCCCATGCACCAATACGGATATATCCGATTGGGATACATGTTTGATAATATCGATAAGATCTTTTATCTCTTTGGATTTTCCGATAATTCCAAATTGCTTTTGAAGTTCTTCTGTTGACATTTATCCCGGGTGTTAATTACTATTTTGCGAATCTCTAATTTAATTAAATAGAATAACAATTGGAATTTTTATTTAGGGTAAATAGGGACTGATACTAAAGGGATATTTTCATACCATCATTGGCAAGTCTAATCGGATATTTTTTCTTCTCTGGATATTTACTAATCTCTTCGGCAAAGAGACTTATGAATTCATCATCAATATGCGTTAGAATGATTTCATCCGGTCTCATTGTTTCGTAGGCTTCAAAAATATCTTTAGAAGTAATATGAGTAGCCTCCGCTATAAATATATTTGCTTTACGGTCATCGAAAAGGAACAAATCTTCTTTTCTTCCGATATCTGCCGAGTAGACTATAAAAAGATTTTCGAACTCAAACAAAAAACTTGAAGATACAAAATAGCTATCAGGATAATTCATTTTATGCTTATTTCTGATATGACTATTTCTTCTAGCAATACAATTTAACTCCTCAGTTAGAAAGATATTTCGATCAAAGAAAATTTCTTTAATCACAATTTCGAATCCCAAGTAATCGATAAAAAGAAAAGAAGCTTCACAAATACTCAATAATTTTTCGGACTGCCCGGGTGGAAGAAGAATCTTCAAAGGTGCACATCTTTTGGATAATTTCATTTGGGTAAGTAAAGAAGCTATTCCCCCGGCATGATCCGCATGGAAATGGGAAAGGAGCAAAACATCGATGTCATTGTAACTTATTCCGTTCCGCAATAGAGCTCTTGAAACGGAATCTCCTGCATCGAGCAATATAGTTTTTCCATCGACTTCCCAGAGTGTCGAAGAATGATATCTGGATAGCGAAACTTTTCCCGAGCCAGTTCCTATAAAAGTAATACTCAGTGCCACGATTACTTCTCGACAATTCTTCCCAAAAGATTAAATTCCTTCTTTAAGGCTGATAATACCTTTTCAGCTTCACTTTTCGATTGAAACTCTCCCACCATTACAATATTCAAATCGGTTCCCCCTACATTCTTCACAAAACTCTCCGCACTCCATCCTCTCGACTCAAATTTACTGACCAAATTAGATGCATTTTGTTTATTATGAAATGCGCCTGCTTGAATCGCGAAGATTTGTTTTGCTATAATTTTTTCGGGTGCTTTCTTTATTGGCTCCGTTCTACTTATAGGAACCAATTTCTCGTCAATATCAGGTATTTTCCGATTAGTTGCTTTAATGTATGGGGAAGAAGGATATTCGTTTTTTAGTTTATTCAAAAAAACAGTTGCTTTATTATATGATCCGATTGAGTAGTAATAGGAAAACAATCTATACAAACAAAGATCTGCAAATTTGAATTTCTTGTTTTTTTCATAAACATAAGAATACTTTGCGACTGCTTCTGAAGCGTTTTCTGTTAATAATGCCGATAAAAAATCGACTTCAATACAATTTGGAGCCTTCTTTCTATAGGAATCTAGAAATTGATTTGCTTCGGCAATATCTCCACGATCAATAGCTTTAAGACAAGGAATAATATCTATTCCTTGTCCGAATACAACTGTAGATACAAACATTATTACCGAAAAAATTATTCGCATGATTTACGCACTAAGTGTTTTGTCATTTTCTATTTCTTTAATACTCGGTTCGACTATATCCCCAAACAAAGTAGCTGATGTAGCTCTGTTTATCTTTACAGTAACATAATCTCCTCGTCCGATATTTTCTGCCGCGGGGAATATAACAACTTTATTCGTTCCGGTTCTTCCGGCTAAATATTCATCCGACTTTCTAGATGCACCTTCAACGAGAACTTCCTCAATTGCGCCGATATTCTCCTGATTTACTTCAGCCGAAATAGACTGTTGCAAATCAATAATTTCATTTAATCTGCGAAGCTTAACCTCCTCAGTAACATCGTCATCCATTTTGTAGGCCTTTGTACCTTCACGAGGAGAATACTTAAACATAAAGGCACCGTCGTATCTTACCTTCCGAATAACATCCATTGTCTCTTTATGATCTTCTTCTGTTTCTCCGGGAAAACCGGCAATAATGTCAGTCGAAAAACTGACTCCGGGTATTAGCTTCTTGGCTTTCTCAATAATCCCGAGATAATGTTCGATCGTATAAGATCTGTTCATCAACTTAAGTACTCGGTTTGAACCGGATTGAAAAGGCAAATGAATATAATTACAAATATTTTCATGCTCGGCAATAGTGTATAAGAGCTTGTCCGACAAATCTTTCGGATGTGAAGTTGTAAATCGAATTCTCATGTTTCTATCAACTTCGGCAGCCTTTGCAAGAAGATCGGAAAAATCCGTGCCGTTATCATTGTACGAATTTACATTTTGCCCGAGAAGTGTAATTTCTTTATATCCCTTTTCGGAGAGACTTTTTATTTCGTCTATAATAGTCTGGCTACTACTACTCCTTTCGCGTCCTCTTGTATAAGGGACTATGCAGTAGGTACAAAAATTATTACATCCTCGCATAATAGGAATCCAAGCAGATAAACCATCCTCACGAGCAGGTATTATATCGTCATATGTTTCGGTTTTGGAAAGCTTTACCCCAATCCCCTTTTCACCAGCAAAAGCAGAATCAAGTAATTCCGGTAACCGACGATATTCATCCGGACCAACAACAAGATCAACAACTTTTTTTTCTTTTATCAGATTATCCTTTAGTCTCTCAGCCATACATCCCAAAACCCCAATCACAGCAGTGGGCTTTTTCGCCTTAACTGTTTTCAGATTTCCCAAACGTCCGTAAATTCTTTGCTCAGCGTTTTCACGAACACTGCAGGTGTTAAGAAAAATAACATCAGCATCTTCAATGTTATCGGTCTGTTGATATCCCTTGTTGTTTAATATACCCATCACCAATTCGCTATCGGCAATGTTCATTTGGCAACCATAAGTTTCTATATATACATTATTCTTGCGCATCATTTGATCTTTCATTAATTATTAATTCATTTTCTGGCTTATTTATTCGAAATCAGCTGTAAATCAATTCCAAATTTACGTTTACTATTATTAATTAACAACTTATTCACAATTAGCCATGAATTTGAAAACATTCTTGCTAATAGAATTCGTTAGCTCTATTTTTTGATATGAAATTTAAAACTTCTTCGAGACCGAAGAGTCAATTCCGCTAACATTACTTGGCAAAGAGGAAATATATTGATGAATGATAAAGAATCATTAAAGAAGATAGCTGCTGAAAAAGCCGTAGAATCACTGAAAGACGGTATGATTGTCGGGTTAGGCACCGGAAGTACCGTATATTACGCCTTGAAAAAGATCGGGGAACTCCTAAAGGACGGGAAACTCAATAATATCAAGGGAATACCTAGTTCTGTTCAAACAGAAAAATTAGCAATTGAATTCGGTATTCCAATAACCGATTTTGATGCCCATCAAAAAATCGATCTGACAATAGACGGAGCAGATGAAGTAGATTCGGAAATGAATCTTATTAAGGGTGGCGGCGGAGCTTTGCTAAGGGAAAAAATTCTTGCCCAGGCCAGTGAATACTTTATCGTAATCGTCGATAGTTCGAAAATTTCTTATAATTTAGGAACAAATTGGGCTTTACCGATCGAAGTGATTCCTTTCGCTAAAGAAGTTGAAAAAGATTTTCTGGAAAGTATTGGCGCAAAAGCTACCATACGCTTGAACGAAGATGGCTCCCCTTTTGTCACTGATGAAAAGAATGTTATTATCGACGCAAATTTCGGGGAAATTCCGGATCCTGAAAGCATAGCGGAGCTACTCGAACAAAGAGCAGGGATAGTTGAAAATGGTCTATTCATCGGTATGGCAGATAAAGTTATTGTCGCAGAAGATGAAGGGATTCTTGAATTAGAACGAGCCTAGCAATAACATTTTTCTATGATATTTCTTATTCCGACTCTGCTTTCGCAGGGTCGGAAGATAGTCAACTCCGAATCCCACGAAGAATCGTAACATATTTTAGTTATAGAATCTTTTCAACATTTCCGAACAATTATTTGTAGGCAAAGTACAAATATAGTTTTTACATACATAGGCAGTTAATTGATTCCCAATCATATGATAATCTTTGGTATACGGAGCAATATCGACAATTTCCTTCTTTTCATTCTTATCCACTAACAATGTGATTTTATTGGGAATAAACTCCGAATAAAGCTTTTTCAGCATCAAGTTAGAGAGATTAACTTTACATGAGCTAACCAAAATCACCTCATATGCCGGGCCAATACCAAAATCAACTGCGCAAAGAAATTGTGTCGCAGCCGCTTGTGCTTGTTGAACCCTGTCGGTAAAAGCCAAAGCCAAATTATTAGCTTGCACATCAAAAAGACTATTTCCGGTAAACCTTGCTAATTTTAGTAAGTTTAGCATGGCGATAGAATTACCGGAAGGAATGGCTCCGTCATATATTTCTTTGTTTCTAATAAGAATTTCCTCGTTAAATTTTGGACTAAAAAAATAACCGTAATTCTCTTCATCCCAAAAATGTTTTTCCAGTACATTTTGTAAAGAAAGTGCTTCATTAAGGTAAGAAAGATCAAAGGTCGCTTCGTATAACTCCAGTAGAGCGCTAATCAAAAAGGAATAGTCATCAACATTTCCGGCAATTCCGGCTTCCCCCTCTCTGTATCGATGCAGTAAAGTTCCATCTTCCTTTTTCATCACACGAAGAATAAATTCCATTGCCATTTCAGCATACTCTACATACTTTCTTTCGGAAAGCACTTTACCGGCCTTGGCCAAAGCCGAAATCATCAAAGCATTCCAATCTGTAAGAATCTTATCATCCTTGTAAGGAGAAATTCTTTTCTTTCTAACTTCGAATAATTTCTCCCTGCCATCATCCAAAATATGCTCTAATTCTTCGGAGTCTATTCGGGTTTCCATTGTCAAATCTTCTATGGATTTTGTAAGATGAAGAATATTTTCACCAAAATTTTCTCGACCGACTTCTTCGACATAATTCCCATCAATCGAACAGTTGTATGCTCTGGTGAATATATCAGCTTCTTCATCTCCGAGGATTTCTCGAATCTCCCTCTCGGTCCACACATAATACTTCCCTTCAACACCGTCGCTATCCGCATCTTCCGCGGAATAAAACCCTCCTTCAGTGGAATGAAGCTCTCTCAGAACATATTCAATTGTCTTTTCGGCAGTATCCCTGTACAATTCTTTTTTTGTAATCTGATAGGCTTCCAGAAAGACATTAGTCAAAAGAGCTTGATCGTACAACATTTTTTCAAAATGGGGTAATAGCCAGTTTCTATCGGTTGAATATCTGTGAAATCCATACCCGACATGATCGAATATTCCACCGTTCCTCATTGAGTTTAATGTCTTCTCAACCATTTCCAACGCTTTCGGCTCACCGGTTCGCTTCCAATATCTGAGAAGAAACATAAGATTATGTGGTGTGGGAAATTTCGGTGCGGTTCCGAAACCTCCGTTTTTTTCGTCAAAAGTTGAGGAGAAGTGCTCATACGCAATATGTAAATCTGTTGTTCGTGGTCCTTTTTCAGACTTCACATGTTTGCTAGCTTTAAGAGAATCATTGATTTGATCGGTAATCTCTGTGATTTCAGATTTTCTGTTTTTCCAAGCTTCAGTTATTTCCAATAAAATCTCTCGAAAACCTTTTCTTCCGAACCGAGTTTCTTTAGGAAAGTACGTACCGGCAAAGAAAGGATCTTTGTTTGAATTCATAAAAATCGAAAGAGGCCATCCACCATTTTGATTCATCATCTGACACACTGTCATATATATGTTATCGATGTCAGGTCGTTCTTCACGATCCACCTTTATAGAAACAAAATTCGAGTTTAATATCTCGGCTATTTCCTTATCCTCAAATGACTCCCTTTCCATCACGTGGCACCAGTGGCAAGTAGAATAACCAATAGAAAGAAAAATCGGTTTGTTCTCTCCTCTGGCTTTGATAAAAGCTTCATCACTCCACGGATACCAATCAACCGGATTGTTTGCGTGTTGTAATAGGTACGGACTTTTTTCTCTCTTCAATCTATTTATACCGTTTTTCTCCATATTTCTCCTAAATATTAAAGCAAAAGTTGATTTGCTTTTCTACAAATGCCATAAGGTTGATGTAGCCAAATCATCAAAAAAGTATCTGTTAACTTGATCCCCCTGCTCTTTATATGCTACTGTTAACTCGGAAATCACTCTTCTTATCAACATTTGCATATTAGTCGTTTTATCCAAAAGCCCCTTTACCCTTTCTCGCGAAGCAGTTGTCTCATAAAAGAGATCGTTTTTTTTCAAAATTTCTGCGAAATTAAAACAGTCCACAAAAAGTGTCTCCCCCTTAACCTTTATTTTTGCAAAACAATTATCGGGCAATAATATCGGCTCTATTTTGAATCCGAGTCGCTTTCCGACAAGAATATAGAGAATAACAAGACTGACAGGGATTCCTTTTTTTTCTTCAGCAACATAAAGTAAATTCAAATGGAACGGATTAAAATACTCATCTCCGGCACCGGTAATTCCATAAAGTAAAAATAAGTGTTCAGCCAATTCCACTTCGGTTCTTCTTGGAGATAAGGCAATGAATTCATCAGCTAATTTGTCTATTAAGCCACTTAACAATGAAGCTTTATCACTTCCCCATTGATAATAGACCACCATTTGCATAACATATTCCAATTGTTCCAATTCATCATGCAATTGATTCCATATTTTCCAATTTGCTTTAAAGGTAATTCGCCTGTTCTGCTCGATAATCGGTCGAATCAGATTAACCTTGTCTTTGTCGATGCTGTCGGATAGAGTTTGAAGATCTTCTTCCAATGATAGCCCATAATCATTCAATTCCTTCAACACAATCGTACGCACTTCTTCCGAAGTATCATCAATCAAATCAATTAGATATGGTAATTGTGATTTTCTCATAGCAGTCACTTCTTTATTTATACTACTATTCGAAACAATTCGTTCTAAAGAATAATTCACAAAACAATGTTTCTCTTTAATAAAAGATTATTTCACAAATTGTCATATGTTCGAGTAAAAGTGAGTGTAAATATTTTCTGCTTCACTCACATTCGTAAGCTTGAAAATATATTATCAGAAGCGACTGTTTAACAAAAGGACAAAACTAACGGATGTTTTTTTGTAATAAAGAATGACGAAGCATCA
Source organism: uncultured Ignavibacteriales bacterium (assembly GCA_942492055.1). Lineage (GTDB taxonomy): Bacteria > Bacteroidota > Ignavibacteria > Ignavibacteriales > Melioribacteraceae > CALODP01. The sequence continues at coordinate 58,701 of CALODP010000025.1, read as the reverse complement.
ACGCCCACATTGTAAAAAGTGGGCATGCTTCAAAAGGTATTTAAGAAATTTCTTATAAAAGGGCTCCCCTTCTATATGTCCTAAGCTGCGTCGTGCTGCTCCGACTTTTTGGCTAAGATTTCCGCTAACTCATCTTCAAAAAAGAACTTCGTTTCTCCCAATGCTGGTTGAAGATCATCTAGCCAGGAAGCACTTGGATCATATTTTGCAAAAAATGGTCTCTTTACCCAATCTGCATTACGCCCTTGCAAGAAATTGAGAACAAACACTTTTTCCCCATTAATATCAGCTATTCCTTCAATCGCAACTTTTCCGGGGGTTGCTGACATTGATGGCCCACGAACAGTTCTTTGCAAGCCCGAAACCTGACTATAAGCTTTTCTATATATTTCCAGAGCCTCTGCTATCGGAACATCAAAATATTTTTTCGCTCCCGTATCTCGTGCAATGAACATGTAGTAAGGAATTATTCCTAAACGAACTTGCGCTTTCCATAAATCAGCCCAAACTTCCGCTTTGTCATTAACGTTTCTGATAATCGGAGATTGCCCACGAATAACAGCACCGGTAGCACGAATATTTTTGACAGCTTGTTGCGCTACTTCTGTGGATAATTCTACGCTGTGGCTATAATGTCCCATTATTGCCAAATGTTTTCCGGAATTGACAATCTTTTCGAAAAACTCTAACAATTCTTTTGACTCTTTATCATTAACATATTTATAAGGCCAATACGCTAATGATTTTGAACCTATTCGAATATTCTGAATATGATCAAATTCATGCTGTAAAAGAGGCTCTATATAAGCCTTTATTTTCGCAACGGACATTACCATAGGATCACCTCCGGTAAAAAGAACATCCGTTATTTCTTTATGTGTCTTTAAGTACTGTTGAAATCTCATTGATTCGTCCGTAGCAAATTTCAAATCACTCATTCCAACAAATTGCGCCCAACGAAAACAAAATGTACAATATGCATGACATGTTTGTCCGCTTGATGGGAAAATCAAACAGGTTTCTTTATACTTATGTTGGATCCCACGAACAGGTTCGTCGTCCATTACCGGAACGTTGGCCGTTAATTGACCGGCAGGATGGGGATTTAACTCGAATCTGATACCATCGGCAATTCTTTTGATCTCTTCCGGATCAGCATTGCTCTTTAAAGCATCGGCCATCGTGTTGAAATGAATATCATCCAACATACCTTTTTGCATGAAGGTTAATTGATAAATCGGATCGTTCGGAACATTATCCCAATTTATTAATTCTTCAACAACGTAGTTGTTTGTTCTAAACGGAAGGACATGGGATACTACTTTTAACGCAAATCGATCTTCTTCCGACAAATTTTGTAATTGTGGGATTTTGTCGATATCACGTAGTCCATAGAACTTCATCTTTCTTGGAGTAATCATTTTTCTTGCTCCTTTCTTTTTCCTAATAACTTCATTCAATTGGCAAAACACCCAATCAGAGTATTTTTTACACGTGTCTATAAGATGGTCGTAATTGTATAATTGCGTGCCCTAAGGAGGCCCTCAATAGTGCTGATTTTGTAATAATATAAAAAAAATGAATATTATTTCAAATGTAGGGGAATATTTCTGTAATGCAGCGTAACTCAACCTAATCAAAAAAAAAAGCGGAAATATTATATTCCGCTTTTATTTCAATGTGGAAACTTGACCAATATCGTCTATTTTTACGTAGTTCTCTAAGAACTTGTAATTTCCTTTTTCGTTTTTGATAGTCTTAATTACTTTTACAGTAATTCCAGCTTTATCTTTAGCTTTTGACTTATCAGCAAATGTTTGTTTTTTAGCCATTTCATTTCTCCTGAATTTAAGCCCCTAAATTTAGGAAAATATTTTATTAAAGAAAACTTTCGGATAAGAATAATTGCAAAAAAAGAATTAATTTTCAACAATTTTTGCTCAGGTCAAGTCGGCAAATTCCCCTTTCACCAAACCGGCCAACTCTTCGGGAGATATTTTGATTTGCATTCCTCTAACTCCGGCACTTACGTGAATCGTTTCCCAGAGTATGGCGGTCTCGTCAAAATATGTCGGATATTCCTTTTTCATCCCGATAGGACTGCACCCACCTTTTATATACCCTGTATTAGGCAGAAGTTCCCTCTCTCTGATCATTTCTATCTTTTTATTCCCGCTTGCGTTTGCTGCCTTCTTTAAATCAAGTGTTAAACATCCGGGGATTACAAAAACATTCAAGCCATTCTTATCACCTCGTGCCACCAGAGTCTTGAATACTGCCTCAGGATTAGCGTTTATCTTATCGGCAACAGAAACGGCGTCTATTTCCTCCGGATTGAACTCATATTCGCTTGTTTCGTGTGTAATTTTATTTGCTTCTAATATGCGTATTGCGTTTGTCTTCTTCATATTATCATTTTTACTTACATTTTCATTCTATTACTTTGCCAATGGAAGAGTAAAATAAAACTTAGCCCCTTTTCCCGGCTCACTTTCAACCCCGGTTGTTCCTCCGAGCTTTTGAATAATTCTTTTGACAATGAATAATCCCAACCCGTGACCGGACGTCTCTCTATATGCGAGCCTCGAAAATTCCTCGAACAACTTCTGCTGCTCCTCTCTGGTTAACCCGGGGCCATAGTCTTTTACCCAGAACTTAGCTTCATTCTCTTCCACATCAGCACCGACTTCAATTCTCGGATTAGTACCACCATATTTTATTCCGTTACTTAGGTAATTTACCCAGACCTCTTCAATCCAAGGCTTGTAACCCAAAACCGAAGGCCATGACGACGGTACATCTATTCTGGCTCCCCTTTCTTTTGCCAAATCCTTTACTCTGATTAAAGATTGCGTTACAACAAACTCCATCACCACAGGAGAAACTTTAATATCCTGCTGTCTTCGAACACTTGCCATCAACAATAGAGAATCAATTATCTGAAACATCTTCGATGAACACTCCCTTATTGTTCTCAAAGCTATTTTTTCATCTACATGCTCAAGCTCTCCGGAAGACAGAAGATCTATCAACCCTTTTTGGGAAGAGAGAGGATTTTTCAGATCGTGAGCAACCGTATGCGCATAAGCATCCAAATAATTAAGTGCGGAGCGTAATTCGCTTATATCATAAAGCATGACTATTCGCCCGACTATTTTGTTCCCCTTTCCCAAGAGTGGGGAGATCTTTAGCTCATAAGTCTTCTTTCTGGCCCCGATTGTGATCTCTGTCGAAGTCTCTTTGGTCTTTTCATACTTCTCTATTAAATCCAGATATTTCGGGAATACATCACGTATATTCTCTCCGAGCACTTTTTGACTTCCGACACCTACTATTAGCTCAGCTGCGCGATTCATTTCGACGATCGTTAATCGCTCGTCAATTATTATAATTCCACTCTTAACATTATTAAACACCATGTTGTAAGCTACCGGAACTACATTGAGGAACTTATGTCGTCTGAAGATATATACAAATACTACGGCAACCGCAACAAATGAGACAAGAGTAGGGTCATATGGATGAAGTGGATTGTTTCCGGCTATGTAAAACAAATTTGGAATTGCAACGATTAATATTATAAGAGAGAATGGAACCAACTGATATTTCATATTTCCCGGCAATTGGATTATTGAATTCAATATCATTACAGTGCCAAGAAATACTAAAAAATAGGAATAGACTAAATGCAAATAGAATCCAATTCCGTAGTCTTTGCAAAACACAATCATTCCATCAGCTTCCACCAAATATGTGTTCCGGTAAAATATCGGGTGGATATCTACTAATATCACCTCTATAATCGTTAATATTGGTATTATCGCTAGGATAGCTAATATTTTCTTCTTCAGCAAGAAATCATAATCAAGATAAGTAGCTATGAAGAGAAACCAATAGAATGTGGTTCCTATTACACCTAATAACTCAAATCTAAGAGCTATCATTTTCCAACTCATATCCGTATTGAAGAATCCGAATAGATAGCCGGCAGACCACAATCCAGCAAAAAAGTTCATCAAACTGAACTGGATTGCGCCTTTTACTTTTCTCGTTATGAATCCTTGCAACGCGAAACTAAATGCCAGCAGGGTTGCCAATAGATAAACCCACGACATCTCAGTAAATTGCCAAGTATTCAAAGTTATGTACCCCTAAAATAAAAACAGGTCTCCCTGTTTTCCCTATTCACTATATAGTGAGAATTTCCCAAGTATAAATTTAACTGTATTTATAGGACTTTTGAAAACCCATTTAGATAATTATGAATGCTAATCTGAATAAATTACTTTTTTGGGGAAAATTTATGGAGTTTTAGAGCGCAATTTTGCTCAATTCAACAAATTCGCCGATACTCTCTTCGTAATAGTATTCCATGATTTTAGGTGAGCCCTTGATATCATTGAAGTAGATGACTATCTTTTCTTTCTGGGAGTATATCTGTTCCGGTAAGTCAAGCACCATACACCCACTCTCATTTTCCCTTATCCTATCGTAAGGTTCTATAATAACTTTGGAGTTCCCTGCTTCGGCACTGATGTTAACCATTCCGCTCCCTTTATTTACGAAATAGATTTTTCTTTTTCCCCCGTCAACTACGGTTCTTAGTATTCTTAAATCGGGATAACGCTCCATTGCTTCGCTGACTGCCGATTGAGTATTATTTATCTCTTTCTCTATCTTTATCTCAATGCTTTTATCATATCTTTCTCTTACCTCTGTTTGTCCGATTTCCAGATATTTCCAGAAGTAACGGCCGACAAAGATAAGACCTGTCAAAGAAACTAAACCGCCGATAACATTCATCAATAAATCTGACCCTATCATTGAGATAACCCCTGATTAGAATTATTCGAATTCCGAAGAACCACAAAATAAAGCTTTTTCCGGAAATTATTACATAATAATAAAATATTTGGGAAACATTTTAATTTTCATGCCGTCTAAATTCCCTTGCATTGAATTAATCGGGAATATTCTGTGATGCATCTTTTCAATTTCATAAAGCTATTTACCCTTGTTGCTCTTTTATCTAATTTATCTGTTTATTCGCAAGAAACCGATAATAATAATCTTCTAAGAGAAGCTTATAGCCAAATTTCCGTGGGAAAACATAGAGACGGTGGTAAGCTACTCGATTCCCTTCTTCGTGCCGATTCTTTGAACGTTGAAGCCCTTTATCTGAAAGGGGAGCTTTATATCTCCGGCGGGAATTCCAAATGTTTTGATATTATTGAGAAACTAAAACGTTTGGGAGTTGAGAGAGAGTCAGTTATACTAAATCTTAAAATAGACTTGCTCCTAGGTCATCAAGATTTTCCCGCGAAGCTTGCTCTTGCCAAAGAACAGTACCCCGAAAACGCCGAAATTGAGTTTTGCGAATGGTTATATAATCTTGATAACAATTTTTCCGAAGAGGCATTAAAGAAAACAAAGTATTTTTATGATAATATTTCTTTAAGAATTCAGCCCTACGAAGCGGCCTATTTCTTTTTAACTGATAATAATCTCGAACTGGCAAAAGTATATCTCGATACTCTCCGAGCTGTATCAGATTACAAACTGAATAGTCATTATCAGAGATATAAACATCTTGGTTCTCTTAAAGTTGAGGAGCCCGATTTTGATTTTATCGAACTTCCTTATATTCAATGCGGACCGGAATTAGGAGCTATATTCGAAACCGTTAACGGTGAGAAATTACGAATGGCTTTTGACACCGGAACTTCCAATGGCAGATTTACTATACATTCTTTTGCCAAAGGAGATAGTTTGGCCGGAGATACTCTTTATACGGTTAAAAACGGAATATGGTATGGCTACATGGATGCCCCCGTAGATGTTGTTACTAAAAGAATTTCCTTAAAACAACCACTTGATTACGAAATATTAGTCGAATATTTCGAAGGGCATTTTACTGTTGCCGACGGATGCTTTTCTCCATTTGCTTTTCCAAACACCGCGTTTACTTTCGATCCTATTAAAGAGAGAGTATTCATGAGGAGCAAAGATAATCTTACAAACTATGTAGACAATTTGAATAAGAATGATATAGAAATTATCCCCTATTTCGTTCGAGACAGTTGGATTTATATAAAAGCTGAAGTCAACGGACAAGAAGCTATTATGATGGTAGAATCCGGTTCAAGGGATGTTAACTTCAATGCACTTGCCGTAAAGAAAATGAATCTCAATTATTACGATAGCGAAATCATGTGGCGTGGGAAAGCCTATCCTACAAAAAAGATCGACACTATACTAAAGATCGGATCAATCGAGTATAGGGTAGAAGGAGGATTGATATCTGATTATGCATTGGGGAACAACGGCTTCGGACTTGCGGCGGCAGGGGATATCGGTCCGGACTTTCTAAGAAAGATCAAGTTTACCCTTGATCCCTTCAATAGAAGAATAATCTTCGAAAAGAAGAACAATAAACTATAATTCCGGGGTTGTCGTGCCCTATTTTACTATCTCAAATAAGATAAGACTCTCCCTCCTCCCAAGTCTTATATGCCCTCAGAGATGGTGAAAGCGCGGCAACCCTTCCTTTTATTCGTTTAATAAATCGCTAAACCGTATTTCGGAAGTAATTCTTTCAATGTATAGAATCTGTGATAATAAGCCGCTTGTTGGAAACGATAGAATGAGGTATCTAACACATAATCCGACTTTTCGAGATCTTGGAATGTCTCTTTGTCATTCTCCCATTTCTTACAGTTATAGTCTAACGCCTCATCATTGGTAGAGCGGAAAAGTCTGTTATTCAATATTGCTTCTTTCCAGGCGTTAGTTCTTCCTTGTTTATCAGCCTGTATGTTTATGATCCTCTCTATTTCGTAAACTATCTCTTTGAAATAGATTCTTTCAACAAATTCCTTCCCGTAGAATCTATCGGCAAACTGACAGAAATAATCATACAATAGTTCGCTAGCTTCCAGAAAAGTATCGGGGTTGTTACGTATCGATTCTTCACCTGACAATTCGTAATTGAATTTCCAGTTTAAAAAGGGGCGATCGGGATATGTTCCTACGGCACCATGCCCCAAAGCTCCGCAACTTTCCTCCCCTGCATCGCTGGCAAGCTTTCTCCAGTTTTTCATGATAAACTCGGGCATGAATCTATCGATAAAAATACTGTGTCTTGTCTTGAGATATGAGAGAACATCTTCCTGATAATTGCCGAGAAACTCAAATGAATCTCCGATTACCTTGTTTTCCCTGGAGCTAAAGCCCGAAAATCCGTAATGCGAAAAAGTATCTTCGAAAACGTGTGAAGCTATTCCGATAAGTTCCAAACCATATTCTTTATCGATTGCCTTGCTAATATGATTCTCGAACATCTCTCTGACTAGCGAGCTATTCTTTCGGCAAAGCATTCTCTCGGATAAGGTTTCCCCCCGGTTCCCGGGGAAAAAATGAAATGGAACCCAGACTCTTCTCTGCTCGGTTGAGTCGATTATTTTATTAACTATAACTTGTTGAGGATGATGAGCGGTAGCGGTGCAATAGACTAATCCACCATCTTTATTTTCTTGGGAATCGTTTGTTGTGGAATCATCAACATATTGGCATGAATAGGCAATTATTTCAGCGTCTTCGGCAACAAACCCTGCTGCTCTGGCAATAGCGTAAGTCGCGTAGTAATGCATGTCCGCTTGCATACGAACCTCTTATTAAATATATATAAATAAGATAATTAGCTAAACACAAAGGCGATTACACTATTTGAAGAAGGAAAGGGATCTGATGAAACCAATTCCTTTTGTTTTATTCCATTATTTTTTAATGGTAAACTTAAGTTAAGATTTAAAATAAATAGACGCAAGGGTGCCGAGTGATAATAGGACTTATTAATTGACTATCCACTCAAAGGTTACATATCTCATATGGTGAAATATTAGATTCATTGTCTTCTTACAATTAAATCCATTGGAGTTATAGAATTTCTTTTGGGAATTCTATAACTGTGTTTGGATTTTTAATTACTGGTTTTGGATATTTTTCTTCTGTGGTATGAAATACTATATCTGAATTGTATATTTCTTCGCCATAATCATATTCTTAAGCATCTATATTGTATTATTTTCCGACAAACTCTCGCTCTTCTTTATCATAATTGTTCAAATATTCTTTTATGATAGTTCTTGATCCGACTAACCTTCTCAGATTCCCATCTATGTTAAAGCCTCGATCATATATCCCTGGAAGAGGTTCAAAATAATCGAATATTATTGTTTTGAACTCACTTTGTAAGTGAACTGTTATGTTATAAGAAGAGTATAATTACCAAAGAGAATTACTTACAAATAGTAGTCATTCAAGAATATGGAAAGGAACAGAAGAACCAAAAGACTATATACTATCCCGGACGGAAAACTGTTATTAAAAGCGGAATATTTCCTTAAAATGGCCGGGGAGGACATTCACTATTTGTCTGATTTCGATAAAGATATTACTCCGAATTGGCTCTTAGAGAAACAAGAGACCATAGCACTAGCGATGCAGATCCCCGAGGATAAAATATTCAGAAAAGAGATAGCTCAGGGGACCAACGACTTAAAAGAAAGGATGAAAAAATGTTACGACTTGGTTCTCTTTGCCGAATACTTTATCAAAAAAGCTTTCCCTAATAATAGAGGAATAATTTCTTCATTCGGAATAAGAAGTATCAGACAATACAGAAGAAAGGAAGATGAGTTTATTAAAAGTCTCGATTCCTTCCGGGAGAATACTATCAATTACAGGGAGCAATTAGCCGCTTCCGGTTACAACGAAGTTTTCTATAATGAATTACGGAATTCCATAGAAATGCTCCACGGCTTATCCTTGGCAAAATCGAACCTCATCTCTCGCAGATTGCTTCTTACGGAAACAAGAATCCAATACATGAATACTATTTGGGAATTCATCAAGAGACTTAGCACTATTGGCAAGCTTGTTTTTGCCGATAATCCGGAAAAGAAGAGGGGCTACAACCTTCCCAAAATCATTAGGAAAAAGAGAGAAGACCACACCGAACACAAAAACAGCTACTCCCTAACCACTTACTACTATTTCTAAAAGTAAATGATTGCTAACCATGAGAAATACAAAGGGGAAAAATTCTATCTTAATGACAGCACATAAAATAAAAGCCGCGGATAAACCGCGGCTAATAATAACATTGAGGTGTTTCTTTATTTCTTACTTAAGTAAGATCATCTTTTTAACAACATTGAATTTATTGGCTTTCATTTGGTAGAAATAAACACCGCTCGAAACCTTAAATCCGTTGTTATTAATACCGTTCCAGATAAATTCATGATATCCCGGATTAAGAACGCTCTTATTAAGAGTCTTGATCAAACGACCTATAGCGTCGTAGATCTTAATGGTAACCTTACCCTTCTTAGGAACAGCTACTTTTATTGTAGTTGTAGGATTAAAAGGATTAGGATAGTTTTGCTCGAGAGCATATTGCATAGGAATCATTTCTTCCTCTTCAACTCCGGTAACGGTAATATTATACTCGTTTTCGGTTTTGTTTCCGGCAAAGTCTTCTACATGAACAACAACATTAACATCCTGCTTTTTCAAGCTATCAGCCTCGGAAAGCTGGTAGATTATCTTATAATCTTCGGGATTATAAGCGAAATCAAGGGTGTCACCTTCGAGAATCATATAGGTTTTGGCAAGATTAACACCGGAACCGAACTTATTATCCTTAACTTGAGCATATAGCATAGGATAAGCGCTGATTGTGGAATCGGCTTTCTGACCGAACTCAACAACTTGCGGAGCTTTTTGATCGTTGTCGGTAAATATCTCGATACCTAGAGAATAAGTTCCGAGATCTCTTACGGAAGCGACTAAAGTATCGTTAGAGAAGGAACCGCCAACTCTAATCCATTCCTGATAATCATCATCGAAATAGAATAAATTAACATCCGCTTTGTCCTCTTTAACAAAGCCGGCTTTAACAAGAGCAGCTTCTCTGACAACCATCTTAAGAGCGAAAGCGTTTTGCAGAGTATCTTCCGGAGTATTTTTACCCGAAGCTACAAAACTAACATTCATTGTTTCGCCGAAGGCAGCCATAACAGAACCGGCATCTTTTACTCTATCGGTTCCTTTGATTCGAACCATAACTTTATCGGAGATGTACGCGTTTCTGAGTACAGGTTCCTCAAAAGCATTGTTCTGAACTATTCTCGGAGTAGCAGGGTCAAAGCGGGTAACCATAATAGTTCCCATCATAGGAGCAATACCGCTGACTGAACCCAGAGGGGCTCCGGTCGGGGTTATAGCTTGAACGAAATAGGAATCATTTAGGTTAACTTCCTGCTCTTCTATATCAATAAGACTTTCGAATTGAACACCGGTATAAGGGACAGAAGCATTAAGGATATCATTAAGATAAGCATTGAAAGAGAACTCATTCATTCCATCGTAGTAGTTGGCGGAATTTATTAAATAGTTCTCTCCATTCTTAAATACCAGAGTATTTTTCTTAGGATATGTTAATCCGGATGTGTATACGGTTGAAACACCGAAAGATATTCCGAAATTTGAACTAAATATTTTGTCGAAATCGGAAGAGATAACATAAGTATTGGCAGATTCCTTTTTCTCTAAGGTTTGCATTGAGATAGGAGCATTTGTAATTAACGGATATAATGCTCTAATATCATTAACAGCCTGAGGAAGCGCCGCTGTTCCGAGAGGAATAGTTTTCTGCGCGCCTAATAAACCGGCTAAATAACTATTTCCCGTTGCAATTCCGGCAAGATAATCTTCGGGAACAGAAATAACCGTTGAGTAATAAGTATATTGGTTTTCTTCTTCGAAAGCCGCCGAACCGCCACCGGTAATAACCGCTTTCAATCCCTTGGCTTTTTTATCTTTATCCAACTCTGCAATTACGGAGAAGGACCCACTAACTCCGTTATCAAACAAACCGAAGTTACCGGAGTTAAGAAGAACGCCGTCATTGTATTGAAGGCCGTAATCGAACCCGCTCATTGTTGCGGCAAAGGACTGAGTAAGGTCAACATGATAACCGAAAGTATCGGCTTTAACGCTTCTCATCATGCCTCTTTCCCGGTAATCCTGAGCAACCTTAACAATACCTGCAAATCCTTGAGTAATTTCATTTGCGCGGAATGTAATACCGTTACATGAACCGGTATATCCTTCGTTAATAGTTCCTTCAATACCTAATCCCCAATAGTTAGATACCATTGAGCTATCAATGATGTCATTGACATTAGAAATAGTAGCAGCTTTCATTTGGAGCGCCTTGAGAACAGGCCCCATTATCGGAGAAAGATGAGCTCCACCCATGGAGAAAGACTCAAGTAAGAAAGTAGCTTCAAGAGTACTTCTGTCTATTTCGTTGAGGTTTTCATTGTCGAATCTGATAGTTTGTCCTACCAGTTTCTTAGCGAAGACTTCCCCTTTTACTCCTACATATGCTTCACCAACAGGGAAAACGAGAGGAGGAGATTGCGCTCCGTCTTTAACAGCATATTCGAAACGACGATCAAGGGTAGTAACATAGTTTTGATCAACATCGACAGTGACGCCTACGCTACCGTTACCTTTAATTGAGTTCTTGGCTGCTTCGAGATTAACATCGGCAGTCTTAATCGGGCCAACATATCCTTCGAGTCCAGCGCTTCTTGAAGCAAGAACATTATATGAATGATGATATTTCGGAGAAACTTTCTTCAACTGAATTGCGAAATTTTCAGGTGTAGCATGGAAAAGGGTATCGTTATAGAAGATATCCTTAGAAAGATTTACTTCTCCATCGGAATATGTATTGGCAAACTCTACACGTAATACATTATCCGCAAGGAACATGGCTTTTACGTTAACTTCTTTGCCACCTTGCATACCATCAATATAGAAGATCTGATTTTTGGTTATGTTTTTAGCTGAAGAAACAAAATCGAGATAATAGTAACCAATACCATTCGTAGGAATAGCAACAGTATCTATTTGCGGACCACCGGTTAGAGGACCAACAGTCGCGTTGAGCTCAGCTTCAATTATTCTTACACGATAAGGTTTATCTTTTCTACCTGCGTAAGAGCTGATACCGAAATCATCGGTTGCTTTCAGATAATACTCTATATCATCAAGAGTTATTTCATTGGCAGGAATAGTAACATTATAAACATCCGGAGTAGATGTAAGAGTCATATTGACTTCACTATAAACAAGCTGGCCAACTTTTCTTACAAATAACTTTGTTTCGGTAAGATTATTAGTGCTATCTCTCATAAGAGCGGAGATTTCGAGAGAATTACCGAAAGCAACATACTCAACCGGAGTGTGAATAAGAGTAGGCGCAACGTTAGGCAACACAGCTATCTGATAAGGACTTGCAGCCGGATTAGTTTTCGGAGAAGTTGAAGCTTGTAATCCGTCGGTCGCGGTAATATAGTAATCAAGCCCGGGCTCTTGAACGTCAACACCCGGTATATCAGCAGTATAGATATCATTACCGCTTGTAGTCATATTAACCGATTTGTAGATTGAGTCTTTCGAGTTCTTATAGAAGACTTTCGCGCTCTGCACGTAAGGTTCTATATTGTCAACAATAGTTGCGCTAATAGTAACGGGTGAACCTTGCGCTATAGGTTTTTCCTCAATCGCTATGGTAGTATCGAGCCGGGTAATAACCGGAATCGAGTTAGCGTTGTAATAAACGGTATCGCTTGCGGTATTGACACTATAGTTTGCTCTCAGAACAACTTCTCTTAATGTTCCGTCCATTTCCGAATTGGTTGTTTTATACTTAACAACATAATTGTTCGAAACCAGAGTGGAAATGTAATCGAGAATGTCGCTGAAATCGGAATAGATATCAAAAACCTGACCGTTTGTTACTTGAGTGATCGGGTAAAAATCTTCGTAAAGATCTTTTTCCGTCAGAGCAAAAAGGGTAATAGAGCCACTCAGGCAAGTATTAATAGCATCTTCTACGGTTACATCATCCTGATCGGGAGTTTCATCTGTGATAATGATAAAGATCTTCTGAGAACCGGGACGGAAGTTAAATTCGGTAGCCGATTGCTCGATTGAACGATATCCTGGTTCGTGACCACCACTAATTTGATTTCTTGCCCAAACATTATTCTTAAAATAATCAGCGTCCGATGTAAGATTTCCATTATCTTCGTAGATAGGATTACCACTGTTAGCCGAAGCGCCGTAGCGACACAATCCCAAAGCGAAATTAACACCAGATCCGGCGAGATTAGTAACGAAATCACTAACATTATCTCTAACCGCGGCTTGTTCTTCGCTCATACTACCACTATTATCCATAATGAAGATAATATCCGTCAAACGTGTACCGCCACCTTGTCCGGGAGGAATCACTTCGAAGTAATCTGTCTGCAAAAGGCCATTTTCATATACTTGAAAATCCTTTTGGACGAGTTGATCGAAACCGAAACCGAACGTATCAACTACTGCATTCATATAGATAAACGGGAAAGCCTGATAGTTGAAAGAAGTTATCTGTACATCCAAAGGATCTGCATAACCTTCGGCCAATAAGGTAACATTCTCGATACCGAAATTGCGATAGTGAATTCTAAGTTCGGCATCCTCACGGTCGAAAACCCGAGGTCGATAAGTAACAGCTATTCTTATTGAGTCGCCGGCATAGATATAAAAGCTGCTTAGCTTATTTGATCTCTCTTTTTTAGGAATTGCGCCACTGTTTCTGGCTTTGGCAAAATCATCGAACTTTTTGACCTTTTTAGCATTTCCCCAAGATACAGAGTAAGAATCGCCGGAGATAATCAATGAATCTACATAATAGCTTACCTGGCTATCGTTCTTGACCCATAATTCTCTTGTAACATATCTTTTGAATTTCACCCTGCCGAAATCGAGAGTATCCTCGGAAGCAGTCATAATACCGGTTCCGTTACCACTCATATTGATATCAATGGTAGGATTGTTTTTGTCGTTTGTATGAAGATATAATTTACCGGAGAAAGTTCCGCCTGTATTCGGGGCAAAGCGAAGTGTAACCATACCGGTATCACCCGGGGCTATCCATATATCTTCATCCTCAACTATTCTGAAAGAGGGACTATCGGCAGTTACATCCAAAATGCCACCATAGAATGACCCTCTGTTCACTATATAGAGAGTATCATTTTTATAATCCCCTACTTCCAATGTACCGAAGGAATAAGTATTTTGAAGAGGAATAAGATCGACTTCTCCGGTAATAGGAGCTGTAGCAAAAGGAGTAAAGTTCACATCCCCTTCAATAACTTGCCCGATTCCTGTTGGATTAGTTGAATGTCTTGGTCCGCTAGAATGCCCCCAATAGTTGTTAGGAGCGTTAAATTGGGTTGCGTCTTCGTTTCTCAAGGCAACTTTATTAACCACGAAATCACAATTGGTAATACTAGGATAAGCTCCGCTTTGAATTCTCACACCTCTATTACATTCGGCAATTACAGAATTCTCAACAATTGGAGTATCGACCGTACTACCGTAGAAATCGAGACAAACATTCATCAATTTACTGTTCTTAATATATCCGGTCCCTTGGCGATGGAAATAAACATAACTATCATAGTTGCTTTCGTTGGTAAAGTTGACCGAATCAACATTTATGAAGCCATTATTGTAGGAACTTCCCACTGTAATTCTGGAATCTCTAACCCAATGAAAATTAACTTCCGGCTCAATGATAAGAGTAGCCCCTGTGTTTACCTCTATAACACCGGTTACATTAACATTAATACCTCTGGGAATTGTAAAATTCGAGCCATTTCTGATATAGAGACCATAAAGAAACATATCCAGACCTGAACCGAAATCTTGAAGAGTATAATCTTCGTCGAAATAACTCATCAAGCGGAATCCCATATATTTAATGTTATTGCCCCAGGTCATATTTGTAGTAGAAAATGTCCCTTTACTATCTATTGAAAAAGCATATTCTGTGTTATCAACCGAGGAATTGTTGAAATCAACATGGGAGCCGTCAATATCGACCAAATATCCATCGATAACACAATTATTAAAGGTTCCTTGAGCGCCATTAACGAAACTAATCGTTCCGTCACTGGTGTAATTTGTGCTAATTTCGGCACCATTGGCAATTAATTTAGCAGGGCCTCCATATGCTGATCCGATATTAATCGAATAATATGTATTTACCGAATAGAGCTTACTTCCCTGCTCCATTACCAGTGAGGAACTATCTTGAAAAGCAAACCCACCTTTTAATTCAATCTCAAGATTCGCAGGCATTGTAAATGTAGCCCCTTTTCTAACATTACAACTGTAAATGTAGTAAGGATATCCTGCCGTATAATTTGTAGGGGTAAAGTCAGTATCAAAGTTACCCGATAGTTTTATTCCGGGATATTTAATGTTACTTCCTAAAGTTACCCCATCTAAGTCGGGATTACATGTTCCGGTAAAACTAAAGGGATAATCAACGTTATCTATTGTAGAATTTGTAAATATTCCTCCCGCGTTAAAAAATCTTAGCGATACATTATCAAAAGTGGTATTTGTAAGATTATTTGTGGAATTGGCATGAAAGTCGAAAAAAGAATCATAAGAATAAGAGCATAAAATGTTCAGATTATTTCCTGAAACAGAAGCCTTACTTGTAGTTCCATTTCCGATGCTAATTGAAGTTGACCTTGTAAAATCCACTTCGGCACCATCTTCGAAAACCAATGCCGAACTATCCTCGATGCTTACAGTACCATTAACAAAAACATTTTTGTTAGCAGGGATTGTAAATGTACTACCGTTTCTTACTGTCATACCCAAATAGTGATTCCAATTGGTACCATAATCAGTTAAGGAATAATCTTCCTTATAATAACCGTAATATCGGGTACCCGGATATCTTACCTCTGTTCCAAGAGTAAGATTAGAAACTGTCATATTCGAGTTCCCATCCAATTCAATAGGATAATCGACACTATCAATCGAACAGTTAGTCAAGTTAGATGTCGCATGACGGTAATAGAAAGCTACTTGATCGAAAACTGAGTTATTAATCGTAGAAACGGAATTTTCCGCAAACCTAATTAATGTAGGATAAGTTGAAAAACTTCTAAACAAAACACTATCGGCAACCATAGTTCCGGTGCTTGTAGCGCTTGATCCAATATAGAAGCTATATACATCAATCTCTGTTTCAGGCTCAATGATAAGATTGGAACCTTCATATACACTTAAGGAGCTACTCTGTTTAATAACAGATCCTCTTGGTACTGTTAAAGTAGCCCCCTTGCGAACTGAGACAGATCCGAAATAATGAGTAACAGAAGGAGTATAGTTTTGCAAAGAAAAGTTAGTAGAAATATTACCTGTATAATAAATGCCGGGATATTGGATATCATTCCCGATCGAAATACCTGTAATATCAGCTGATCCTCCGTTCTCATAATAAACAGCATATCTTGCGCTATCAAAAGAACAAGAAGTCGCGGTCATGCTATTCTCACTGATATTAAGATAACTGTTTCTGAAAATAGAATTTGTTATGGAAGAGGAAGAATCACCGTTCTTATGCATTTTAACAACACCGCTACTAGAACCGGTTCCTCTGAATGTAACATTGTTGGCAATCAACTTAGCGGTATTTGCGCTATAATAATCGCCTATGTAAAGATAATATCCGGAATTGAATTGAACCTCAACCCCGTCCTCAATCGTCAAGGTAGTATTCTTCCGAATAGTTACAGTCCCCGTAAGAACGTAAGGGCTATTCGCTAGAGTCCAAGTAGCGTCGGACTCAATATACCCGCTGACGTTTGTTTGCGCGTAGCTATTGACAGAAAAAAAACAGAATAGCAACACCAAAATACGTTTGACATACCGATCAAACATGATTTACCCTCCTGGTATTTGTTATTAGTTTATTATGTTATTATTCGATTACAGTAGGTAGAGTACAGTAAATAACTTATCTGTCGTATCTAATAGTATCCGGGAAAGAAATAATCTCCGCTAAGCGGTATACCCTCATAAAACCATAAAATGAATGCGAATTTGCCCTACGAACTCCACACTCATGTATCCATATCATATAAAAATAGCGTCTTATAATATCACAAATGATATTATTCCCTCATTTAATAATCGGAGTACCCGATTAGAGATACAATTTAAACTTTTTTGGACTAGCAAACAATACACCATTGTCATAATTTTTTATATAGTTGATTCAGAGCACAATATAATGAAGGAATTGTTTCGAATAATAGAAGAGTGGGGAAATATGTAGGCAACATGGGAAATAACCGTAAGCAAAGAATGAGTTTTCCGACAAAAAAGAAAGGGAGTCATTATGACTCCCTTAGTAATTTATCCGACGGATTTCAATATCATTTCGGCAAGAATGTGTCCACCTTCTTGAAGATAAGGATCATCAATCTCTTTATCTTCACCGGTTTCAACTTCCTTTTTATCTTTAAGCTTCAGGGTAGCTTGCTCATTTCGTTTAGCTTCTCTTTCATCTTTCTTTGCTTTGTTTTTTTCTCGCTCGGCTTTTCGCTTCTCGATATTTAATGAGAAAGTTTTCTTCTCTTTTCTATCAAGGTACTCTTCAATATCCTCTTTGATAAATTGGAATTCCATATTATGGGCAATTCTTTCTTCGTGGCTTTTCCTTAATTCAGGGATGTAAGAAGAAAGATCTCCGTAAGGAATAAAATCGGCAGCTTGAATCTGATCCCATTTCAACGCGCTTGGACGAGCCGCTTCACCGAAATCATCTCTTGGTAAAGAAGGAAATTCTATGTCAGGAATAACTCCCAATTTCTGAGTACTGCTTCCGGTAACTCTGTAGAATTTGGAAATAGTCAGTTTCACTCTTCCCAACTTTTTGTCTTTGGAAAGGATGAATCGGTTCAAGTCTATTAAGTTTTGGACTGTTCCCTTTCCGAAAGTTTGCTCGCCAATAATGAGACCTCTTCCGTAATCTTGAATAGCGCCGGAAAAAATCTCTGATGCCGAAGCACTATATCTATTTATCATTACAGCTAACGGCCCGTCATAAACAAGTGCCGGATCAGGATCTTTCCCTTCTTCAATATAGCCGTTACTATTTCTTATCTGTACTACAGGGCCGTACTTAATAAATAATCCCGTCAATTCAATAGCTTCTTGAAGAGCTCCGCCACCATTGTTTCTCAAATCAATAACTATCCCGTCAACTTTCTTTTCTTGCAACTCGGCAATCAGTTTTCTTACGTCCCGAGTTGTACTTTTGTAATCGGGGTCTCCCTTTCTCTGCGCTTCAAAATCAATGTAGAAAGTAGGAATGTCAATAACACCCAAACGTACCGTCTTTCCCCCTTGCTCGATATCAATTATTTCCGAAGAAGAGGCTTGTTCCTCCAGTTTGATTTTATCCCTTACCAGTTGAATTTCTTCGGTTGGCATATCCGGAGTATCATCTTTACGCAAAATCGCTAATCTAACAAGAGTACCTTTCTTCCCACGAATAAGTTGAACAACGTCATCAATTCTCCAACCGACAACATCTATCATTTCACCATCTTCTCCCTGACCAACAGCAACAATTCTATCATCCTCAAAAAGGTTTTCACTTTTTGCCGCAGGGCCACCGGGAATAATTCTGACTATTGTGGTATAATCATCTATTGTTCTGAGTTGCGCTCCAATCCCTTCAAGAGAAAGCTTCATTGATATATCAAAGTTTTCCGAAGTTATCGGAGAAAAATAACTTGTATGCGGATCTATTGCCTCTGTAAAGGCGTTAAGATATAACTGAAATACTTCTTCCGATTTATATTGCAAAATGATCTTGTGAAAATCATGATAACGCTTCAACAAAGTCTTTGATATCTTCTCCCACTCTTCTTTGGAGAGAGCCTTATTCAAAGCATCACTCTTTAATCTCTTTCTCCAAATCTCATCAAGCTCGCTATTTGTTTTCGCCCATTCGGCTTTCTCTCTGTCTGGAATATAGAACTCATCTATCGTATAATCGAATTCGGTCTCGAGTCGCTTGTTAATATATTTGATTCGATCACTCATTCTTGTTTTAAATCTATTGAAGATGTCATAAGCAATTTTGAGTTGCCCCGTCTTCAAATAGTCATCCATCTTATCTCGATGCATTTCGAATTCATCAATATCAGACTGAAGGAAATAAAGTTTATTAAAATCGAGAGACTTGACAAAATTATCATAAATTACCGAAGATAAAGAGTCGTTCAAATCTGTCTTTTTATAATGATATCTGTTCAATAGTCCCATCACTACCAAATCAATCTTCGGATGCATCCCCTCGGGTTGAACAACAAGTGTAGAATCTATTTTACCATTCTGTTCAGCCAATTCTTTGGGATCTTGCGCATTACAACTAACAACAACAGCAATAAATAATAGCGCGAATAGAGTTTTCTTCATAAAAGTTACCATCTTTTTTATATTATCTGCAGAATCTAATACACCAAAATAGTTTAAATGTTTCAAAAAAGTAGTCCATTTTTGTAGTTGTATTTTCTTTTCCCGACAAAATTACCGATTTTTTACAACTATTTTACAAAGCATTATAACTTTGTAGTAAGTTTCAGTAATAATAGGATTCATAACATGATTGATTTGGAAAAAATTCGCGAATATTGTTTGGCAAAAAAGGGTGTTACGGAATCTTTCCCTTTTGACGAATCAACTCTGGTATTTAAAGTGATGACTAAAATGTTTTGTTTAACCGATGTTGATAATCCGGTTAGTCTGAATTTAAAGTGCGATCCGGAAAGAGCAATCGAATTAAGAGAAAGGCATAAGGAAATTCTTCCCGGATATCACATGAGTAAAAAACACTGGAATACAGTTGAAATCACCGGATCACTTAAAGATGATTTTATCCTTGAGCTCATTGATCATTCGTATGATTTGATTGTAATGAGTCTTCCTAAAAAGGTTCGTGTCGAACTCGAGAATCTTTAATCGATAAAATTCGGGGCTACTTGATAAGCATCGATTAATTTATCGGTAAAATTATCGAACGGAATCTCAATAGCCCCAAACATCTCCAAATGTTCGGTTTGGAACTGTACGTCAAGTAACGTATACTTTCTTTCATTCAGTTTTTCAATAAGCTTTATCAATGCGGATTTCGAAGCTTGGGATACTTTAGAAAACATTGACTCTCCAAAGAAAGCTCCTCGAAATGCTACTCCGTAAAGCCCTCCGACAAGCTCACCGTTTTGATATACCTCAACGGAATGGAGATATCCGTGCTTTTGTAATCCTTTGTATGCTTCTATTAATTCATCCGAAATCCATGTCTCATCTCTATTGGCACACTCTTTTACTATGCGGAGTGTATCAAAATCGTAGCGATACTCAAAATCGGATTTTTCCATGAACTTTCGGAGAGATCTGGGAAAGTTATAATTATCCAAAGGAATAATGGTTCTGATCTCAGGCTGGTACCATTCCAGCTCACCGGTTTCGTCAGCCATTGGAAACGCACCGTTGGCGTATAACCGAACCATATTCTCCGGCTTCAATAAATCTTCTTTTCTAAAAACTAACTCATCATCCATCTTAACTATTACGCCACATTATTTCGTATATTCATTTCATAATTATTACGATACTGAGGAATGATTGGAACTATCGAATTCTCATAAATCTCTTCTGTTTTCACTTGGAGCAGTTCTCTTTTGGTCTACAGTCGCAACTGCTTTCAAACTCTCTCTCAATGAAATGAGTTACGCTACTTTGTTATTCTATTCCTCAGCAACGAGCGCTATAATACTTTTCTTATTCTTATTTTTCAACTCGAAAAAGAAATTGGCAAATATTTTTTCCAAAAGAAATTTATTTAGAAACATACTTTTGGGACTTGCTAATCCGTTCCTATATTATCTTGTCCTATTCAAGGCATACAGTCTTTTACCTGCACAGGAAGCTCAGCCTCTTAATTTTACTTGGCCGATTATTATTACATTATTTTCTGCCATATTCCTCAAACAAAAAATATCAAAATCAGTTTACTTCGGTTTATTATTGGCTTTTCTCGGAGTCTTCACAATTGCAACCAGAGGAGAGATAGCGGCTCTCAAATTTGGTAATATTCTAGGAGTCTCTCTTGCATTCGGTAGCTCATTTATCTGGGCAACATATTGGACAATGAATATGCTCGATAAGCGCTCCGCAACAGAAAAGCTATTCGCAGGATTCTTCTTTGGGACAATCTACTCGGCTATCTATGTATTCTTTTACGATACATTCAATGTGAATAGTTTGCATTCGCTTCTCGGACCAGCTTATATCGGAATATTTGAAATGGGAATAACATTCCTTCTTTGGATGAAAGGCCTTGAACTAAGCAAGGACAAAGGAAAAACTTCGTTGCTTGCCTATCTTACTCCTTTCTTCTCATTGGTATTTATTACGTTGGTTTTAGGAGAGCGACTTTTAATATCATCTATTGTCGGGCTTATCTTGATAATTTCCGGAGTTCTTCTTCCAGCTCTTCATCGGAAATCAATCTCTTCCCGTTAGACATTCTAAATGTTTCGCCGATCTCTTCCAAGCCGATTTTTATATTATAATTACTCGCAGAATTCTTCATCCACTCAATCGGTTCTTCAAAAGGCTCGCTCCCTTGCTTGAAAGTCTTTGTATGCATAGGAATAAAATATTTGGTATTTATTTCATCAGCCATTCTAAGAGCTTCTTCGGGATTACAATGAGCCATTTTCCACGGATTGTAAGCTCCAATTGGCATCATAGCAATATCAATTCCTTCCTTACCGAGAATTTTCAATTTGTCGGTATTCCTGGTATCTCCACCGAATAATATTTTGGTGCCGTTTTTCTCCAAAAGGTAAGCATTATAACTTCTTCCCTCTTTGAAAAATCCCCTTGATCTGTCTTTTTCCCACGGATATCGCCAACCGAAATGATCAACCTCCAAAGCTGTTAATTTAATATCCTTAACAAAGCCTTTCATTCCCCAATCAAGAATAGTAATCGATTTCCATGGCAAATCTTCGGTTACATCACTTGTTAGAAATGCGCAAACAAGCTCAATTTGATTCGGGAATCTTTCGGTAATTCTTTCAAGCGTTGGCAAATCGGTATGATCCATGTGTGCGTGAGACAATAAAACTACATCCGGTTTAGGCAATTCATCAATTGAAAGAGCCGGCGGAGTAAGTCTTGAAGGTCCTATACTTGTGCCGAAGAAATAGAGACCGACACGATCCATCATTACGGGATCCGTAAGTATCCACGTTCCATAGAAATTAATCAGCATTGTCGAATGCCCGATCCATGAAATGGAAACCTCTTCCTCACTCCATTCTTCCGGAATCGGTTTGTAATTCAATGGACTCGTAGCAGATGCGTCTTCCCCCTTTATTACCCCAGGGAATATAAAGGTAGCAATCGAAGCCAATAATCCGTTTCGCAAAAATTTTCTTCTTGTCTGTTTCATGAACTTTGAAACATAGTTAATAAGACATCTGTTCCTATTAAATAACGGGAGAATAATTTTTACCCTTATTAAAGAACTACCTTATTGGAAAGCTCATTTTCATCATCAGGTTTTATTGGGAAATGCTCACCGAGTATATTTCCTACTCTTTCAATTCCTTGAACAACACCGGCACAAAAACGACCTTTCTTAAATTCAGTCATAATCTCATCCCGAATTTCATCCCAAACACTCTGATCCACTTTTTCATTAATTCCTTCGTCAGCCAAAATGTGAAATTCTCTCTCATGTAGCAAAAGATATATCAAGATTCCCGTCTTATCCCTTGTTTCATGCATTCCTAGCTGATAAAACTCTTCGGCCGCCAATTCTCCTACCGATAACTTTTTCTTCATCAAAGGCTTTTTCTCCTTCAATGCTACTCTTATTTCCCCCGCGGTAATTTTTTCCATATCACTGATCTTAGAAGAAATCCTCAAGAAATCGTCATCACTAAAAAAATGATAAAGAAGCTCGTTATTCATTTTCTCTCCGTTTTTATTGGCAAAGATAATTGAAATTTTATTCGAATGAAAACTGTTCGACATATTACTGTTAACTTAGATTTAATCCCCGCAAATTGATAAACGATTTACTTGGTGGTATATTTGCGGTTAATATTTTTGAATAAACCGAAAAATAAGACAGAGGTAAGAATGGACTTGAAATTAGAGAAGCTGGATAACTTCAGCGGAAGAAAAGGGCCGGTTCTGTTCGTGGTAATGGATGGAGTTGGATTCGGTAAGCGAGACGAAAGTGACGCAGTTTATTTGGCTAAAACTCCTAACCTTGATAAATTGCTTCAATTACCTTTACAAAATAAATTAAAAGCTCACGGTCCGGCTGTCGGATTACCATCTGAAGACGATATGGGAAACAGTGAAGTTGGACACAACGCTATTGGGGGAGGAAGAGTATTCTCTCAAGGCGCTAAGTTAGTTAACGAATCAATTGCTTCCGGCGCTATTTTCGAAACGGAACAATGGGCAAATGTTACTGCTGCCGGAAAAGAAAACGGAACTGTTCATTTACTTGGATTATTCTCCGACGGGAATGTTCATTCTCACATCAATCACATTAACGCTATGATTGATCAGTGTGTTAAAGAAGGCGTTAAGAAACTTAGACTACATATTCTTCTCGACGGTAGAGACGTCGGTGAAAAAACAGCCCTCGATTATATCAATCCTATGGAAGAAAAACTTGCTAAACTTAACGCTGATGGAGTTGATTATAAAATAGCTTCCGGTGGTGGTAGAATGATCACGACAATGGATCGTTACGAAGCTGATTGGACTATCGTTGAAAGAGGATGGAAAGCTCATGTTCTCGGTGATACAAGAAAATTCAAATCTGCTGCAGAAGCGGTTCAAACTATGTATGACGAAGATCCTAAAATGACTGATCAGTATATGGAATCTTTCGTTGTTGTAGATGAAAACGAAAAACCGGTCGGCACTATTGAAGACGGAGATTCCGTAGTATTCTTCAACTTCCGTGGCGATAGAGCTATTGAAATCTCAAGAGCCTTCCAGGAAAAAGATTTGGATAAATTCGATAGAGTTAGAATTCCCGAAGTATATTACGCAGGTATGATGGAATATGACGGCGACCAGCACATTCCTTCTAATTATCTCGTTCAACCTCCGGCAATCGAAAGACCTGTAAGCGAATATATTTGCGCTGCCGGTGTTACTTCTTTTGCTATCTCCGAAACACAAAAATTCGGGCACGTAACATATTTCTGGAACGGTAATAAATCCGGATATATCAATGAAGCTTTGGAAACTTACGTAGAAATTCCTTCGGACAAAATTCCTTTCGATCAGGCTCCGAGAATGAAAGCCGATGAAATCACTGAAAAAGTTGTTGAGCTTTTGAAATCAGGAAAATATCGTTTCGGTAGAGTTAATTACGCTAATGGTGATATGGTTGGTCATACGGGAATAATGGAAGCTGCTATCGAAGCTGTTGAAGCAGTTGATCAAGGTCTCGGAAAACTTATGGAAGTTATCGAAGAACTTGACGGTGTTCTTGTTGTTACTGCAGATCACGGAAACGCCGACGAAATGTTTACTATAAAGAAAGGGAAAAAGGATGTAAAAACAGCTCACACCCTAAACCCTGTTCCTTTTGTAATTTACGATCCTAAATTCGAAAACGAATACAAAATGGCTGATGTTACAAACCCAGGTTTGACCAATATTGCCGGAACAATTCTTAATCTACTCGGATTTAAGAACGTAGAAGACTATGACGCTTCCCTTATTGAAATAAAATAAATTATTACCCCGGCTCTTTTGGCCGGGGCTTCTCTAAATTTGCACTTGACTTTCACGACTCTTTTCCCAATTTTCAAGATCAAATAAATCAATCTTAAGTAACGGTAATTACGCATGCTTAGAAAGTCTTTTATATCATTTGTTACCATGTTTTTTATTTCCGGCGGATTATTTGCGCAAACCGTAGTAGGTAAATATGCCGGTGAATTTATGTCAATAGGTGTCGGTGGAAGAGCCCTCGGAATGGGATCTGCTCAAGTTGCTTTGGTGAACGACGTAACTGCCGGTTATTGGAACCCTGCGGGTCTTGCGAAAATAAATTACCCGCAAGGAGCGTTAATGCATGAGGAACACTTCGGCGATTTGGTCAATTACAATTATGCCGCAGTTGCAATTCCATATAAAAACGATATGAGTTTTGGTATTAGCGCAATTCGATTAAGTGTTGACGGAATCCCCGATACCAGAGAAGCATGGGTCGATAAACAAACAGGACAAATTCTTACTGACATAAACGATCCGAACGGTATTTTTGACAAAAGTAAAATAAAAGAATTCAGTAATTCCGACTGGGTTTTCTATCTTACTTTCGCGAAAAGACATGCGGATAATTTTTATTGGGGTGTTAACGCTAAAATTATCTACAGGGAATTGGCTGAATATACCGCTACAGGTATTGGGTTCGATATCGGAGCCTATTATCAGCCTTTTGAAAGATTATTTTTAGGCGCCAATATAATGGACGTTACCACCACACTTATTGCATGGGACGAGGGACGTAACGAGTTGGTGACACCGACCGTTAAAGTAGGCGCCGCCTATAAAATTGATTTCCTCGGAGGAACTATTACTCCGGCAATTGATCTTGATATGCGATTCGAAAACAGAAAGTTCGCTTCCAATTTCAATATTGGTCCTGTTAGTTTCGATCATCATTTCGGTTTGGAATACGAATTCAAAAACATTGTTGCTGTTCGTGGAGGATATAACGATGTAAAGCAATTTACTGTTGGAGCTGGAGTTAAGCTTCCTAAACTTAATATCGATTATACTTATGCAAACCAAACCGGTTCCGAATTGGAAACTCTTCCGGCCTCCCATCGTATTTCGGTTATGTTAACACTGGAAGAACCACGTTTCCTACGCGACGGTCAATAAATTCTGCCATATTATTTTGTATTTACTGCCGGACTTTCTCTCGGAAGACCGGCTTTTTTATATCCGCTTCTTGAGCAATCTCTTCTTTTTCCCTATTATTCCGTATTATTTGATATAATTTCTTTTTTTTAATAAAAAAATCCTACCGGCGGCAACATTTCTCGGAGTTGTGCATCTGTAGTAATAAAGAGAAAGAGAATTGAAAAAATCTTCCAAACATATTGTTGAATTTACACTGCTCTACAATCGAAACAAAGTAAAGCTCTTTAACTATGTTTTACGAATGCTTTCGGATAGAATGGTTTGCGAAGATATAGTACAGAACGTTTTTTTGAAGCTCTTTGAAAACTTGAATGATATTAGGGTAAAAAGCAGTGTTACTTTCTGGCTTTTTAAGACAGCGCGAAACGAGATTTATACTTACTTGAGAAGAAAGAAAGTTAGAACAAGCGAGTATTACGCTTACGACATCGAAGATATTGAACTCGACTCGTCTCTTGATATCCAAAGGGAATTCGAACGGAAGGAACTAAAGGACATTATTCTTAATGAATTGGAGCTCCTCCCGGAGGAGCAAAGAGAAGTTTATTTATTGAAAGAATATGCCGAAATGACCTACAAAGAGATCTCGGCAATAATGGAAATAGACGAAAATCTTGTCAAGAGCAGACTCTTCAAGACAAGACAGAAACTAATTAAGAGACTGGAAAAAAAACTTCTTTCCGATAATTTTTAGGAAGGACTCAAAATGAGAACAGAAGAATTAAAAAGATTGATTAATGAATACCTCGACGGAGAATTGGAAAAAGGGAAAGAAGCTCTACTTTTTACGGAACTTTCTCTTAACGAAGAAGCCAGAGAGTATTTCAAAAGCTCGAATATGATAAACGCGGCAACCAAAGAAACTATCGAGAACTTCCCCGATTCTTTGGAAGAGAGGATCCTTTTCTCATTAACCGAAGAGGATGAAAAACAAACAAGTTTTTTTATCGGCCGCGGGATGCCCGCTTTTATCTCTTATTCTTTCGCGGCATTGCTTTTAATTGTTTCTCTTTTCTTCTATACAGAAACAACCGAATACAAAGAAGTACTTAATACTAAAGTACAACAGATAAATACACAAAAAGAGTGGATCCAATTATTGGAAAACTCACTCCCGGCCGCCGAAGTTAAGGCCACTATAGACAAAGAAGTAGTTATAGAATCTCGAATTTGAGGTCAATCATGAAAAAGAAAATATTATTCATATTTGTTTTAGCTTTAATGGCTAGCTGCTCTTCTGAAAAGGAGAACAAGGATATGGCAACAGTCGACGTTGAAATAGAATATCCTTTCATTATGATAGAACAATTCAAAGAGTTCCCCGTTGAGAACAAATCAATGAAACAAATATTGAATTCTTTGAGAGATATTGAAGCCTCTTTCGCCGGAAAGAATAAAGCAATGGATTTTGTTTATAGAATATATGTTAATGAAGAAGGCAAGGTCGATTATCTAAAGGCACTTCATTCCGATAATGAAGAATTGGACAGATCTTTGAGAAAAGAAATATCCTCTTGGGAAATGGAAAACTTCAGTGATGAGCTGTTAAAAAGAAAATATTCTTTTAATTGGGCTGTTTTTTATCGAATGAAGAAAACCGGACATTACTCTTTTATCCCTACATATCTGGGAGAAAAAGATTTTATAGATAAAGACTCATTTTATTTCAAATCGAGTACTCCCCCGGAACCTTTCGGTGGTATTATCGAACTTCAAAGAAGAATCGAATATCCCGACCGTGCGAAGGATCAAGGATTACAAGGAAGAGTTTTCGTAAGAGCGTTTATCAACAAGAAAGGGGAAGTAGAAAGAGCTATCGTTGAAAAAGGTTTTGATTCCGAATGCGATTTGGCAGCAAAACAAGCGGTTCTTAATACTAAATTTATTCCCTCTGTGGAAAACGGAGATACTCTTTATACTACTGTAATCATTCCGATTCAATTCCGACTACAGTAATAGGTAAAAGTTAGTTTCGTTCTGATTTTAATAGAAAGCGCTAGACGCCTAGCGCGAGCTCTACCCGAAATTAAAGCCGGCTTAGAACAGTATATTATTTATCTAACAGGAGGTTATTATGGCACTAAAGAAGAATCCCAAATATGATCTTAAGTTAAAGTACAAAAGAACACTTGAAATCTCGATGATTTTGTCAATCGGCCTTCTTGTTTCGGCCTTTGAGTTTTTTCCAGGCCTCACTGGTTCTTCTATAGAACGAGAAAAACCACAAGATGTGATCAGAGCAATTGATGAAGTCGAAATAACTCGACAGGATAAACCTCTTCCTCCGCCTCCACGGCCACCTATTCCTATTGAGGCACCTAGCGATGAAATGGATGATGAAGATATTGAGTTTGAGAGCACTGAACTGGAAGATAATCAAACTCAACTTCCCCCTCCAGATCCTATAGCACAAGAAGAGGAAGAAGAAATAGAAGCAATACCGTTCTATGCTGTTCAGAAAAAGCCTGAAATTATCGGTGGAATCGCAGCAATTATGAAATTGATAAAATATCCCGAATTAGCAAAACGAGCCGGGATACAAGGGAAAGTATATATTGAGGCTTTTGTAGACAAAGAAGGAAATGTTTACAATGCTGTTGTTGTAAAAGGAATAGGCGGTGGATGTAATGAAGAAGCTTTGGCCGCTGTTATGAAAACAAAGTTTGTTCCTGCGGCTCAACGAGGAAAACCGGTTCCAGTAAAGTTAACTATTCCGATAAGTTTTCAATTACGCTAACGAAAAAGGCTGCCTTAAAAGGCGGCCTTTTCTCCATTATATACCAAAGAATATCCATTTTTACTACCTTATTGAGATATCATCTTTCTATTCAAAGCACGGAGCTAAAGAAGTTCCTCAATAATCTCAAGCTGTTTTGAGAATTACTCCATGTTCCTCGATAAAAGCCTCCCTTTTCACCCTTTTTGAATGGTTGCTTCAGATATTAGCTATGCAATTCATGAAAATATATGCCCTTTCAATGCTTTTTACTTCAACTGTGCACCTTTTTTCTTGAAACATGCAGTTCCTTGGTACGTGAAGTGAGATATAAGCATGGTTCGCAGAGTAATATACTTATTAAATAAAGAAATTAACTATCCAAGTACTCCTCGGAGCTTAAAGCATCTGCTATTGAGCTCATTGCATAAACATATTTTGCGGGAAAATGTTATTCGGACAAGCAAAAGGTAGGATAAATAGAAAAGGAACGTCCCCTATATGAGGAAACATTCCTTTTCGGATCAATTTAGAGACTATATTTAACGAATCAAAGAATCATTTTAATGTATAGTTTACGCCGGCAATAATCCATCTGCCAGGCAATGGGACACCAGGAAGATCTTCGTACGGTGTATTAAAGATATTTGTTCCCTTTACGTAGAAATCAGCTCCAAAAATTTCTTTATTAAGCTTCATATCGACCAAAAACTTGTCTGTCATATTTATTCTGTCTTCGTATCTCAAGACCCAACTCTGTTCAATATCCAAGAAGAGTTCATTACCAATCTTTCCTACAACCTGATTCTTAAGAAAATCCAGAATGTACTTGGAATCAAGATCACCGGTTTTTCTATCTCCGTCGAGGTAGGTATAATCTACAGCGATACTTTTTATTGGAAAGTTTTTATTCAGTCTTTTTGGGTTGAGCGCAAATCCAAACTCAAAACCGTTTGTATTCAATTCTCCTATATTTTCGGCTTGCCATTGAGCCGCGCTATTTTCTCTTACCCAGTCAATTATATTTTTCCCATCTTTTCGGAAATAACTAACATGAGTTTGAACGAAGTCATTATTAAACTTGATTCCGGCTTCGTAATTTGTAGTTTCTTCATGTTTCAGATTGCCATTTCCTTTGGTTACCGGATCGGTATAATAGAGTTCGGTATATGTTGGAATCCTGAAAGCCTTTCCGAAGGAGCCATATAGTTTTATTTTCTCGGTTATATTCATTCCCAAATCGATTCCGGGCCAGAATTTCCAACCGACCGAAGAGTAATTATAAGCAAATCCCCCAAAGTTGATTGCCAAGCGTTCGAATAACTTGACGCTGTGCTCAAGGAAAAACCCTTTTCGCTCTCTATTATGTTTCCCCAGGTTTGTACTCTCAATATAATCCTTGCTATACTCACCTCCGAAAGAGGTAACACCTAAAGATGACTCTATTGAGATCTGAAGTTCACTACCGAACACATTTGTTTCATGCAGGTTCTTGTAAAAGGAAGGATCTTCCTTCTTCAATACGAACTCATCGTCATTTCTTCTCCAATAAGCCTTAGGAGAGAAGGTAAAAATACCGGTTGAGAACTCTCCCGAAAGATTAAGGAACTTAGTAATAGTGTGCTCTGCCTGTGTTGGATACCTTAAGCTATAAAAACTATTTGCCCCGAAATCTTTTTCGTTAAAACCGAAGAGTAAATTCATCGCACCGGAAGAAAAATTCATCGACGAACCGTAGGTAAAGCTAGTAGCGTCATATCCGGTATTTGGTCTGTACCCATCGGAGCTGGATTGCGAATAAGAAATTCTATTATTCCATTTCCCTATGTTATAAGCCGCGTAAATGGAACCATTATAAAAACCATTTTGGCCGGCAGCTTGATGAATACTAAGCTCTTTTCCGGTATTTTTCTTGGTAATTATATTTACGGCCCCGGCAAATGCATTAGGACCGTGAGTTTTTGTCCCTTGTCCCTTCAGCACTTCTACTCTTTCGATATTATCGAGAGTAAGAGGAAGGTTCAAGTTATGATGTCCGGTCTGGGGATCTATCACTTTTATTCCGTCAATAAGAATTAAGGTCTGCTCGAAGTTCCCTCCTCTGATACTTATATCTGCCTGAACTCCGTCAACACCTCTTTGTTTCAAATCAATTCCCGCCACATATTGCAACAGATCGTGAACGGAGTTTACGGGAGTCTCTTTTATTTCTTCGAGAGTAAAAACTTCTACGTCTCTAGCCAAATCAGGGAAAGCAATAGGAGTTCTTCCGGCCGAAACAACAATATCGGTCAATTCATATTCCTTTACGTCTTGAGCGAATATTCCATTGGCAAAAGCCAAAGCAAACAATATGTAGATATACTTATTCAATAAGCCCTTTCTCATAGTTTCCTCAAAATAGATTGCATAAATTGGGTATAGCCGAACCGCGGAGTCGGATTTTTCATTAAAGTTTTTCGAAAATTTAGGATTTTAATGGGATTGAAAATGATTAGCTCACGGGGACTTAAGCGGCGGGGTTGCCGATAAGTTAACATAATGCCGTTAGCCATTTGTTCAAAGAACCGGTGTAAGAAAAAGTCCCCCACGATAACGGAGAGAGAACAAATAAGAATCTCTTCTTACCAGTTACTCGTATTCTCCTCTCGTTACGGGAATTTATACTAGGAAATTAGACTTCCTTGAAACACCCCTCAGACGAAATAGGAGTCATCTCGCCTGAGTTATCAAAAAATAAGACTACAAAGATACGATATCGCTGTAAATAATGAAAGCCATAAGTGCTAATAAAATGATTACACCCGCATTTTGTATGGCAATTTTTATTTTAAGAGGAATTTCACGACGCAAAATTGCCTCTATAAGAATAATAACAAAATGTCCTCCGTCTAAAACAGGGAACGGAAGAATATTAATAATTGCTAAACTAAGACTAATTGCAGCCAAGAATTTTAGAAAAGGAACTATCCCCATATCGGCAGATTCCGCAGCAATTTTTGCAATCTTCACCGGTCCTCCGAAGGCGGAGCTCATCTTAGTTTCACCAACGAAGACACTCTTAATAAAAGCAAAAGTAGTTTCTACAGAGTACACAATGTCCTTGAAACCTTCTCCAATTGAAGAGAAGACTCCGAAATTTACAATCTCAAAATCACCGATGTATTCATAACCTAATTGAATTCCAATTCTACCTTCGATACTTGGAACAACTGACAGTGCGACAGTATCTTTTCCTCGCAAGAATGTTGCAGCTACAGCCTTATCCTTACTTTCGGAAAAAGTTGTAACCACATCCTGGGCTCCTTTTATCTTTTTGCCATTTAAGGTAAAAAATGCATCTCTCTCGATAATTCCGGCTTCTTCCGCAGGAGATCCAGGAACAACTTTGCCAACAATTGTTGCTATATCTCCGACAGGTAAGTATAACGAATTAAGGTCTGCTTCTTTAAATACATCGGCAGATATTATAAAGTCCTTTTCTTCACCATCTCTTAAGACTTTTATCTGTTTATCTTTACCAACTTTATCTACTAAAAGGCCATTAATTACTTCAGAGTAACTATCAACTTCTTTTTTATTTATTTCCAGTATCTTATCATATGATTGGAAACCAAACTGCATAGCTAGGCTTCCTTTCTCTATCTGCCCTATAGTTGTGCTTTTTATAATCTTTTTCCCAGTGGTGAAGTTTAACATAGAAAAAATCACCAAAGTAAGAAGGAAATTCATCAAAACGCCGGCAGAGATTACAAATAGTTTTTGGTAAGCAGGCTTTGCTCTGAATTCATATGGTTCGGGAGCTTTACCGGCAAAAGAAGTATCGAAGCTTTCGTCAATCATTCCGGAAATTTTAACATATCCACCCAAGGGAAGCATACTTAAACGATAATCGGTATGGTCTCCTAACTCCAAATCCTCAGATAATGGTCCCATGGTAAATCCGGTTATTTTATTCCAACCAATTATTCTTCGGCCAAAACCCAAAGCAAAAACACTAGCTCTCATTTTGCACAACTTGGCAGCCAAAAAATGCCCCAGTTCATGAACAAAGACCAAAATTCCAATTGTAATAACGAAATAAATTATATAATCCATCTAAAGCTTTCCTATTAGTTAAAAATATTTACCGCAAACTCTCTTGTTTGACGATCAATTTCGAAAATAGTTTTAAGATCGGGGTTAACATGGTTTTCTACTTTATCCAAAGCTCTTTTAACGAGTTCGGCAATATCAAGAAAACCAATCTGTCCTTTCAAAAACTTATCGACAGCTACTTCATTAGCGGCGTTTAAGATACAAGGAGCTGTTCCACCGACTTCCATGACCTCGTAAGCGAGTTTCAAACATTCGAAAGTTTCCTGATCAGGTTCGAAGAAAGTTAATTCTCTCAATTTGGGTAGCTCGGTGGTAACGAAATTACTATTAAATCTTTCGGGATAAGACAACGCATATTGAATAGGAAGCTTCATATCGGGAGTACTCATCTGCGCTTTTATTGTCATATCAACAAACTCTACCATAGAATGAATAATGGACTGCGGATGAATAACAACTTCTATTCTTTCTTTATTAAGGCCGAAAAGCCAATGTGCTTCAATTACTTCGAGCCCCTTATTCATCATCGTAGCGGAATCGATGGTAATTTTATTCCCCATTTTCCAATTAGGATGATTTAACGCATCCTTCACAGTAACATTTTTCAGTTCTTCTTTAGGTCTTGTTCTAAAAGGGCCACCCGAAGCTGTTAAAATAAGTTTGTTAACTTCTTTCTGTTTTTCCCCTACAAGACATTGAAAGATAGCACTATGTTCCGAATCCACCGGTAACATTTCCGCGCCATATTTCGCGCAAAGCTCGGTAATAATTTTACCCGCTACAACGAGAGTTTCCTTATTAGCCAGAGCTATTCTTTTCTTTCTTTTTATTCCTTCGATAGTGGGAGCAAGTCCCGCAAATCCAACTAGGGCCGAAACAAGAATATCATACTCCTCATCTCGGGTAACGGCGAGTAATCCTTCTTCTCCTTCAAGTACTTTGCATTTATCACCGACTCGATTCCTTAAACCCTGAGCAGCTTTTTCATTTCGCACTACCACTGTGGACGGCTTGAATTCCTCAATCTGTTCTTCAAGCACATCGATGCTGGAGTTAACAGTAAGCGCCTTGATTGAAAAAGCCTCGGGAAATTCTCTTACAACATTTAACGTATTTACACCAATAGATCCGCTGGATCCAAGAACAACAATTTGCTTCATCAAATACTCTATTAATAAAAATTACTTCATTTCGGAAAGCTACAAAATTAAGTATTTCCATGACTAAAAGTAAGGTAAACCCTATTATACATTTTTAAAAAACTATTTCTCCCCCGAAACACTACATGTTTACTTCATGGCAGATGTTTTGTTCCAATGAGTTTTTCCTTTTTCCTATAAGGATAAAAAGCGTGGTATTATTTCATGAACTCTTTCAATAAGGGTTCGATATACTCGAAATCATTCTCCTCAATACTGAATGTCACCGAACTTGCGAAGTTATTAAGAATTATTACCGCATTAATGCTAGCGTCCTTAGTTTCAAGATCCGCAATCTTTTGGGCGATACTCCTATTCAGGATAGTCAAATCCTCATATACCTTTTTCAGATTATTCATTTTCCAGTCCGGCGCATCGCCGTTTTTGGCTTTCATAAATTGCGCAAGCAGATAAAGAGAATAAGCACGTACTTCGGTTTCCTGTATCGAACAGAAGGGCAAATGAAAACGGACCATTGGCTTAAGGTTTCCTAAAATTGGACAACCACTAATTACCATCAGAATTCCAATGATGCTACTAACTCCTTCTTGAGTTGATGTAATCTTGGAATAATTCCTTCGTTCGGATTCCACCGTGATTTTAACTTGCTCAAAGGAGGAAATATCACTAAAGAAATTAATAATATCTTCGAGATTAACCGCCACAGGACAATACTTGAATTCATTTTCGTCAAGAGGACAATGGGGACATTTGAAATCTTTCAGTTCCGTCCACTCCGAAGGTAATTCTTTTGCAGTTCTGATTACATTATAGGTGGAAGGTTCTATAAATATATCAAAGTTCCTTTCCTGACCATTTTCATACTTGAAATTATATCGAATTCTTTCCAGTTTTTTCTCAATTGGGAGAGGCATATGTCCCTCATTTTGTTTTGAATAGTAACATTAGATTCTCAAAGATAATTCCTTAAAGCAAAGATTTACTCTTCAGAGCGTCATTATATCCTTCAATCAGCGAAGAAAAAACATCTTTCACCGATAGTATTTCCTTAATAAGTCCGGAAGACTGTCCGGCTTCCATCATACCGTTCTCGAAATCTCCATCGAAGATTCCTTTCATTTCCCGTTTCCTACCCAACAGCTCTCTTAGCTTCTCTTCCGTGGCACATTTATTTTCGAGAGCAATTACATCCTCTCCGAATTTGTTTTTGAGTAGTCGAACCATTCCAAGTTTTTTGAGAATAAGTATTGTGTCTGAATCATTCGCCGAACAAACTCTGGTTTTGTATTCGGTGTTAGCTGAAGACTCAACGGTTGTCGCAAACCTTGTCCCAATTTGGACTCCTTCTGCTCCGAGACTCAAAGCAGCAAGCATTCCTCTTCCGTCCGCAATTCCACCGGCAGCAATAACCGGTATTTTCAGTTGATCGGCTAACTGAGGGATTAAACAAAATGTAGTTATTTCATCTTTCCCGTTATGCCCACCGGCTTCCACTCCTTCTCCAACAACCGCGTCACATCCAACTGCTTCTGATTTTAATCCTTGCTTTACGTTAGCAACTACATGAACAACCGTGATATCATTTTCTTTGAATTTCTTAATAAATTTCCCCGGATTTCCGGCCGAAGAAAAAACAATCTTAATCTTTTCTTTAATAACCACGTCAATCAATTCTTCAACATCCCCCCTTAACAAAGGAATATTGACACCAAAAGGTTTATCAGTTGTCGCTTTGCATTTCTCTATATGCTCCTTTAACAAATCAGGCTTCATTGATCCGGCGCCGATTAGTCCGAGGCCTCCTTCGTTGGAAACGGCAGAAGCCAATTTCCATCCGGACACCCAAACCATTCCCCCGGAAATAATCGGGTACTTTATGTTGAATAATTTATTAATCCTGTTACTCATTTCTCCTCCTTTTTTTCGTAATTTCAATCATACAAACTGCCAGTCAGTAATTCAATACGTATTTGTAATTAGCTTCGAGTTTCTTTAAATTTTGGCTTCAATTTAAATTTAAGGGAAAATATGCGCGCTATTATACCTGTTGCCGGTTTTGGCACTCGATTAAAGCCCCACACATATTCCTTACCGAAAGTTCTTCTGAACGTGGGAGGTAAACCGATATTAGGGCATATTTTAGACAAGCTAATAGAAGAAAAGATTGATAAAGCAACATTCATAATTGGTCATTTGGGACACATGATTGAAGATTACGTAAAAGAAAGCTATCCTTCGATCAAAGCTGATTTTATTGAACAAAATGAGATGCTTGGTTTAGGCCACGCCATTTACATGGCAACACCAACCTTCGATGATGAAGAGATCTTTATTATTCTCGGCGATACTATTTTTGATGTGGAGTTAACTGAAGTACTTAAAAAGAAACAAACCTCTTTGGGAGTAAAGCTGGTGGATGATCCGAGAAGATTCGGAGTAGCTATTGCCGAGAGAGGAGTAATAAAAAAATTGGTTGAAAAACCTACTGAAATGGTTTCCCGTTTGGCCTTAGTCGGTCTTTATTACATCGCAAATGCCGAATTGCTTAAAAATTGTTTGGAAGAGATAGTTAACAAAGGCATAAAAACACGTAATGAATATCAACTTACCGACGCATTGCAACTAATGATTGAAAAAGGGGAAAAAGTTTCAACATTTCCGGTTGAAGGTTGGTACGATTGTGGTAAACCTGAAACACTTCTTGCTACAAACGAATATCTGTTATCGAAAAACGGAACCAATCGCACTCTAGATAATGTAGTAATTATAGATCCGGTTCACATTTCTCCTTCCGCAAAAGTGAGCAATTGTGTAATTGGCCCTAATACTACTATAGCGGAAGATTGTGTTGTCAATGACTCGATAATAAGAAATTCCATTATCAGCTCATTTTCTCAAGTAGAGAAGACAACACTCGATAATTCAATTATCGGCAGTCACGCGATAGTAAGAGGGAATTTCAAAAAGATAAATGCCGGTGATTCATCCGAGTTAGAAATTTTTTAAATCAATATATCTATAGAGGAATAAATGTCATATCTATTTACATCTGAATCTGTTTCAGAAGGACATCCGGATAAAGTTTGCGACGCAATTTCCGATGGAGTACTGGACGCGATTTTCAGTAAAGACCCTAATGCTCGTGTAGCATGCGAAACATTCGTAACAACCGGTTTGGTTGTTGTCGGTGGTGAAGTATCAACCGATGCTTACGTTGATATCGAAACTGTAGTTAGAGATACAATCAGAAAAATCGGTTATACTAAAGCTGAATATAAATTCGACTCCGAGTCTTGCGGTGTTTTGAACGCAATCCATTCTCAATCCCCTGATATCGCAATGGGAGTTGACACGGGAGGAGCAGGAGATCAGGGAATTATGTTCGGTTATGCTTGTGATCAAACACCGGAGCTTATGCCTATGCCAATAGTATATTCTCACAAATTAGTTGAGAAATTGGCTGAGATCAGAAAAAACAATATTGACCTGATGCCTTACTTAAGACCTGACTCAAAGTCTCAGGTAACTATTGAATATGATGAAAACAATACTCCTTTGAGAGTCGACGCGGTCGTAATTTCCACACAACATGACGGCGACGTATCACAGGAAAAAATAAAAGAAGATGTTATCGAACACGTTATTAAAACTGTTATCCCTGTTGAATATTTGGATGAAAACACAAAATATTATGTTAATCCAACAGGACGTTTCGAAATTGGCGGACCTCACGGAGATAGCGGACTTACAGGACGTAAGATCATCGTAGATACATACGGCGGATGGGCCCCTCACGGTGGTGGCGCTTTCTCAGGAAAGGATCCTTCTAAAGTTGACCGTAGCGCTACTTACGCAGCAAGACACATTGCCAAAAATGTTGTAGCCTCTGGCTTAGCTAAAGAATGTATGATTCAGGTTGCTTATGCTATCGGTGTCGCTGAACCGGTATCAATTCATGTTGATACAAAAGGAACCGGAAAATTATCCGATGAGAAAATCTCAGAGATAATCAAAAACGAAGTTGATCTTACACCAAAAGGAATTATTGAAAGATTAGACTTGAGAAGACCAATCTACCAAGCTACTGCGGCTTACGGTCACTTCGGTAGAGATTCTTTCTCATGGGAAAAACTTGATTTAGTCGATACTTTCAAAAAATACTTATAACAATAAGGAGCATAATTAATGGATTACGTTGAAGGGAAATATAAAGTAAGAGATATTAGTCTTGCTGCCGAAGGACGTAAGAAAATCGAATGGGCAGAATCAAGAATGCCCGTTATGATGGCCTTAAGAGAGAAATTCGGTAAGACAAAACCATTGACCGGTTACAGAATAGCTGGTTGCTTGCACGTTACCAAAGAAACTGCAGTATTGATAGAGACCTTAAAGATCGCCGGCGCAAAAGTGAGCTGGAGTGGTTGTAACCCTCTTTCCACTCAGGACGACGTAGCAGCTGCGTTAGCTGAAAACGGTCTTGAAATCTACGCTTGGCACGGACAATCTGTTGAAGATTTCTACTGGTCAATCGATAGAACTTTGGATATGAAACCAAACTTAACTTTGGATGATGGCGCTGATCTTATCTTCACCATTCATAACAAATATCCTGAATTAGCTTCCGAAATAATCGGTGGTACCGAAGAAACAACTACAGGTATTCACAGACTTCGCGCGATGGCTGCAGATGGAAAACTTCTTTATCCGGTTATCGCTGTAAACGATGCTGAAACCAAATGGGATTTCGATAACGTTTACGGAACAGGCCAGTCTTCACTTGACGGTATCTTAAGAGCTACTTCGGTTTTATTAGCCGGAAAGAATTTCGTAGTTGCCGGTTACGGTCACTGCGGTAAAGGTTGCGCTATGAGAGCTGCCGGAATGGGCGCTAACGTTATCGTTACCGAAGTTAAACCGACTGCTGCCTTGAAAGCTACTTTGGAAGGTCATACTGTAATGCCTATGGAAGAAGCCGCCAAAATTGGTGATATCTTCATTACTGCTACCGGTGTAAAAGATGTTATCGTTAAGAAACATTTCGAAAGCATGAGAGACGGTGCTATTGTTTGTAACACAGGTCACTATGACTGCGAAATTAATATCAACGATCTTGAAGCCCTCAAGAAGGATAAGAGAACAATTCGTGCGAACAACGAAGAATATACTTTGGAAGACGGAAGAAGAGTTTATCTTTTAGCTCAGGGTAGATTAGTTAACTTAGCTGCAGCAGAAGGACATCCTTCGGAAGTAATGGATATGTCTTTTGCAAATCAGTTCATGGCTCAGATTAACCTTGCTCAGATGGATAAAGACGGTGTCAAATCTGCACCGGTTGTCATCGATATTCCGGAAGAACAAGATCAGGAAATCGCCGGTATCAAATTATCCACAATGGGTTATGAAATCGACGAACTTACCGAAGAACAAAAAGTATACTTGAACGACTATAGCGCAGGTACTTAATAAATCAGAGTCCGGTTTTGCCGGACTCTCTTTTTTCTAAACTTCAGCATTCTTCTCCGCCAAAATTACAATATCCACTATCTGAAAATCGTATCCGACTATGAAAGAATCGAAGCCTACCAAAAGGAAATCGTTCCCAACCGTCTAAAGATCGTATTCGACCATCTAAGAATCACATTCGACGGGGGAAAAAACATTCCCAACTGCTCGGGATTCAAATCCGACGGGAAAAATTTCATAACCGACCTTATGATAATCATATCCTACCGCCCAAAATTCATATCCTACCGGATAATAATCATTGCCTACCGCCGGAGAATCGCATCCGACCGGGTAGAAATCGTTCCCGACCATGTATTAATCATATCCGACCTGGAAGTTTGCCTCATTTTCTAGTTTCTCTATTTATCCAAAGCAACCATCTATTACTGAACCACATTGAGGACATTTTCCTTTAAGGATATCCATTCTTAGAACTTGATGCCAATCTCTGGAAATAACTTTTGTGCCACAAGATTTGCATCTTGTGCTTTGCCCCTCACGATCATGGACATTACCTATATAGCAATAATTAACTCCTTCCGATATTGCTATCTTCCGAGCCATAGTTAGTGTTTCGGCCGGAGTTCTTTCTTTATCTCTCATCTTAAAATCAGGATGAAAAGCAGTGAAATGTATCGGGACATCCGCACCCAGATTTTCAACGACCCAGGCGGATAATCTTTTCAACTCATCAGGAGAATCGTTCTCATCGGGAATCAAGAGAGTTGTTATTTCGAGCCAGACATCCGTTTCCCTCTTTAACCACAGTAGTGTATCGAGAACATCATTCAGATGAGAATAGGTTAGCTTGTGATAAAACTCTTCCGAAAAGGCTTTAAGATCAACATTGGCGGCGGTTATATTTTCGTAGATTTCCTTGCGCGCAATTTTATCAATATATCCGGCTGTAACCATAACAGTATTGAGATTTTCCTCTTTGGCCAATCTCGCGATATCAATCACATACTCACCGAATATTGTCGGGTCGTTATATGTAAAAGCTATAGAAGGGATTCCGTATTCTTTTGTCAATTCAACCACAGCTTCGGGATTTGCTTCAATTGAGTTCAGGCTATCTGTCTTTGCTTTACTCATCTCCCAGTTTTGGCAAAACTTACATCCCAAGTTACACCCGGCAGTACCGAAGCTCAGAATTTTTGATCCAGGATAAAAATGGTATAAGGGCTTTTTCTCAATGGGATCAATCCCGAAACCGATTGGCTTACCATACCCCAAAGAATATAACTTATCCCCGATATTTTTCCTGATGAAGCAAAAACCTCTCTGCCCTTCCCCTATTTCGCAGTAACGTGGACAAAGAGTACACAGTATCTTTCCATTCTCTTGCGCTTCCCACCATTTTGCTAATTTCATCTCCCCCATAATTCCACCTAAGGCTTAATTACTTATTCTCTGTTTCCTTTTTCTTTTTCGGCGCATTATTCTTTGGGTTCTTCTGTTCCTTAGGATGCTTAATTTTCCATCTCATTTCGCAAAGTTTGCGGTCGACCATTCCGTAGATCGTATTTACTTTATGTCTTCCGGTTTTGGTTCTTTCTACTGCCTTTACGCCGGTAAGGATTTCAATAGCCTCTTCTACTTTCGTAACCGGATAAATATGAAATTCCCCTTTCTTTACTGCCTCAACTACTTCCTCCTTCAGCATAAGATCTTTCACATTACTTATAGGGATAATTACCCCATTCTCATTGCTTAAACCTTTTTTACGGCAGACTTCAAAAAATCCTTCGATCTTTTCATTCACCCCACCGATAGGTTGAATATCTCCTTTCTGATTTACCGATCCGGTAATTGCGATACTCTGCTTAATCGGAACTTCGGAGAAGCATGATAGAAGAGCACATATTTCCGTAACCGAAGCACTGTCTCCGTCAATCGGACCGTAGCCTTGTTCGAACACCACACTTGCCGTAAAAGACAACGGAGTATCGCTTCCGAAAGTTTCTATGAAATATCCCCCGATAATCAGCATCCCCTTGTTATGAGAATTCCCGCTGAGACCGGCTTCACGTTCGACATTAATAATATTTCCGTTACCTAATCCGACAGAAGCAGTTATCCTCGCCGGTTTTCCGAAAGAATAAGCTCCTCCCCCAATAACGGCAAGCCCATTTATTTGCCCTATTCTTTCCCCTTCGGTATTTATTAAGATAGTCCCGCTCTCTATCATTTCGTTAAGCTTTGTTTCCCCCAGTCCATGTCTTTCTCTTGCGGCATCATAAGCTTGTTTTACATGATATCTGTTAACTATTTTATTCCCTACATCCTTGGCCCAGAAATTCGCTTCTCTGACCAAGTCGGCAATATAAGCGAATCTTGTAGTCAACTTGTTTTTGTCTCCGGCATAACGCGCTCCATATTCAATTATTTTCGCTACCGCAGAGGCATCGAACTCCAAAAGATTTTCGCTCGCAATAATCTTTTTGATAACTCCTGCATATTCGAGAATTCCTCTTTCGGTTCTCTTCATCTCATAATCGAATTCTGATTTTATTTTGAACAACTTGTTAAAATCATCTTCATAGGCGGAAAGCATCGAATAAATATAATTACTCCCTATCATGATAATTTTCACATCCATCTCTATTGGTTCAGGCTTAAGCAGGCTGGTGGAATGCTGATAATAATTGGACAAATCCTGGATCTCGAGCTTACCGTATAATAAAACCCTT
The DNA here is from genome assembly GCA_942492055.1 of uncultured Ignavibacteriales bacterium. GTDB lineage: Bacteria > Bacteroidota > Ignavibacteria > Ignavibacteriales > Melioribacteraceae > CALODP01. Next base: position 16,537 of record CALODP010000025.1, on the reverse strand, counting down.
TTGAGGGCTTTCCACACACCCGGTTCGGAAAAAGCATCCATCGCGTTTATTACGAGATATCCTCCGTTGGCTCTCAAAAGGGAACCTGCTTTTATCCTTGTAAAATCTGCATACCAGTTATTCCCGTCAAAATATTTTTCAATAGCCCCGAAAATGTTATTATATGTCGGACTGGTTTCAATTATCACCGGACGGCTTTTGAGCTTGCTATTATCCAATAGCAAATTTACTTCATAATCTTGCATGTAATCTACAATTACACCACTAGCCAATTGTTCTGAAGCGGGCTGTTGCCCTTTGAAGAGATCAAGATTGTTAACTACACTAGTCTCAACTTCGCCCAAGTACTCAACAATTTTAGCAAAAGGGAATCTCTGTTTCAGCTCACCGATACTTACTTTTAGCAGATCATCAATTGCTTCTTTTTCCAACATCCATATTCTTTCGGTAAATTCCTTGCTTAGCCTAAGAGTTTTCTTAAACACAATCTGAAGTTCATCGTGATGATCCGCATATTTCTTTGTTAAGCTTGAAGCCTTTTGTCGGGTAATTTTCTTCTCTGCTACTAGTCCGTCGAGCTGATTAAGGAAATAGGTCTCATCGCCAATTACTGCAAGAATTTCCGGTCGTGTCATCTCCCCGATTTTCACTTGGCCAAGTGTGAAATTATCCTTTTTAAGTTTTGCCTCGAAAGTTGTCATCAGTTCCCGATGAATAGCCTCCATCTCATTAAACAATTGTTTTTTTGCTTCTAAAAATGGTTTAGTTTCGAGAGCCTGAGGAATATTTTCCTGAAGAAATTTAATTGCGCTTGCCATTGCTTTCTTAAACTTGCTCCCCTCACCGGAAGGCAAGACTAATAAAATCGGGTGGTCTTCATCCTCAAAGTTATTTACATAAGCATAATCAAGTAGTTTAGCATCATTCGGAGAAATCTTTTCCAATGTTTGCTTTATGGTCGTAAATTTTCCCGTTCCCGAAAGTCCGGTAATAAAAACGTTGTATCCTAGACTTCGCAAGTCAACTCCCAATTTCAAAGCTTTTAATGCCCTTTCTTGCCCGATAATTCCCTCAGTCGGTTCTATTTCGGAAGAAGATTTAAGGTTGCATTCAGTAATATCACATGACCAAATAAGTTCATCTTGGGATAATTCTTTGGGAGTGTTTGCCTTCAAATATGCCATACGAAAAACTCCTATGAGTATTGGAGAGAATGAATTTCAATATAATATATTTTTCTTCAGCTATAAACAGAAGAAGTAAAAATCGTCACTAAATTCGAGAAGAATAAAAAAGTGAACTTTTATTTTTTTCGACAATACGGTATGTTTGAGAATTGTATCTCCTTGCTTATGCGAGAGGGAGAAGTATATCTATTTTAAATAAATTGAAATCCTTTGCTATGAAAAACTCTTTACTGGAATTAATCAAACAGTCACCTTCCATAAAACAACTATCGGAAAGACTAGGCAGTTTTACAGATGAACAAAAGCAACTGTATATTTCCGCATTACCAGGCTCAACAAAATCACTATTGATTAGTCTGTTGGCTCGTAGGGAAAAGCAGATCGTTGTTTTGCTCCCTTCCATACAGATAGTAAACGAAACTAAGGTTGAGTTGGATATCATGGAATTAGGTGATCGTTTGGTTGCGATAGATCAAATATCAGCTGATACTATTCAAGAAAAGATTACGACTTTAGCGAATAAAAGCGAGTCTGTTCTTCTTGCGACATACGAGATTTTGAAACTAAAGCTTCCCAAGAAAACGGATCTTGCTTCGAACACTACCATTATTGAAGTTGGTAGCGAGCTTTCTTACGACGACATTGTAGAATACTTAAGCTTGTTGAGTTATCAAAGGGATAAGTTTGTTGAGCATCCAGGTGATTTCGCTATCAGAGGATCAATAATAGATTTTTGGTCTTACAGCGAAAAAAGTCCGGCGCGACTAGAATTTGACGGCGACTTTCTTGAATCGATAAGATTGTTTGATCCAGATTCTCAAAGATCAGCCGGGAGAATAGAAAGAATATCTCTTGCCGCTCCTATTGATAATAGCGATGAGAGCACTCATTCTTCTACTATTTTCGATTATCTTAACAATCCTCTTATAATTGCTTCTGAAATGGAGCTGACCAGAATATTCGAAAAGAAGATCCCTTCTGATCCGGCTACTGTTGAATTGCCTGATGACATTGACGAGGATTTGAAGAAAGAAATATTCGAAGAAGAGACAGTTAATTCAAATCCGACACATGATGATTTGCTTCAAAACGATGAAGAACTTTCCATTGATACTCTTTACAACCAACAAGCCCGATGGTTGATTGAGGCCGAAATTGGAAGAGATTCCAGAATAGAATTTTCATTGCATAACTCACCTGTGATCAATGCCAATTACGAAATATTATTTAATAATCTTGTCGAGTATGGTAAAGCTGATTATCAGATTTTTATTACTACCGAAAATGAGTTACAGACAAAAAGACTTTACGAATTAATTAATGAGTATTCCGATGAAACCCGCGAATTACTTGACTCGGGCAAAGTCAAGTTCACCGTACTCCCAATTAAAAAGGGTTTTGTCGCGAAGGATGATAAACTTCTTGTATTTACAGATTACGGAATATTCAACAAGCCTTACCGAACCAAAATTTCGGCTAAACAGAAGCGTAAAAAATCTCGAGTAAAAGATTTCGTTTCGATAAAAAAAGGGGATTATGTTGTTCACGAAAATTTCGGAATCGGACAATATGCCGGACTAGAAACAATAAAGATCGGAATTACCGAACAAGAGAGCATCAAAATTCTTTACGCCGAAGGAGGGGTAGTGTATGTAAATCTCAACTACCTTTCTTTGGTCAAAAAATTTTCCTCGCAAGACAATGCCCAGCCACGATTATCGGTATTGGGAAGTAATGAGTGGAAAAACACCAAGACAAAAGTTAAGAAGAAAATTCAGGAAGCAGCTCGCGAGCTAATAAAACTATACGCTAAACGAAAAGCATCCGACGGATTTGCCTTTAGCGGTGATACTATATGGCAAAAAGAATTGGAAGCTTCTTTCTTTTACGAAGATACTCCGGATCAGGCAAAAGTTACCGAAGAAGTTAAAGAAGACATGCAAGGAAATAATCCAATGGATCGCTTGGTATGCGGTGACGTAGGATTCGGGAAAACAGAGATTGCCGTAAGAGCTGCCTTCAAAGCGGTTAACGACGGGAAACAGGTTGTCGTGCTTGTTCCTACAACTATCTTGGCAGAACAGCACTTCGGAACATTCAAAGAAAGACTGGCACAGTTTCCGGTTAAGGTAGCCGCCCTTTCCAGATTTTCTACAAAGGCCCAGCAAACAGATACTATTAAAAAACTTTCAGAAGGGAAAGTTGATATTGTAATAGGAACTCATAGGCTTCTTTCTAAAGATGTTGAGCTCAAAGACCTTGGACTTTTGATTATTGATGAAGAGCACAAGTTCGGAGTAATGGCCAAAGAGAAGCTACGCGCGCTACGAGCGAATGTCGATACACTTACACTAACAGCGACTCCTATTCCAAGAACTCTGAATCTTTCTTTGTTGGGAGCTAGAGATCTATCTCTCATAACAACTCCCCCTCCGAACAGACAACCGATTTATACAAAAGTGGAAGTCTTTGATATCGCTAAAATTCGAGAATGGATAAATAGCGAACTTGAGAGAGACGGGCAGGTTTATTTCGTACACGACAGGGTTCAGTCAATCGACAAAATTTCCGCCTACCTTAAAAGACACATCCCCGATCTGAAAGTAGCCGTTGCTCACGGACAAATGAAACCGGCACAGCTTGAAAAAGTGATTCACGAGTTCATGAACAAAAAATATCATATGCTCATTGCAACCAAAATAATCGAATCAGGCTTGGATATACCTAACGTAAATACGATCATTATCAACCGTGCCGATAGATTCGGGTTAGCCGAACTTCACCAACTAAGAGGGAGAGTTGGCCGATCTAACAGACAAGCTCACGCTTTTCTTTTGGTTCCTTCGTTAAACACAATAACAAAGAAAGCCGTTAAACGCTTACAAGCAATAGAGGAATATACTGATCTTGGAGAAGGATTCAATCTTTCGATGCGTGACCTCGAAATAAGAGGAGCGGGAAATCTACTTGGAACCGAACAGAGTGGAGCGATTGATTCGGTTGGTTTTGAGATGTATATAAAACTGGTTGACGAAGCGGTTGAAGAATTAAAAAGAAGCGAATTCAAAACCGAGTTTGCCGATCTTCCGAAAATGATTGAGAGATCCGAGCCTACTATCGACACATATTTCGAAATCGGTATTCCGCAAGACTATATGCCGGATCAAGCTGACAGGCTTAGCTTTTATACCGCCATGTTCACAATGCTCAATATTGATGAGATCACTGAGATTGTGGCCGAAATGGAAGATAGATACGGAAAATTGCCTACGAATCTTCAGCGTCTTGTCTCAGCGGCAATACTCAGATATTACTCTTCAATTGCATTACTCGAACGCATTGTCATTCTCAAAGATAAAGTAACTATCCTCCTTCCGAAGGCAACAAGAGAAGAATTTTACGAAGAAAAGTTCCCTCCTCTTATGCAATACATAATGGTGAATCATAGCAGAAATATTCGGTTCAAACAGAATAAAGATGTCATGAAGTTGGAAATACTAAACAAATTTTCCTCTCCGGAAGAGACGTTGAAATACATAATCGATTTTGTAAAAAAATTAGACAGAATCACTACTGAAAAATAATCTCAGCAAATAAACGAACTATCCTTTCGACAATCCTGTTAAAACCATTTAATGTGCCGAACCTTTTTAATTAAGGTCGGCATCTTATATTTCTTAATATTTTTTTTAAACTTCATAAACCACATCCGATCTTTCATTCGATTTCGGAGGAATTATGAAACATTCCGATCAAAGAGGGTACTATGAAAGATATAAGAAATAACAGTTTGTTATCTGTCGAAGACATTGAAACGAGGGAATGGCTAGAGTCATTAGAGTATGTTCTTCAGGCAGAAGGACCGGAAAGAGTTAAAGAACTTTTGCACGATCTCGACACTTACGCCCATCAGGCCGGTGTCGAACTCCCCTTTACTGCCAATACTCCTTACATTAACACTATTCCAAAAGATAAGGAGCCGAAATATCCAGGAGGACGGGAAATCGAGCGCCGTATCAAAAGCTTAATACGATGGAACGCGATGGCAATGGTAGTTAGAGCTAACAAAAACGAGCCAGGAATAGGAGGACATATCTCCACGTTCGCTTCCGCGGCTACTTTGTACGAAGTTGCCTTTAATCATTTCTTTAAGGGAAAGGATGAAAATACTGCGGGAGATCAGATCTATTTCCAAGGTCATGCAGCTCCCGGTATTTACGCGCGCGCTTTTTTGGAAGGCAGAATAACAAAAGAGCAATTGGAGAATTTCCGACGAGAATTAGCCGACGGAGGAGGACTTTCATCATATCCTCACCCATGGCTGATGCCTGACTTCTGGGAATTCCCCACCGTTTCGATGGGACTTGGTCCGATCATGTCAATTTATCAGGCTCGTTTTAACAGATATCTGGAAGACCGCGGATTAAAAAACCACAGCGACTCAAAAGTTTGGGCCTTTTTGGGAGACGGTGAAACCGACGAGCCCGAAACTCTCGGAGCCATTTCATTAGCCGCACGGGAAAAACTGGATAATCTGATTTTCGTTATCAATTGTAATCTCCAGCGTCTGGATGGCCCGGTAAGAGGGAACGGAAATATCATACAAGAACTGGAAGCTGTGTTCAGAGGGGCCGGATGGAATGTTATAAAAGTTATCTGGGGAAGCGATTGGGATCCTCTATTCGAACACGACAAGGGGGGACTTCTTGTAAAAAGGATGAATGAAAATATTGACGGAGAGTCACAAAAATATATTGTTGAAGATGGCGCTTACATCAGAAAGCATTTCTTCGGAAGATATCCCGAGTTGCTGGAACTAGCCGAACATCTTTCCGATGAGACAATCGAAAAAATGAAACGTGGCGGTCATGATCCGGAAAAAGTTTTCGCCGCTTTCAACCAGGCTGTAAACCACAAAGGAGCCCCGACGGTTATTCTAGCAAGAACCGTTAAAGGCTATGGTTTGGGTGAAGCCGGAGAAGGTAAAAATATTACTCACTCGCAAAAGAAACTGAACGAGGAAGAATTAAGACAATTCAGAACCCGATTCGGAATCCCTATGTCCGACGAGGAAGTCGCAACCGCACCTTTCTACAAACCATCCGACGATAGCCCGGAAATATTGTATTTGAAAGAGAGAAGAAAATCGTTGGGCGGATATGTTCCGAAAAGAGTGGTAAAAAATCATCCGCTTCAAACTCCTTCGAAAGAACTTTTCGAAGAATTCAAAAACGGAACCGGCGATCGCGAAGTATCCACGACAATGGCTTATGTAAGAATTCTTACAAAACTCCTCAAAGATAAAGAGGTTGGAAAGCTTATTGTCCCTATTGTTCCTGACGAAGCCAGAACTTTCGGAATGGAATCTTTATTCCGGCAGGTCGGTATTTATTCTCATGTCGGGCAACTTTACGAACCGGTTGATCGAGACAGTTTACTTTACTACAAAGAAGCGGTCGACGGGCAGATCTTAGAGGAAGGAATAACCGAAGCAGGAGGAATATCCTCCTTTATTGCGGCTGCTACAGCCTACGCGACACATGGCGTAAATACTGTTCCCTTCTTTTCTTTCTACTCGATGTTCGGATTCCAACGAATCGGGGACTTTGTATGGGCAGCCGCGGATATGCAAGCGAAAGGCTTCCTAATCGGCGCTACTGCCGGCAGAACTACTCTCGCCGGAGAAGGCTTGCAGCATCAGGATGGAAACAGCCATCTCCTTTCTTACACAGTTCCGACCGTGAAAGCCTACGATCCCGCTTTTGCTTATGAACTTGCTGTAATTATTCGGGATGGTATTTACAGAATGTATGAAAAGCAGGAAAATCTCTTCTACTACATAACTGTCGGGAATGAAAACTACGTTCAGCCTCCGATGCCGGATAATGCAGAAGAAGGAATCCTAAACGGAATGTATAAGTACAAAGCTTCCAAAAAGAAAAGCAAAGCAAAAGCTCATCTTCTGGGTAGCGGATCGATAATGAACGAAACTTTGAAAGCGCAGGAAATACTTGAGGGAAAATATAACGTATCGGCCGATGTTTGGAGCGTTACAAGTTACAAATGCCTCCATCTGAACGCGCAAGATACCGATAGATGGAATATGTTGCATCCGGAGGAAACTCCGAAACTCCCTTATGTCGGTGAAATTACCAAAGATGAAAAAGGTGTTTTCGTTTCAGCCTCTGATTATGTTCAGATAATGGGTGATTCGATTTCCAAATGGTTGCCGGGTCCTCTTCATACACTTGGGACTTACGGTTTCGGGAGAAGCGAAGGACGCAAAGCTCTGAGAGATTTCTTTGAAGTTGACGCCAAGCATATTGTTTACGCTACTCTTTACTCTCTTGTAAAGGAGGGAACCCTAAAAGGTGACGTATTGAAAAAAGCAATCAAAGACTTGGGAATAAATCCGGATAAACCAAATCCGATGAAATCATAATTCGAAATAAACAATGGATTGAAAATGACAGTTGAATTCAAATTGCCCGAACTCGGAGAAAACATTGATTCCGCGGATGTTGTGAAAGTATTGATTAAACCCGGCGATAGAGTAGAACTTGATCAGACGGTTTTGGAAATAGAAACAGACAAAGCTAATGTGGAAGTCCCATCCGAAGTGGAAGGGATAGTAAAGGAAGTCTTCGCAAAGGAAGGTGAAGCCGCAAAGGTAGGAAGCATTGTATTTACGGTTGATTCCGCGGAGACTGCGCCGGAAGTTGTTGAGAATAAAGAAGAAAAAGAGAGCCCTACTCCCGAGCCCCCGAAGGAAGCAACTCTCCCTAAAACGGAATCGGGTATCTCTGAAATGAGGCTTCCTGAATTGGGAGAAAATATTGAGTCTGCCGATGTTGTGAAAGTCCTTGTAGCTGCAGGGGATAAAGTAACAATGGATCAAACCGTACTGGAAATAGAGACCGACAAAGCAAATGTTGAAGTCCCCTCCGAAGTGGAAGGAGTTGTTGAAAAAGTATTTGTTGCCGAAGGAAAACCGGCCAAGGTAGGAGAAGTAATATTCACCGTAATATCCGAAGGGGGAAAAGAAGAAGAAAAGAAAGTGGAACCGCAGGTTGAAGAAACTGAAAAGGTTGAGGAGACTCCGAAAGTCGAAGCACCCAAAGTTACTCAACCTCCGGCTGAGCGAAAAGAAGAGATAATCCTTGAGCAACCACAGAAGATTGCTCCTGCCGCTCCCTCCGTAAGGCGCTTCGCCAGGGAAATAGGAATAGATATCAATCGGGTTTCCGGTAGTGGCCCCGGCGGACGGATCTCGGTTGAGGATGTTAAAGCTTTCGCTAAATATCAAAACGAAAAAATCTCAAAGGCTACTTCTTCGGGAACTCCTTTGGGTATAGCGAGAGAACCGCTCCCCGATTTTTCCAAATGGGGTGAAGTTTCCTTTGAACCGATGAGTAACGTACGTAAGAAAACCGCGGAACATCTTTCTTACGCTTGGAACGTTATCCCGCACGTTACACAATTCGATAAAGCGGATATTACAGAGCTGGAAAAGCTAAGAAAACAATTCGCTAAAAATGTTGAGTCCGAAGGAGGTAAACTCACAGTCACCGCTATTCTATTGAAGATAGTGGCTTCGGCTATGAAGGCCTTTCCTCAGTTCAACAGTAGCATTGATATGGAAAAGAAAGAAATAATTTACAAGAAGTATGTAAACATCGGCGTTGCGGTCGATACGGACAGAGGTCTCCTTGTGCCGGTCATAAGGGATGTTGACAAAAAGAACATCACTACCCTATCAAAAGAGCTTAGTGAAATCTCCGTCAAAGCCGGTGATAAGAAATTGACAATAGAAGATATGCAAGGAGGAAACTTCTCCATTAGCAATCTTGGTGGAATAGGGGGAACCTATTTCACACCGATTGTAAATTCTCCCGAGGTCGCTATCCTTGGTGTTTCGAGAGGAGCTATCGAGCCGAAGTTAATCGACGGGAAATTCGAGCCCCGTTTGCTTCTTCCTCTTTCTCTTTCTTACGATCACAGAATTATTGACGGAGCGGACGGTGCCCGCTTTATCAGATGGATTGCGAACGCTCTGGAAAACCCGTTCCTTCTTTCGCTTGAAGGATAATTATTGAAAATGAATGGGAGAATCAAATGATAAATAAAACTCAACTTGCCGTTATCGGTGCGGGACCGGGCGGATACGCCGCCGCATTCTTGGCCGCCGATATGGGCATGGAAGTAACTTTGATTGATAAGATGGAAAACCCCGGTGGTGTCTGCCTCTACAGAGGTTGCATCCCTTCGAAAGCCTTGCTGCATATAGCCAAACTAATCCGTGAAGCAAAAGAGGCTGAAAAATGGGGATTAAGTTTCGGTGAACCGAAAATAGATTTGGATAAGCTACGCGCGCACAAAGAGAATGTTGTAAAGAAACTTACCGGCGGAACCGGACAATTGAGTAAGCAAAGAAAAATAAACTACATTCAGGGAACCGCCAGTTTCCTTAACTCCAACTCTCTTGGTATCACGCGGGTTGACGGAACCAAAGAAGAACTCGCTTTCGAGAAAGCCATCGTGGCTACCGGTTCTATTCCGGCTTCTATACCCGGTTTACCAAAGGACTCCGAGAAAATATGGAATTCAACCGGAGCCCTTAATCTGGAATCAATACCGAACAAACTACTTGTTGTAGGGGGCGGATATATCGGTCTGGAACTCGGCTCGGTTTACGCTGCTCTCGGAAGCAAAGTAACCGTAGTGGAAATGCTTCCGAATATTCTTACCGGCGCCGACAGAGACCTGGCTCGAATATTAGAGCGTAGTTTGAAGGAATCTTTCGAAAAGATTCTTCTGAAAACTAAAGTCACTCAGTTCACTGAAACCGATAACGGTATCAAAGTGATATTCGAAGGACCCAAGGCTAACGGAATAGAAGAGGAATTCGACAGAGTTCTTATCTCCGTAGGGCGCAAACCGGTCACTACCGGATTCGGATTGGAAAACACCAAGGTGAAAATAAACGAACGTGGCTTCGTAAATACAAATCAACAAATGCTTACAGACGATCCATCGATATACGCAATCGGTGATATTGTCGGGAATCCGATGCTGGCGCACAAAGCCTCGGCGGAAGGGAAAGTAGCTGTTGAGGCAATTGCCGGTCACAAGGTCGCTTTCGAGCCGGCCGCAATCCCCGCGGTTGTCTTCACCGATCCCGAATTAGCCTGGGCGGGACTAACCGAAGAAGAAGCCAAGGCCGCAGGGATTGAGGTTGAAGTAGCCAAGTTCCCATGGGGCGCAAGTGGCAGAGCAACAACTCTGGATCGCAACGACGGACTGACTAAGCTTATTATCGAACCGGAAACCGGCAGGATATTGGGAATGGGAATGGTCGGCGTTGGCGCGGGAGATATGATCTCCGAAGGTGTACTCGCTATTGAGATGGCCGCGCTCGCCAGAGACGTTGCCCTTTCTATTCATCCTCACCCTACTCTCTCGGAATCGGTAATGGAAGCGGCCGAAAGTTATTTCGGTCAATCGACACACGTATTTAAGCCAAGAAAAAAATAGATCACATCGGAGCCGGCTCACAGAAGCCGGTTCCTCTCTTTCCCTCCTTCCAAACATAATTCATTACGGTTTCAAGCTGGCCGAAAGCATCAGGAAATGCCGGGAGGGGATTATTAATAACGTATCAAGATGCACGGGTTTAATACTTGGCAGAATAGAGACGGTGTAGTGGTAGAAAATCATAACGCGACACAAAGTTAAATTAATGTAAAAGACCGGAAAAGTAACGGAACAGACAAAAGAAACCATGTGTCACAAAAATAAAACACTGCGGCTGACTCAGTCCCTTGTTTTTGCGCCGTAATGTCTCATTTGGATGCCGTAGTGCCATTTTAAAGTGACGTAATGCCATTTTTTTTCGCCGTAGTCTCATTTTTTCGCAACTCAGCCCTCTTTTAGAGTGACGTACCATTATTTTTTTTCGCTACAGTATCATGTTTTTCTACTGCAGTGTCCCGTTCTTTTGCCGCGCCCTTATTTTAAATTGCCTCGCGCTATTCTATTTTTCCTCAGCACTGTTTTTCTCCGTCGCAGTGCCATTCGTTTCCGCCGCAGTACCCCTTTTTCATGCTTCAGTGGCATTTTATTTTGGCACTGTACCGAATTATTGTGCATCATGGGTAGTGTCTCAAAAAGGGTCCTGTCCTGAAATAGCTTTACAGTAAGTCAGCATAAAACCGGTTTGGTTTTACAGTCGTTGTGTTAAGTTCTTGTTTCATTTTACAGTATACTCTTTTAGTTCTGTTTTTATTTACATTTACATTTACATTTTCATTCCTCCCCCCCGCAAATATTATCCTTTCTTTTGTATCTGCTCCTATTGCTATTATTTTATATTTAACCTAAATTTGAATTCTTCATTAACCAACTAGGAGACATAGATCCGAAACATTTCTACTATTTTATAATTCATAATTAGTTATCGGATTTGGTATGTCTCAACTTTTCAGAGCGGTATTCGCTTTTCTGTTTCTCTTTACTATTATTTCTTTTGCTCAAAAAAGCGGAGCCGTAGTAAGCGGTTTTGTAGTTACCTCCAATAATAACTCTCCTTTGGAAAATTGCAATCTCTATGTGCAAGAAAGTCAAAGCGGAGCCACCACAAATTCCAACGGGTATTACAAGATTCGTCTTCCCTACGGAAATTATACATTTCGCTTTTCTTTTATCGGCTTCAAGACTGTTTACAAGAAAGTAACTTTATCCCGCAATAGTAGTAAGATTACCATGAACGTTGCCATGCACCCAACCACTTATATGGAAGATGAAGTAACCGTTGTGGAAAAAAAGGAGAAGCAGACAACAATAATCCAGAAAGTTGAGGCGGAAGATCTTCAAAAGATGCCTATCATCTACGGGGATGTGTTGCGAAGTGTTCAGGTATTATCGGGGGTTTCGAGCAACAACGAATTGAGTAGCGGTTATAACGTGCGAGGCGGAAGTTACGACGAAAATCTTATTTATCTTAACGGCTATGAAATTTATCGCCCCTTTTTATTGCGTCAGGGGATCGAGGAAAACCAAAGTCTGATAAACCAGGATATGGTTGAGAATATTAACTTCTATAACGGCGCCTTCCCGGCGAAGTTCGGGGATAAAATGTCTTCGGCGTTGGAAGTAAATTATAAAAGATACAATGACGGTTTCGGTGGAAATTTTCGCGCCGATGTAATGAACATGGGAATTACTTTGCGAGGGGGGAGCAAAACTTTCAACTGGTCTGTAGGTGGAAGATACGCTTATCCGGGAGCCTTTTTGAAAACATTGCAAACCCAGGGAGATTATAAACCGACCTTTTCCGATATTCAAGTACTCACCAATTACAAAGTAACGGATAATTCGGAGCTTGAGTTTTTCGGAGTTTACGCGGAAAACAAATTCGATTTGACTCCCGATAAATGGGAAGGACATTTCGGAGGAATAGGAAGAGGGGATTTCCGTGCCCTCACTTTGGATTACGACGGTACTCAGGAATATTCTTACTACACCGGTTTGGGAGGATTGAAATACAAACATCAGCTTACCAACGATCTCGGTGTTCAGTTATCCTACGCGAAGTATTACACAAAGGAGAAAGAATATCGCAACCTGACCAGCGAAGTCTACTATTCCCCCGACGCCGGGAACCCGGAAGATGATATGGATTACCTGAAAACCAGATATGAGTATTCGGATAGTTACATGCAATTGGAATCGGACAGGCTGAAAGCCCTCACCCGTTTGGATCTCTCGAATCATTCCCTACTACTGGGAGCCGAGTATCGCTTTGTGGATGTAACCAATAAAATAGATGATTCTTTCAACGAGAATGGGGACAGCGTTTTAAGCATTACTCCGGTTGTTAGAAAAGTAAATGAGAAGAACTCTCTGAACTCATTCTCTCTTTTTCTGGAAGATGACATTCGCCTCAGCGAGGAAATCAACGCCAACGTGGGTGTACGCTATCTGAATTACGAGTATACTAATGAGAAGCTTATTTCGCCAAGATTTAACATCTCTTATTTCCACTCCCCCGTTAACTCCTTTAATTTCAGCTACGGAGTTTATTACCAACCTCCCTTCTTAAGTGAATTAAGGGATCCGGGGCTTGAGAACATTAAAGCGCAAAAATCGACTCATTATGTTCTCGGATGGGAACACGTTTTCCCGAATCAGCTAAAGATGCATGCCGAAGCATATTACAAAGAGATGGATAATATAATTCCGTTCTATTTCGAAAGGATGAAGATGACTTATCTTCGTGGGAACGTAAGGGAAGGTTACGCTTACGGACTTGATGTAATGGTAGAAGGGGAAATAGTACCGGGCACCAGAAGCTGGATCGGCTACAGCTATCTTGATTCGAAGGAACGTGATAAGGGAACCGCCAAATACCGAAGACGACTTTACGATCAAACACATTCGTTACAAATTTTCCTTCAAGATAAATTCAAGAAACACCCGAACTGGCAGGCTCATACAAGATTCGTAATCGGGTCCGGACAATTGTTTTATACGAGAAATATTGAAAAGGATCCTGCTACAGGATACGAGCAAATTAAGGTGGACCTTAATTCACCTGAAGAATACTTACTTTACTTACGGGTAGATATGGGATGTTCTGCTGCGTTTAAGCTCTCAGAGAAAACCAATCTGCTGGTAGTGGCGGAAGTTCTGAACATGTTTAACCAATACAATATCATGGGATACGAATGGGCTCAGGTAATGAGCGATATCAAATACGCGTTCAGAATTCCACAAATCCTCAGCAAACGGTTTTTCAACTTAAGAGTTGAACTGAGTATTTAGTCAGTAATAACCTTACGATTTTTGTAAGCGGAATAATCGGGAATAATTCTTTCGTATTCCTCGTTCATAAGTTCCGAGCTAAAAATAAAATCAGCCGTTGATCTGTTCATTGCCATCGGAATATTGTAAACGGTAGCAAGTCTTAACAGAGCCTTAACGTCCGGATCATGCGGCTGAGCTTCCAACGGATCCCAGAAGAAAATCATAAAATCGATATCCCCTTCTGCAATCTTCGATCCGATCTGTTGATCGCCACCTAACGGACCACTCTTTAGCTTGTGAATAAAAATATTCAATTGCTCCGAAAGAATTTTCCCGGTAGTGCCGGTAGCGTATATTTGATGCTTGATCAAATTATCCTTGTTGTAGCTGGCCCACTCGAGCAGATCTTTCTTCATATTGTCGTGAGCTACCAAGGCAATTTTCTTGTTCTTTCCCAACTTTTCGATAATTGTAGTCATATTTTTCTCCTTTTAATAAGTTAGTATTTCAGCAACAGAATCGACCACGTTATCCGTACAAGTAAGTAATTTCTCTTTGGATTGATGACCATTGGCCACAAGAAGCGCGTCTGCTCCCATTTCGGTAGCCACTTCGTAATCGTGAATAGTATCCCCGATCATCAATACTTCCCCTTTTTCGTAACCCAGTTCCTTCATCCATCTGACACCGTTTTCAACCTTGCTTGCGGCGTAAATGTTATTGAGCCCGACAAGTTTTATAAAATACTTATCCAATTCGAAATCTTTTATAATATTAGTCAAAGCGTCTTGCGAATATGCGGAGAGAACCGATTGGGATATTCCCTTGCTATTTATTTTCTCCAATACGTCTTCGGCGTTAGTATACAATCCGCATTCCGACTTTCTGCTTTCGTATTCGTCAATAAACTTATGGCTAAGAATTTCCCAATTCTCATCCGAAACATCGTGCCCCAACTTTTGATAGTAGTCCTTTACAGGAAAAGTAAAAACCTCTCTGTATTGATCAACTGAGATTTGTCGAAGCCCTTTTGATTTCAATAAGTTATTCATCAGATCGGCGCAGAGCTCTACATCATCTAACAAAGTTCCGTTCCAATCCCATATAACATGTTTGTACTTCTTTAGCACACGTATCCTCTATCAATTTTAGAGTACAAAATTACTCATGAATAATCTGATTTCCAAAGGGTGAGTATTAAGTGTAAATTAAATTACTCGAACTACTTTTTCGTTCCGATTGATTCGGAAGAACTCGTCATATGTCTTTTAAGAAAGGCCTCAATCGCTTTGAAATATTCCAATCGGTTTTCCTCATTTCTGAATCCGTGCCCCTCGTTTTCTTTGACCATATACTCCACTTCAACGCCACTTTCACTCAACAACTTCACAAATTCGTCGGTGATTTCTTTCGGAGCTTTAGCGTCGTTTGCCCCTTGAGCAATAAAAACAGGCACATTGATCTTGTCGGTATTTCGTAACGGAGATATCTCTTCGAGTAACTCCTTATCTTTTACGGGGTCACCAACCATGTTATAGAGCATCTCTCTGAAAGGCTCCCAAACCGGTGGAATGGAATTCAAAAATGTCGGAACATCCATTATCCCCGCATAGCTAATCGCGCATCTGTATTTATCGGGTGTAGAGACTACTCCTGTTAGAGCGGAATATCCACCGAAGGAATATCCCATAATAGCTATTCTATCTGGATCGGCAAGCCCTTGCAAAATCAACCAATCAACTCCGTCGGTTACGTCGTCTTGCATCTTTCTTCCCCACTCCTTAAAGCCGGCTTCCCAATAGTGTCGGCCATAGCCGGTTGACCCTCGGAAATTAACTTGCAAAACAAGATACCCGCGATTGGCCAGGAACTGCGCTTCAGCATCAAAACCCCATGAGTCTCTGAGCCAAGGCCCTCCGTGAGGAATAACGATAGTGGGAAGATTTTCATGTTTTACATTTTTAGGAATCGTAAGATATCCGAATAGAGTAAACCCGTCTCTGGCTTTATAACGGATCGGCTTCATATCAGACATTTTATTTTCGTCGAGCCAAGAACCTACATCCGATAATTTTTTTAACTCGTTCGAAGCAACGTTGAAGTAATAATAGGCACCTAAGCTTTTATCGGAAAATGTTCTGAGAATAAATTTAGTTTCACTACTATCTCTACTGGCAGCAATAATTTCTTTCCCCTTCAATTGTTGTTGAAGGTAATTCAGAATGGCGGCTCTCTCTTTGTTAAAAAACTTATACTCCCTTTTCCATGTGACGAAAGAAACACCGTTCAACTCTTTTCTGAGATTTGAATAGTGCATATACTCAACATCTACCTCGGGGTGTGTATAAATTACTTCAAGCTCTTTATCGTTTTTGATATCGTATTTAATTACGGCTGTCTTATCATGACCGATATTGGAAAAAGCGTAAACATACTTATTATCCGAAGTAAAATAGCGTGGATGAAGAGTCTCACGGAAATCGGTTTCCCTGCAAGGGACAAAATTCTCTTTATCCGAATCCCGATAATACAATCTCTGATTCACA
>CALODP010000024.1:0-32270 GCA_942492055.1 uncultured Ignavibacteriales bacterium | reverse complement strand
TTTCCATTTTCGGCTTCATAATCGATAAAAAAATTATCCTCAGTTGATCCGATTAGTTCATATTTACCGTTATATGAGAAACTAAAATAAACATTATATCCGGCTACATCATTCGATACACTATGATTCCATGTAATATCAACCCATCGATTATGAAGCCGAAAATGGAAATAAATATTATTATGCAGTCACTGCATACGACTTTAATAACAACGAAAGCGAATTAAGTTCTGATGTTGTTTATGATATTCCTCGCCCTGAAGGATTTAATCAAGCAGTATTCGATTATCTGAAGTTTCCGGATATTGCCGGCTATGATTTTAGCGAATATCGCGTTACTCCTTTTGATACCGATAATGCCGACTTTTTCTTTGAAAATTATGAAGGGGAATTCTATATAAATGTCTGGGAAGATTCTGATATTCAAGATATGGGGGCAACAGAGGATATATATGATATTACCAAAGTACCGGAAGACGGATGGGTATCATTAAAGGAGGGGGAAAATGTTAAATATGCCAAGGCTATTCCGGGACACACCTACGTTATCATTACTTGGGATAATCACGCGGCCAAAATCAGAGTGAATAGAATTACCGGTGAGAGAATGTTTTTCGATTGGGCATATCAAATGGTTGAAGGTGCTGAAATTTTGAAACCTCTAAAAAAGAGATCGACAAACAAAATAGTAAAGAAAATACGATAAACTGCTCATAAAAATTGCTGATTAAAGCATACCATTATGGTATGCTTTTTTTTATCTATTTAACTATTTTGCAATAGATAAATCAAAGCTATCTAAATGATGAAAAAAATGAAAATAATGTTTCCCATAATTACCCTTATTCTGATATTAATTGTTTCTCCTTTGCATGCTCAGGCAGAGCCGGATGAAGAAATTGTGAAAATTCTCGAGCTTTTTGAGAAAGGGATGAATTCAGGGGAAGTTGATAAGTTTTCGAATTATTTTATTTCGGAAATGTATCTTAGTTTTGATAACGGTATTACCGGATATTTTAGCCAAGACCAATCCTACTATTTGTTGTTGAATTATTTGAAAAATATTAAGCCTATTGGCTTTAATGTTTCTATGAAAAATATGCGGTCTCAACCTCCATATTTAATGGGGGTCATGAATTATAGTAAGAGAGGAGTTTTTGGTTCCTTCCAAGTTTTTATAACCTTGAAGAAAGTTGCAAAAGGTTGGCGAATTTCTCAGTTGACAATCGATTAATTCTATGAGTCAGAAAACAAAAAAAATCAATTTCCCTTTACTTTGGGGCTTAATAGCGCTCAGTGTTATCTTGATTTTGGGAATTATTTCTCCGAAAGTTATTGAGCATACTCAAGAAGGATGGAAAGATGATATCAAAGATAAGCTTGAAGAAAACGAAAAAAAAATAACCGATCATATTAATTATTTGGAAGATAATTTAATTTCGTTTAGCCGTACTCTATTGGATTCTCTTTCTGCTAAGGATGTAACAGAAATATTTGAAATTCTGTTAAGAACTGACAATGATGAGTATGTAATCGAAGTATTCGACGAAAAAGATTCTTTATTAGCGTGGAATAACGAAGTTGCCATTTTGCCCAAAGAAGTTAATAATTATCGGGATTATAGATCACAAGCATTTTTCCATTCTTCCGATCTGAAAGTTTATTTTTCATTTTCTGAATTTTTCGAAGGAAGAAAAATTTTTGTCAGTATTCCGATAGAAAAAAAGTATCGGTTACCCGGAGGGGACTATAGCGAAGTAAGCTTGGAAAACGATCTTTCCGAAAAATATAATCTTGGTGTAAAGATATTCTATTCTGCCAAATCCATAATTTCTAAAGACGGAAGAGTAGTTGCGTTTCCTGTTTACAATAATTTTAACAATCAGATCTGCACAGTTGAGTTTGCAAAACCTACTGTTGAATCTGAATTATATCACATTGAAAATATAATATTTATTGCGCAGTCATTTTTGGCTCTGTTGGCCATTATTTTATTCGGAGTTGGAGTTAAGGAGTATTTTATTAAAATACCAAGCCGAGTAATAAAAATAATATTGCTATCAGTATATCTTATTGGAATTCGTGTTCTTTTGTATATACTTGGAATTCCTAGCGATTATACTCAATTCGAATTGACGAACCCTATTTATTTTTCTTCCTCATTTGGATTCGGGATAGTGCAGTCTCCTGTTGAGTTTTTTCTTACCGGCATTCCGATTTTGATTATTGCCGTCTATGTTTTAATCCATTCCATAGCTTTCTTTAAGGATGAACGCAAAGGGAATAAAGCCATACTTTATATATTCTCTTTTTTTCTGATGATTTTTATTTTGATAATTTTCAGAGGATACGCAGCATCAATAAGAAGCTTTATTTTCGATTCCTCAATAAGGTATTTTAAGGAAACTACCCTGCTCCCTGATTTACCAACTGCGTTTATGCAGATTAATATTCTTTTGCTTTCGATGTGTACCTTTATTTTCGCTACCGCTTTAATTTTATTCTGCTTTAAGGCTGTCGGATTCGGGCGTGGTAAATCACATCGTAGTGTTGTTTATTTATTTGTTGTAATGCAGATGTTGGGAGTTTTATATGATGTAACCCAAAATCAGCCCCAAGGTACTCCAGTAATAAGGATTCTACTAATTTTTTCAATTTTTTTCTTAGCGTTATTTGTTAAACGAAAAGAGAGAGTAGGGGTAAGCCTAATAACATTATCTCTTATTTTTTCCTCGGTTTTTTCTATTGCTTTGATGAATCACTACAATTCTTCGATGGAACGAAAATCTTTAAAGATTACGGCTCAAGAGATTACAAGATCCAGCGAGGGCCTTATGTTTAATCTCCTTACTGTTACTCTTTCCCATTCGTTGAATGATAATGAAGCCCAAAAGATTTTTACGAGCGAAAGGGTGAATTATAATAGCGAGGCTTTTAAGCTTTGGAGTAAAAGCGGTTTGTCTAAGGAAGCGATTAGCTCGAATATTAATATTATTGATACGAATAAAACATTATTGGGGTCTTTCGGATATAAGTTTACGGAAAATTTCATTTGGGATTGGAATAATGAAAACGAACAATTGAAAACCATTAAGACCTTTTCGACCGAACTTGAAGATGGCACCGGAAGATTATTGAGGGGGATTGCTCCGGTTGAAAAGGCAGGCAAAGTAATCGGTTATATCGAGGTTTCTGTTCTTAAGGATTTGAATTCATTGGGGTTTGAAGATGAACCTATGTTTTTGGCTACAAATAAAGCTTACTACAATACTGCCGTTAATTTAAAAAAACTGAAGATTTTCGAATTTCATAATAATGAGCTGATAAACTATTACACGGATCTTATTCTTTCGAAAGAGGAAACAGATGCTATTCTAAATACCGAGTTCACAAAATACAATGACGCGTGGTTATCTATTCCTTTGAACAAAGAACAAAACGTGGTTTACGTTAAGAGAAATACGCAAGATGATATGCAGAGGATAATAGCGGTTGCTTTGGGAGAAAAAGATCTTTCATGGAATCTCTTTGATTTCTTTAAGGTCTTTTTTGTGCACAGTCTTTATATTCTGGGAATTATTATTGTATATCTTCTATTGAGCTATCGCGAAATATTAAAAATCAATTTCGGATTTAGAGCTCAACTCTTTACCGCATTTATTATTATTTCAGTTATTCCTTTGATGCTTCTGGCTTTCTATTTTAGAGCATTAACCGAAGATAAGAATCGATCTGCCGTATTTTATAAATTAGGCAAAAGAGCTGACCAGGTTGAGCAGTATCTGGCTGATTACACTAACGGAAATACCGGATCAACATATACTTTATACGATAAAGCAGCCAAAGATTTGCAAATAGATTTTTCGGTTTACAAAGGGAATAACCTGATATACAGCTCAAAGGGAGAGTATTATGATATCGGATTACTTCCCATTATCATGGAACCTGTTGTCTATAAGGATTTCGTGAAAACAGGATTAAAAGAATTTGTAACCGAAGAACAATTGGAAAATTATAAATACAACGCCTTTTATCATAAAGCCAATATCAATGGAGACGAATTCATCATCAAAGTATCCGATATATTCAATCGAATTCAGTTACCAATGTCGGGTGTTGAATTGGATGTATTCCTATTCGGAACGTATTCTCTTGCTTTGATTTTGGTTGTAATTGCAAGTACCCTGTTAGCTAACCAAATTGGCGCTCCGATAAGAAAGCTAACCAACGCAATGAAAGCTGTAGGAGTAGGGGATTTAAGCATTGAGGTAAAGGATAATTACAAAGGGGAAGTTAAAGATCTTGTTACCGG
The DNA here is from genome assembly GCA_942492055.1 of uncultured Ignavibacteriales bacterium. Lineage (GTDB taxonomy): Bacteria > Bacteroidota > Ignavibacteria > Ignavibacteriales > Melioribacteraceae > CALODP01. The sequence continues at coordinate 27,958 of CALODP010000024.1, read as the reverse complement.
ATTTAACCGAATGGTGAAAGAGCTAAATAAGAGTCAGGCTTCTCTCGCGGAAATGGAAAGAGAAACAGCATGGAAAGAAATGGCAAGACAAGTAGCTCATGAAATAAAAAATCCGTTGACTCCCATGAAGTTATCTGTGCAGCAGCTTATTGCATCTTATAATGACCAATCACCTAAATTTGATATGATTTTTCAAAAGGTGACCAAAACCGTTATTACTCAAATAGATAATCTGAAAAACATAGCTTCCGAATTTTCAAACTTCGCGAGAATGCCAAAAGTTAAATTGCAGGAAATAGATTTATCCGGCAATATTAGGCAAACTGTTGATCTCTTTTCAGAAGAGCCCGTAAATATTGATGTTATCGATGATGAACAATTTCTTGTAAATGCAGATAGTGAGCATGTACAAAGAACATTTATTAATCTGATCAGAAATTCGATTCAAGCCAGTGCCAACAAAATCGAAATTGAAATAGTGGGAAAAGAAGAGAAAGTATTTATCCGATTCACGGACAACGGTTCCGGAATATCTCTCGAGGCTCAGCAAAAAGTATTCGAGCAAAACTTTACCACTAAGAAAGAAGGTATGGGACTTGGGCTTAATATGGCAAAGAGATTTATGGAAACTATCGGGGGTAGCATTAGTATAGAAAAATCGGATAGTAACGGAACTACATTTTTGTTAATTTTTCAGAAAAGTTAATTATGCCTAGTTTAACACCTCATCAAAAGGCTGCCTTAGAATATAAGCATCACATATCTCTTACGGCCAATGCCGGTTCCGGGAAGACATTTGTTTTGTCAAAACGATATGTTGAAATTGCCTTACAAGAAGATATATCTCTTACGAATATTGTCGCGATTACTTTTACGGAAAAAGCGGCTTCGGAATTATATAAAAAAATTACAGGCGAAGTAGAAGCTCGCCTTATGGAAGAGACAAATCCTACTAATAGAAAACGACTCGAAAGAATTCGGCGACAACTTGTCTCTGCTAATATTTCCACAATCCATTCATTTTGTATTGACGTACTGAAGGACTTTTCCCCTGAGGCGGGAATTGACGCCAATTTTCTTCCTATCGATCCGAATACATCCAATGAATTAATTGAAGTGGCTATCGAAGAAATATTCGGTGAAGTTTTCTCCGGGGAGGATGAGGATAGTAGCGTTAAATATCTTGTTAGATTGTTCGGTTCCAGAGGGAGTCTAATAAAACAGCTTACGCAGCTAATTGAGAAACGAAAAACTATAGATACTCTGAATGAAAAATTCTATTCGTGTGGCGAAGAAGAAATTGCCACAAATTTTCATGAGATTTTTCTGAGTGAAATTATCAGCATTTTCGGCGATAGATTGACCAAAATATTCGCTGATCTATCCTTTATAAATGAAATTGTTTTGTCGGCCGGAAGTAACGATATAGCTTTGGAAATCGGACAGTTACTAAAAAGAATTGAAAACGAAAATGATCTTTTTGAAAAACTGATTTTCTTGAATGAAATAAAAGCCTTGCTTTTGACCACCAAAGGTGAGGTGAAACAACGTGGATATCTCAAGAAAAAAGAGATGGAGGCTAATCAGGAAATAGTAGATGAGATAAATAAGTTTTTTACTGATTACTCCGATTTTCAAGTAAGTAATAACTCCCGACGAGCGGAAGTTGAGTTGGCTCGCTTCGGAAAAAGACTGATAGAGTTGTATGAAAAGGTTACGGAACGATACGATTCTCAAAAAGAAGCTAAAGGGTATCTTGACTTTGAGGATCTGCTGATTCATACTAAAAATGTTTTGGAAAATGAATTTGTTCGAAAAGCTCTGAGCGAGAAATATCAATATGTTATGATTGATGAGTTTCAGGATACAAATGAAATTCAGTATGAAATATTTTTACCGATTTTGAATAGATTAAATACCGGCAATCTTTTCGTTGTCGGAGATGAGAAACAAAGTATTTATATGTTCCGTGACGCTGATCTCGAAATATTCGAAAGAACCAAAAACGAAATTAAGGAAAAAGTATCCGACAAAGGAATATTGCAACTCCCCCATTCCTTTAGGGTCTCTCCGAAAATAGCTCTCTTTACAAATAAGTTATTTTCTAAGCTTTTTGCTAATCCTCAGGTGAAATATAATGAAGTTCAAAATAGTGAACTCTATTGTGCCAGAAGTGACTACGAAACGGGGAGTATAGAAATCCTATACAATAATCTTGCTGATGGTGTTGGAGAAAGCAGGCTTATTACGAATAAAATACTGCGGTTGATTAAAGACAATACCAATGGTATCGCGCCGGGGGATATAGCGATTTTAACCAGAAAAAGAAGTGGTTTCAAGGATCTGGAAGAAGCCTTGTCGGAATTTAATATCCCTTACTCAATTGTGGGTGGAAAAGGTTTTTATCAGAGACAATTGGTTTATGATATTAATAGCTATATCAAATTCCTTCTTAACACTGACGATGAGGCAGCGTTAATTGGTATTCTGCGAAGTCCTTTCTATAATCTTTCTGATGATGATATATATTATATTCATTTGGAAAAGGGAAAAACATTTCGTGATAAACTGCAATCTTTTGTAGAGAGAGAAGAAAAGTATTTATTTGTTGGGGAGTTACTGAAAAAGCATATTAAGCTTGCTACCAGAGTCGAACCGATCTATCTTCTTCGGACTCTTCTTAACGATACAAATTACTGGGCATCTATCGCTTCCAAAAGTAGTGCTTCACAGGAATTGGCTAATCTTGACAAATTACTTCAGATTACCGATTCATTTGCCGGACAAAGTTTTAATTCTCTTTTCGATTTTGAAAAATTCCTATCCGAAGCGATCGATGACATGGAAGATGAAGGCCAGGCAATTCTGGAGGGAGAAAATAGCACAGTAAAGATAATGACTCTTCATCAATCGAAGGGCTTGGAGTTTAATACTGTTTTTCTTTACGGCTGCAACGATATCCCCATGGATGACAAAGTAAAATCCCGTACAGTGAATATTGATAAGAATTTTGGAATTCTTACTAAGGTTCCGGTAGATGATACTTATTTCGAGGCTTACGAAGCGGCTCCTATAATAGGAGCATTTAATTACACTATGAAAAGGAAAAGCGAAGGGGAAGCCAAAAGACTTTTGTACGTCGGAATTACAAGAGCGGTAGATAATTTATATATCACAGCCTCCCACAAAGATGGAGCTGTCAAAGCAAATTCATTCATTCATATGTTGCAAGATTCGTTGATGTTCGATAATCGTTCGAATGGTTTTACACTAAGTGACAATCTTACTTGTATGAGAAAAGTTGAAAATGATTTCGAGTTTTATCAAGCGCCGGTTTCTGTTAGTGTGAAAATCAGTGATAATGATTATTGCGAAGAAATTACTCCTTTGGAAAAAGAGAAATTGACAGAAGATAATAATGAAATATCTTTGATTAACATTACTGATCTGCCCGAAAGCGAAATTGTTTCGGCTACTAAGATTGCTGTCTTTAAGCAATGTCCGCGCAAATATCATCTTACTTATGATTTGGGATACGCTAAGCTTCTCAGACGTTTCAGAGAAGAGAAAAGTGGGTACGAATTTCAAGCAAGAGAAGAAGACGAGGGTGTTTTAACCGGTGATGTTAAAGGGCGAATTGTCCATAAGCTTTTGGAAGAGGAAACCACTGGGGAAATATTAAAGCAAAGAATTGATTCCTTAATTAGGTTCGAGGAAAATGTTTCCGAAAAAGATTGGAAAAATGAAACAGAGAAAATATATGACGAGATCATCTCTTTTTACAACTCATCTCAATTCAAAGAGATAGATTCTTTTGCCAATTTCCGAAATGAATTTGAATTATATACTGTCTGCGGGGATTACTATCTCTACGGAATAATTGATAAATTGATAATTGATGGTGAGCGCGCCATCGTCGTCGATTATAAAACCGATCGAATTGATCAAAAAAAGATCAAAAATAAAATAGATAATTATCTTCCGCAGTTGAAATTTTACGCATATCTTGTAAGTTGTAATATGCGTTTTATAAATGAGTTTGTTATTCGGCTTGTTTTTATTGACTCTTCTGAAGATTCTTATTCAACCGTTTTTATAAGGGAAGATTTGGCTGAGTTCGAGAAAGAGCTGCATTATATTATCCAATGTATGCGCGAAGAAACATATCCTGTTAATGAAACTCATTGCAGAAGTTGCCACTTCGGGAATGAAGCCGGAGTTTGCGTTATGAATAATAATTTAGAAAAATAAATTCGGAGGAGTATTTTGAAAAGGTTACTGCCTATACTGTTATTATTGCCTGTTCTCTTTTCATGTTCAAGTTCTGTTGGTACTATTGAGCTGGATAAGGCAAAGAATTTTCATCTCGTTGATAATGTGTTCTACACTGTTCCGAAAGATTTTGCGGATCCGAATTTGATGAAAGAAACTATTGAGAAATTTTCCAACGGTTTGAAAGGGAAGAAAATATTTCTCGATCCCGGCCATGGTGGGGAAGATCGTAAAAACACTAGCCTTAGCGGTCAAGTTGTTGAGGCCGACATTAATCTGGTAGTCGCTAAGTATTTAAGAGATATGTTGGTTGAGGCCGGTGCAGAAGTTATGATGTCCAGAGAGGTTGATACTACTATCGGTTTGAAGGAAAGATCGATTATGGCTAATGATAGCGGGGCCGATTTCTTCCTTAGTATTCACCATAATTCAACTAGCGACAAAAACAATTATTGGATTAATTATACTTCCACTTTTTATCATGCTAAGAAAGGGGACTACGAATACGAACCGGGCGAGTGGACTTTAGCCCGATATATCCAGCGCGATATGGCCTATGCGATGCAAACCAGTGGTGGGCTTGGGTCTTTCGACGGAACCTATTCCGATTATTGGATCTATCCCGGCGAAGGGTTTTCAGTACTAAGAGAAACTAATATCCCATCTGTTCTTGTCGAGTGCTCTTTCTTCTCACATCTATACGAAGAAAAAAGATTATCCGATACTACTTTCAATAAACTCCAAGCCTGGGGAATATTCAAAGGAATCGCGAAATATTATCACGACGGAGTTCCTGAAATTACTCTGCTCAAAAGCGAAAGTGCTTTCCGAGAGGGGAGCTTAAATCTGGTTTTCGGTCTGGAAGATAAATTCGGAATTGATCCGACTTCAGTGGAAGTCTATTTCGATAAAAATAAAGTGGAATATTCTTTCGATTCCAACGAATCGAAAGCAAAAGTAGATATGCCTACTGTCAGTAAAGGGGAACATGAGTTGAGAGTAGTTTGCGCTAATGGCAGAGGAAATTACGCGATGCCTTATAGTCGCAAAATATTAATTAAGTAAGAGGTTATTATGAATAAGATAGAGATGAAATATTTCGAAGCTTCTGCCACTATTGATGGCGGAGGATTACGTGACAGAAATTCAATCGATGATGAATATATATGGAAGCTTGAAGATATTTATAATTCGGAAGAGGAGTGGAACAAAGACTTCGAATGGTTGAAAAGTATTATTACAAAGTATTCTGAATTTAAGGGAAAGCTTTCTCATAGCGGGGAGGAACTTGAGAATTGTCTTAAGTTCGAAGAGGAAGTTGGCTTACGAATTGGTAAACTCCACCTCTACTCAATGTTGGCTAAAGATCTGGATTTATCCGATACAAAATTTCAGGGAATGTACGATCAGCTTATGCTCCTTCTGGCTCAAGTGGAAGCTGCCGGTGCCTTTATTCGTCCCGAAATGCTTAGCATTCCCGAAGAAAAATTAAATTCTTTTATTGCCGACTCGAAATTCCTTAATGTCTACAAGCAATATTTTGCGGATATGACCAGAACTAAAGAGCACACATTGGATGATGAAAAAGAGATGATGCTCGCTAATTTGTCTCCGGCACTGCAAACTCCATATAACGCTTTTAGTTTGATAAATAACGCCGATTTTCAATTTCCGAAAGTGAAGAATGAAAAGGGGGAGGAAATAGAAGTTTCGCACGGTCGTTATGGCTCAGCGATGTACTCTCTCGATAGAGATTACCGAAAAAGATTCTACGAGGCTTATTACAAGCCCTATAAACAGTACAAAAATACAATTGGTGCTCTTTTCAGTGGTAATATCAAGGGGAATCATTTTACCTCTTCTACGAGGAAATACAATTCCTCTCGCGAAGCTTCCCTTGACGCGAATAATATTCCTGTAAAAGTATATGACAATTTGGTTAATACCGTTGAGGATAATCTTAACCCTTTGCACAGATGGTGCGCGTTAAAGAAGAAAGTGCTCGGTGTAGAAGATTTCCACGCTTACGATATCTACGTTACTCTCTTTCCGTCGGTTAAGAAAGAATACTCATACGAAGAGGGGAAAAATCTTGTTTTTAATTCGCTAAAACCTCTCGGAGAAAAGTATCTCAAAGATTTGAAATATGCTTTTGATAATCGTTGGGTCGATGTCTTCGAAACCAAAGGTAAAAGGAGCGGAGCCTATTCTTCCGGTACAACAGTCGGAGTCCATCCATACGTTCTCTTGAATTGGAACGATCAACTTAATGATGTATTTACATTGACCCACGAAATGGGACACAATATGCACTCCCATTACACCGGATTAAACCAGCCATTTCCTTACGCTAATTATTCCATATTCGTTGCGGAAGTCGCTTCTACTTTGAACGAAGCCTTACTGCTCGATTACCTTATAGATAATATCGACTCGAAGGAGATTAAACTGGCATTGTTGGAGAAGCACATCAATAGCACTGTCGCTACTTTCTATCGCCAAACTCTGTTTGCATCTTTCGAGGAGACTGTTCATCGTAAAATCAAAAACGGAGAACCTCTAACTCCAGATTATCTTTGCGGATTGTACGGCGATTTGCATAAGAAGTATTGGGGCAACGCGATGACACTCGACGAAGAAGAAACATATACATGGGCAAGAGTTCCCCATTTCTATTACAACTTCTACGTCTATCAATACGCAACAAGCTATGCCGCCTCCGAAGTGTTGGTTGAGAAAATCAAAAACGAAGGGGAACCGGCAGTAAAAGGATATCTGAAATTTCTTGAAGCCGGAAGTTCCGATTATCCTATCAATGTCTTGAAAAAGGCCGGTGTGGATATGCTTTCACCCGAACCTATTCTGGCGGTAACCAAAAGAATGAATTCAATGATTGATAAATTGGAAACAATTTTATAACGATTCTGAGGGCTCTATGAAAGTCTACACAAAAGAGGAATTAAACAATTACGGATTAACTCTGACTTACGATGATATCTCATTGGTTCCAAGAGAGATATCTGCAATTAAAAGCAGAAAGGAAGTAATAACGAAGCAATCTTTTATGGGTATTGAATTAGGACTCCCTATTATTTCGAGCCCGATGGATTCGGTAACCGGTTTGGAAATGGCTAAAGCGCTCGATTCGCTCGGATGCCTCGGAGTGGTTAATAGATTCGATTCCTCTTTGGAACAGCTTAAAAAGAACCCGGAAATATTGAACGAAATCAAATCGGTAGCTGTGGCCCTTACGGTAGAAGAGGATCTTCTCGAGCTTTTGACTGCCCACGGTATTATTCTCTGTATCGATACCGCAAACGCTTCCAATTTGGAAGTCCTTAAAAAATGCGAAGAGATAAAGACAAAATACAAAGCCAAAGTTATGGTTGGTAATATTGCAGTTGGCGATGGTCTTAAGGATTTGGTTAATGCCGGCGCCGATTCGGTTAGGGTCGGTATTGGCGGTGGAAGTGTTTGCACTACCTCTATCCAAACCGGAATCGGAATCGGTCAGGTCGCTTCCATTCTTGATGTAATCTTCGCGAGGGAGAAAGAAAAACTCGATATCGAAATAATTGCCGACGGTGGAATCAAAAGTCCCGGAGATGTTGCGAAGGCAATAGCATTGGGGGCTGACGTCGTTATGCTCGGTAGAATGCTCGCCGGTACAAGGGAAACTCCAAGCGAAGTAATTAAATACCAAGATCAGCTCTGGAAAAAATATCGTGGTTCCGCCTCTTTCGGTGTGAAAATGAAAAACGAATTCATCGAAGGGGAAGAGACGATGATCCCTTACAAAGGAACTGTTAAAAATGTTGTCGATGGAATATCGGACGGATTACGCAGCTCAATGAGCTATATGAATTGCAAAAACATCCCAGATCTGCAAAGCAAAAACAGCTTCGCAGTTCTAAGCAATAGCGCCTATCTCGAAAGGCTTCCGAAAAAATAGAAATTGTTCTATCAATAAAAGCGCTTAAACTTCCTTAAGCGCTTTTGCTGATTCCTTTTCCAAGCTCAAAACAGCAAACAATAATTCCCTGCAAAATCGAACTCTTTCGAATATTACTCGAATAAAGAGGGACTTTTGCTTATTATACTATGGAATTATATGTCGGAATAGTTTAATTTTATCAAATCAAATAATCATTACTCTCAATTAGATCTCAGTAAGATTATTCAACAATCGGATATAGACAAATTTACTATGGAGAAATATGGAAGCTCTAAAAAACATTTCAAGAAATGATATAGAAGAAAAACTAGTCGGGGAAAATCTTCAAACAAACAGAATTCTCAGTCTTGCCATGTGTGGTGGTTCGTTGGTGTTCTTTATTTTTATAGTTTTTCTATACAACAAAAACGTTTCGGAGAATATGAAAGTTATAGATAACAGTCTTACTGATATGATGACAATAGTGTTGCTAGTGTTGGGTATGGGACTCTATGCGGCTTCCCTGATTTATCCCAAAATATATTGGAAGAAAAAAAATATAGAGCCACTTTTTAATTCATCCGTTAGTGCTAAATATCAAACCGCCGCCGATTCCGCCTCAATACTAATTGGAGCCGATAGATCTCTAATGATATTACGTCTCGCTATGATGAATGGAGTAACTCTATTCGGTTTAGTCTGTTTATACTTGGCAGCAGGTAGTGGAGAACTATACTTAAATAGCAACTATTGGTTCTTGGCAACCCCGATGTTCATATTTATCCTTGTAGTTCTTACCAATTTTATCTCAAAAGAGAAATACATCTCAAGAATAGAAAACGCAATCACTCTCTTGAATAATGAAGAAGAGTAAAATTCAATCGGCAAATCTAGATTTCTAAATAAGAAAATAATGAATAAAAATCGAAAACTAATAATACCCCTTTTCCTCTTGGTCGTTTATTTAATTATAGGATGTACTCAAAAGGAAGAGGATATAGATTTATCAAAATACGGACATTTTCTTTTTGAAAATGATTCGTCGTTGGCAAATCTGTTTGATACTGCCACTAAACAAATAAATGATGAAGAATTTCGAAAGGCAGCAAAAAGTTTTAAAGAAGTATTTCCAAATGTCCGATTGAAAGAAAAGCAGAGGTTTATAGACCATTAGCTGATTTATACTACTTTTTGAAAGAATATGATTCCCTGATTTACTATTCAGATATGATGCAAGCCATAGATTCTACTAATTATAGAATCTATTACAATAAATCGAGAGCGTATTTACAAAAAGAAATGTTTGATGAAGTTTTGAAGAACTTAGATAAATATATCGCCCTTTCTCCAAATAGAGATGATTCTTATTATGATGCAATAAAAGAAAGGGGATTTCATAATATGTGTAATGCAAATTATACTAAGGCAATAAAAGATTTTAAGATTGCTTCTCTCTATGATTCTAAAACAAAAAATGCACATAATAATGTCTTTGATAGATATATTTATGGTTGTTATGTTCTATTGGAGAATAATAAGAGAGCTGAGTACTATAAAGAAAAATTGACTTCTGAAAATGATACATGCTTTATCGTATTTGGAGTAACGCATTGTTATGAGGACGCTAGCGATACTACTGACATAGAATAAGAGAGCTGCTGAGGAGCGCTACGTATGTAGCTCTTTTGCAATGTTTTTGTTTACAATTATATGTCTTGGGAGAAAAGAGCAAATGAAAATGCAAAAAACAAATTTGGCGAAAATGTATTCACACGGTATAATCTTTTATATAATTACAAGCCTTATTATCCTAAATCTGAATAGTTGTAGATTTATAGCTATGGATAAAACGGATAATAAGTTGTTGATTAATAATAGAGCAATTATTCGATAGGAGTTTTGATAAACTATTCATGTCCTGATAAGTCAGTAGAGAAATGTAGCACTTATTGGGTCGAGAATAATCAGCTACAATCAATAGGGATATTACTTGGCTGGGGGCATGTTTTTTCGACAAGAGAATTTGTCACTATTCATTTTGTAAGATGGGAAGAAATTGAAAAAGATAAAGCAAATAAAAGAAATTATAAAATATTAAAAACAATTGTGGCCTCAAAAGAAGACATGGTAAAGAACAATTGGGTTCTGGAATTTCCTTAATATATGAGCTTCCCCCGAGCACCCGCTCGGAAGAAACCCCAACCATCTGTTTTCTTCTCTGTGACCTCGGTGCCCTCTGTGGTTGGTTTTTCTTTAATACTCTCTGTAGTGAATCCATCTCAACCAACCCAATCCCTTAAACCTTTATGTAATTTCTTCGGACAAACATTCTATTTCTCCAATTGCATTTCGTTTTTCTCCACCCGTAGCAAGCATTTCTCTACTTGTATGGGGTATTTACTTAAACTCATAACTAATTTCTCTACCCTCCCCGCTTACCGCGCCACTCTCCCCGTTCATTTCTCCGTTTGTACATTTCGGTTACTTAAAGTCATATGCAATTTCTCCATCTTCCCCATCCATTTCTCAATTCACCCCTTTCATTTACTTAAAGTTATAGAGAATTTCTTCATATAACGGAAGCTCCGCACGACTCGTAGATTCCATTTCTTCATTTGTAGAAGGCTATTCTTCATACAGAGAACGCTATTCTCGATACACAGATTTCATTTCTCCGGACACCGGGGCATTTCTCAAGGCTACTTTTGCTCCGCTCAACCCAACAAAGCCATTTCTTCACCCATACATCCCATTTCTCGATACACCGAGCCCATTTCCCAAAAAATCGATTGCAATTTTCACTTTTCGCCGAACAATTATGAGAGAGTGTTACGGCTTTGTTCAAAGATATAAATAATTTTCTTATGGAGTCATGATTTCTAGGTAGGAGTTACGATTTCCGAAACGGGAGTTGCCTTTTTTGCGGTAGGAATTATAATATTTTATCTACTCGCCGTGATTCTACTAATAGGAGTCACGATTCCAAAGATGGTAATAATCTTTGGAAACAAACCCACCTATAAAACGATAAATTGGTGTTCGAATTTAGTTATGTTTACCTCGTTGAAAATCCATTTCACAAAATCGGGGCCATATTTATTTTCGAAATAAATGTAATTGAATACTCTCTCCTGCGGTACTCCTTTAGGGAAAATAGAATTTCTGAGTCGCATCAATTGTGCTAACACGGTTGAGTATTTTTTCTCCTGAGCCTTCAAAGAACGGGCTTTCAGATTATCCATTGAAGAAAGAATTTTTTCTTCGGTTTTTTCTATTGGATGTTCCAGAGTAGAATCCAATTCCAAAAGTTTCTCACGAATTGATTGGAAGATAGAGTTTAGCTCTTTTTCAGAATTGTTAAATAGCGTAGTAATATGTTCCTGAGCAACAGATTCCAACACATGATTTATGTGTTCCTGTTCGTTCGAGAAACAATCCATTATTGGCATATCGAATTTATCGATCAGTCGTGAGACATGTTTTTCGATTAGGGTAACGGAGCTTCGCGGATATAAAATCGGCTGAGCAATATTGAAGAACTCGTAATTCGGAATTACTTGCGCGAAATAGCTTATTTCTCCGGGACCGGCAATATAAAACCCGGTCGGGAGTAAATAGTCCTGACAAATAGGGCGGAGGAGGACATTAGGGCTAAAACGCTCCGGTTCCTTGTTCAAAAGACCTAACAATTCCTTCTGCTCGAATCTTGTTCTTTTTCCCTTAACTTTATAACCTTTTTCTGTCGGTTCTAGTGAATATCTTCCGTCCGGTTCGTTTAGGAAAAGATTGATAGGTTTTACTTTTACCTGTGCATGATATGAATCTTCCAGTTCCGCGCTGCGCAATAGTATTTCGGAGGTGTGTTTGCGAAAATTAACAATTTCATTTTGCACGACAGGAATCAACATTTCTTTTACGGGTTTATCCTGCGGATCGAAAATAATCAATCCGTACTCATCGAAATTTTCAAAAAGAATATTACGAAAAGCCTCTTTGAAAGTATTACCTTCGAAATAGTAAGATTGCAATTTGGATATCAGAGAACTTTTAAAATCGGTTTCTTGTAATATATTCGAGACTTCATCTATTACTCGGGATACATTTTCGTTAAACTTAATATTGCCAACGCTTCCGCGATTCAGTTCCTCTTCTAACCCGTCATCGTAAGGGATAGAGGTAACGGAATTATTATCAGGGAAATTCATCGATCTTACTTCGTCGAAATCATGGTCGTCTCCTTCGAGCCAGAAAATGGGGACGAAGTGATATTGCGGATAATCGTCTTTAAGTTTATTTGCCAGTTTTATAGCACTAATAATTTTATAAAATGTATAGAGAGGGCCGTCACCAAGTCCTAATTGTTGTCCGGTTACAACAGCAATACAATTGGAGCTACCAATATTGTTGATATTTGTTTTGGTTCTCAGCGAGAGTCGATTATCGCCGTATTGTTTGGTAATAATCGATTGTAGTTTGGCTCTGTCTGTTGAATATTTATCAATAACATTTTCAAAATGTTGTTGATAAGAATCGGTATCGCGAAAATCTTTTTGATAAATCGGTTTTACTTTTTCGAAATCATAAACATAATCTAAAAACAAATCTGAAAAACCGGGGACTTCCCTAAAGTTTACGAACATCTCTATATCCATTTTTTCTTTATGCAAAGATACTAATTCTAAAGGGAAAGAATAAATAATCCCCAAGTGGAATAAGAAAATGTTTTTTGTATCTTTGTCTTCTATTTTGAAAAATGTGGTGAATTAATGTTTAATAAGAATTTATTTTTTTTGATTTCTTTCTTTATTGCCAGTCAGATTTTTGCACAAAATTTCAAGTTCAATTTTCTCCCCAACGAGATGGTATTCATGCCTTTGAAGGCAAATCATTTGGAAGCGAAAATGGGAATTCTATATTATCCTGATAACGGACATTTGAAAGTTGATATTGGTAACAGCATGGATCTCCTTTCGTTTTGTTTTTCCGATGACATGAAAATTAATGTAGGAATTGATTTTTTCGCTTACGCTTTGTCAACTAATTACGCCGGAAGGCGATTACAGATAGACGCTTTGGATGGTTTTTTCGGGGGACACGCTTCTTTTGAAAAAAGGTACAACGATAATGAGCGTTTTCTAACACGATTCAGGATAGTTCATAATAGCGCTCATTTTGTTGACGGGCATTGGATTCCGGAGACAAACAGTTGGATAAAAGATGTTAAGCCGATTCCCTTTACTCAGGATTTCGGTGAATTCACTTTCGCTTATGAAAAGAGATATAATTCGATGGTGGTAATGCCTTACGCCGGAATTGGTTATTCAACATTAGTGCGTCCAAGTTTAATAGAGAAATATTGGTTTACTGCCGGAGCGGAAATTTCCACAAATAAAATTTTCGGTAAGGCTTTTGAAAAGGAAACAAATCTGTTTTTCGCGGGGCATTTCAAATATTCCGGTATGCCTGATTACAAAGGCTCAATAAATACAATGCTCGGAGTTAAGTTCGGAGATTGGTTCGACGAAGGAATTATTTTTTATACTTCCTATTATTACGGATATAACATGTTTAGCGAATATTATTACCGTAGAAATGCGAAATTCGCTATTGGTTTCCAAGTCGATTTTATTTAGCCGAGATAGTATAGGATTATTCCTGATACGATAATTGTTGGGGTTAACTTGATTACATACTGGTTAATCCCTTTTTCGGACATTCTTCTGAGAAATCGATCCCAATAAATATAATCGGGGCCGATGTGTGAAAGTCCTTTGCCAAGACCGAGAGCTACAACCAGATCGTGCATAATAGCACGGATGCACGCGGCAAGAGCGAGCATGAGAACTGAGAAAACAAGATCGTCGGTAAGATAATATATCATGATTGAGGAAACTATTTTCACCAAGGCCTTTTCGAGACTATCCCATAGTTTCCATCTGAGTTCATACTTCACAAAGTCCGGCTTTATTTGCGAATATTTTTCCTTATCGATATGTTTACTAAGTAAAGCGGTTTCCTTAGCGAAGTTGGCGTCGTGCATGCCTTCGAAAATATAATAGACGATCCAGAAAATAATAGCGGAAACAAAGATAATATATTCCATAAAAGTACCGTAAATTGGGAAGCATAGATAAATTGTATTGCAAATATACTAAAAAAAAACTATCACAAGATTCCGATAAATGAATAGAGCTGTTGAAATAGAGAGACCAATTGAAGAGAAAAGAGAAAGGAAAAGAGTTTATCTAATTCTGCGAATCGCCTTTACAATCTGTTTACTCGGTTTTCTGGTTTATTATGTTGATTACAAAGAGCTATTGGAAATAATTTCCAAAGGGAATTATACTTTTGTAGCGGTAGCTCTACTATTGGTTATCCCGAATCTTTTATCACAATTTGTAAAATGGAAAATATTGTGCAATAAAATGTTAGATGTTACGGATAATAAATTAATTTTGAAATCACTGTTTATCGGAATATCTGCCGGAATATTTACTCCGTTGAAATTGGGTGAATATGTAGCTCGCGGAATACCTTTCAAAAATATCGGTATTGGGAAAGTTTCTATGGCTTCGGCGGTTGACAAATTGGTGCCGCTATTTGCGATTGTACTATTCGGATCGGTAGCTTCATTATTATTTGTTGTTTCTTACTTCAATTTTATCCCGGCTGGACTTATGATTTATGTAGCTATTCTGTTCGGGGTCTTTGTTCTCGGGGGAACAACATTGTTTTGTACGAGAAAGAGAGTATTGTCATATACTTCTAAGTTTAAGGGAAATAAATATTTTTCGAAAATCATCGAATCGCTTGAAGCATTGAAAAGATTGGATAAAAGAACAATTGTATCGCTAGTAGGGCTCTCGTTATTATTCCATTTGATTTTTACAACACAGATGGCCTTTTTAATAATGGCATTCGCCAAAGAGGCTTCCTTTTTAAGCGCGATAATAATTGCCAACCTGATAATTTTTACACAGATGATTATTCCGGCTGTTGCTTTCGGTGAATTGGGAGTGAGGGAAGGAGCCGCGGTTTTTTTTACTGATATTTACGGATTTTCTTCGGCCGCCGGGTTAAACGCAGCGATAGTGCTTTTCTTTATCAATTTAATATTTCCGGCTATTGTGGGATTGTTTTTTCTTGTAAGGACAAAATGATGATTATAATTCTCATATTGATTTTGCTGCTCTCTTTTCATTACTCATGGTTTTTGTCATGTATTAAGAAGGGGATTATCAGATTAAAGGAAAGAAAAAATAATAACGACAGCTTCCCGAGAGTGTCGATTATTATTCCGTACAAAAATGAGTCGGAAAATATATTGAACTGTGCGGCAAGCTTGGGAAAAGTAAAATATCCGGAAGATCTGCTTGAGATTATTTTTGTTAACGATTCTTCGGAGGATGATTCCGCTGAGAAATTGCAAATGTTTAACATGTCCGGGAATGTGAGGTTACTAGATTATCATTCGGATGAAAAATTCCGGGCAACCAAAAAGGACGCGGTTGAGTACGGAGTGAGCAAAGCTAATGGTGAAATAATAGTATTGACTGACGCTGATTGTGAGCATCGTGAAAATTGGTTGACAAGCATTATAAGCAGATTTGATAGCAGCGTTGCTATGGTTGCCGGACCGGTTGCCTATAATTCGGGTGAGAATGTTTTCGAGGAATTGCAACAGTTAGAATTTGCCGGATTGATTTTGGCGGGAGCCGGACTAATCGGAATAGGAAAACCCGCGACCTGTAGCGCGGCGAATCTGGCTTTCAGAAAAGAATCGTTTAACAAAGTAGACGGCTATAAAGGGAATAAAGAATTCTCTTCGGGGGATGATGAGTTTTTGATGCATAAGTTTGATGAGGCAGATTTTAAGATAGACTACGCTTTTGATACCGAAGCGGTTGTATTCACGAAACCAAACAAGAGTGTTGATGATTTTAAGGAACAGAGAACCAGATGGGCCAGTAAGGGCTTGTTTTATAAAGACAAGATGTTGGTGCTAAAATTAGCTTTGATCTTTCTCTTTTATTTGGGCATTCCTTTGCAAATTGTTTTCGGGTTTCTAGGGTATTCATGGTTGTTTGCTTCATTACTGGTTACACTAATGCTAAAGGTGATTTTCGAATACCGAGTGATGACAGAAGGAAAAGGAATATTATTCGAAAAGAGAACAATGAGATTAATGTATTTGGCCGAATTGTTTCAGATTCCATATATAATATTGGCTCCGATATTAGGAGCAATGGGAAATTTTACGTGGAAAGGGAAAAAGGTAAAAAGATAAATGAAAGCTTTATATGATCCACCAAGAATTATTAAGAGCATTTTCAGCGAGTATTTGTGGTATTCAGGTAAAGAGCAAGTTGTTTTAACTATTGATGACAGCCCGAATCCGGGTACTACGGAAATAATTCTTCCTTTGTTGGAGAAAGCAAAAATAAAAGCAGCATTTATGTGTGTGGGAAACAATATCAAAAGATATCCGACGTTGGCAAAAGAGATTGATGACGCCGGGCATACGATAGGCAACCATACGTTCAATCATGCGATTATTTCGAGAGTAGGAAAAAAGAGGAGACTTGATGAGATTAGGGCATGCAAAGAAGTAATCGAAGAAATTACCGGCCAACCGAATTATTTGTTTCGTCCACCTCACGGAAGGTTCAGTTTGAATCTGAATAAAGAGCTATCCGCAATGGGAATGAAAAACCTGATGTGGTCGCTATTAACATTTGATTATAAAAATGATATAAATATTGTTAAATTTGCCGTTGCAAATTTTATTAAAAAGAATTCAGTAATTGTAATTCACGATAGCGTAAAATCAAGTGGAATAATTGCAGACGCGATCAAATATATTATTGATGTGGTAAATGATCGTGAATTTGAGTTTGGAGATCCGAAAGAATGTTTGAAATAATATTTCTAATTGTAATCTGTTTGTATCTGGTTCAAACAATTTTGTTTTCTGTTGGCGCCGGGAAAAAGTTTAAGAAAGTAAACGTAAGTGAATTGCCAACGGCATCTGTTATTGTTGCTGCGAGAAACGAAGAAAGAAATATTCTCAAATGTATGGAGTCGTTGAATAATTTGGAATATCCGGAAGGAAAGTTACAGATAATTATTGTCAATGATAATTCCGATGATAAAACCGAAGAGATAATAAAAGAATATATAAAAGAAAAACCCCGTTTTGTTACTCTTAATACAAAGAGGGGGATAGGAAACCTAAAAGGAAAAGCAAATGCCATAGCTAACGGGATGGAACTAGCAACCGGCGAAATTATTCTTTCGACTGACGCCGATTGTACTGTTTCTCCGAAATGGGCTAAGACAATGGCTTCTTACTATACGGATGATGTCGGTGTAGTTTGCGGATATACAAACCAGTTCGAGCAAAGAATGTTCGACGCGATGCAATCGATAGATTTTATTTATCTGCTGACGGTTGCCGGGGGGGCAATGAATCTTGGTAAGCCTCTTTCCTGCATAGGTAATAACATGTCCTACAGAAAGTCGGTTTATCGTGAAGTTGGTGGGTATGAGTCCTTGGGATTTTCAGTAACCGAAGATTTCAATTTATTGAAAGCGATTTACAAACTGAAAAAGTATAAGATTATCTACCCATGTGATGAATATGCTTTGGTTACTTCCGAAACTTGTCATGATATTAAAACACTTTATTGGCAGAAAAAGCGCTGGTGTGTCGGGGGATTGGCAAGTGACCTGGCAGGATTTTCAGTAGCGGCATCAGCCTTTTTGGCTCACGTTGGAATGCTTTTGTTTCCGTTTTTTTATTCTATACCGGCATTAGTAATTTTCTTCGGGAAATTATTTATAGATTTTTTCTATTTGAAAAACACCTACCGCAAATTGGCCTTAAAACTACAGGTCAAACATTTCTTACTATTTGAGATCTATTTTATCATTTATGTAATCGCTCTACCTTCATCACTATTCTTTAGCAGAAAAGTGAAATGGAAAGGGAGAGAGTATTAAAGACAATTTATCAACAAATACGGATCAATACTGATTATGAAAAGACTGTCATTCGTTTTAATGATGCTATTATCAATTAGTCTGTTTGGGCAAGACAAATTAACTTTATTTCCGGATGATTTAACAGTTCAGCCATTTACCGCTAATCAATTGGAACCGAAATTAGGTTTTCTGTTTCAAACCGAAAAGGCAGAACTAAGATTGGATGTTGGAAATTCGATCGATGTTTTGAGATATAAACTCAATGAAAAAGAAACCGTTTCCTTTGGTGCGGATATGTTTACCTATTCAATGCTTGAGCGAGAAAGTGATTTTCATTTTCCAGTTGTAGCAATCGATTATCTTTTCGGTGTTAACTTTGGTTACAAGAGAGAAGTATCGAATACAACCGAAATGGGAGCTCGTTTCAGAATAAGTCATATCAGTGCTCATTTTGTTGACGGACATTTCAGTAAGCATGAAAATAAATGGAAAGACAATATCGAACCGCAAGTTTACAGTCGTGAGTTTTTCGAATTGATGCCTTACTACAAATACAAGAATTTACGAGCTTATGCAGGAATAACATATATCTATCATGTTGATCCCGGCCATTTGGGAACAGACTCGTATCAAGTCGGATTCGATTATTTCCATCCGATTTGCGGGAAAGAAGTTCTCTCTTTATTTACCGGATATGATTTGAAAGTAACAAACATGACAGATTATGAATATAATCACTCATTCACTTTGGGTGTAAAGCTTGGTAAATATTTTGGTAAGGGGGTGAGTGTTTACTACAACTATTTCAGCGGTAAGAGTATTCACGGAGAATATTACTTTGTTGATAAAGAGTATTCAGCCATCGGAATTAACTTCGATTTATAATTATGGAAAATTCTCCATTCGGAAAATATAATAAAGGCCCGTTCAATACTAGCGGGCCGAAAAAACATAAACTCTGGGTACATCTATTGTTATTCGGTGTTACCTTCATTACCACTTTAATTGCCGGAACTGAATGGACTTTGGGAGTATTAGGTTCGTTTGAAGCAAGCCTTCTTGTAACCGGATTACCTTACGCAGTTTCTCTATTGTTCATTTTAGGCGCTCACGAATTCGGGCATTACTTTGCGGCGAGATATCACAAAGTCGACGCTACACTACCATACTTCATTCCATTTCCTCCATTTGTAGGGATGTTTCATTTCGGAACTATGGGAGCCGTTATCAGAACAAGATCAGCAGTAACAAATAACAAAGCTATGTTTGATATCGGTGTGTACGGTCCCTTGGCCGGATTTGTCGCATGTATGATTGTATTGTCTTACGGATTTATTAATCTTCCCGGAAAAGAATACATCCTCGCAATTCATCCTGATTTTTTCTCTCCCGAATACGGAAAGGAGGCCATAGGTTTACAATTCGGAGATTCGCTTCTATTTTCCTTAATGAAATCAGTATTCACATCACCAGGGCAATTTGTACCTCCTATGTCGGAAATATATCATTACCCCTATCTTTGTGCGGGATGGTTCGGGTTGCTGGTTACGGCAATGAATTTGATTCCTGTCGGTCAATTGGACGGCGGACATATTTTGTACAGTATGTTCGGATTTAAGAAACATGAAACAATCGCTTCGATATTTATGATATTGCTCGTAGTCTTAGGTGTAGGGGGAGCCATAGATTCTTTATTTGAATTAAACATAGGGATCGGATGGACCGGTTGGCTTTTCTGGGCGTTGATTTTGAATTTTGTAATAAAGGTTAAACATCCTCCGGTTTTATTGTGGCAAAAGCTTGATAAGAAAAGGGAGATTTTGGGATACATTAGTTTTGCAATATTAATCCTTTCATTTACTCCGGCACCCTTTATTCTTTTTTGATGAGACGGGGATTGTTCGTGGAGATTTAAATCATTTGACTTGACAAATATTGTGTTCTTGGCTAACTTTTAGAAAAAGATATGGGAAAGTTTATAGAGAAATTGCTACAGTTTTCAGATTCACCTAAATATTTTTGAGGTTATTTTTTGCGGAACTGTTTCTCTATGGTTTTTCCCATTTTTTTTGCCCTCATTCTACCTATCGGCAAAATGCAGTTCCCCTTTTTATTATTCTATTATTATTACAAGGTAATTAGATGAATGTACGAAAGATACTCATGCCGGCTTTGCTCTCGTTTGCTTTTTTAGCCTGTGATGATATCCCGAATGAAGTTATTGAGAATGATGTAAATGAGATTCTTCTGACGGAAATTACTCTTCCGGAATCTGTCGACTATACCGAAGATCAGAGTAGCGAATTCATTACTTCATTGGAATTCAAGGATACGGAAGGCATTAAAAGCGTTTATTGCAATATCGGATTGAAAGACGAAACTTATACCTTAGCTAAGGAAAAGGCTTTGTTCAACGACGGGAGTGAACAATATAGCGGAGATAAGTCTGCAACGGATAATATTTATACTGCTAAGATAGTGTTGGATGATAACAGTATTCCTAACGGGGAATATGTTGTTGAGTATTATGTTAATTCATCACGGGATGACGCAAAAAAGATCGGTGTTAAGCAATTTGCAATCAATAAGATCTTCCCGAATCAAGCTCCTGTCATTGAAAAGGTTATGGTTCCTGATACGGTAATAGTTCAAGATCCTAAATCGATTATTCCTTTACGAGTTGAAGTTAGTGACATAAACGGTTTGTCTGATATCAAGACGGTATACTTTACGATGACAAAACCGGACGGAACTTCAAACAATATTCCATTTGCATTATTTGATGACGGGGATAAAACTCTACACGGGGATGAAGTGGCAAACGACGGTATATATTCGTTGGTAATACAAATTACGCCACAGAACGATAAGGGAAAATATCGTTTCGATTTTCAGGCTAGTGATCGTAGTGATTCTTTAAGCAAAATTGTTTCTCATTATATTCACATACTATAAAGACTATGAAAAAGATTATAACTATCATATTATTTTTGTCAGTCGGATGTCTCTTTGCCCAGGCTCCGATAAAATATAGTTTACGAAAAGGTGCAAGTACAGATAAGGTAAACGATTCAACACCAAAGAGTAATTCGATTTTGGATATTGTTGTTGCCAACGAAACAATCTGGCTAGGAACCTCAAAAGGGCTAAGTAAATCTGTAGATAACGGAGAGAACTGGTATAATTATTACGGATCGGAAAGTTTCGGTTCGCAGGGGATTATCGCGGTTGCGAATGACAACGGGGTTATTTGGACCAGTACCGGCGGTAGTGAAACCAATGACGGGAACAGCGTTCCGATTGGGACAGGTTTTCGATACTCAATCGATAACGGGGAAACATGGACGAAGCTTGAGCAGCCGGTTGATGATCCGGGGGATTCGATAGTAATATACGGTGAGAACAGAATTCGCGCTCTACCGGTAACCGTTAGACAGAATAATATCACTTATGATATCGCATTTACCAAGAACACTGTCTGGATTGCCTCATTTGCCGGTGGATTGAGAAAGTCCAATGATAACGGGGAGACCTGGAAACGAGTTGTTCTACCTCCAGACAATTTGGATTCAATTTCACCCGAAGATACTTTGAAATTTTCTTTACAACCGGTTGCCGGAAAATTCGGTACGGAAAATTATTTGAATCATAGAGTTTTCTCTGTAATAGGTATTGACGACTCAACGATATATGTAGGAACAGCCGGTGGTATTAATAAATCAACGGATAACGGAAAGAGTTGGGTTAAGTTTACAAGAAAGAATCAGGAAAAACCTATTAGCGGAAATTTCGTAACCGCTTTGGGGTATGATAAAATAAAAGATGTAATATGGGCTTCCACATGGAAGGCAGATGATCCTAGCGAGCAATATGGGGTAAGTGCCTCCGCGGATAGCGGAAAGACCTGGGAAACATTTTTGATAGGAGAGAGAGCTCACAATTTCGGATTCAAGTATTTTGATAATTCCGAGTCACACGTTATGGTTCCTACGGATAACGGTGTATTCAGAAGCTTCGATGACGGGAAGACATGGATTGTCGCTCCTGTTATAAGGGACGCAGAGTATGATGTATCGATCAAGACTCCAATCTTCTATTCCGTAGGGGCAAAAAGAGTAGCCGATAATACAACCGATGTTTGGTTAGGCTCCAATAAAGGGCTGGCAAAACTTACCGAAACCGATAATGAAATTTGGGACGGTACATGGAAAGTTTATTATGCCGCTGAAAAGAGTTCCGGGTCATACGCTTTTCCAAATCCGTTTTCACCGAACAATGAAGAAATATCGATTCTCTATCCGACAACAAGAGGAAGCTCCGAAGTAACAATCAGAATTTTTGATTTCGGGATGAACCTAGTGAGAACACTAATTCAAAATGTGCAGAAGATTGGAATAAGAAATCAAACCGAAGAATGGGACGGACGTGATGACAACGGTAATTTGGTCGCGAACGGTGTCTATTTCTATCGGGTTGATCTGGATTACGGTGATCCGATGTTCGGTAAAATCATGGTCTTAAAGTAAAATAATAATACGGAATTTTAATAGATGAAATCTTTGAAAATAATTATAGCTCTGTTACTAACGACTGCTACATTATTATATTCCCAAACAGGCTTTACGGAAATGGCCGGAAAACCGGGGGCTTTTTCACGAATGGGCTTCGGTGCCCGCGGAATGGGAATGGGAAACGCAATGTCCGCGGTAACAGAAGGAAACCTTGTAGCATATTACAATCCTGCTTTGAGTGTTTTTCAAAAAGGGAATTCAGCTCAGACTTCTTATTCGTTTTTGTCATTAGACAGACATCTGAACTTTCTGAATTTTACAACCAATTTTCCAATGGGAATGGTTAATCGTGATGGTACCGCAAGAACAAAACCAAGATCGATTGCCGGATTGAGTATCGGTATTATCAATTCAGGAGTGGATAACTTCAAAGAGAGAAACAGTTCCGGTATGGTTACCGGCGATCTTTCCCCAACGGAAAATCAAATATTCTTGGGGCTTGCGAATAAGTTTTCAGAAAAATTCGCTTTGGGATTAAACGCTAAGTTTTATTACGCAAAATTGTATAAAGATATTTCTTCAACTACTTTCGGTATTGATATAGGAGCGATCTATTCTTTCAACGAAAATTGTCATTTGTCCGCAATGTTAGTTGATCTTCTTAGCAAATATAAATGGGATACAACAAAGCGTTACTTGCAGGATGGAATTCAAATAGACGAAGAATTTCCGACTCTCATAAAGATAGGTTTATCTTATAAACTCACCGATCCGAATCTTTTGCTTTCCGCCGAAATGGAAAAAAGCAATGCCGGAACAAACCTTCTTCGCTTCGGTGCCGAGTATAATATAATTGAACATCTTTTCGTAAGAGGTGGAATAAACAACTTTAATTTGGAAAATACCGATTTCCCTGTTAGACCTTCGTTCGGATTTTCTTATTTTTACAAGTTGAATAATTACTGGGTCGGTGTTGATTACGCTTTTGTTATTGAACCATATTCAAACCAAGATCAACATATCGTCGGTGTAAATATTAATTTCTAATTGAGATATTATTGTTATGAAAAAAATATTCGTATTACTATTACTTACAATTACAACAATAAGCTTTGCGCAGTCTGCGGGTAAAAGCGGACTATCGTTTTTGAAGAACGGATTTGGCGCCAGAAACATCGCGATGAGTGATTTCGGTATTGTAAAAAATAATGATGTTACCGCTTTGAATTATAACCCCGCATTATTGGCCGGAAACGAAACTAGTCAATTGGCATTTACACATATGCAGCTTCTGCAAGACGCGGCTACCGAATTATTGGGAGCCAAGTTTAATTTTATCGGATTGCCTTTTGCTGTTGGTATCAATACCACATCTATTGACGGATTGGAGTTAAGAACCAAACCGGGGGAGGCTTTGTCGAAATTTGATGTGAATTATTTTTACGGCTCTATTTCCACCGGATTCTTTTTGACTGAAAATATCTCTTTTGGTACAACCGTTAAATATCTTTACGAAGGTTATTTGACAGATGAAGCAACCGGATTCGGTTTTGATTTCGGGGTTAGTTATAAAAATATTTATGATAATCTTGATGTTTCCGCTTCTTTGAGAAATGTCGGAACTATGGATGAATTAAGAACAGAAAAAACAGAGCTTCCAAAAGATTTAAGACTTGGTGCCGGTTACGATATGGAAGTGAGAGGAATTAAGTCTATTGTTACCGTAATAGGTGGCTTCCAAAAGTATTTGGATACAGATGATTCTCACTTACATTTGGGTGGCGAAGTTTATTACGATAATCTGTTGGCTGTCAGACTCGGATATGTTACCGGGTATGAGGCAAGAGGACTTTCGACAGGTTTTGGAATCAAGTGGGGGAATGTAAATTTTGATTACGCCTATTCTCCTATGGATTACAATTTGGGAGACTCTCACGTTATTTCTATTATGTATTCTTTCTTATAATAGATCAATTTCACGTGAAGCCTGGAAACAGGTTATTCACAAATTATAAAATAAATTCAATACTAAGTTATGAGAATAATAGAATATACAGAAGAATGGAAAGAGAAATGGGACGCGTTTGTTCGTGAATCGAATAACGGAACAATGTTTCATTTGCAAAAATTTTTCGATTATCATACTCCCGGGAAATTTAATTTTAATCATCTCATCTTTTTGGATGAGCATGACAGAATAGCAGCTCTTCTTCCCGGATCTATTTTAAATGGTAATAAATTCGAATCTCCTATCGGAGCGAGTTACGGATCTATTGTAACTTCCGATATCAAATTCGATAAAGCTATGGAGATAGTTTTCACACTTGTGGATTACAGCAAAGAAAGAGGATTCAAGGAATTAGAACTTACCGCAGCTCCAGTAGTTTACGAAAAATATCCGAATCAAAATCTTGATTTCGCAATGTTGTGGCAAGGTTTTAATTATAGTCTCCATTACATCTCAAGCGCAATTAAGTTGGATAAAGATAGAGATATTATCGCGAGATTAGCTCCTACAACCAGAAGGGACGTAAGAAAGTCATTACGAAATCCCGATATTAGAGTAGAGATAAACGAACGTTATGACGAATTCTACCCGATTTTAATGGAGAATAAAGCTCGCCATAATGTAAAACCAACGCATAGTTATGATGATTTGATTAAGCTGACGGAATTGTTGCCAGACAATCTGAAGCTTTTTATGGTTTACTATAAAGATGAGCCGATTGCAGGATCTTCGATGTTTTTTGTAAATGATACTTGCGCCCTATGTTTCTACAACATGCTTCGCTATGAATATCATCATTTGAAACCGATTCAAAGAGTTATGTACGAAGTGATGAAATACTCTACTGAGATGGGATACGGTTACGTGGATATAGGCGTTTCTCAAGATACCAAGGCAGATAATCCTATGACTCCTAGCATGAGTTTAATTGAGTTTAAGGAGAAATTCGACGCTAAGACGGTAATGAGAAATACGCTTAGTATAAAGTTATAGATATAGTTATTGGGAAAATTTCATAAAACATGAATTATAAATCGGTTTTTATCGCATATCTTGGCAACGCTTTTAATGATACGAGGGTTGCCAATCTTACTCGTTCTTTTAAGGAGGATGGACTTGGGGTTGAAGTTGTTTCTTTCGATTGGACAACTCCGAACTTCAAGACTATAAAAGGGGAGACAAGCGTTTACAGATTGAAAAAGGCTGGTTCTTCTCTAAAGTATTATTCGAAATATATTTCAATTCTCGTTAAAAGGCTTTGGAATTCAAAGGCGGATGTCTTTTGCGCTGAGGATGTTTATACATTACCTTTTGTATATATGGTCGCGAAACTAAAGAGAAAAAGATCTTTCTATAACAGTAGAGAGCTCTATCCTTTTGTTGCCGGATTGAGAAATAAGAAATATATTCAAGCGGTCATTCGTTGTATCGAAAGATATTTTATTAAAAAGGTTAGTCTTGTTACAACTACCGGTAAGATGGATTCAAATTTCATCGAGCAATATTATAAGCTGACTTACACAATTGTTCTAAGGAATCTTCCTACATTCAGAAGAGCCACCGAGCCGGTTGATTACAGAAAGAAATTAAATATTCCCGAGGATCATTTGATTCTTTTGTATCAAGGGGTTATTCTTGAGGGAAGAGGAATAGATGTTATTATCAAAACCTTGAAGGATCTCCCCAAATGTTCTTTCGTTGTTCTGGGTGATGGCTTTATGAAAGATAACTTCATTAAGTTAAGCCAAGAAGAAGGTGTCGAAGATCGGGTCCATTTTATGGGGACAATTTCTCAGGATAAATTGATAAATTATACGGCCGGAGCTGATGTCGGACTTTCTGTTATAGAAAATCTTAGTCTCAGCTATTACTATGCTTTGCCTAATAAATTGTTCGAATATCTGATGGCAGGTTTACCGGTTGTATGCAGTGATATGCCACAGATGAAAGATATTGTTGATAGCCATAACGTTGGCTTTGCGGTTAATCTTGAAGAGAAGGGAAAATTAGTAGAAAAGATAAAAGTATTGCAAGATAATCCAAAGTTGGTTGAAGAATTCAAAGCGAATGCTCTTAAGGCTTCGGAAGATTTAAACTGGGAAAAAGAATACGAAAAAGTGAAACCTCAACTTTTTCGATAATCCTGTTTTTTATTTCGGGAAAAATAACTAACTTTGCAGTCTTGTTAAAAGTTTGCCAAGCGCTAACTAACAGGTTATTACTCAACTCCGCCAGGTCCGGAAGGAAGCAACGGTCGGTATTTAATTTGTGTAGTTAGTTAGCTTGGCATTTTTATTTTAAAGCCGGCAATATCAAATCTAACGAACCAGCCGAGTATCTGGCACCATTCAAAAAACTTACTCTACAGATTGTACCTGGAGAGAATCTGATATTTACTCCTGAGTTTGACACCATTGATGAAACATGTTCTCCCAAATCAGGCTGGTGTCCTACTACAGCAATGTCTGATTCGGGAAAGGAATTGGCAAGAGTAATTATCGACTCGGTTCTGCTCCCGGGAGCAAGGGCAGGTTCGTTAATAATTTCTTCGTCATATTCCATAGCCGTTTTAATCAGTTCGGCAGTTTGTCTGGCGCGAATAAGTGGCGATGAAAAAATGTAATCGAATTTGATCCCCATAGATTTCCAATTCTTAGCCGATTCGAATATTATCTCTTTTCCTTCCGAAGATAGTTCTCTTAAATTGTCGTTGAAATTATCATTAGCAATTCCGTGTCTGATAAAATAGATGTTCATAAATGATACCTTTTTCTAAAAAGAAAATATTTTCGCTTTAAAATAAAAACTTACTCCCGTATATTGAAAGCTAATTGTTTATGACAATAAAATAATTGACTGTTTTGAAAAGAGGATCACTATTCATAGCGCTTTTTCTCCTTTCTACCATGACCTTCTATTCTCAATCGGTTGAACTGCCAGAGTTCTCATTAACCGATATTCCATTTGAAATAACACTGGAAAATATTCCCGATACGTTGGGTAGTATTACTATACTTTTTACCGAATCCGGGAGTAAGGAGAGTCTCAAGTGCATTTTCGATAGAGGGGAAAGGAATGCTAAGTTTTCTTTGGAATATTCCGGAAGATATTCTTTTTATTCTCCGGAGCTCCCAACAATTAAGGGGGAGTTTCGTGTTATTCCCGGGTGGCTTTCTATTGTCCCGCCGTTATTGGCTATTCTGTTGGCTCTGTTGATAAGGCAGGTAATTATTTCTCTTGCTCTCGGAA
>CALODP010000023.1:0-418000 GCA_942492055.1 uncultured Ignavibacteriales bacterium | reverse complement strand
TGCAATTCAGCCTTACGACCAGCGCTCAAAGATATCTTAAACATTTTCAACCATTGAAAAATATAGCTTTTTTGGAGAGATACAACGGCTTTAAAAAACTGCAAAAATGATAGGTTATGGTTGGATTTCTTACTCGTTTTAGGCTTCATCTGGTTCTCCTTTCAATTTTGTTTGTGTCGCTATTTGTAAAACTGCCCTCGCAGTTTTGCGTGAGGATTCCGACAAGAAATGTGCTATTGATATAGAAAGGATTAAAGATAATTCAAACTATCGGCGGCAACATCATACCAACGATCAGCGTAACTTTTCCCCCCGCTCGGATAATCAGCTCCGTACTGTGGCTGGTAACCTTGAACCTCAAACGCTATAATATTTAGCATTTGCAGGACAATCTGCTCGAGAGACGCACGAACATCAGGGGTAAAAGCACAGATACCATTTGATCTGCTTCGCTAATCAACTGCCAATTCACAGGGATCGTATTTGCTGGTATGATACCGCTCTCAAGCAATCTATATGCTGTATTGTGAATAAGCCAGGCATCGTCAATTAGGCCATAACGACCATAACTATCTGGCAAAAGGTCATTGCCATTTTGAAGGTATGTGTTTAAGTAGTTTACTACTTCGCAACCTGCTGGAGATCCTACGAAAACAGAATAGGTCTGTAAAGCGCCTAATACTTCAGGTGCGCTCTGAATATAAAAATCGAGTTTGTCACTCCAAACCTGCTGCATCCCCTTAGGTGCAATCTCTGCTATTCGCTGAGAAAGAAGATCCTGTGAATCATTGTGCTTTTTTCTTTTTTTAGTTTCTTTTTTTCTTTTGCTTTTTTTGCTTTCTTGGCATTGAGTTTTTTAGGCTTTTTCTCTTTTTGTTGCTCTGTCTTTAGAAATTCTAAACGGTTTATTAAGACACCTAACGCTTCTGGATCATTTTCCTGATTATGCCGGGCTGCTTCTAACAATAACTCTAAATTTGAAGTATCTCCCTCATCTTTTGCGTATTTTTCGATTACATCTATGATCCAATCAACCCATTGGGACCTCGGCGCATCGATATCCCGAGCATTTCGGTAATTGGATAAGTAATCCAGCATGCCATCGAGCTCCTGCAGCATATGCATTCTTGGATCATTTATATATTCAGAATCATCACCGGTTTGTAATTCCAGCAAAAAGGTTGTAAGGCGTGCAACACCTGTTCCAAAATGATGAAAATCAACAGCAAGCAGCTTTTTTAAGGGACCCGTTAAACTTGGTGAAGGTTGCCCCTGATTGTCATAATGAAAAATGCATGGTACGATACGTTTCCCCAAACGAAGTGCGGTTTCAATTTCAGCAGCAACACCTTCAGACTCCCCCGCATGTTGTGTCCAGATAACCAACATTAAGTCAATGTCATTCAGCTGTTGATCTATAACTTTTTGTATTTGATCACCCGGCCTGAGTTTCCTGTAATCCATCCAAATATTAAATAAACCATCTAATGCTTTGGATAGTTTCTCTGCATGTAATTTATCCATCCAGGAATGGCTAATGAGAACATTCAGTTTCTGTTCCTTAGGCATTTTCATTCTCCAAATTGATTGTTTTTTTCAGAAAGAATTATCATATTCTTTGTACGTGTGGCTTTTATTCGAAACAGGCGCCATTTTGTTTCAGGAAGGCAGAAATAGGGGCGTTTGATTTCTGCGGCCACACAACAAGGGCAATTATTGGTTATTTTCAAACTTTACCGGAATTGATAATTTTCGAGTGTTTGTAAATCATATATTTCGTTATGGCACAATGTGGTATTATTCCTACTTCGATCGTAATTACAAATATCAATATGTCAAGGAAGCAGGCTCTGAGCGATTGACAATAAAAATGTGCTCTCTCATAAATGTAGCTAATTTATATGGTTACTGAAAAACATTGCAGTGTCTGGTAAATACGATGGGGGATCAAACGGGAGTGCAATTTAGATGAGATCAAATATAATTAAAAGTCCATATATCTTGCCGCCTTATTCCTTCCAGATTAAATATTATATATCCTGACGGAATCACACAACTTGCTTTTCTTGAGTGGGGTCTTTGGTTAGAAAATAGAAGATCATCGATGCGAATATGCCAATAGCTCCCAGAGATGGGCCCACTGGTCTCCAACCATACTTGAGAAATATCAACCCACCGAGTCCTGATCCGAGAGCCATGCCCAAACCCATTGAGGCAGCGCTCAACGACATC
This sequence comes from uncultured Ignavibacteriales bacterium, assembly GCA_942492055.1. GTDB lineage: Bacteria > Bacteroidota > Ignavibacteria > Ignavibacteriales > Melioribacteraceae > CALODP01. Next base: position 415,768 of record CALODP010000023.1, on the reverse strand, counting down.
ATCGTTCCTCTAAACTCGGGTACCTGCTCCAGAGTTAGGCTGTTATAAGCTGTGTAGCTTATCCCCGAGAACGCACCACCCAAAAAAGTAAGAATTAGAGCGATCCAGAGAGTATCTAGGTTCGTGTAAGCGAAAGTGAATAGGCTAAACACAAAAACGCCTAAAACCGTTAATAGTTTTCGTCCAAACTTGTTTGTGAGATGTCCGCTTGTGTAACTGCTGACCATGAAACAAAAAGCCATAACAGAGACAAAGATAGCAGTAGTATTTCTGGATACAAGGAAATGTTGCCTGAAAAAGGATGCGCTAAAAAAGAGTATGCCCTGCCACGCGGCCATTGACAGAGCCGTGCCGAGCAGGCAGGCAACAGCCGAATGATTAGAAAAAACCCTCTTGAAACCTTCCAAATATTGTAATCTCGATTTACTCAATGAAGCTTCACGGTTTTTAGACGGCAAAATACTTGATGCGATCAAAAAACTCAGTAACGAAATAGGTAACAAGTACCCCAAGAAACCCATACGCCAACCCCATGAGCCAGCAATGAAACCCAGCACCGGCGAAGCGACGAGGTAAGAGAGACTTCTGCTCGAGATGATTGACCCGATTGCACTCGACCTTTCCTGCTGAGGTAAAAAGTCACCTATCAAGGTAATCGTCATGGGTGCGACAATCGCCGATGCCAGCCCCGTTAGAGCGAAGAAAAATGCCATGGTACCATAGCTGGGTGACATGCCACATCCCACGGCTGATATGATGTAGGTTAGGAGCCCTGCCAGTAACAGCGATTTGCGACTGTATCGAACACTCAGGGCGCCCATCAAGAGGGATGTTATGATGGAAACTAATGATGAGATCGTTCTTATCTGACCCATTCCCCCAACTGAATAACCGAATGTTTGACCGATGTCCACCAGAAGGAGCCCGATTAGTACTGTCGGAGGCTCGATTGAAAATGCGGTGATGATCAAAGCCGGTACGAAGAAGCCTTTAGATCGCCCAATGTCTTCATGCGGCCTCGAATTATATTTCATCTATTTGTCCCATTCTGGTTGAGGTTCTTTCCCCGTTTCCGATACTGCTGAATGAGTCTGGTTATTGTCTCACGGTAAATGGCTGAAGTGCGAATAGTTGTATTCTCATCATTTCTGAAGATGGCGGCGAGCTTGCGTTTAAAACCTTCCTGATTCATTGAGTTGCTCCAGAAATTTAGGTTTTATGAATCGCTTGATGATTTCGATGACTTCAGCCGTACGCTCCATCGGCGCATTGTGCCCCCGCGCGATTCGATGATCGCCAGCTGTGCATCGTTTATCGGTTCTGCACCAGGGTGACCTGATGTTCCGGTGGAAACTGAAAGTCGTGCCGTCCAGCCAGCACTAACGTTGGTATCCTGATCTCACTTAGGCGCTCCATCACTGTCCACCCTTTGAGCAGTTGACCAAAACCGAATATAAGCGCCTCGGGTCTTCGCTTGATACGTAACCCGACGACCGCTTCATGCAACAGGGTCAACAGGCTCGGGCGGTAGGAGTACGCCCGCCCGAAGCGCAGCATGCAAGGAAGTATCTCATGCGACCTGATGCGACCATTGAATAAACGTTCAGCCGCTTGTACCGCTCCTCTGCCATAACCCCGTTTGGCTAACACCTTCGCGGCGTTCTGTTGCACCCATCGTGCGTCACCGCACGTGTACATCAACAACCGTGGGAAGGCAGGCTGTCGGGAGGTATCGGAGCGCGTACTCCGGTGCCACCATGCCGCCAAACGAATGCCTCAGCACCGCCCATTGCTCAAAGCCCAGCGCTTGCCCATCATAGAGAAGGCTTTAGGGTGAGATGTCGCACAAGGTCGTAGGGGTAGGAGGGTCGAATGATCTGCTCCGGGTCCACCGTGCATGAGGACAAGGGGGGTATCCTTGACCGATGACCATGGTGAAGAAGGAGACGTCTCTGACAGGAATTGTCGTCATGGAGTCAACTCCAATGAACTATATGCTGTACTGCGCCTAACGTGAGTGAGTGGGATTTCTCCCACCATATTGGGAAAATACGGAAAAAATTCAACTATATAAGGAATCCACTTTTTATGTAAGCCTGGATTCTGGGCCAAAGGTTTTTACACAGCCCTGCGATGCCATCCCGGTTAACCCGCATGAGAATAATAACCATCAAGGCGAAAAGAACCATTCGAATCTGCCCATATTCTCTAAGCAGCTCGGAGAGGATTTCGATGAAAATCGCACCGATGATCGGTCCGGTAAACGTCCTTAATCCGCCTGTGATCACCATGATAATCAGGATGGCCATCTCATTGAAATCCACCGACACAGGACTGAGAAGACCGATGTAGTGGGCATAGAAACCGCCGGCAATCCCGGCAAAGAAACTGCTGGTGGCAAAGACAAATCGTTTCCACTTGACGGTATCTACGCCCATGGACAAAGCAGCTTCCTCGTCATCCCGGATGGAACGTATATAATACCCGATTCGAGAATGGATTATCTTGTAGATGATGAATAGGCAGGAGATGGCGAGAAGAAGGAAGATATAGTAGTAATTAAAGGCCATACCGGTAGCAAGCAAAGTGGGTGTGGACAACCCCAGATCCCCACGGGTGAGCGTATACGACATGCTGAGTATAATTCTGAAGGTTTCAGAAAAGGCCCATGTCGCCAGGCCTAAATAGATGGCCCTCATTTTCAGGCAGAGGGTTCCCAGGCAGAAACCGACGGCGGCTGCAGCATGTCCGCCGACAGGGGATTCCCAATAGGATAGGAATATTAAAATGAATGACCAGAAGCGCGGAGGTGTATCCGCCCATAACGGCAAATGCGTGGTGGGCGAGGGAAAACTGGCCCGTATAGCCGGCAATCAAGTTCCAGCTGGCCGCCATGATGACATAATAGCAGCTAATGTTTAATACATGGATGTAATATTCATTGAGACCGAGCGGAACGAGTGCTAGAACAGCATAAATACCCGCCAAAATGAGAATGTGTTTTACGGCCATGTTCACGCCCCAAGCAATGAATCCCGAATGATGTCTTTTAAGTTTTCTTTGAACATGTGGGCGCTTCCCTGCATTGCCACGGTCCCCATCTCCAACATGTATAAATATTCCGAATTTTCGATCGCCTGATTAATATTTTGGTCGACCAGCAAAATGGTGATGCCCCTTTCCTGACTGTTGCGCAGGAACTCATAAACATAGGATACGATCTTGGGCGCCAGGCCGGCAGAGAGTTCATCCACCAACAACAAATCTGGACTCGATATCATCTCCTTGGCAATCGATAGAATTTTAGCCTCTCCGCCGCTCAAAAATTCGGCCTTGTGTTTGCGCTTCTCATACATGACGGGAAATATATCATAAACAGTTGCCAATCCTTCTTTTATCCGATCCTTGTCACGCCTAAACGTCCAGGCACCTAACAAGAGGTTCTCCTGAACCGCCATGTAAGGGAAGTTATTGCTACCTTGGGGGATATAGCTGATGCCGAGCTTTTTAATTTCAAAAGGGCTTAGCCGATGTAGCGCTGCGTTCTTGAAACAGATCTTGCCTTGGCGGTATTTTAGAAACCCGAATATCGTCTTTAAAAGGGTCGATTTTCCGGCACCGTTCGGGCCGATGATGCCGATGAAGGATCCGGAATCGATCGCAAGGGAAACGTTTTGCAAGATATCGATCCCTTCAAAATATCCGCAATGAATATTTTGAATGGAAAGCAATGCCATATCATCCACCTATATAAGCCTCGATGACCTCTGGAATATTGGCCACTTCCGCGAGGTTTCCCTCAGCGATACATCTTCCCTCATGAATCACGGATACCTGGTTGCACAGTCGTCTAATCGATGGCATCTCATGGCTGACGATAATGAAGGTAACGCCTTTTTCGCGATTTATCTGTTTGATGGACTCCATAATGACACTCTTTATCTGTGGATTTACGCCGGCAAACGGTTCGTCCATAAGATAAAGTCGCAATGGGTCTACCATGAATCCCCGCGCGATCTGCAACAGCATGTTCTGCCCGCCCGAGAGGGTTTGTGGATGGTCTTCATATGTTGACTGGATGGCTTCAGCGAATCTCAGCTCTGCGGACAATCTCCTGATGGTGTTTATAACGGTCTCCCTGACTATCCGAAAGGGCCGGCACCAGCATGTTTTCCAAAACGGTCATATTACGAAAAACCTTGGGGATTTGAAACGTACGGATGATACCTCTGGCAGTTCGGACGTTGGGCTTCAAGTGATCTATCCGCTTGCCATCGAGATAAATCGCACCCGATGTGACTTTATAAATACCGGAGATCAAATTCATGAGGGTGGTTTTGCCCGATCCGTTTGGGCCGATGATGCCCCTGATCTCCCCCTCCTCGAGGGAAATAGAGAGACTGTCCACAGCGGTCAACCCACCGAAACGCTTGGTCAAGTTATCAGTTTCCAGGAGTTTGCTTCCGCGATCAAGCATGGGAATCTTGCTCCCCCAACAAGTACAGACTTAGTAATATACTATGAAAATAGCTCTCTTTTTTGAACATTGTCGGGCGTTATGACACCTTCTCTGAGCATAGGTTTCTGGTTTCAGGCAGACTCTCGCGATTTCACTACTGATACTTCAGATGAAACCACATTGCCAGACTTTGATGGTCTCGTAATAATACCCCATTTTGTCATGCCGGACTTGATCCGGTATCCAGAATATGCTGAAATAACTTGATTCCGGCCTTCGCCGGAATGACGCTTTAAAGAAATTTCAGATTTTTTTACAAAATCGTCAAGTTTCTTCTTTGGTCAGCCAGGACGCTGCCGGCCAACGGTGGTGCTTATATGAAACTTCATCATGCAAGTAGAGCATCGTATGAGTTTCCGCTAAGCCAAACAGAGATCCTCAGCATAGTTTCTTCTTCGATTTAACCGACCGTTTTTTAGGCCACCCGCTGCCTTTCTCCAAACAGACCAGTGGGCCTGATCACCAGAATGACCAGCACCAGTATAAACCCGTAAACATCTTTAAAGGACGGTGAAATAAAAACCGACCCCAGGCTTTCGACGATCCCAAGCAGCAGGCCGGCTACCAGACTGCCCGGGATGGATCCAAGTCCACCAATGACGATAATTTCAAAGCCCTTCATGGTAGCCACGGCGCCGTTCTCGGGCCACACCAGAAAGATCGGAGCCAACAGCGCCCCTGCCGCTGCGGCCAAAGAAACCCCTACCCCAAAAGCAATTTGGTCGACCCGCAGGATATTGATCCCGGCTGTTTGAATGCCGACGCGGTTCTGAGAGGACCCACGCAGGGCTCTGCCGACCCACGTTTTTTTAACGATCAGATAGAAAAAGGCTAAAATCACGATCGTTCCGATCAGCGCGACAAATCGATTGCCGCTCACCGGCAGCGGGCCGATGTAGGTCGGTGCTGCGTAATCAGGAGGGGCGAATTGATTGGGGCCTGCCAGGAAAATGGCCAGATATCTGAAAAACACCATGCAGGCTATCGTTATAACGGTGGCATATTCATCTTTGCGCTCCATTTCCCCCACATACATGGGCCGCAGCAAATATCGCTGGACAATCATCCCAATAAAAAAAACCACTGCCATGGAAAGGGGGATACCCAGAAACCATAAACGGGCACCAAGAACATAGACCACCAGGAAATACTGCAGGTAACTGCCCATCATATAATATTCGCCCATGGACCAGTTGATCATTTTCATGATGCTGTAGATGAACGTAATCCCAATCGCCATCAGAGCATAAATAATGCCGATAACGATACCTGCAATTAGATATTGGGTGAATAGTGTTGAATCCATTAGTGAAAGATATACTTGTTGCGTAGGTATCTGGGGCGGGACTGAAATGCCCCCCGCCCCTTCCATCGATTGGGGCCGTACTTAATCAGAATGGGTCGGCTTAATGCTCCCATTCATAGTTACGGCAACATATTAGCCGTAATATTATTTCTCTCAAGAGCACTAAGTGTTGAGTGGATTCGAATTTTATTTTCATTTTATTGGACAGGATTTACAGGATTATTGGGATTTTTTTCGCCTGCGGCGAGATACCTTTAGGCCGAAGGCCCTTCTATCAAATTAATCCTGTAAATCCTGTCTGATATTCTGTTTTTTAATAGAATCCATTCCTCAAGTTTTACGTTACTGTAATTATGAATATAGGTACTTAGCCGAATCCGGCTGTCAAAAAAACACAGCCCGGGCAAGCCGGAATGGTAAATGTGATGTACTGAAACCTCATCAATTCATAGCTTATAGCTTACAACATGTTGTCAGAATAACGCCGGTACGGGCTTAGGGCGCTTTATAGTCACCGGTTTTCATGTCGGGCGGATAGATTATGGGCGCGTCTTTTGGGGATTGGCCGGATTGCGTGTACTGCAGCACCATTAACTGGGGTGACCATTGATGCCAGTAAGGCCCTTCTCCTCGTTCAAAGGTGACCGTTCCATTCCAGCTTGTAAACTGACCCTTTTCCAGGGCATTTATCAGGTCGGCCGGTTTATCTGATTTTGCCAACTCAAGGGCATCTTTAAGAATCAGGATCTGTCCAAACCCGTTAAAGGCGGCGTAAATCGGAAATTCACCGTATTTTTTCAGGTATTGTTCTTTAAACCATTCTCCGCGATCGGTCAGCTTCATATTGGGATGGTAATAAGAGATGAAGAGAATATGATTCCCCTTGTCCCCCAAATTTTTCCAGTATTCAGCTCTGCCCGGCCAGTCAAAAGAGGCTAAAATGGGTGTCGAAGGAAACAAGCCGATATCATAGGCTTGTTTAACCATAAGGTAGGCGGATGTCGGGACACTGTGGATATCGATCAGAAGATCCGGCTTCCAGGCTTTTAGTTCCAAAAGTTGAGGGGTTAAGTCCACAACTTTTTTGTCAAAAACAAGGGATTTCAACTCCAGGCTAAGTCCCAGCGCTTTCATGCCGGCCTTGGTCTCATCAACCAGCCCAAAGCCGTAATCCGTATTCTCTGCCAGCAGGCCGATCCGATTATAGCCGGTTTCTTTTATGAATTGTAGCCACATTCTGGCGCGGTCGGGATCGATGGCATGCGTCCGAAAGGCAGTCATCAAATGTTTTTCAGTAATGGCCTTCGAAGAGGCTTGGGTCGAAAAAACAGGCACGCCTAATTTTTCGGAAAGATCTCCCACGGCGAGCATGACAGAGCTGTGGACCTGGCCTATTACAGCCGAAACTTTCTTTTGGGTAACCAATCTGCGATAACCGGCAATTCCTTTTTCAGGGGTTCCGGAGTCATCCTCAATAACAAGTTCTAATTGCCGACCACCTAAAACGCCCCTTTCGGAATTCACATATTCAGCGCCCATCTCAGCGCCTCTTTGAATAAATTGACCCAGAAGGGTCGCCCCGGGAGGGGATAGCGGCGTCATTACGCCGATCTTAACCGGTTCTGCCGCCAAAACCGAAGTTCCTGGGAAAAAGAGCAACAAGCTGAATAGAATTGAACCGGTAAGATATAAGATGAAAAATTTGGATCTTGTTTTCATTTCCTTGCCCTCCTTCTATTTTGGGTCAGTTTGTGCTGTGAATGGATTATCAAGAAGTTTGAATAACGGACCGTTGGTGGCAGGCAGCGTAACAAGAGATTGAGCACGTTACTCAAACCTATATCTGCCTATATAAAAGCAGGACCTCCATGTCAATGAAGGTTTTCAAAAAAGCCGCTTAGGTCTTTTGAATAATATTAATTCACGGGTCAGTGGGGTGGCTTTGCGAGGGTTTGATAAGTGATGCATTAGCGTTCAGTAAGAACGATAAAATTTGTGGATAACTAGATGATAGGGATCGGGAAGGGTCTCCTCTCCCTCTGAACCGTTCCTGCGTTTCTCACGCACACGGCTCTGCAGTTGGGGCCTCCTCAACGAGTATGAAAGATCAAAGCTATAATTGTGAATAATTAATAAAACGTTTGAAACTTTATTCACAATTCAAGCTTTGATCCTTTTTTTCTTGAGTTAATGATGGGCAGAGCCATTTTTTGACGCTGCCTTTTTTAAATGAATATCTCGGGTCGAAGTCGCTTCGCATACACATCTAAAACGAAGTGCGAAGTCCTAATCACATTTGAAGTGATACTGCCATTCTAAAGCATATCCCGCCTAAACCCCGCCCCATTTTAAAAAAAATATCCTGCCTATCCCGCACTTACCTCGCCGGTTTTAATAAAAAACATACCCCGCCGACCCTGCAAATTAGAAAAAGATACCCCGCCGCGTCGTACAAATAAAATCATGCGCTTTATTTGCAACAGCTAATATGCTAAACCCACCGCTGGTTTAGGTTCCGGGAGACCTGGAGCTTATAAATAGGAAAAGGCCTGAAGTTGGCGCTTCAGGCCTTTAATATGGACAAACCGTAAAGCATACGGAAGCCCAACACATACATTTACCTAAATACCATGGCTTTCGATTGCTTTCAAGAGCGGAGGCGATGGCATGTGCAGTGACGTATTCTTAATTGAACTGGAATGTAAACATTGTAATCTGAGATTTAATATTTGCCGAAAATGTTATCGCGGTCATGTATACTGCTCCAACAGCTGTCGTCTTGAAGCTCAGGTGAAGGCTCATCGCGAGGATCAAAGCCGATACCGTACTTCTAATAAGGGCCGCGAAGCCCATAGTTGCAATGAAAAAAAGCGGCGAATGGGTAAAATAAAAAAAACCATGGCTGATGGGTCTACGAATACCCCCCCTTTGCGTGTTATCTTATATCCAATCGTGCAAAATACCAAACCACGCTGCAGTTTTTGCGGTGTTTACGGCAAAATGGTGGATGTTTTTCCACGCCGCTAGTGTGTGTTGCACTGTACTGAGCGAAAATTAACCTCATATTTGTTAAATTACAGGAGAACTGCGCAAATGAAACAGCATTTTTCATCCCGGGAGCTATTCGTATTACGAAATCACATCCCCATTGATACTTTGATCGAAAAGCACTTGATGCTGCCATCAAAGTTCAGTGAAGGATATTTTCGATTTCTTTGTCCTTTGTGTAACGAATTTCAAACCGCCACTAAACCCAAAACCAATCTGGCAAGATGTTTTCGCTGTGAACGCAATTTTAACACCATCGACATGGTCATCATCTGCAAAGGGCTGCGATTTGTTGAAGGCGTCAAATATCTCAAAACGATATTAAACAACTGTGGTTGACTGCCCAAGGAGTGATGACATGAAAACGACTATCAAAAAGTTAAAGCAGGCCGTTGATGACTATTTGCTATGGATGATATCCAGCGGCTATGCGGATGCGACAATCAAAAATTATGAACAGATCTTGAATCATTTTGTTGACTTCATCGCGTGTCATAAAATTGGCTGGGATCAGATCTTTTCTTCAGCAAATCTGCACTGCTTTGATCAAAGCACAAAAACTCAATTAGCCGCTGTCAGGGGCTTATGCCGTTATCTTGTCAAACAAAAAAGAATCATAGCGCCAATTGAAAAAGAAAAATATTTGCTGCCAAATGTCTATGAACAGTATCTGAATTACTACGCGACAACCAGACAAGCCGGCAACAGACGCATAAAATCTATTCGCAGAGTACTAGCTGCTTTTGATGGCTATCTTGAAAACACAAAGATAAAATTGGCGGCGTTGACCATCGAACAAATCGATACCTTTTTCGCTGACTTTAATGGTAACTTTTCGCAGTCAACCTGTAAAGTGTACCGTTCCATTGTCAGGGGCTTTTTAAGCTATCTGTTTCATCAACGCCATACTTTAAAGCGTGATCTGGCTGTGCTGGTAGTCGGTGCCCCCATCTTTGCACGTGCCAAGCCGCCAACATTTTTGCGTGTCGGTGAGCTCAAAAGATTGTTTGATAACATTGACCTGTCTTCGCAAACCGGGCTTCGAACCTATGCCATGCTCCAGTTGGCCTACACCCTGGGGCTAAGACCCATAGAGATATGCCAGATAACTCTGGATAATATATCCTTTCGCAAAGCCGAATTAAGCATCAATTGGCGCAAATGCCATAATCCTTTAAAGCTGCCTGTACCGGAAATTACAATCAAGGCCATCGCAGCTTACATTATTGGCGCCCGGCCGCAAAGTGACCTTCGAACCCTGTTCTTAAGCCTTATGCCGCCTTATGGTCCCATCACACCGACAACGGTTCATTATTATTTTAAAACGACGATGCATAAGATTAACCCGGCGGCAAGTGTCTATTGGCTTCGGCATACCTATGCCCAAAATCTTCTTGAAGCCGGCGTCTCATTATTTGAAATCAAAGAACTAATGGGCCATGACAGCATCGAGTCCACCCGAAAGTATCTTCTCATCCACATTAAATTAATGCGCGAGGTTTTGTTTGATGAATAAGTTTAAAAGTTTTCTGGCACCCCAGTTGCAACAATATGTTATCTATCGCCACAATCTCGGCTATTCCATGAAAGCATCCTTGTCGCATCTTAAAACTTTTGATCGCTACCTAATGCAAAAGCAAGCCCAACAAGTTTTATTGCAACCTTCATTTTTTATGGGACTGCAGGCCGATCTTAGAATTGAACCCAGATCGGTCAACCGCATCCTTTCATCCGTGCGTGTTTTCTTTAACTATCTTGTGCGCACAGGCGCCTATAAGCAAAACCCGCTCAAGGACATCCCTTATCTGCCTGAAAACGATATTATGCCTTATATTTTTTCTCCTGAGCAAGTAAACCACTTACTGTCGGCCGTCAGTAACCGGATACGAAAAGTATCAAAGCGTAGATACTTAAAGGATCTTTCCGGCTACATGGCGATTGTTTTGTTGGCACGCTGCGGCCTGCGAATCGGTGAGCCTTTACGTTTGAAGCTCAACGATTACCGCTTTGACGAGAAAACCATTTACATTGAAAAGACCAAGTTTAAAAAAGACCGCTTGATACCGCTGCCGCAATCTGTGGCCATAGAACTTGAAAACTATCTGGCCGCACGCCGGTGCCTGCCTGCAGGTGTTGACAACAAATACCTTTTAGCAAACTCTACCGCAAAAGGATTAACCGACAACCGTGTGCGAACCGTCTTTCATCGGGCTGTTAGCGATATCGGCCTTGAGCAGCCCAGACAGATCATCGGCAATGTAAACATCAGTTCCCCCACCCCACATAGCCTTCGTCATTCGTTTGCAGTGGCTACCTTAAATCGTGTCAAAAAACGGGGCGGATCGCCTCAAAATGCCTTACCCGTCTTGGCCGCCTACATGGGCCATAGTGAATACAAACACACGATCAAATATCTCAAATTCATAGATGCCCAACAGCGTCTGGGACTTGTTAATTTTATAGACACACATCCGGACCAACAATGAGACTGACTACCTGCGTTCAACAATTTTTTGACCTCTACCATTTTCGTATCAAAGGCAGCAGTCAACGAACCATTAAAGCTTACCGCCAGGCGCTGGCTCTTTTTTTGCCATTTGCCGCTAAATACTACGCAATCAAAGTCGGCTCACTTTCAATTGACCATCTTACCCTGGATGTTATCCTTTCCTTTCTGGATTATCTGCAATCTGATCGCAGCAATGCAGCCAATACCAGAAATCAACGTTTAGCCGTTATCAAATCACTGGCGAAAATGATCCGCTTGAGGTACCCGCAAAAACGGGAAATTGCCGATATCATTTTAGCTATTCCACAGAAAAAATCACAAAAAAAGATCGTCGCTTTTTTATATATCGAAGAAATCTTTGCCGTCTATCAAGCCGTTGATCTTAAAAAACCGCTGGGCTTTAGAGATTATACCATTGTCCATCTGCTCGCTGACTCAGGCGCCAGAGCAACTGAAATCGCAACGCTCAATCTTGACTACTTCAACCCGACTCAAAAAACCTTAACCATTTTGGGAAAGGGAGATAAATTTCGCTTGATCAAGCTGGCTCAAAAAACAACGGATCTTGTAAAACGTTACATTACTCGATACCGGCCAAATCCCAAACCGATTCATCAACACTGTTTGTTTATCAACAAGCATGGCAGAGCATTAACCCGCAAGGGAATTTATCTGATGTGCCAAAAATATCTTTCCATCGCGTTGAAACCCAAACGGCTTCAAATGATACATCCGGTGCACAGCTTCCGACATGCCTGCGCCATCAATATGCTGGCATCCGGCAAATCACTGTCGGATATAAAAAACCATCTGGGCCATGAAAATATCGAATCCACTATGATATATCTGAAAATGGATTTAAGAACCAAAAGAGCTGCACAGAAGAAATTTATCGAATATAGTCAATCGACACTCAAACATGATCCCAAAATCGATGAGTTGATTGACTGGGAACATAAAAAAGAAACTTTGGCCTGGCTCGATAGCCTTTAATACGCTGGTTTGTATCTCAATCAGATAAGAAGGGGTGCGCAGATACACAGATTATTATGTCCTCAATAAATTTGCAATTTTGTAAAATCTATTGTAACTTGCTGTTAATATTGTTATTATTGATTTCCACGTCCATCTGTAAAATTTGTATTAATTTCAATAGGATAAGTGGATTGAGGACATAAGGCAAGATATATGGAATCATCATAATGGTCTTTGAATCCGTGTAAATGGATTGTTTTTGGTTGCTATAACATCCTCACATCCAAATTACATTACAAATTTAGTACAGAGGAGCCTTGTTATGAAGTTTCCCCATATCTTCATGTCTAATCGGCAAATTTGCGCTAACTCGATTCTCTCAGATGATACCACAGATCGTGTTATCGCCAGAAAGGTTTGTCGAAGGCAGTTTCTTAAATTCGGTACAGCTTGGATGGCAGCCTTGTATACAACACCATGGCTCATGAAGCCTAAATCAGCCTATGGATTAGCGGCTGGTATCGCTATGGAGGGAAGGATCGTCAGGGTCGCTTTTAAAACGGATAAAGAATTAGTTCGCGAAATGGTGCCACATCCTCTAAAAGCGAATGATGAAGGTCTGCTGTATGCCTTTATTGGCCGTTTCAATTCTGGGTACAATCAGGCTGCCTTAGAGATTCCCGTCTCTTGTTTTATGCCAGAACTTGACACTACAAAGGCGGTGAAAGGTATTTTTTTTAAGAAGTTATATGATAACCAGCAAAGTTCAGTTTCTTATGGCAAGTCCGTATATGGATACCAAGCAATTGGCAGATGTCACCTATACCGAAACCCAAGGTTCAATCGAAGGTGCAGTCAGTTATAAGGGAAAACAGGTCGCAAGAATTAAGTTTTTACTGCCAGGCAAGAACGAAACCCCGCTATCTTTTGATGAGTATGATCGCCACTTCAATTTTAAACCCATAGAGGGAATCAGACAACTTGCCATAATTCGTTGGTCCGACTACAAAGAAAACGAGCGCAAATCAGGGAAGGTCGAAATAGAGCCGTTTGGTATTGAGGTCCACAATGTGATTGGAGCGACCTACAAAATTTGTGAATGGGTGGTTCCATTTGATCCGACCGTGTTCATGGAATACACTTTTAGATTGAACCAAAATCTTTGTTAGGTCGAGGTAAAAAAATAGCTGAGATAGGAGATTGCAATGCCCAACATTCTGATTTTGACCAGTGTCGTTGGAGGTGGTCATGTTTTTAGGGATATTGCCATTGCCTCAGAATTAAAAAAGTTGCTACCACTCGGATATGAGATTATTTTTGCATCAGGGGCCAACGCTTTTCAGATGCTGAAAGATGAAGGACTGAGAGTCGAGAAATTGGAAGGAGTTACGTTTCCAGTCAATCTCGGAACAATCAATTTTTTAAAGTTTTATTTAATTCTGCTCTGGTCAGAGTTCATTCAATCGTTCCAACTTCGAAAATTGCTGAAAAAATATAAACCGGAACTTATTATTCTGGATGAGTTCTTTTTTCTGACTGATTATTGCAAGTATTGGAAAATCCCAGTAGTTTTCATGTGTGATTTTATCGGTGTGCCAAGGTCTCCTTTCCTCAGCAATCCTTTCCGTTCCAGCCTAGAAACATTTTTTGACTGGCTCTTGTCCTCCCATCTTCCAAAAAGAGCAGACAAATGGGTCTATATCGGCGATCCCGACCATATCCCGCGGAAGGAGTGGCGTTCACGTATTGATAATGAAAAAATCCTGCCCGTGGAACCAATTACTAAACTGCAGTATACGGAACCGCCGTCAAGGGAAGCCGCACGCCGAGAACTGTGTTTTAAAGAGGATGAAACTGTTATAGCGGTGACTGTGGGTTGTTCAGGAACAGGGGAATATCTTTTGAAGGCTGTGAATAATGCAGTACCGCAATTGCAGAAATCAATCAAGAAACTTAGGGTTGAGTTGATCTGTGGATACGGTATTGATCCGGGAAACATAGAATTTAAACCTGAACGAGGAGTCAATGTCCTCGGGTATGTCAAGAATATTGAAACATTTTATGCAGGCAGCGATGCCGTGGTCATACAGAGTGGCATCACTACAGCAACCGAATGCCTCATGATTGGGACTCCCATGATAGCCGTTCCCATCACGAACCACTGGGAGCAAGAGCATACCGCCAAGTATCTTGAAAAAAAAGCGGGAACCCTTATCGTCCAAGGGAAAGATGTCTCCCCAGATGTTATGGCAAATGCCATTGAAAAACTTTTGATAACACGGGGTGAAAAGCAATCGTTTTTCAAGGGAAACGGGCATCAAATAGCCGCAAAAAAAATTGTCGAAATCCTATTAAAAAATAAATAAATTCGGGAAGATTTAGGACCTCTTATCGCTTTCTGTTTTTGGGCTTTGGTAATTATTCCCGGTAGTTTGATACCGAGATGATAAGCACCAACTACCGCATCCCAACCACGTTGATGTCCGGTGTTGATAACTATTAAATACCGCTTTGGAAATTAATTGATCGACCACTACATGTGGCGTTTGTTTTTTTGCTGATTTTTTTGCTTTCATTTTGTTATCACATGGAAAAATTGGAAAACAATTTCTTGGATTTCTCCAACGACGCTGTAAATATCAGTTTGAAAAATTCCTGCGATTCGGAAAAATAATCACAAGATCCCAAACCTCATGAGCCCTTTCTTAACGTCATTTGAAAAAGGAGACAGCCCCAATGATGATCCTTATAAGGGATGTAAAAGGAAATGAGCTTGAACTGGACCATGGCTGTGATGTTTATTTGAAGGACACTCGAAGCGGCCGAAAGTTTCACTTTGAGTGGCCGAATCTGCCAAAAATGTTTCAACATGAGCTGGATGATCTGGCTTCCCGAGCCATAAGGACCATGGAGCAGGCAAGGGAACTGATCACGGCAAGCTCCGGTCTCTGCTGATAGGCAATTCTTTACAGCACCTGCCGACCGGCTTTAAGATGGCTTAGCCTTAACAGAAAGGAGCCTAATATGGATATTTCAATCACAGACCAGGACGGGAACACGCTGGAAATCACCTTGGGTAGTGACGTCTCCCTGGTTGATATTGTCAGCGGTTCAGACAGCACCCTCGCCTGGTCTGAGATTTCCGAAAACACCCAGGAGATGCTCTATCAACTGTCTGATCAGTGTTCTGAGGCTGTGGAGGCTGTGAAGGCTGAAGCGGCCAAGAACCTTGATGACCTTTTAGATATCGAAGACTTGGACGATAACGAACCGTTTGAGGCTGACGAATAGCGAAGGTGTAAATAAGGTGGGGTGGGTCTCGATCACCATAACATATCGGTAATAAAATCCATAATTCCAGTTTGTAAGGTGATCTCAATTAATCACCACATTACCCATCCGTAGAATTGTTGTCATTGTCGGTATGATAATTACTACTTTGTGGTACACAACTTATTAATTTTTAGATATAAAATAATTTGACACATACCTTTGTATTAGGTAGCATATTATTTATATTCCCCTTGCATGTGGCGCTTGAAGCGCAAGTCCAGCCTAATCTTTATGTGAAATTTGAACCTATCTGAAGTCTCCTATTTTAAGCTCAGGCTCTAATTTTCTTTTCTGATGAAACAAACACCGGTTTTTTGCATTCTTTAACCTGTAAATCAGGTGAAGATTCAATGGAGAATCCCCTCAAATTGTGCATACGTGGCTCCAAATGACAATTATTGCTTGCTGAAGATGAATGTCCACGTTCAATTTTTCAAGTCTAAGCAATCTTGATCCAAGTTTCCTGTATCCGCACGCCCCTCCTATTGCTGAATTCTGACTGTTCAACCAATTCGACAAATCAAAAATTCAACAACTCAATGAAAGGGGGAAATCATGAGATCATTAATGGCTTTGGCAATATGTATTTCGTTGGCTCTTTATGCCGGGGTTACGTTTTCAGAATCAGATGAAATCTGTTGTACCTGGGTCAATACGAAATATGAAACAGGTAAACCGCCACAAAAAATCATGTTTCACTATGATGGGACATACGCGACATATACTTCAACCAACTCAAATACCGCTCTTACACGAGGGATGTTTCAAATAGTTAAAAAGTGGTCAGACTCTGATGGTTATGTATGGTACAAAATTGTTATGCAAGATCCCACACAAGGGAAAAAGTACAAACTGGCGAGGGTAAGCAATGATGGAAAGAAGCTCGAATTCGTATGTAAATCTGACCAATATCCCACTGAAATCAAGATGAACGAATCTGGCTATTGTAACTATCTGCGAGCATCAATGGATTATGATGCGTTACCCTAAGAATTAAAGGCACTGCTATAGAAAAAGAGAGCAGGTCCTTATTAATTAAGGAGAAAAGGCCATGTCCATCCCAAAAATTACTGCGATATTTTTTACAATCTTTTTCGTTTTTGGAATAGCCACTTCTGACTCTGCTGAAATGGGTAAAACGGTTCCACAGATAATCAAAGAAGCCAAGTCACAAATTCCTGAGGTAACCGTAGAAGAAATCAGGAGTGATATCGACGCTGGGAAAAATTTCGTTTTATTGGATGTAAGAACATCGGAGGAGTACAACGCTGGTCACCTCCCAAATAGTATCAATATTCAACGTGGTTTAATAGAGTTTTTGATCGGAAAAAAATATCCAGAAAAAGATACGAACTTAGTTCTATATTGCCGAACCGATCCTCGTGCAGCTCTTTGCACCAACGCTCTCAAAGAGATGGGATATGCTAATGCAAAAAACTTGAAGGGTGGGTTCAAAGCATGGGGCGAAGCTGGTTATTCAATTTACAACCGTCACGGTGAATTCAAAATGGTGGCTTTTGAAAAAAAGGAATAATCAATTTTAGAACCCGCTTCACTATGAAGCTCCAGTTGGATCAGTTGTGACCGTAGGTGGCTGAATATCAGACTATTAGATCTTCATAACTTGAAAGGAGGTTTAAAATGATCGATAAAAGAACATTCACAATGTGCTTGAGCTTCTTTTTCATTACAATATTATTTTACCTCCTGCCGAAAGCTTTATTCGCGGAGGATAATAAACAACTTTCTGAATGTATGTCCAGGGCTGATAGACGAATAATTGAAATACGATCTCTTCCTGATGTACAATATCTGCATACACTGGATGGCCAGAATGTATATTTAAATGAATTTTATTCCAAAAGTCTAATTTTTTTTCCTCGGTGCCTTCTATATAAAAAGTTTTATTATTGGCAAAGTGAAATCAGAGAAGTTGTCTCGAATACTAAAAATGGCGATGTAAAACATACGATTAGGTGCTACAACAATTGTCGTTCGACATGCTGCCCCGAGATGAGTGATCCCCTAAAAACACACGGAGATGTAGCCGAGTTTTATGATCAAAACGGAAATTTTATGGGTTTAGGTGTGTATATGGGTGATGGAAAATATTGTGCACTTCTTTACGGAGGATACCAAAAATAACAGTTACCCAACGACCTATTTTTGTAATTTTTCCTATACAAAATGTTGGGGTAACAACAAAGATGTATTTAGATCATCTTTGTTACGCGGTCATTGTCCAAGCTGGTGATCAGTTCAATCCGCTATTATAGGATTGAAAATTTAATTCAGATGCAATTTAATATATACTTTAAGCAGGGGTAAAGGAGCAATGCCGGGAACATTTCAAGGATGTGGGAAGGCAAAAAGGAACATTTGAGTTGTCTCAATAGGTGAAAAGAATAGGCAAGGTCATGCGGCTTTGCCTTCCCAACTCCTGGGTGTTGATAACTCATCACCAGATTGGGTATGGTCCTTATAACAAAGATGATCTCAATAAATCACAACCTTGACATCAATTCATTGTGCGGTGTAGACTTACTTATTCCTACCCTATATGACGCTTTCAGTTCAAAAGGTAATTAAATCATAATTATTCTATATGCTTGTTGAAGTTCAACCTCCTCTCTGGGCCTCTACGCTCCTCATCTGTTGAAGAGGATAAGAATTTGCATTCAACGAAAAATTCAAAAGGAGGTTAGAATGAAAACGAAAAAATTGTTTTATGTGGTTATCTTACTATTGTTTCTTTCTCCTGTTCTATTAGCAGAGGATCATAAAAAAATTTCTGTAGATGAAGCATTGAAATACTATTGCCAAACTTGGATTAATCCTGCCTATTATGAAAATCCTAATATGACTGGACTAAAAATATGTTTCATAAGGATGGCACATTTGAAACATATAGTAATGAAACTATAGATTATCCTTCCTGGAGTGGCACATTTGAAATTCAGGAGGCTTGGATTGATAAAGACGGCAATGTTTGGATTAATCTTGATTTAAATGTAATGGAGTATTTAAAGCCAACGCTGGTAAAGATCAGTAATGATGGAAATACATTAGAACACGTCAAGTATATCAGTTAAATAGGCAATAAATAGCATTCCTAAAATCAGTAAACGATACTCATATCCGATGTTAATGTAATCGAGCATGAAGAATGTCGGGAATGCTAATAACAATCTAAAAAGACTCAATAAATTTGATTTTGTCTTTATTTCGGAAATATTTACAATCATTTTATTACCGCCAGTTTACCTATCTTCTCGTATTTTTTTTCTCCGAATTCATTACGAGAAATAATTTTATAAAAATAGATTCCAGAACCTACAAATTTACTATTTTCATCCGTTAAGTCCCAAGCAATTCCACCATCCTCATCAATTTCTTTTAACGTTCTGATTTTCTTTCCGTTTAGAGAGAAAATGTGAATATCAGACCATTTGGGAATATTCGCAAATATTACTTCGCTTTGCCCTGCTCCGTATCGAATTGGATTAGGATAAACATATGCGTCCGAAGGATCCTTCGCCGAAATTGAAACAATTATTGAACTTCCTGCTCCATCTTCAAGAGGAGCAACTGACGGATCTAATGATGTGATATTCGCAATATCTAATTTATATTCTTTCCCTACCGATTTAATCGGATAAGAGGTTTCAATCGTGATTGTCCGCTTTGAAGCTTGCAAATCAACTTTTTTAATAGGATTTACCGGTGTAAATACATAGTTATTTTTATTACTAGCCGATATCGAATCAATTTCCGTGCTAAAGGTTACTTCAATCTTGTTCCGTTTTGGGACTGAGAATGATTCGATTATGAGTGATTCCTTTTTAGAGGGCTGAGTGTATACAAATGAAATGTTCCGATTAATTATCGGCGAATTGTAAATATCTCGCAATAAATCTTGCGCAACAACCAAGGAATAATCAACGTCTCTTTCAAATGATTTGGGAAATGTTACTAAATACTCTTTGGTATTTACAGGAGAAATTGATGTCGGATTACCAATCGACTCAATTTCAAAACAATTTAACGGGATATTTTCTGTAATCATTTCCCCGGAAAATGAGACCTTAATTGCTCTCTCATTTACAGGAATAACGGAAGTCACTTGATAGCGATCATGGAGTATAACTTCAGATATTCTTCCTGTTGATTCTCCTTTTGCTTTTGTAATTGCGTAATATAACGTGTCACTATTTGCAAATGTCGTATCAATATAGCCGGCATCTCCGGTTGAATCTATTAAGGAAAGATCTTCGCTATCCTTTCCTCTATATATGAATACTTTTTCATTTGGTGACGAATCCCAGTTGAGGTTTACGCTATTCATTGAAATGCTATAAGCATCTGATATTGGAACCGAGTAGTCATTCGTACCGGATTGATTAGCTTCCCAAAAACTAATTTCATTATCATTTGGTATTCCTATGTCTATCAATCCGTTATCATCAATATCCGAAACCAAGATTTCCTTGAAGGATTCATTCGAATCAAATGATATCGATTTATTATAATAATATACAACCGGAGTGTCGTTAATATATTTGATTATGTACACTAGAGGGAATGAAAACACTATCAATTCGTCTGTTTGATCATTATCAATATCAGATAATCTGATTGAGGAATTCCCTCCTGAAATGCTTCTTGGAGTAAGATTTCCCGAAGCATCGATAAATGCTTTATCATATATTTTGTTCAGTTTTCCGTTAGCGAAGTTAAATAAAATTACATAATTATAAGGAGCGAGTGTATATTCTTCTTCGGAATGTAAAATAACTCCGAGCTCATTCGTCCCGTTTCCGTCAAAATCTCCGGAAGTTATGATCCCCTCCAAATTAGGGATTCCGGTCGTTATTGTTACTATCTGGCCGTTTCCATTATCAAGAGGATATCCGAGAATATCTCCTTCCCTATCACTTATCCAAAAATATTTTCCCTCTAATCCGTCTAGTTCGGCTGTTATTCCTTTTGGAGAATTAAAGCTATTATACTCGGGAATAATTCCACGAAACAAGGAATCGGACACATTCTTAAATGAGCGTAAGTGAGTAAGGGTTAAATTGGGAGTAATCTTACTCAGATTCACAACATTATTGGTCCGATCAATAGAGAAGGTCTCGTATGCCCCGTCTTTGTTATAATCCTCAGCGAGAATTGGCCAAAATTCGTTACTTTCCGATTTATGACTTATGTTAAAATCGAATCTATTGTTCTCTTTTTGCTCGGAAATGTACCCAGTGGAGGAATACAAACTCAGCAAATCCATTTTCCCGTTTTGATTAAAATCGGCAACGGTTTTTGGAATATGCTCCAAAAGTGAATCCGTTATCACAAGATTATTATTTTTGTAGGAATAAAGATAAGCGAAATACTTATTCTCATTATTTGTTCTGTTTAGAATAACAGAAGAGGAAGTATTATCAAACCCGCTTACTTTTTGCTCATACAATCTTCCGTGAGGTATTGAATATTGTTTTTTTATCAATGCGGAACTATACGGGAAGATCTCTCTTTGGAAATGATATAAATCTTCACCATTCTGTTGAGTTGTTATAAGCCCGGCTTCGTTCTCAAACTCAAAATAATATTCATAATTAGTGCCCGATTGTAATACTTCCGGTGGAATGTATCCGAAGAAAGTGGATTTGTAAAATGAGTTATTGATTGAAAATCCATCCAGTGAATATTTTATAAACTCCTCTTCCCCACTTTCTCGTAGACGTAAAAATACTTTACAATTTTCATCTAATACGCCATAAGCGAAGATCGTATTTCCATCTCCGTAATATGCGTCTGTTACATTAAAGTATTTTACAATCGGAGCAGTTTTATCAATCTTTATGTTTATTCTTTCCTCTTGAGTCCTTCCATTAATGAACTCTACCACTAGTCTAAGTGTGTAAAGAGTATCTTGATACTCTGATATATCTAATAACTTTTTCGTTTCGTTTGTTTGATAGAATTGTTTGACGGTGATTTCCGTCCAATTCTCAGGGGATATTCCTTCACCTATAAATATCTGGTAATTTTGAAAATATGGTGAAAGAATAGTAGTAGAGATGACTAATGAATCTGAATTGGTGGAAAAATCTTGCGAAGGAGAGTTAAAACGAATTACCGATTCAAAAGGTAATTCCATTGCTTTTCCTATATTCAATCTACCCGCGCCTGATTCACTATCCCAATTCTCTTTTCCTACATCTACAGAAGTAGTTTTGAGTATCTGTTTAATTTTCTCATTGGAATAGGAATTCTCCGACAATAACAATCCGACCGCTGCGGAAACAAATGGTGCAGCAGCAGATGTCCCGGAAATATCTCTGTAGTCATTTTCAATATCAATTGCTTTTATCGAAGAGCCCGGCGCCAAAAGATCGAGTGTTGAGCCGTAAGTAGAGAAACTTGCTCGTGTATCCCATTTATCAGATGCTCCGATACTAATTACTTCGGAATAACCTGATGGGTAATGATTTTCATCTACTCCTGTGTTACCGGAACTCCCGATTAAGGTTACCCCTTTTGAATAGGCGTATCGAATAGCGTCTTTAAGTATTTGGGAATAACTATTATCACCGAAACTCATGTTAATAACATTGGCTCCGTTATCGGTAGCGTATATTATTGCCGAGGCAACATCATCCTCATCCCCTTGTCCGTTTGAATCGAACGCGCGCGCTATCATTATTTTACAATTCGGCGCAATGCCTGCAATATTCGCCTCAATACCATGTTTTGCCGCAATAATTCCGGCTACACTTGTACCATGCCCGTGTTCATCAAGCGGAGTGTTGTCCCAATCTCTGTAATCTCCTATGTCGGCTCCTGCAATCAGACCAGTTCTGTTCGTAAAATCCCATCCGACTACATCATCTATGAACCCGTTACCGTCATTATCAATATTATCTATATCAGCTTCGGTAAAAAGACCGTCTCCATTAATATCTTCTTCCGGATTGATCCAAATAGCCTCTTGCAATAAAGGATTCATGTAATCAATTCCTGTATCAATAACACAAATCTTTATGCTCCTATCACCCTTTGTTTTCTCCCATGCCTCTTTTATTCCGATCTTTTCAAACCACCATGCGGAAATATCTCTATTACTTTCAGATTTGCCAGCATCAATTGAGAATGTTATTATCGGAGAAATGCTCTCTATTTCCTCAAACTGTCTCAATTTGTTCATGTAGAGTTTCTCAGTTGCTTCATCACTAAATGAAATCTTGGAATAATTTGAAAGAATCGAATTATTCTCTCTTATCTTATCGGATAATGAGGTGATTAAAATGCCGGGTGAATTCTTTGATTCCGAGTGAAGCTTTGCCATCGGAAAGCGTGTTTTTAATAAAGAGGAAAAATCATCAACCTCTTTGACTGATTTTAAAAGAAATGAAGTTTGCGGGAAAATAGGAATACGGAGTAGTATTAAGAATAATACTACTCCTCTGAAAAATTTAATCATCGAATTCTTCTTTTTTGAAAAGAGTATTTATCTTAGTTGGATAATTGCCCGAGAAACATGCTGTACAGAAATTGTCAGGTTCATGATCAACCATTGCTTTTAGCATTTCATCTATAGTCATATACTCCAAACTGTCTACACCTAAATATTTTGTAATCTCCTCAATATTCGAATCGAATTTATTAGCAATCAATTCTTCTTTCGAAGGGAAATCCATTCCGTAATAGCATGGGTGCAATATCGGTGCCGAAGAAATTCTCAAATGAACCTCTTTCGGATTCGATTCACGAATTAGTTCTACCAACTTTTTCGAAGTTGTTCCTCTTACAATGGAATCATCAATAATTACTACTGTCTTTCCTTCGATTACACCGCGAACAGTATTAAACTTTATTCTAACCCCTACTTCCCTGTTTTTCTGTCCCGGAATAATAAACGTACGTCCGATATAATGACTTCTTATCAACCCTATTTCCAATTTTGAGGCAATCCCTTGTTTCTCGAGTTGATTTTGGAAACCTATTGCGGTAGTGTTAGAACTATCGGGAACACTTATTACAATTACTTTTTCACCGTCTTTATCAACAACCGGGTGATTTTCTGCTAATACTTTCCCCAATTTACGTCTCATTTTATCAACGCTTGAGCCGTATATTTTGCTATCCGGTCTTGAGAAATAGATATATTCGAAAATACAGTGTTTTACTTTTTCATCTTTAGAGCCAGTATGAACAGATTTAATCTCTCCTGTTTCAAGAACTTCCTTATCGATAACAACAATTTCTCCCGGTTCTACATCCCTAATATATTCAGCGCTGTTGATATCCAAAGCACATGTTTCGGAAGTAATAATATATGAGCCATTTACTTTTCCGATACATAAAGGCTTAAATCCTTGCGGATCTCTTGCGCCGATCAATTTGTCGTCTGTCATTATTACAACGCTATATGCTCCTTTTATTTGAGCTAATGCGTCTTTAATCTGATCAATTTGATTATCCAAAATCGAGCGGGCTATCAAGTGCAAAATAACTTCGGAGTCGGAAGTAGTTTGGAAAATAGCTCCTTCATTAACTAATCTTTTTCTGATCTCCCAGGCGTTTGTCAAATTACCGTTATGAGCTAAGGCCAGATGACCGTCACGATAATTAACTACAAAAGGTTGAATATTTCTTTTTGATTTGGATGAGCCGGAAGTTGAGTATCTGTTATGGCCAATTGCCATTGAGCCATGAAGTCTTTCTGTAAAGAGTGATTTGTCCGCGAATACTTCGTTGACTAATCCGAAATCCTTATGAGTCTTGAATACTTGTTTTCCATCATCTTCAAAATAGGAAGAAACTATTCCTGCAGCCTCTTGGCCCCTATGCTGTAAAGAATGCAAGCCGTAATAGGTTGATATAGAAGCATCATCTTTTTTTCCGAAAATACCGAATACTCCGCAAAAACACTTTGGTTTATCGTTTGTCACTTTTTATCCCCTTCAATGCAGTAATGGAAAACTACTAGTTCTTAATAATCTCTTATTACTGTTTAATTATGATAATCATAGTAATATATTAGTTCACAAATTTAATTTTTTTTATGCCCTTTTTCCAGTTGATTTTGTTGGCAGAAATACAACAAAGCGGGATAATAGTTATTATTCCGGTTAATAAATAAGGGATAAATAATACCCCATACCGATATCGTGTTCAATGCTATTAACTTACTGAAAACCATCGATATATATAGAAATATTATGGATGTTTGCACGGAAATAGCACATGTCTAAAGATTTACTCCAATATTTAAGGAAATTAGCCATATCGGCTCCGGAACTTTAGAAATATTGTGTTAATATGAACTAAATGAGGAGAATTCTAAAATAATCATAACTTATTTCAACGGAATTTTCGAATAAAGACTCTGAAATGGAAAAATGAAGCTCCTACACCACTTAAAAGGACGAAAACGTAAAGAACAACACCCCATCCGGTGCTTACTCGATTCAATATTACATTAAAGTATAAAGAATGTAAAAACCAAAAGAAGGATATTGAAAAATATAACACAAAAATCCGTATATGGTAAATTGCAACACCCATATGCTATTTTGCATGTAGTATCTACTAAATTGTAACACGTATATTCTTTATTGCATCACATATATACTAAATTGCAACAGGTATCTACTGTTTTGTAACACATATCAGGTTCATTGTAACATATATATGGTATAATGCATCATATATCTGCAATATTGCATTGAAGCTATTTACCATATGGATGATGACATAAAGCATATAAGTGAGTACATAAAGGATATATATGAGTATATATGGAATATACGAGGTGCAGAAGAGAATATGGGTAATGATATTTACTATATATATGGATATATATAGCAGATATGTGTTACAATAAAGCATATATGTGATGCGATATTGAATATACGCCTAATTTCGCCTCTTTTTCTTAATTTTCTTCCTCCTTTTCCCGTTTATATTTCTTTTTCTTTTTGATGACGCTATTTATTCGATCGATGTCTAATGTTTTTAGAAAACAAGCTCTAAATTTGATCAAATGATTTCAATTCACCCGTTTAACGGTAATATTTCTAACATTCGGAGCGTGTTTCTTTTTGTTGGCAACATTTTATGGGGAGAATGTGGAATCCAATTATCATCTATGCTAATTATCCGCTATGGGAGGCCATATTTTTGGGAAAAAGAATCATTAATATAACTGGCTTGTTCTATTCGGCTAATTGCAATGTTATTTCATCGGATAGGTATGGTTTGACTGCGTAATGATTGTTTACTGCAATTGCGAGAAGAGAATTGTAATATCAAGTAACAAAATACGAGCTTACGTGTAATTTGCTGCTAATATTAAAACTCTAGTCTAATTTAAGGGAATTGTGTATCCAAATTCCGAACAAAGCATTCATAATAATATTTTAGTATATTTATCCCCATCTTCATATAGCTAGAAGTAGCTATTGAGTATTTCAGATATTGTTGCTACTATTTGAACTTTACGAACTTCGAAAGAGGCGCAAAAATGAAGAAGAAAGTTATCATTTCCGCATTATTTACACTTATCGCAACAGCAGCGATATTAGTTCTAGCCAATAACGAGAGCGCAGCAGATTTTCTTTTCGAGCGAACAAAAGAAAGGATTTTCAAGCTCGATAAAGAAAAAATATACGACGCTACTTACCTGAACAAAAAACTAAACTCCCTCGACACGCTAATTTTAAAAAATAACGACACTCGTTATTCCGAATTGAAAGAAATTATACAGAATCTATATGTCGAGGTGGAAACCGGTAGCGCCGTTGTTGATAAATATACGTTTGAAACAATTACATCTAATATCAAAAGCCATAAAATTAGATTCGAAGATTATCTCGAAAACGAAACTAAATACAAGTGTGAAACAACAATAGGGGAATATAAAAATAAAACTTCCCGGAAAGCACATAAAATTAATCAAAAACACCCGAACTGGACAAAAAGCGAATGCCTACAAGTAGCTAAAAATAAACTCTGGATTGGCATGAGCGAGCAGATGGCGCGTGAAAGCATAGGGTTACCTTCAAAAATCAATAAACACAACTATTCAACCGGCACCCGCGAACAGTGGATTTACCGTTATTCCGGACGCTACCTTTATTTTACAAACGGCACCTTGACTAGCTGGAGTGAGTGAGGGTCACCAAGCTTAAATAAATCACTCTCACTCTTCTTGCAGATTAAAGATCGAATTTGAGATGTGCGAAAAAAATAGAGATAAAATGAAGAGAAAAACGGAAATATTATTTCTCAAAATTCTATTGAAATTAATAATCTCAAAAAAGAAAAACCCGTTGCAAATGGTTAGTTTACAACGGGTTAACATTGTCGGAACGGCGGGATTTGAACCCGCGACCACTTGAACCCCATTCAAGTACGCTACCGGACTGCGCCACGTTCCGTCTCTATAATTTAGACTGCAAATCTAATAAAAATTCTCGTATTTCTTCAAGATCTTTATTCAAAGATCTAACAATATTTTTTTCGGGAGCACTCTTTTTAATAACCGGCTTTTTGGGCGCGGCAGGTATATCAACATTCGGATCTTCGGTTAATATCTTTTTTGCTCCCTCAATGGTATACTTCTCATCTCTTAGAAGCTTTTTAATCTGAAGTATCTGTTTTATATCTTTATTCGTGTATATTCGGTTTCCGGCCCGATTTTTTGCAGGGGTTAGTTGCTCAAATTCGGTTTCCCAGTATCTTAATATGTACTGTTCAAGCCCTGTAAGCTTGCTAACCTCACTTATTGAGTAATATAGTTTTTTTAGGCCGAAATCTTTCTTCATTATCTTATTTGTCTTTATGCTTGAAGTAAAATAACTAAATGGTTATAAATTAGCAATATTACGAAAATCAGTTAATGAAATATACTTCGATTATTTTCCAAATAATACTAAATTTTTACAATCTTTTTTAGTATAAAGACCGCGGCTAAATATCCGTTCTCTTTGAATCCGGAAAGATAACCATTTGTTTTAGCTGCAGTTACAGAATGACTCCTAAAGTCTTCCCTATTTGCGATGTTGGATAGATGAACCTCAATTTTAGGAATTGAGCATACTTCCAAGGCATCCCTTATTGCAATAGAAGTATGAGAATATCCGCCCGGATTGATTATAAGTCCGTCAAAGTACACGGGAGCATCTTGTATTTTTGTTATTATCTCCCCTTCGTGGTTGCTTTGAAAGAATTCAAATAAATCATTCGGGAACTCATTGCGAACTTGTTTTTCAATATCGTCCAGAGTTAAAGCTCCGTAATGGTTGGGATCACGTTTCCCTAGCATGTTTAGATTTGGGCCGTTAATAACAATTATTTTCATTCTTTTACATCCATATCATCAATTATTTCTCTTAGTTTAGGTGGGAGATACATCTCCTCGATGCCTAATTCTTTTAAGGCCGAAGCAAGTGTCATAACCTTTCGTTGGAAATTAGCCATTTTATTTATAACAATAACTCTGCTATCTTTTAATAAACAATAACCACCTTTAAAATCACCTCGCTCAAACCTTATCTTTGCTCCCATTTGAGTTGCAAGTGATTTCAAATCTTCTAATATCGCCTCGAATTCTTTCTCTTTTATCTTCATATTTAATACATTGGTTTATGAATAACAAGTTATTCTTGTAAATATCCAATTTTTGCCAAAACAAAATATACTTGTTTTTAATAAATTTGAACCTCTATTTACGAATTATACTAAAATTTTATGAATATTGCCTCTATTGACATCGGATCAAATACTATTCTTTTAATGATTGCCTCATATTGCGCCAAATCGGGGACTTATGAAGTATTGTGTAATGAGTATAAAATGCCCAGAATCTCAGAAGGACTTAAGGCAGGTGGTGCAATTTCAGACGAAAAGATTGATTCCTTAATACGAATATTGAAGGAATATAAGGATATTGTTAGTAAGTATGATTGTGAAATTATTTTATGCAATGCTACGAATGCTTTAAGAATAGCGTCCAATGGAAATGTTATTGTAAAAAGAATAAAGTCGGAAATCGATCTTAATGTTAATATTATCCCCGGTGAGCAAGAAGCTTATTATTCATTCTTGGGAGCCATTACGGATTCAACATGTAGAAATAATGTTGTAATTGATATTGGTGGCGGAAGCACGGAGATTTCGTACGGTAATGTTGACGAGATGCCATTTTCACAGAGTTTTCCAATTGGAGTAGTAAGTCTTACCGAGAAGTTTTTCAAAAATAATCCACCGAATGAAGAGGAGATTTCTCAATTACGTAATGAGGTTCGATTAACCTTTGGGATGATAGTTTCTCAGATTCCCCCGAAAACAAATACTATAGCTGTTGCCGGAACTCCGACTACTTTATCATGCGTATTGCAAAATTTAACGGAATATCGCGATGAACTAGTTGAGGGATCAATAATATCTCTAATTGAAATAGTGAAGCTGATTGATCTGTTTAAGAATAAGTCCTCTCAAATGATACGGGAGGAATATGGCTATATAATGGAAGGAAGAGAAGATGTTATTTTAGCCGGTGCATTAATCTTAGAAGAATTTATGCGCCTCCTTTCCTTGTCGAATATAACTGTTAGTAGTCGCGGAGTAAGATTCGGGGCAATTGTTGATTATGTTAATAGAATGGCAGAAACAGTGTAGTTCCCAATATTAATAGATAAAAAGCTACACCCGATATAATAGCAAAGAGTTTGCTATTTGATTGAGCATATGCCGCTGTTATAGCTAATCCCATAGACCATAATTGAAACAGAACTTCTAATCCGCTGAGGATATAAGCCTGATTTGGCTTCAGAATAAATGGTGACGGATTGAAGATGAACCAATGTTTTCCAAACATAGCATATTCAATAGGAAGTAAAAAAACTAAAGCAATAAACAAAGGTAATAACGAGTTCACGAAAACAGCAAAATTATCTATAAAGCGGGTTTTTACTTCGAAGATTCCCAGAACTGTCTTAAATAGAAAACTAAAGAATACTATTACCGATAATAATGCAATCAAGTGAATAGAAAAATTTAGAGTGAGATTATTTCCGTCGTACGAACTAGGATTTATAAGATTGGTACCGAACATTGATATCGAAAAAATCTTTATTCCTAAAAATAGAATTAAAGGAATAAGGAAACTCTTTCTTTCCGCAAAGACTAGTTGTTTCATTGTCGAAACAGGAGCTTCAATTATATGCCAGAGAGTTTCCCAAAAGTATGTATTTGGAATTTTAGACCTAAGATATGCCCCGCAATTCTCACAGTTAAGAAGATAATGATGATTCTCAGTGTTACAATTATCGCACGGTATTTTGTTCTTCATTTTACCCTAATTAAAATTGTACTGAATTTGTAATTGCGGAGATTGAGTATAAGGGTCCACTTTTACATTGAAATCAAACATATGAGCATCTACATAAGCATCGAGTAAGTTGAGAAAATAAGCCAACCCGAAATAAATAGCGAATTCATCCCTTTGGTCCCGATAGAAATCTCTAATCTCTTTGATTCGACTTATTTTGTATTCCTCGTCAGGATTATGCTTCAGCAAGTAGAGATACTGATCACGGTAATCTTTATACTTGTTATTCTGATCAACCCATACATAAGAGTAATACCCGAGAAAGCCCCATACTACAGGAATCTTCCAATAGGACTCGTTATAGAATTGTCCCCAACCGGGAACAACAGCGCTTCTTAAAACTGCTCCCCATGGGGATTTGGTCATAACAAAAACCGAATCCTTGTTTTGGACGTTCTGAATCGTATCTTGTTCCGCTTGCGCGTATGTATTAGATGCTAATAATAGAAGAACTATAATCAGACTAAGAATAATTTTCTGAAATGATTTCAAATAATTCAAACAATCTTTCCAATTCGTCATTAGAATAAAACTCAATTGTGA
Source organism: uncultured Ignavibacteriales bacterium (assembly GCA_942492055.1). GTDB lineage: Bacteria > Bacteroidota > Ignavibacteria > Ignavibacteriales > Melioribacteraceae > CALODP01. Next base: position 385,140 of record CALODP010000023.1, on the reverse strand, counting down.
TGTTTCCGGAACCGTCTTTCTTTTGTTTACACATTACTTTAGTACCTAGAATGCCTCGAAGTTTACTTTCGAAATCATTATTCGAAATAACGTCTCTGGCAGACATAAATTCTTCTTCGGGAGTTTTTTCCTTTGTGGATTTTCCGTTTCCGGCACTCAAGCTTTTTACAAGTTTTTCAACCTTACGTACGGAAAGTTGTTCCTTAATAATTTTATTTAATACAGCAACCTGTGAAGGTTTATCTGCTAAGTTTATCAATGCTCTTGCATGTCCCGCGCTTATTTTACCTTCTATCAAAGCGTCCTGAAGCTCTACTGGCAATTTCAATAAACGAAGAGAGTTTGTGATAGTAGTTCTATCTTTACCTACTTTTTCCGCTATCTCTTCATGAGATAAATTGCATTCTTCCAAAAGTTGTTTATATGCTTTTGCAACTTCAATTGCGTTTAATTCTTCACGCTGGATGTTTTCTATTAAAGCCATAGCAACCATGGCTTCTTTGGTATCCACCTTTATAATATACGCAGGAATCTCTCTCTTACCGATTTCTTTTGACGCTCGAAGTCTTCTTTCCCCGGAGATAAGTTGATAACCGCTATCATCAGGAGATCTTCTTACGGTAATAGGTTGAATTAAACCGTTTTGAAGAATAGATTGTTTTAATTCCTCTAATGCTTCCGGTATAAATTCCGTTCTGGGTTGATAAGGATTCGGAACTATAGAATTAATAGGGATTTTTTTTAGTACTTCGTGAGAGTCCCCATTATTATTGTATTCTATATTTTCAATTGGCTCGGAAACTTCTACTTCTTTATCATTATTCAGAATGTTAGGATTCAATAATGCGTCGAGTCCTCTTCCGAGACCAGGTTTAAACTTAGACATCTTTCCTCTAAAAAAATAATTACTGTTTCGATCTTTCTACTAATTCTGTTGCCAATGAAATATAATTCTGGGCACCGGTAGATATTGAATCATACAAAATCACCGGTTTCTGGTGGCTTGGGGCTTCTGAGATTCGAACATTTCTGTGAATTACAGTTTCAAAAACTCTATTACCAAAATACTTTTTCACCTCTTCGATTACCTGGTTTGATAATCGTAATCGACTATCGTACATTGTCAATAATACTCCTTCTATTGACAAATCTTTATTCAATTGTTTCTTAACCGAATTGATAGTATTCAACAATTGTCCTAATCCTTCCAATGCAAAATACTCACATTGAACAGGAATAATAACAGAATCGGAAGCGGTTAAGGCATTTAATGTCAACAAACCTAAAGAGGGAGGACAATCAATAAAAATGTAGTCATATCTCTCTTTTATGGGCTGCAAAGCTTGTTTCATTTTATGCTCTCTTTCCGCAGTATTTACGAGTTCAACCTCTGCGCCAACAAGATTTATATTCGAAGGAATAATGTCCAGGTAAGGCATGTATGTATTTTGAATACACTCTTTTGCCTCATCTAAATGGAGTAATACTTCGTAGATGGATTTTGATTTATCTTCCACTCCCAATCCTGAAGAGGAGTTAGCCTGCGGATCAATATCAATTAATAATGTCTTATATTCCGCTGCAGCAATTGATGCTGATAAGTTTATTGCGGTGGAAGTTTTGCCCACTCCACCCTTTTGATTAGCTATAGATATAATTTTGGACATATTATAACAGAATTTTTCGAGAAAGTTTTTACAATTTGGTTAACAATTATAGCTCTATTTCCTCCCCATATTCAAGTACTATTGAAATTTTATTTTTTTCTTCCAATTTTCGCTTGAATTCAAGGGGGTTTGCTTCAATAACGGGAAATGTATTGTAATGCATTGGAATAGCTGTATGTGGATTTGCCAATTCGACAGCTTTTACAGCATCATCAATTCCCATGGTGAAATTATCACCGATCGGTAATAACATGTAATCGATATTATTCATTTCACCGATTAATTTCATGTCGTAAAATAATCCGGTGTCACCGGTATGGTATACTGTTTTATTATCAGCATAAATTAGTACTCCCGAAGCTTCTCCGGTGTATTGATTATCCGGTGTGAGAGAACCGTGGTGAGCGATAGTAAATTTTACACGCCCGAAATCGAAATTGTATCCTCCGCCGATATGCATATTATGAGCACGGAATCCGTTTTTGGAGCAGTAATCTGCTAACTCATTTACACAAATAAATAAGGGGTCACATCTCTTTGCAATTTTGAATGCGTCACCGATGTGATCACCATGTCCATGTGTTAAAATGATATAATCAGTATTAATGTCTTCCGATTTTACCGGAGAGGTCGGATTGCCGTCGAAAAAAGGATCAATCAATATTACTTTTCCGTTATCAGTAGTTAATTGAAATGCTGAATGTGAAAAATATTTCAGTTTCATGATTTCCTCTTTTTCTTGATGAATTTATTTATGATTTCATCTTCCATGAATTTACGTAATTCAGTCTTAATTATGCTACGTTTTTCTAATTTTTCTTTATCTATTTTTTTATAAAAGCTACTCGGTATTTCGATATCAATTGTATCTCCGATCTCTTTTACTTTAATCTTCATCACATCCAAATCACGACCTTCCCCGATTAAGTCTTGAATCTGCTTGGCATAATCGTGAGTATATGTTAATTCTTTTGTATCGTAACACGGATAAAAGATTTCTAATAGATATCTGAAACGGCGGACAGATATTCTCAGATCATGTAGATTATCTACGGAATCGTCTTCAAAGAATCTATCGATAAGCTTAAATACATCTCTAAGTTTCTTATCAAGAATAATAGGAGCAACTTTCTTGAAAATGAGGCTCTTTTCCAGACCCTTTATTTTCCATTTATTCTTGATTTTCATGCTTTCTCACTTAGTTAATATTATTCTAACAAATCCAATTGTTGTCTTCCAATTTGTCATCTTTGAAACCTGATCACCGTAGATTGTAGGAATATCAACAAACCCGATCCTCATCTTTTGTTTGGCTGCGGATATTAGGATTTCTGTTTCAGATTCAAAGCCATCACTCTCAAAAACAAGGCGCTCAAGGATATTAGTTCTAAATAATCGGAAACCACATTGACTATCTTTAATAAGGGCGCCGGTTTTAATTGTCATTATCCAAGAGGTAATTTTATTACTAAGGATTCTATGTAACGGCATTCCACTTAGATTATTAAGTCTGTTTCCGATAATTATATCATTATTATCAATATTATCAAGAAATAACCGAATTGAATTCGGATCATGCTGTTGGTCGGCGTCGATCGTAAAAGTAAAATCAAAGCCTAACTCTATTGATTTTCGAAAACCTGTCTTAAGAGCAGCCCCTTTACCTGAATTAACATCATGAGTAACTAAATATATTTTATTCGATTTGGGTATTTCATTTGAAGAATCGTCCGAAGATCCGTCGTCAACCGCGATAATAGCATCAACCATTGTTAGCAGTTGAGTAAAAAGGGGTTTAATGTGCTTCTGCTCGTTATAAAACGGAACAACCGCGCATACTCTATTTTTGTCTGATGAATTGGTCAAATATTCCTTTTACCCCTTTTTCTTTCGCGCCATGCATACTTTTTAACAAGTGTTTTCTTAATGATTCTTTCGATAATCCACGTATTAACTTCCCTTTTTCCGCGATGGAGATTCCACCTGTCTCTTCGGAAACAATAATACTAATTACATCGGATTGTTCGGAAATTCCCAGGCCTGCTTTATGACGCATTCCTAAGGGTATGTTATCAATTACGTTCTCTTGCGATAATGGCAATGTACATCGCGCAGCCTCGATCATATCATTTCTGATTACAACAGCCCCGTCATGTAGTGGTGAGCGTGGGAAAAAAATAGATCTCAATAAGCTCTTCGTAAGCTTCGAATTTATCATCTCCCCTGTTTCCGAAATACTCCTGATTGCCGATGTACCGGCAATAACAATTAGAGCACCGTGTTGATTTTGGGCGAGTTCGAATGCCGCTTCGGTTAAAATATCGGCTGCGCTTTGTTCGTCTCCTTTGATTACAAGTCGCGCAAAAGGACTTCGTCCTAAAATCGTAAGAAATCTTCTGATTTCAGGTTGGAATAAGACAATAAACGCTATAACCCAGATGTCAGTAATTAATCTCAACAGCCATCCAAGTGCTTTAAAGTTGGCCGCCTGAGCCAAAAAGGAAAATACCAAAACCAGAATCAGTCCGAAAAATATTTGTGCGGCAATAGTCCCTTTAAGCACCGTATATAATTTATATATAATAAACGAGACCAGAACTACGTCGATCAAATCCAAAAAGGTAAATGAGAGAAACCCTATTCTAAATATATCAAACATTGTTTAGTGATTCCGGATTGTTAATAAACTGCATCATTTTTTTACAATAAGTAGCGTTCTTTACATTATGTGTTCTAATAATCTTCGCGCCGTTTTTTATTGAGATTCCTTCCGCAATAACTGTTGGGACATCTCTTTCATCTACCGGCAATTGGAGTGTCTGACCGATTAAGGATTTTCTGGACAATCCCATTAATATAGGATAACCAATGCCTTTAAACTCATCCAATCTATTTATTATTTCATAATTGTCTTTTTGCCTTTTTCCAAATCCAATTCCGGGATCTATAATAATGGATTTCACCCCTTTCGATTTGGCTATCCAAGTTTTATTCCATAGAAATGAATATACATCTTTTACTACATCATCGTAGTAAGGGGCATCTTGCATATCTTTCGGGTTACCTTTTATATGCATAATAACCAATGCTACATTATACTGGGCTGCAACATCGACTATTTTCTCATCAAATGTAAAGCCGCTTATATCATTAATAATAGTGGCGCCATGTTTTACCGCTTCTTCAGCTACTTTCGATTTGGTTGTATCTATCGATATCACTATTTCCGGATACTTCTCTTTAATTTTTTTTATAACAGGAATAACACGATCAAGTTCTTCTTCTTCCGAAACCGGATCTGATCCGGGACGAGTTGATTCGCCACCGACATCAATAATATCGACTTCTGCTTTTACCATTTCATCAACATGAATGAGAGCTGAATCTATGGAATTGAATTTTCCCCCATCTGAAAAAGAATCCGGAGTAATATTGAGAATTCCCATTACAAGGGATGATTTCGACGTAATAGCTTTGCCATTTAGTATAAAAGATGTTTTATCATAATCGGAATAGTTTAGCATCACATTCGAGACCTTAAATCCTAACTCCTCATATCCTGCGCTTTTGATCTCCGTTGAAAAAGAAGATAACATTTCAAAATTACCAAATGTAAAGAAATCGGAACAATCTGTTTTCGGAGTTTGGGTATAATATGCTAATTCCTTTTTGCTATGTAGCATATCACGTAAACTCATGGCAAGTGATGTGGGAATATCTCGTATTTCAAGTCCGGTTATGTCTGATTGATATAAATCTCTATAGATATTGTAAGACTTACTGTATCTCTTGAAAATTTCTTCTTTTGAAATATTTACTAACTGAATTGGCAATACTGTAATCTCACTTTAATAGGCGACAAAATTTATACGAATAGTAACACTTTTTTACAATAAATAAAAGAAAGGAAATAAATAAGTAAGGAAAACAAAAAGAGTGGCACAATAGCCACTCTCTTTATTCAAATTATGCTTCTTTCTTGAAACGAATTTCACCATCCATAATGGTGTATTCAACGTTATAGTCATCATCTAAAACAACAATATCAGCCGGTTTTCCTGAAGCCAGGATACCGGTACCTGAACCAATAACTTTTGAGCCGTTCAAGGATGCCATTCTGAATGCGTCTGTAAGTTTGGCTTTTGTAGTATTAACAATATTCTTTACGGCGTTATTCAAGGTTAATGTGCTACCTGCCAATGTTCCGTCATCCAAAGTAGCCTTGTTATCTTTCAAAGTAACTTTTTGATCGGAGAAATGTGATGATTCTCCCTCATGTAAGCCTGCTACTCTGATAGAGTCTGTAATTAAAATGATGTTTTTAGGAGATTTGAATTTCAACAATAATTCCATAATTGCAGGATGAACATGGTATGTATCTGCGATTAATTCAATTTTCAATTCGTCTCTCAATAATGCGGCAGCCATTACACTAGGAAATCTGTGATGAAATGGCTTCATTGCGTTGAACATGTGAGTAACATGTGCTGCGCCATGATCAATTGCAGCATCAATAACTTCGTATGAAGCAGTTGAATGCCCTACTGAACAAACAACACCTCTGAATGATGCTTCGCGGATAACATCCAATGCTCCGGGTAATTCAGGGGCAATTGTCATAACTTTCAAATGTCCGCGAGAAGCTTCATACATTTCAATAAAAGATTCTACGGATGGTTTCCATAGATATCCTTCATTCATTGATCCCTTCAACTCCGGATTCAAATACGGACCTTCCGAATGAATACCCTTTATGTTGCTTTTCGGATTGGCTTCGATGTAATCGGCAAGTCTTTTCATATCTGCCAAAAATGCTTCTTTTGGTTTTGCATGAAGACTTGCTAACATAGTAGTCGAACCGTTTTCCAAGAAGTACTTAGCAATTTTCTCGATACTTTCGTCTGATTCGTCAGAGAATCCGTAACCACCGGCACCACCATGTACTAATAAATCTACAAATCCCGGAGCTACTTTCTTTCCGCTAACATCAATTACTTCGTATTCTTCAGGAATTGTAACATCTTCAACACTTCCGACTTCATAAACAATCCCATCTGCTATTAATATCGCTCCTTTTTCAATCTCTCTGAAAGGAGTATAAATCGATCCACCAACTAACGCAAGTTTCATATTACACACACTCATTTTGTTGATATTATATTCTTAAGTTCTGCTGTAGCAGCAGAAATGTTATCTTTGGCAAAGACAGATGAACCGGCAACAAAAATATCACAACCGGCTTCTGAGATTTCCCTAATATTCTCAGATGTAACTCCTCCATCAATCTCAATCAAATATTTGTAGCCCTTTTCTTCTCTTAACCTATCTAATTTCTTGATTTTATCAAGAGTGTATGGAATAAATTTTTGTCCCCCGAAACCAGGATTTACTGACATGATGAGTATGAAATCTACGATTCCGAGTATATTTTCAAGAGTTTGTATTGATGTGGCCGGATTGATTACAACTCCGGCTTTAATTCCAAATTCTTTTATTCTATTGATCGTACGATCAAGATGAATAACTTCTTCCTGATGAACGGATATATAATCAGCCCCTGCCTTTGCAAAATCCTCAATGAAATTGTCCGGATTCTCAATCATCAAATGTACATCAATAGGTTTTGTAGTTGTTCTTTTTACAGCTTTAACTACAACCGGACCGAATGTGATATTCGGGACAAATTTTCCATCCATTATGTCACAATGAATAATGTCGGCACCACCCATTTCAGTATATCTGATTTGTTGGGACAGATTGGAAAAATCTGCTGATAGTATTGAAGGAGCTAATTGTTTCATCTCTTTATCTTTCTAATTGTTCTCAGTTATACTTTTCGTTACAAATACATCTACACTATCCCCAACACTTATGAGCTTCTCTTCCGATGGAAATTGATCGAATACTCTATTGGGCAATAAGCTAGGTGATTCGGAATATGTTATTTCTCCGATATTCAACGAATTTCTTCGTAAAATTCTTGATGCTTCGTTGAGCGTTTTGCCGATCAAGCTTGGGACACGAATCATTCCAAGTTTCGGGCCTAAACTAATCTTTATATTTACCGAATCTCCTTTTACTAATAATTCCCCTTCCGGAAATTCCTGATCTACTACACATCTTTTCGGCAACTCGGAGCGCATCTCTTCAATCTCTCCTAAAAACAACCCACGTCTTTCGAGAGTAATTTTGGCGTCTCTAAGAGTTTTCTTGAAAAGAGAAGGCATTTTTATCTTTGCCTCGCCACCGCTAATATGAATGTAAATCCTTCTTCCCTCTTTTACTCTGGTACCGGCATTCGGATTTTGAAAAATCACTTCGTCTACATCGAAGCGAGCATCATACCTTGGTCCTTCTTCTACGGGAATAAGCTTTATTTGCTCTAATTGAGCTTTTGCCTCTTCTTTGTTTAGTCCAACAAGATTAGGTAATACAACCTCAGGAGCGTCAACAAGGTTCGGTAAAATATAATTATCCGCGATCAATAATATGGCAAAGACTAATACGAATAATATTGACGGGATTAACACGAGTTTCTTTATTAATTTTTTCATCACTACAAATATATTGAAGATGGCATTTTTTAACAAATTATAATTTTTTGAATGCATTTCTATTTTTTATGTTCCAAGATATTTTTATCTTATGACGACTTTTTTAGCTAGCTTAGCAAATCAATGATTGAAATATATATCTTTTCAAAAATAACTACATATCGAAATACAACACCGAAATTATCTTTTCATATAATAAGGAGAAAATATGTTTAAAAGACATCCCAAGGGTCTGCCCGTTCTCTTTTTCACTGAGATGTGGGAGCGGTTCGGATTCTATTTAATGTTGGGTATTTTTACTCTCTACATGATTGATCCGACTTCCAATGGGGGTATGGGATTTAGTGATTTTAAAGCGGCGGACATTTACGGTACATATTTGGCCTTGGTTTATTTGACCCCTTTCCTAGGTGGTCTCTTGGCGGATAAAGTATTGGGTTACAGAAAAGCGATTTCCATTGGTGGATTTTTGATGGGCTGTGGATACATCGGACTTTCTTTACATGGCGAAATTGCGTTTTACCTTTCATTATTACTGATTATCATTGGTAATGGGTTTTTCAAACCTAATATTTCCACCTTGGTTGGTAAATTATATGATAATAATGATAATTATAGACCATATAAAGATTCCGGTTTTAATATCTTTTATATGGGTATTAATATCGGTGCTTTCGTTTGTAATTTTGTCGCGGCTTATTTGCGTCATCAATATGGCTGGGGATACGCTTTTGCTATTGCCGGTATTGGAATGTTTATCGGACTGATTTGGTTCTGGTTTGGCCAAAAACACGTTAAAGAAGCGGATGTAATTTCCGAACCAACTAAAGATGAAATGCCTTTAGGTAAATTGATTTCTTCTATTTTTGGCCCTGCTATACTTGCCGGTGTTATCGGGTGGTTTGTACCTCAGATGTTATTCGGACAACCATTATTAGGAGCTAATTCTACAGATGCCTTTTTATTCGCGGCAATTCCGTTTATCGGATACTTTATTATGCTTTGGGCTAAAGCGCCGAAAGAAGAGAAAAATCCGATTGGTGCCCTTCTTTCGGTTTTTGCAGTTGTTATTATCTTCTGGGCGGTTTTCCATCAGAATGGTTCCGCTTTGACAATCTGGGCTGAACGATATACCGATAGAAGTATGCCGGCTGCGGTTGAAACAGTTGCAGAAAATCTTCATTTCGCTCAGGAAGTAAGCACTACTCGTGAAGTACCGCAAGTTGATGCGCACGGGGTTCCGGTTACTGATGAAAGCGGAAAGGTAATCTCAACTATGGAGCCTGATCCTTATTTTAACAATCTTCCTAAAGAAGAATGGCCGGCTGAAGGACAAAATCTCAAATTGATTTCTACTGAGATTTTCCAATCTATAAATCCTTTCTTTGTTGTCTTCCTTACACCTCTTGTTGTAGGATTTTGGAATATGATGAGAAGAAAGAAAAAAGAACCTTCAACTCCCGGAAAAATTGGTATTGGTATGCTTATTACCGCCTTATCAACTACAATTATGATGATTGCGGTAATCACTTCGGATAATGGTGTTACCAAGAGTCTTCCATGGTGGTTGGTAATTAACTACGGTGTTATTACTGTCGGTGAGCTTTGTTTAAGCCCGATGGGACTTTCTTTGGTTTCCAAACTTAGCCCGAAGAGAGTTGCTGGTCTGATGATGGGTGGCTGGTTCTTCTCAACTGCTCTTGGTAACAAACTCTCAGGTGTTCTTTCGGGACTTTGGGGCAGTATAGATAATAAAGTTTATTTCTTTATGATAAATTTCGCAGGTGCCTTAGTAGGTGCGATCTTGATGTTTGTCTTATTGAAATGGATTAAACGTATTGTTGAGGAACATACCGGTTCTCACTAATGAATTTTTAATTGCCTGCTCTTGTTTCTACAGGAGCAGGAATATTTCCTCGTAATTTTAAATTACATACTCTTTCCGAAATTAAATTGGAGGTCGCATGGCCGAATCAATTTGTATTTTTGAGGGAAACTATTATACTCGTCTTCTTCCTTTAGTTTACTTTCGCCCTCATTTCGATCTTAGATGTGGAATCCTCTCTCTAAAAGAAAAAATCGAAAACGCTTATCCTAATGTCCCTGTATCACTTCATTGTAGAGAATACTTAACTGAAATTGTTAAAAATAAATATCCCGATTCAAAAGTTAACGAATTTAATCCCGATGGGAATAGTTGTTTATTGATTAACGGAAGAGTTTTAGCAGACGAAAATTTGTCTGAAGTCATACCTTTGGAAGGATCGGACACACTTTATGTAAATGGCGAAACAATTATTGCTGCAAGAGTTTCCGGTGCTAATTACGCAAATCTCCAAGACCGCATCTCCGATGTTTTTATGCTCTCCGATTTTACCGGAATGTTAAAACAAGAGGTTAATGTTAAATATATTAGTTACCCATGGGAGTTAATTAGTCATAATGGTAATGAGATTATTAAAGATTTTGAGAAAATAATTAAAAAAAATGAAAATATGATTAGGGGAAATATCTACGAAGGTGTTAACTTTGTAAACAAGAATAATATTTTTGTGGATGAAGAATCGGGAATTAAACCGGGAGTTGTTCTTGATGCCTCCCAAGGTCCGATCTATATTGGCAAAGGAGTTTCGGTTTATCCAAACGCGGTTATTGAAGGCCCCTGTTACATAGGTGATTTCACAAAAGTAAAAATTGGCGCCAAAATATACGAAAACACCAGCATCGGCAAAGTCTGCAAAGTCGGCGGAGAAATTGAAGAATCAATTCTTCTTGATTACACGAATAAACAACATGATGGCTTTTTAGGACACGCTTATCTTGGCTCTTGGGTTAATCTCGGAGCTGATACAAATAATAGCGATCTTAAAAACAACTATGGTAGCGTTCGTGTTGTAATTAATGACGAGCAGATTGATAGCGGATCTATGTTTGTTGGGCTTACTATGGGTGATCATTCCAAAACCGCTATAAATACTATGTTTAATACAGGTACGGTAGTTGGAGTATCAACAAATGTTTTCGGTGCGGGATTTCCTCCCAAATATATCCCCTCATTTACCTGGGGTGGCGCAGACGCTGTTACTACTTATGATCTCGAGCGTAGTATTGAGGTTGCTCAAAGGGTTATGGCCAGAAGAAAAGTTGAGTTTACTTCGGCCGATGAAAAGGTCTTTAAAAAAGTTTTTGAGCTTACCAAAGAAGAGAGACGACGTAGAGGAATGCCTAACTAATATAAATTTATTAAATGTGAGGATTTTATTATGCGATTAATTATTGAACCGAATTATGAGTTGATCTCAAAATGGGCTGCAAATCATGTTGCCAAGAGAATTAACGAATTCAATCCGACTTCCGAAAAGCCTTTTGTTCTCGGATTGCCAACCGGATCTTCCCCGTTAGGAATGTATAAGAATCTGATTGAATTGAATAAAAAAGGCGTTGTTTCTTTCGAAAACGTTATTACTTTCAATATGGATGAATATGTTGGTCTTCCTGAAGAACATCCCGAAAGCTACCATTCTTTTATGTGGAATAATTTCTTCAGTCATGTCGACATCAAAAAGGAAAATGTCAATATTCTTAATGGAAACGCTGAAGATTTGGAAAAAGAGTGCGAAGAATATGAAAAGAGAATTGCCGCAGTTGGCGGTATCAATCTTTTCTTAGGTGGTATCGGACCTGACGGACATATCGCATTTAACGAGCCAGCTTCTTCATTGGGATCAAGAACTCGTGTTAAAACTCTTACAATGGATACTATTATCGCAAACAGTAGATTCTTTGATAATGATGTTAATAAAGTTCCTAAAACAGCTCTTACTGTCGGTGTAAAAACTGTTTTGGATGCCGAAGAAGTATTAATCATCATCAACGGTCATAACAAAGCCAGAGCATTGGCCAAAGTTGTTGAAGAAGGCGTTAACCATATGTGGACAGTTTCCGCTCTTCAATTACATCCTAAGGGAGTTATTGTTTGTGATGATGCCGCTACTTATGAATTGAAAGTCGGAACAGTTCAATATTTCAAAGATATTGAAGCTCCGAACTTAGATCCTGAGTCGCTTCTCAAATAACATCTCAATTTTGATGGGAGGAATTTAATTATTAGTTCCTCTCATCCATTTTTTTTATTTTAGCAAATCTGATTAGATACCATTTATTACTACGAATAATATGTTTGGAAATTACTTCTATTTAAATAGAGCTGTTATAGAGCTGAGAAAACGTCTTCTTGGGAAAAGGATTATTGACATCTATTCTCAGGAAAAAGACAAACTATATCTTGCTATCCCGGAAGAAGAGAATGAATATTCACACCTTATCTTTTCTGCGAATAATAATCTCCCCTACTTGATGATTAAAGAAAATCACAGAAAAGCTAAGAAAAATACATTTTCATTATTCGGTGAACTCACTCCAAAAGTGATTACCGATATCGCTATTTGCTCGGACGATAGAATTGTGAAGATCACTTTGGCTGATTCCGCCTTTTATTTTGTCCTTCAAGGAAGCAGAACCAATATATATGCTACTTATCCCGATCGAACATGCGAGGCATTCAAAAAAATAAAAGGTCAGGATATATCTGAAGTTGTTAGAGCTCTTGAAGAGAAAGAATATCTCACTGAGCCTAATATTATTGACTTCCCTCTTGAATCGATTACAAACACCGAATATAAATCGATAAAAAAGGTCTTTCCCTATATTTCCAAACCTCTATTCAACGAGATCAAAACTCTCTGCGCTACTGATTCGCGCGAAGATTTTGCGGAACAGTATTATCTTGCAATAAAAGAGATTCTTTTAGGTAATATTTCCGTCGGATTCAATTTTGCATCGGGGAAACCTTTCTTCGTTTCTGAGAAGTTTAATAATCAAAACAAAGATGCCGAGCATGAAGAATTTTATAAATATAATGACGCGCTTCATCAATATCTCAGTGAGAAATATCGGAACGAACGAATTATCAAGCTGAAGAGTGAAATAGAATCATCTTTGGAAAAAGAATTGTCCGGATTATCAAATAAATTGAATAATCTGAGCAGAAGAATTGAAAAAGGTAGCCGTGAAGAGGAATATTATCATATCGGGAATCTTCTTTTGGCAAGCAGACATCTTCTTTCAAAAGGAAACGATTCGGTTGAAGTGTGGGATTATTTGTCCGAAGAAAATAAAATTGTTAAAATTAACCCGAAACATTCTCCTCAGGAAGCAATAGATTACTATTTTGAAAAAGCGCGTGACGAAAAAACGAATTACGGAATTTCATTTGAGCTCTTTGAAAAGACAAAGAAACGTTATGAGAAATTCGTAGATATAAATAAAATATATGCTTCGGCAACTGATTTGAAGAAATTGACTGAAATTAAGACTCTATTGACACCGGCAAATGATAAGAGGAATAAAAAATTGATAGATGAACAAATAAAAGCAAAAGAATATATAATCGCGGGTAAGTATCATCTATTTGTAGGACGCGATAGTAAAAGCAACGATAAACTTACTATAAAATTCGCTAAACAAAATGACTATTGGTTTCACGCGAGAGGACTTCCCGGTTCACATGTGGTTTTGCGCGTTGATAACCCGAAAGAAGGTATTCCGAAAGACATTTTGAAAAAGGCTGCTTCTGTGGCCGCATATTATAGCAAAGCTAAAACTGCGGGAGTTGCTCCGGTTTCATATACTTTAAGAAAATTTGTTACTAAACGAAAAGGAATGGAACCGGGAAAGGTAATGCTTAGTAAAGAGAGTGTTCTATTGGTGAAACCTGAAATTCCAAAAGACTGCGAAGAAGCAGACGCGGAAATGTTTTAATTAACTCATTGGTACATTTAAATGAAAATTAATTTCAAAATAGTTCTTATAATCGTAATTTCTTCATCAATATTGGGGTTGATTTATAATTCATTCTCCGGAAAATCGATCCCGTTACTACGAGAGAAACATCAACTTGAGCATGCTAATGGCTCAGATCTTAATAATTCTCTGGAGCGTAGCGACCTATTAAATAAAGCTATTAAAGCTGTAGATCTTGAGCAAACTTATAAACTTTACAATTCCGAAAAAGTAAAATTCATAGACGCTCGTGATCAATGGGATTTCTCCGAAGGACATATAAAAGATGCTATTAATATACAAGAATTCGATTTCGAGCCTCATCAGGTAGCAGACTTCGATAAATCATTGACATACATTATTTATTGCGGTGGTGATGATTGTGAAGTCAGTGAACGACTCGCGGTTGAATTGCAAAAATTGGGTTTTCAAAATCTGTATGTCTTTACCGGAGGTTGGACCGAATGGAAAAACGCCGGATATCCGTCCGCAAAGGAGGAAATGAAATGATATCTCTTTTCTCAAATAAATATTTCCAATTGATTATTCGTGTGATTATAGGATTTGTTTTTATCTTTGCCGGAATGGAAAAGATATCTGATCCGGAAGGTTTTGCTGTTTCCATCTCGAATTACAAAGCGGTTCCCATTTGGACGGTTAATTTCTTCGCTATTATTATTCCTTGGATTGAAGTTGTTTCCGGATTATTTCTGATTTTCGGGATATTCATAAAAGAGAATACATTAATTATTTCTTCGCTACTTGTCGTTTTCATTATTCTTGTCGCTTACGCCATGATTCGTGGATTAGATATCGAATGCGGATGCTTTGGTACAATGGACGGAGCTCGAGTCGGATTTAAGAAAATTCTGGAAAACACACTGATGCTCATAGGTGGAATAATCTTAATAATGAAACCGAATAATGCTTTTTTACTTGTTAGAATAGAAGATAAGTAATGGATAGTCTCCTTCTGAATAACAAAAAGAGGAATAAGCGCCCTTTGGTTTTGGATGGCGCAATGGGAAGTATTTTACAGGCATATGTAAAGGAGCCAACTTCTTCCCTTTGGACTTCCCTGCTGAATATTCAAAAACCTGAATTGGTTACGGAATTACACAACGAATATATCAAAGCCGGCGCGGATATTATCACATCCAATACTTTCAGAACTTCGCCGGCAGCATTAAAAGAGGCATATTCCGGATTAAATAGTGAAAATCTGGTTAAAGCAGCGATTGATGCAATCAAAAGAGCCGATTTGTACTCTGACGATATTTTTATCGCCGGTTCCAATTCACCTGCCGAAGATTGCTACAAGAAATCGAGAGATCTATCGAAAAGTGATTTGGAATATAATCACCGAAAACATATCGAAATTCTTCGTGATACCGGCGCGGATATCATTTGGAACGAAACTCTCGGACATATGGATGAAATTGAGATAATAACTGAGTTTTGCCACGATAATAAGATTCCATTTGTAATTAATCTTATATTCGACGAAAATCTTCGTCTACTCGATGGCTCTGAGCTCTTAAAAGTTATAAATGATCTCCGGCAATACTCCACCGAGGCGATCGGGTTTAATTGCATTTTCCCTCCGGTGATGCGTGGTTTGGTCAAAATGACCGGAATAGATTACAATTGGGGATTTTATCTCAATTGTGGCTCCGGAAATTATAGTGATGTTGAAATTAGGGAAGGGATATCTCCTGAGAAATATTCCGATTTAGTTAATGAGTTTTATAATGATAATCTTTTGTATGTCGGGTCATGTTGCGGATCCTCCCCGAAACATACTGCAAAAATACGGGAATTATTGAATGATAAAGTCTATTGAAATAAAAGCTCCGGCCAAAATAAATATCGGTCTTAATATTGTCGAAAAACGTAATGACGGATTCCACAATCTGGAAACAATCTTTTATCCTATCACAGATATGTTTGATCGAATCTTTATTAAGCATTCGGAAAGTTTCGAGTTTATTTGCGATAACGAGTCGATATCCGATCCGGCCGATAATCTTATCGTAAAAGCGAAAAATCTCCTCGAAGAGACTACAGGAAAAACGATCAACGCTACAATTAAGCTCAAAAAGGTAATTCCTATGGGAGCCGGTTTAGGTGGAGGAAGTTCCGACGCGGCGGCAGTTCTGATTTCATTAAATGATATGTTCCGACTCAATCTGAAATATGACAAGCTTCTCGAATTGGCTCTCTCTCTTGGTTCCGATGTACCATTCTTCCTTCGCGCAAAACCGAGTATCGGTAAATCTCGCGGAGAAATACTTAAAATGATACCTCTTGATATAGAGTCTCCTATTCTGTTGGTTAATCCAGGAATTCATATTTCGACAAAAGAGGCTTTCGGAAATATAACTCCGAAGAAATCGCCAACTGATTACGAGGCTTTGGATTACGGAGAAAATGGAGTGAAGGTTACCATGTTTTCGGAATTCTTCAAAAATGATTTTGAAGAGTATGTCTTTTCGGTTTATCCCGAAATCAAAGAGATAAAAGAGACAATGCTCAATTGCGGAGCCGATTTCTCTTTAATGTCAGGAACCGGCTCAACTGTTTACGGAATATTCCCTGATTTGGAAAGCGCTCAGAAAGCTTATAACAATATGAACGAAGATTACTTCAGATTTATAAGCCACCCTTAAGCAATTCCGATTCCGTTTCTTTTTTCGGGACTCTCTTATGCGGTAACGTAACAATAAAGGAAGTCCCGGGAAACTCTTCCGTTCCAATTCCGGAAGGGCTTTTTGCGCTAATTGTTCCTCCGTGCTGGGTAATTATTTCATGAACAACCGATAACCCCAATCCGCTTCCTTCAACTTTCTTGTTATTCTTGTTCGATACCCTGAAAAATTGTCCGAATATTTTTTCGAGATCCTTTTCCGGAATTCCGATTCCGTTGTCACTTATTTTAATACAGGTTTTATCCTCTTCACTGGCAAACTCTATCGAAATCAATCCACCCGATTCTTTTCCGATATATTTTATCCCGTTCCCGATAATATTCGAAAAAGCCATTTCAAGTAGTACATGATCACCGAAAATGTGCTCATCTTTTTCTCTTTCGTCCGCTATTGTCAAATCAATTCCCGCGCCGGCTAGCTTTTCATTATTCGCTTCTACATAATCTTCGATTATCTTCTTTACATCAACCTCTTCCGCGTTGCTTGAATCTAGTAATTTCAATTTCGAGATACGGAGTATATTATTTATCATCTCAATCGATTCTTTTAGTCTCAGACTTATTCTCTCGACCTTTACTTCTACAGCTTCGTTCAGTGGACCCAAATACTTTTGCAAAACCAAATCGACAAGAGACTGTGCGGCGCTAATCGGAGATTTTATTTCGTGAACAACACCGATTATATATTTCTGCTTCGCTTTTTCCGCTTCATTCAGTTTTTCCAAAGTATCCTTTAGCTCCCCTTCTCTTTTAAGGAGATTTGCCGCTATTCTGTTGGCCAATAAAACTGTTATAACCATCATAGCCGAAAAGGTTAATAGAAATAAGAAATAGAATTGAACTGTGTGAGAAACCCCACTCTCATACAATCCCGCAATATTATGTGTCGGTATTATCCCCTGAAATTGTAATCCTATCAAAACGGAATAGACCAAGATCACCATTCCGCAAATTAAGTAGATTAAATACCCCGGAAGTATCAAACTCCCGATGACCATGTGGAAAATGAAAAAGACATAGAGGGGTGACTCGATTGTGCCGGTATAATAGATTAACATCATCAATGCGGTCAGATCCATAACCATTTGAATCAACGAGAGATGCATCGCGTTGAACTTATTCGGAGTGCAGCATACTCTAGGGCGTATCGATTGAATTATGATGTTGTATATGAGAATTGAAAGAGCTATCGCGGATATGGAGATGATTTGAGCTTCGGAGAATCTGAAATCCAACAATGCTCCCAACCCGATGAATCCGAGCATTCCCAATACGGCGAAGTAACGGATTTTAATAAACCAAAGATTACGTCTCTTTATTGTATTCCAGAATTCTTCGTAGTTAAAAGCCCATTTCGGTACTAAAAGTATCATGCTCCGTTCCGAATTATTTGTGGAATTGTTTTAGAATACGGGTTTAACTAATCACGCTAAACCCGCTATTTATAGCATCTTCTACTACTTCAGATAATTCGATTTTAGTCTTTCTAACTGGAATATTACCTTTTTAACCCCTTCCGGAAATTCTTCCGATTCCAGTCTTTCACCGTAATTCAATATTTTCAGGTCTTCCTTCAGTTCCATCAGTTTTAATGTCCTTGAAGTATCGAATAGAGCATCATCAAATCCGGCAGTAAACATTTTCGTTTCCAATAAATAGACTTTCTCTTCTTCGCATATTTCCTTTATCTTCTCATAATCATTCTTCGATAAACTGGCAACTTTCTCTCCGATCAACAAATATGGTAAACTATAATGTTCTGTGAAAGTGATCTCGTAATCGGCGGACACACTTATTGTGCTTGTCCTATAATTTGTCTCTTCCTGATCTAAAAATACTTTTGAATAAGAAATTGCGAATTTGTTTGGTTTCTTAGGCCCGACTTCGGTAGAATCTTCGCAACCAATGAAAATAATCCCGACAACCAATAATAGAATAATTTGTCGCATGTTGATTTCCGTCTATGTGAATGAAAATAGGTTAATGATCAAATGTTATTCCTCATACACAGCTTCGTTTCTCAAAGAATCAATAATACGTGTGGAACTGAAATAAATATTGCTCGAACCGTTATCATGATCCGTAAACCATTTATCCGCTTTCTCGAAATCCATATTCTCTTCTAATTTGGATTCCGATATTCTGTTACTTGTGTAAAATAGATACTTACCGTCGTACGAAACTTGCGGGCAGTACTCAAAATATTTCGTGTTAATATCTCCACCCATATTCTGAGGCTTACTCCATTTGCCTGATCGTTTGAAACTAATCCATAGATCGCCGGATCCTACTCCTTTTCCCCATCCGTGTGAAGTCAGAATTATGTAAGAATCGTCGTGCCCGACAAAAGCGTTGTACTCATCCGATTTCGTATTTACATTCTCCCCTACGTTCTTAGGAAAAGTATATTTTCCGTCAACTAATTCCGAATAATAAATATCTTCTCCGCCGGTTGAGATTGAATCGTAGATGGCACACCAGTATATTTTACCCTTTCTTGTTACGCTCGGATAAAACTCGTTCTTTGGTGTATTTACGGGAGCGCCAAGATTAACCGGTTTCCCCCATTTATTCCCTTCTCTGTCACTGTACCAAATATCGTAATCCTTCTTTTCCCCTTTTTCTTCCAGTGGTCTGTCGGAAGCGAAATATAATCGATTACCATCTTCGCTTATAAATGGCTCTATATCATTATATTTCCCCGAAAAAGAGACTACCTTTGGATCTCCCCAAACTTCACCGTTTCTTTTCACTACAAATATGAATGTTCTGTGCCTGTTTGTAGCGGTGTAATAAAACTCCTTTCCGTCAGCAGACAGTGCCGCGTCCCTTACATTGTAACTCTTCGATACTATTTCCGGTAAGAATACTTTGCTCTCTTTCGCCGGCGTAATATCCACTCTGTGCACTTCTTTGCAACCGATAAATAAAATCAAAAATATAATTGCTATTTTTGTGTAACGCATTAATCCCCCTAATTAATCAATAACAAATATTGTATTTTTAATATATGAAATTGATTTCCTTTTTCGAAAGGATTTTTATAAACTAAATGTAGTTTTTATTCATTTTCGGATTAACACAATGAAATTCATATTCTCCTTTTCTATTCTACTAATTCTTACCGGTTGCTTCAATAATGATAAAATCTCATTTACCGAGGAGTCTCTTGCGGAAAAAATATCCGTTCTTGCTTCAGATGATTTCGAAGGCCGACTTGCCGGGGCTACCGGTTATATGAAAGCAATCGATTATTCGGAAAGGATTTTCGAAGAGGCCTATTTAACCCGATTCAATTCTGAAGGATTCAGACAGCATTTTAATGTGGAATGCAACGAAATTATCGGGGAGGCTTCGGTTACCCTTTTTACCGATAAAAACAAACCAATCGAAATGGAACTCGGCAAGGACTACTCTTTCAGAGGATTTACCGGTAGCGGTAATTTCTCATCTGATGTAGTCTTTTGTGGTTACGGTATCTCCCAATCGGATTACGACGATTACGCTGATATCGATGTAACCGGCAAAACAGTAATGATATTCAAACAAAACCCCGGATGGAAGATCAACGACTCCCCTTGGAAATACTCTTTACCAAGAGAGAAATCGATTGTAGCTAAAAATCACGGAGCGAAAGGAATAATCTTTGTCTCTCGTCCGAATGATGAAAATCCGCAAAGACCGATAGGAAGTGTTCTACACGGCAAAGGTGACCACCCGGTCGATTTCCCTCAGGTACAGATCGATATTCCATACGCCGATATGTTATTCGATGGAACTAAACATTCCTTGAAAGAGCTTCAAACTACGATCGATAAACATCAGAAACCACGTTCGATTCTTTGCAACGGGAAAATCAAATTCAACATAAAAGCCGATTACGATCCCTCAAAAGAGACATGCAATCTTATCGGAATTCATGAAGGGTCAGATGATTCACTTAAGAATGAATACGTTATTGTAGGAGCCCATCTCGATCATGTTGGAAAACAAGGGAAAGTAATATATAACGGAGCGAACGACAACGCTTCCGGTTCAGCCGTAATACTCGAATTAGCCGAAATGTTAGGAAGGAAAAATCTCAAGACGAAAAGATCAATAATGTTCGTACTATTCTCCTCCGAAGAATCGGGACTCGAAGGAGCAAAGTATTTGGCTGAAAATCTGAATACATCACCGGCAAATATCTCAGCGATGATTAACCTCGATTGCGTTGGATATGGGGATTCGATTAAAATTGGATGCGGAAAATCCTTCCCTAAACTCTGGTCAATGATAAATGAAATAGATCGCCAAAATGACAAAATGATGATTAAAGAAACATGGCAAGGTGGAGGCGCAGACGCCACCCCGTTTTACGAACTCGGCATCCCGACAGCCTATTTCGTAACAACAAACAGCTACGATCATCTCCATCTCCCGACAGACAAGGCGGAAACTCTAAACTATAAATTACTCTCAAAAGTAACAAAACTGGCATTCAACACAATCAAAGCAATAGCAAATAACGAATATAAGAGAGAGATTGAAAATAAGAGATAACCAATCCAAAAGTCCCTCTCTTCAAAGTAATGATGTCAATCCGGCGCCATAGGTGTTGGTCACTGAGCATGTCGAAGTGCGGTATCTCGGTAGATAACGGATTCAAAGAAGATATTTGAGCTCCATAGGTCGTAGATCCCGACAGGGTCGGGGAGCGACATATTATATTTGGGATCCGCCCAGACACAAAAACAAGTGGCGTAAGTTGACAACAATCCTTCGCAAAAAAGGGGGTATTAAAAACACCGACAATAATTTGATTCTATTGCTGATTTCAATTGCCATGAATTTATGTTTGCGATTGAGATTAATGAAAAAAGAAACAAAAGGATACGATTAGAACTGAAGTATTGCAGCTAATAGGTTTGGTTCAATAAGTAATCACCCCAAACTCATCCCCCTACCCCCCTTCTCTTGAGGGATGAGGCAAGAGAAGGGGGAACGTACGACATTCTTCCATTTAATAATATATCGGCATATCTGCTCTTTCCAATTCTCATGATTTAGAGCTTTCTTTTGTTTTTTATTACCGGATCTACTAGTCAAATAGGAATATTTCAAAAAGCTCTTTCTATAAAGTCCTTCTCTATCAAGAGAGGGATTTATTGCAAACCCCGACAAAGTCGGCGGGGGTGAGTTGCTCTAATCCATTTCCCCCCTAAGACCTCTCATAAAAAGACCCTGCCCGCCTCTTAAAATGCTCAATCTCCTTCCTGGCCTTTCTCATATCACTCCTCCCCTTAAACCTCATACGAAGAAGAACCAACAACAAAATCAAAACCAACGCCCCCGAACCGGCCAGACCGTAAAGCAGATACTCATTCTGCTTAGTGAGAACCCTTACACGCTTCTTCAAATGAACCTCATTAGCGAATAAACTCGATTCCCTCTCTTCTATTCTGGCGTGATTACGCTCATTCTCGAACTTTACGGTCTCCGCTAGCTTTGCCTTTAGCATATCATTATTCAGTTTCTCATACGATTTCAGATACTCAAAAGCCTTGTTACGATTATTTATTATCAAATATACTTCCGAGAGCTCCTTGTAACACTTCGCCAACAACTCCGGCTCAGTCGTAATTACCGCAATCTTTAGGGCATTCATCAAATCAACAATCTCTTTCCCGTATTCCCCCTCCGTCGAGTGCAATCTCGCCGAATTGAGCAATATCTTTATCCTCTTCACCTTCGTTTCCGATTTCGAGGAATCTATCGCCATATCGTAATACTTTCGTGAGGAATCCGACCTGAACTGCATATTGTAAAGATCACCCAACCGGAAATAAATATCCGCTTGATACTCACTTCTCCCTACGAGCAGCCCCTTCACCTCATCAGTTACTTCCTGATACGATTTCCCGGTTAAAGCGTATTTTACGAAATCACCCAACAATTCCGAATAATCGGTCTCAATCTTTCTTCTGCGCAATATCGATTTGATAATGGAATAAGCTTCCCCGTAATCTCCGTCGGCGTACTCTATTTTCGCCTTTAAGGATAATAACTCTTCATCCTTTTGATTTACCAGATAATCGGAGGCTTCCGAATATTTCTTCATTTTATAAGCAGATTTGGCAAGGAGAGATAACAACTCTTTCTTTTCGACGGTAGTAAGGAGATTAAACAAATTCTTCTTGGCGCTCTCCGAATATTTGGCCGATAAAGTATACAACCGATACTCAAAGAATAACCTTCCCAAACGCAGATCGCAATATCCCCTCTCGTAATATTCCCCTTTACTCTCTCGTCCACGCAAAAACGACTCTATTGCCTCTAATCTGTTTCCATCGGAATAGCTAAAAAGCCCCTTTGCGTAATAATATAAGGGAAGCGTTTCGTCAATAAACTCCGAAGCGGAAACCTTTTCGAAAATCTCCCTCCCCTTATTCTTCAATCCCGCGTTGAAATAGTAAATCGCAAGGCCCAATTCGAATTCCAAACGATCAGCCGACTCTCTCCTGCTCCTTTCAATCCCATTTTGGCAACGGGTTAAAGCTTCGTCCCTGCCCGACATCCCGTCAATTATCGCCAATTCCTTTAACGCCGAAAGGTTATCCGACACTCTTACCGAATTTACAAGGGAATCATATCCCGATTGCGAATAAACGCTGTTAACCGTGAGGATGAATGAAATTATTGTCGTTGCTACTATTCGAATAGAACTTCTGCCCATTTTCTACTATTATCATTAAGTTTAACAAGATGACAAATATAAGCATATAATATTATCTTTAATAATTATTTACTGATTTGCCTGTTTCAACTTCTCTTTGAATACCCTCTTAATCTTCTCCACTTTCGGCCTTATTACCAACCCGCAATACGGTTTGTTGCTGTTATTTTCGTAATAATCCTGATGATAATTCTCCGCGGGGTAAAAGACCTCCAATTCCGTTATCTCGGTAACAATCGGATCGGAGAAAACCTTTGCCTCATCCAGTCTCTTTTTATAAAGCTCCGCAAGCTCCTTCTGCTTCTCCGTGTGATAAAAAATCACCGATCTGTATTGCGTCCCGATATCATTCCCTTGTCTGTTCAAAGTGGTAGGATCGTGCGATTCCCAAAATATCTCCAACAACTCCTCGTAACTCACCTTTGCCGGATCATATTTTATCTGAATAACCTCGGCGTGCCCGGTATTCCCCGTGCATACGGCATTGTAAGTAGGATTTTCAACTGTTCCCCCCGAATACCCGGAAGTAACACTCTCCACCCCCGCTATCATCCCGAAAATAGCCTCAATACACCAAAAACACCCCGCCCCGAATGTCGCCATCTCCATATCTGACTCCTAATAATATTATGTATCTCTTACAACGCAGGGATTGAGGGAATGATTCCAATTTGTTTAGGTGGAAATTTCTGATTTCGTTAATTCATACTGAGAATGGTATATTAACGTATCTTAGAGTGTAGCACATGAATGGAATATATGAGTTAATAGCGACAATTATTATACGTATATGGTACCGTATCCTTTTTGTTTATTGAAACTTGCCAAGACAACACTCAAAACTATTTGACAATTTGATTACTCTTTATAGTAATCAAATACATACTTCGAATTATTGATAATGACTATTAAGACCTACGATGTGATTCTCTCTTCTAAATATTTCGCCATTTCACTCATAGATAATTTACAACTTTGAGCTTTATTCCGAATATAATATTCTTCATTATTTTTTTTGTAAGATAAAAAAGCAGGGCTTTTTGCTTGAGTGACAGTAATTATACATATTTCCTTTTTATGAAGTTTTTTAAACCTCACCTCCATAAAAGTATTAAATTCTTTTCCAATAGAGTTATTTATTAGACTATCTAGATAAAGAAGAAATTTATCTTTTGGCTCTTTTGAACTACCTGGAACATTACAAAAATCGTTTTCTAATCCATATACTTCTCCATTATCCTCAATCCCAATAAAGAGAGTACCACCTTTTGTATTAAGAAATGCTACCAAGGTTTTTAATACTTCTCTTTCTAAGACTCGATTTACTTTTCGTTCTTTAACATCATACAGCAATGTTGACTTAAACTCAATAAGGTCAGTTTCCCCTTCCGAAATCATCGCAAAAAGTTTCTGCTCTTCTAATATTTCTTTATCTGAAACATCATAATTAAAATAAAAATTAATAAAGCCATCTTCCAAAAATTTATATATTTGCTTCTGACGACCCCTTAAATATCTGTCCTCTCTCATAATAGAGTACATTAAATTAGCAGACAGAACGAGTTTAGATAAGTTAGACATCAATGAATCTGTCTCTGACCCAACTATAATATCAGTCAATTGAGATATTGTTCTATTTTCAGTATTTCCAAATAGTACGAGTATTTCGATAATTTCTAAGATTTTTTTTACGTGAGGAAAGGCTATTAATGTTTTACTAAAAACTTCTTCATATTCGATTTGACTAAAGTATTTATGTAAATTGGATATATGCTCATTCTTATAAAACAATCTCAGTATTCGGTAGAATTTTATATAGAGCTCTACTAAATAACTCTTACGAGTTGGATAGATATATGTATATAATTTCACCCATTCAAGTAACGCCAACTTGTGATCTATATCTGGAATTGTAAGCGCATAATTTTCAATAATAAATGCCTTTTCAAAAGAAATATTGCGAAGCGATTGGTCGTCTTCATAATGAACTATTTCTTCTAAGTTTTCTATCGAGTTATCAAAATCCTCAAAATCTTCTTTCTCATAAGATTTTGGATTATCAACGTATATCCTTCTATTATTCTTGTCAACTTGTTTAATACGAACTGAATATTTGTTATTAGAATTAACATGTAATGATTTCAAATCATGAATATATTGTTCATTTAGAAATGCTAACAATTTATTTTCTAGCTCAATAATATATCCTCTAGAGGTTCTCTTACAAATAGAGGCTATCAAAATATCACCAATGCTAATTTTCTCAATATTATCCCAAGGATCTTCTTCTAATTGTTTAATAGAAACATTTAATTGTGAATCGTTTTTGGCAATAACAATAACTTGAACCTGTTGAAATAACTTCAATTCATCACTTACGTTTGAAATATATCCCCATTTAACTTCGTTTTTATGTAATAGTGCATCAACAAAACCAATTGTTATGAATGCACCATATTCAGTAATATTTTTTACTGTGCCGTGAAAAGTGTCTCCAATATTAATTTCATCTAGTTGTTTCCTTCTAAGATCTGCAATATGTGATTTAAGACCATTGTAATCCCAGAATTTATTCCAGTTAAATTGATTTATGGTATTTGAATAGAAATTTATCGCAGCGAAAATAGTAGTTGCTAAAAATTCTTTCGAGAAAGATTCATATTCTAATACATAGACATTAATATTGTCGCATATTTTGTATTTGAAAGAGTTTTCTATTTCTTTAAATAACAATATCCCAATAATTCCTTTGTATTCAATCTGAAAACCATTCTCATATTTACCAATTATTGTGCAAGGTAATTTATTTGTATTTTTCCTTGCGCTAACAATTTCTTTTATTGCATTTTCCTCTTTACAAAAGATGCTATAACTCGACAAAACCATTTCAACAGTCTTTGAGTTAAACGCAGGCATATTCCAATTAAAAAGTAAATTATCGATATCTTCGCATTCTTTATTGGAGACAACAATTGCAGTGCGAAATAATTCTTTTTTTAAGGAAGAATCGTCAACTAAATATGCACATTGTTTAATAAATGAAGTTCTAGTATGCTTAAATTCATTTTTTCTATTTAGTTCCTTAAGTATTATGGATTCATAGAATGTTAATGGAATGAGACTTTTTAGTAATGATTTATCATATAAGAAATCAATATTGACATCCAAGTTACTTTCTGCATTTAAATATATTTTTTTTCGAAGTTCCTTTTTTCGGTTAGAAATTACTCTAATATACTTAAACTTAAGATCATCAGAAAAATATTCTTCTTTCCCTATTCTTCGGATAGTCTCTGTAAAAGTATAATTGTCTATCATAGTATTGGAGCAGTATCTCAATAATAAATAAATGATTTCTAATTGTAAACTTGTTAAGTGTTCTTTACTTTTTATAATTTTATTTAGGAAATCGTGGTACTGCATTTTGGTAACTAAGTAAATAAATTCTTGAATATAAGTAAATTTTTCAATTGTAAATTCAGCTTTTATTTTTGCTTGCTTTCTATTTTCAGTGCTGAAAGTTGTTAAAAAACCAGAATGTATAATCCACTTCTCAGTCAATAGTATTGATTTTACATATAAATCAACGTCAGAAAATGCCATATTTTCAAGTAAAGAAATGATTTTCTTTTGCAGAAAATTACAATACGTAAGTATCCAAATGTTCTCTTTCTTTTCATATTCAAGAAATAATTTTTTTATGTTAGGATCGCAGTAGTTCTCAAGATTATAAAATGTTGATTTTGCCAACTTTATATCATCCAATACTTCTTCAATAGGAATAAACTTTCTTTTCGGTATTATATGTAATTCACCAGTTTTACTAATTCCTAGATATTTACATAATATTTCTTGCCCTTTTTCAAGATCATCAAAACGGCTTAATCGATGATATATTGAACTTTGGATGTTGTCTTTCCCACTTAGTATTAGCATTACTTCATTCGTGGAAGGCTGTGTGATTTCAATGTCATCTATTAAAAACGGATATTCATAACCATTTTTATAATAAGGATGAACAAGATGTTGTCCACCTACTTGTATTAATTCATTTTTTCCCGTTCCGTAACTATTTTTATAACATAGTATTTTTACTGGAGTTTCATATTTCTCAAGCAATTGCCAAGAAAAACACTTAACAAAGAATAACTCTTCCTCAAACTTTACATTGTAGAAGTATTCATTGGATCTAATTTCTTGCCCAACGACCATTACCTCTACAACTTCATTATTGTGAGATGATTCACTATACAAAGACGAACCTTTAGTTTTCTTAATAAATATGATTATCGAATATTCA
The DNA here is from genome assembly GCA_942492055.1 of uncultured Ignavibacteriales bacterium. Lineage (GTDB taxonomy): Bacteria > Bacteroidota > Ignavibacteria > Ignavibacteriales > Melioribacteraceae > CALODP01. The sequence continues at coordinate 357,356 of CALODP010000023.1, read as the reverse complement.
CACTACTAATTACACAATTAAGTTAACCTATTTCCTTACCTAATTCAACTATATAATATAATTATGAACAGGCAACACATCTTTCGTCTTTTATACTCAATTACTTTCTTTCACCCCCTCCTTAACCCCATTCTCAAAGACATACCAAGACTGTTCAACGCAATTTATCCAATGCAATTTGTCTTTTACTCGCCCTGATGCACTTTTTGCATAGTCAATTACTTCTCTTAATTTTCCAACATAATAAGGATCAATACTATTTCTTAATTGATTATACTGAAACATAAGGGATTTAATGGCAGGCTTGGCTTTCAGTTTTGACGGCGCGGAAATAACTTCATCAACTAATTTCCGAATTTCTTTGATATCACTATCAGTCATATTCACTCCTTATAAGAATATATAAAAAAAGGCCCCGAAGGGCCCAAACCCGATTATTCACCATCCGACTCACCCGTATGTCTGATACCTAAATCCTTAATTACACGAGCAGCCTGATACTGGATATAAAACTCAGGATAATTTTGTCTTACCATCTCGGCGCACTTATCCAGACGATTATACAGAATATCATCCGCCTCCGAAAAAAGATCCTTCAAAACCTGTCTGGCCGCTTTCTTCTCGGCAAAACTGGTCTCTTTAGAACCCAACTCACTCTCAAAGCGAGCAATAGCTCCTTTGGATTTGGCAATTGCCTCATCCGTAATACCGTAATCATCCAAATCATCCTTATTTGCCTCAACACGGATCATAATATCATTCCCCTTTTGAAGCAAATCGGAATCGCGCATCTTCTTCAACCCCGATTCCGTCACGGAACAGAGCGCCTTAAGATCCTCTCTCCCGTTAACCTCTCCGTACAAAGACAAAGTAGAAGCCATAGTCAGAATCTCATCGATCATAACGTCTTCAGCCTCATCCTTCTGCAGAGTTTTGCCCGCGGTTAAGGAAAGATACTCCCCGTTCTTATCCGCTATGGCAAGCAACTTACCGCTATACAAATCAGCGGTTACCCTAAATATCGTCACGGAATCAACAACAATCGGATTATTATCCAAATGTGTCTTTACCGTCCGATACATAGAGAACTTATTCTCTTCAGTTATCCTCATGATAACCTCCTTGCGGTTTGTTCTTGAAATCACCCTCACCAGGGTGCTGTTTAATATTATTTCCTTTGCAAACTATTTCCCTTAAAGTCTTTACTAATTTCTCGGGGCAACAATCTTATTTCTTTCCCCTCCCGACTCAGTTACTTAAAGCTTTGTGTAATTTCTTCATTCATACATGCCAGTTACTTAAAGTTTTATGCTATTTCTCCGCAAATAGGATCTCCGCGCCACAAAACCGGGGTGGTTACTTAAAACTCTAACATATTTCTTCACCCGTACTTCCTTTTTCTCTACCCGTACCGAACATTTCTTAACTTGTAGTGAGTATTTACTTAAAGTAATATTCAATTTACCAACCTTCCCGATTCACCGCGACACCTTCCCCTACCATTTCTTTAATCGTACATATCATTACCCAAGTCACCCATATCATTTCTTCACTCTCCCCCTTCATTTCGCCATTCGTACATTCCATTTACTTAAAGCCATATCGAATATCTCTACTTGCCCATCTCACCGCGCGACTTGTAGAAGGCATTTCTCCAATCATAGATCGCTATTACCGACAAGTAGAACGCTATTCTTTACATGCACTTTTCATTTCTCTATTGAACAAATGCTCCGCACAAGAGAACAATCCCATTTCCCGACACAACAAATTGACTTCCTTACTCAACGCACTCATTTCGCGCCCCTCAGAATCCATTTCTTCGGTTATCCACCTCATTACTTCACCCACCGAAGAGAATTCCTCAAAACACAGATACACTCCCCAATTAACCTCCAACAACTCCTTCACAATCAATAAAACCAATAAAAATTACATTGATCTCAAAATCCATCTCTCCTTAAAAGCAATCAGATCCTTAATGTGGCGATTCTCTTTATTTATCAAACTTATCATCCCTAGCGACATTAAAAGAATCTCCGTCTAGGAAATTATGCGAACTGAGCGTAAAAAAAGAGATACTGTTTGAGCGGAACGCCCTCTGTTCCGCGAGTTTATCTCTTTTAGCGAAGTGAGGAGAATTTCAGGAGATTCTTTTACAGTCTTGATCTTTTGGTACTTTTGTATCAAGACAAAAGTACACCACTTAGCATTATTAACTAAGGCTTCAAACACTTGTACTACGCTTTATCATAGTTGAGCTCTGATTAATATTCCAATTCCCAATAAACAAAGAACAACCCTCCACTTCGCACATGCGGCAGCGAAGCCACACGGCATAAGGAGAAAACTTTATCTTAGGGAAATAGTCGGGCATGGGAGAAGAATCAAACAATCGGGAAAAACAACAGCACTATGCCGGGCTAATTGCCAATCTCAAATTCCAAATATGTTACGAACCGGTTTAGGTTCATTAGTGGCGCAAAACATACCGGCCACTTAGTCGATTCCAATTAAACTTGCGGGCACTATCATAATAAGATAATGCTTTCTCGCGCCTCTTTAATCGGGAGTATTAGCAGAATCAGAAGAACTTCCGTTCTCAACATTACGCGGACAAAAATGCCGCCCACCATAGCGACGAAGATTAATGTAATCCTTTTATCGATATAAAGCAATATTAATTTTTGGATTAATTATTTACGAAATCTGCAAAGTGGATTAAGAATACCCATTTTTGAGTACTTTCCTCGTAACCAGCACAATATATTTTACCATCTTTATCCCAAAATGCGGCCAAATAACCGTAATCTTTACCTGTTCTTTGTGAAACATCAGCAATAAGCTTACCCGAATATTTATCAAAAATTAGTATCGCTCCGGAAATAAACATTACATAATTCTTGAATATTTGAGGCTCAATTCTCCTAATAGAACCAACTGTTTGAAACGACCAAATAAGTTTACCGGTACTGGCATCAATAGCATAACACGTTCTATTTAAGCTACCTGTGTACAATATACCTTCCGAAACAACTGGAGGCGTCTCCATCGGAGAATCAGCCAGAAATTCCCAAACTAAACTGCCGTTGGTTTTATTAAAGCAATAGATATTTCTATTGTCTGATGGGATAAAGAGATATTCACCCCATATTTCCACACCTGTTGTCGCGCCACCGAACTGACTTCTTGATTCCATGTATGGTAAGGTATTTTGAAAAATAATTTCACCGGTATTTTTATTAAGACAGTATAAATAACCATCCGCTCTGTGGATAACGCCGGTGGCAAATTATGATCTTTCTCCGTCAACTTTGCAGTTGAAGGCACTTTTTCCAACTATATCATTATTTTGCCAAATCACACTACCGGTTTCTTTATCCAATGCAAATGTTGTATTTTCGGCGGTACCGTAAAGCCTTATTTCGTCTACGGCTACCATCGGTATCCAAGCAAACCCGGCTTGATACCATTTTCTACTTAAAGTTTCCTTATCAAAAGACTCAACAAAGCCACCGCTGCCTGTGTATATAGAATTATTATCAATTGCCGGTAAACCAAATAATGTACCTCCACTTTCACTAGAGCTGGACAGTTCTAATGTGGTTTTGTCTAGTTTATATAATTTCGTATCTGTTTGGAAAAAGATATTGTTCGATTCGCCTATTATACCGGCTGAGGCTCGATCTTTTAAGTAAGTTTTCCAAAGTAATTCTAGATTATCATTTTCGCTTTCGGTAGGGCTTGTGCAAAAGTTTAAGCCGGCAATAAAGCAAATAAGAAAGAATTTTGATAATTTTCTCATACTTTATTCCTTTAGTCTAAGGTTCCAGTTACTTCAATTTGTTGGTTTCTGATGGTAGAAAGAACACAACTCCAATTCAATGTACTCATTATTTGAGGAGAGTTTTCTTATCTTCAGCGTTAAGGTCAACCAGGAATGGTAGATCTGTGTTAATGGTGTTAATTGAGGCTAGGATTTCATCGATTGCGGCTTGTTCAAGGGCCGCGCTGATTTTATTCTCCGGCATAGAGCCCTCCGTATAGTATTGATTGATTATTTGTTTGTAACTACAGGAACCGGTTTGGTAATAAGTCTGGTTCCGAAGTAATTTATATGAATCATCAATAAATAGAGTCACGGAAATAATCAGTACAAATCTAGAGCAAGCACCGAAATCATAAAATCAACATATCAAATCAATTGTATATGGAATTGGAATCGAGAACAAATTCAAGGTAAGGGAAATTGTTTTATTAATCAACAGGTTATTTACCTTATTTGGAGCAATTTCCGGACAAAGAGAATTATCATTACTCCATTAGCTTATTTTACTAACATCATTTTTTTTAATGAACTAAAATCATTTATTCTTAATGCGTAAATGTAAACACCACTAGGTAAATTCCTTGTATTGAATAACTTTTTATATTTGCCGGCTTCCATTCTTTCATTAACCAATGATGCTACTATTTCCCCCAATATATTGTATACTTTTAAAGTTACGAAACCGGATTCTCTAATCGAAAAACTAATAATTGTCTCTGGATTAAATGGATTTGGATAATTTGCAAATAGTTCATATTGTATAATATAACTGTCATCAAAATTTTTAGCTATACTTTTTTGTAAACTATTATCAAAATAAAGCCAGTCATGATCTGATTTAATTGATTCATTATTTGTATTATCGACAGCGCTTACACAATAAAATGCTTTTTTATCACAACCAATAGTCAGGATCAGTCCAGCATGTTGCTGGATAATTCACTGTTGCGACATTTGACCAGCTTGATGGTTCACCACTGGATGCAACAGTCCGATATACTTTATACATACCTCCATTAATTAAATCAGGTTCGTGGTTACTATTCCAAGTAACAACAGCGCTACTTCCTACTTTTGTCAATTGCAAATTCTTGGGATAGGAAGGAGATGCTAGTACTGGATTTTGGGAATAAAAATCTATACCATAGTAACCAATACCTTCATAAATAATTTCAAATCCACAATTTGTACTTGTTGTGGTATTTGGAATCCAATTGTTGTTCGAATTTGATGTTCTTAAATCTGACCAAGGCGTTATAACTTTCACACCTTTTTTACCTGGTAGTATGTCACCAGCATTACCCAAATTTTCCACAGGCCATTCCATACCATTAGCATGCATAATCCTACCATGTGATACGGTTTCGTCTTTTCTCCATACTAACACACCTTGTGTTTCATTTCCGTGTGGGACATAATTGTTATAATCAGGGCAAATAGTGGTTCCGATGCTCATAGTTTGATCAAATCTACGTGTCTCTACAAGAAAGTAGTAATTATTATTTGAACTATTAAGAATTTTAAATACTTCTGGATCCTTGAGGTAATAATCAGCTTGGTATGTTGGGTCACCAGATATTTGACTGAAACTCACCCACCCCTTTTCATGACGTAATTGCGGGTTTATTGGTGCTGGACATTCTCCCGAGTAAGTTGGTCCATTATAATTCCCTGCTGCCATTAAATCCCACTAACCATTGTTATTAGAAGCATGATACAAATCCGGTAATCCAAGCAAGTGCCCTAATTCATGAGCATGAATACCAATATGAGAAAAATTCTTATTCGGATGTTCGGAATTATAAGGAGCATAAGGAGCAAATTGCTCACTCATAATAAAGTAGGTTCCATCTATAGCATTTGCTCTAGGTGCCAATCCGCTAGCACTGTTACCACTACTTGTTTGTCTATAAGTATGTCCTGCGTAAATAATCGCTAATTTAATATTGGCTCCCAAACCACCAACATCCAAACCTTGAATACTCGCTTTTGCAATAACTTCATCATAAAAAGTCGTGAAATGATGGTCATTGTAATATGATTTATTGTAATCCAATCCGATCCATTCTGGAATGTTGTCACTGTTTTCGTCACGATTCAGTATATATCCGGTGATATTCAAATTCCCATCAGACATTATATTGTAATAATCATGAAGACTACCAAACACTTGCTTATTGTCTGGTGAATACATATTTGGACTGGCATAAATTCCGTTAGAGAATAACATATTTTCAAAATCATCAAAAGTATATGCTGGAAGACCATCCTGCCCTAAGTTACGATGTTTGATATCGGAAAATTCAATCAAAATCACTTTCAAGGTAAGAGTCGAATTAAGATAGTGTATAGAAGACGATGAATTCCCTGTACAAGGCCAGCTGGGTATGTTTACTTCCTGAGTAAAAACACTTTGAAAGGCACACAATAGAAATGCGAATAAAATTCTACAACTTTTCATTTCATTTTCTCCTTTTACCTTATTTCAAATAGAGCATCTTTTTTATAATCTGTTTTCCATTACATTCTATTCTGTAAAAGTATAATCCGCTGGAAAATCCGGATCCGTCGAAACTTACTGTATAGTTTCCACTCCATTGATAAGTGTCTACTAGCACTTTTATCTTCTTCCCCAACAAGTCATAAACAGTAAGAGTCACAACACCGGAAGATGGGAGTTTGTAGGTTATATTTGTAATGCTATTGAATGGATTCGGATAATTTTGGGAAAGAGAATAATCTAATGGCAAATAATCTTCTTCTTTAACGCTTGTAATAACCTCATTATTGTAAGTTACAGTAGTAGGATAACCGGTATGAATTACATCGAGATCGCCGTCATTATCTACATCGGCAAGTACTGGGACTACTGCAACGCCAACTTCACTTCTGATACCTAAATTACTCCAAGTTCGGGAAGAATCATTCCAAAAGTCAATTGGATCAAAGTTTAAATAATTCTCCATCCTTACTTCTCCGGAAGCACCGCACTCAAGGCAGACTTGCCAATTTGATACAATAAGATCCATACGATCATTCCCGTCAATATCCCCTGATGTAAAAAATGCAAAGTTTTCCGCACCTGAAAATGCAGTTTGTACATAGCCGCAAAATGAATTATTCAGTTCCTGAAGTATTATTAATCCACCACCTAAAGAACCAAAAGCGGCGATATCATTTAATCCATCATAATCATAATCATTGATAAATATTTCCCTCAAATCACTTAAATATTCGTCATAAGGAGAAAAATAAAAACGGGTTTTCAATGAATCTAAAAAGTTACCCGATCCGTCATTGTAATATATATATGCTCCTTCAAACTGGTTATATTCGGCAGGCCATGTGTTTAATAATACTAAATCCAAATCACCATCCTTATCCATATCTACCAAATCAGCTTCGGAAATATAATTCTTTAAATATGTAGCGTTTGAATCAATTACAAATTTCCCGGTTTTATCATTTATTAGTCTTTTCCATAAATTGTTTTGTCCATTCCATCCCCATATATCTTTTGCTATTAAATCAACAAATCCATCTCCGTTTATATCACCTTTAGTAACTATATGTCCGCCGACTGAAAAAATATTTTGATGAAATTGATAATTTCCGTCACTTACTCCCAGATATACATTTGCAGCATCAGCCGTCGATGTAATTATATCCAAGATTTGATCATTATTTATATCAACTAAGTATTTCATACCGTTTAATTCTTCTATCTCTTCATATGAGTCGAATGACCCTGCACCATCATTATAAATAACTTTTCCTGTTCCAGAAACAATGTCAATAGCTCCATCTTTATTAAAATCAATTGCTATTGCATCAAAACTAGGATAATCGAATCTTTTCAAGCTATCAAAATTTGCATTTGTTCTATTCGTTATTCCTATTGTAAATCTCCAGTGATAAGATATTTTTATGCTATCAACGTCAGAATCATTAAAACAGAAGTTTGCATCGACAATTTCACCACAATTGAAAGAGTTTATCGGTGTAAAAATAATTTTCCCATTGGCAGAGTCTGTCTCTACGGTTCCTTTTACCAATCCGCTGTTAGAGCCGTAAATCTGAAACGAATTATCTACATGGAATCCAATTGAATCAAAGGAGGCATTTAACTCAACTATAATTTGGGAATTTCTTGGTGCTCCGATAATATCTTGTTTAGGCGTAACGGATAATATTTTTATTCCATTAGCACAAATGATGCTATTTATCAATAAACAAAAAGCAATCATTATCTTATTCATAGAAGCATCCTTAGATTACATAGAAACTTGTAGTGTTAATGGTGCTAATTGAGGCTTGGATTTCATCGATTGCGGCTTGTTCAAGGGCCGCGCTGATTTTATTCTCCGGCATAGAGCCCTCCGTATAGTATTGATTGATTATTTGTTTGTAACTACAAGAACCGGTTTTGTACTAGGTCTGGTTCCGAAGTAATTTATATGAATCATCAATAAATAGAGTCACGGAAATAATCAGTACAAATCTGGAGCAAGCACCGAAATCATAAAATCAACATATCAAATCAATTGTATATGGAATTGGTATCGAGAACAAATTCAAGGTAAGGGAATTTGTTTTATTAATCAACAGGTTATTTGATGATTTTTTGATGAATGGAATTTAGTTTTATATCATTATTTACATGGTTTTCTTGGTTCACAAAACAGTCCTTAATGATCTCTTCCCGGAAGAGCGTGTGTGTACCTAAACGTCCCCTCTCTCTTGCCTGCCAATGCTGTCAACTTAATGCTAATTTCTTTTATGAATGGATTGATAAACAAAAAATATAATATGTCGCTCCCCGACTTTGTCGGGATCTACGACCTATGGAGCTCAAATATTTACTTTAAATCTGTTATCTACCGAGATACCGGCACCTATGGCGCCGGATAGGTATTTGTGCAAGGAAGTAATTTATAATTGCGTTAGGGCTTTATAAGGAAACAATCTAGTTATATGTGTTAATGCGCTGTAGGCGCATTATCTCGGTAGATTATCAGTACTACAGTATTTATCCGCGCTGTAGGTGCGGAATATTAAATAGATTAATACAAAAATATAGCGTATTCTTGACGTTGGTCAGATCTCCAGTTCGCAAATCTTACTCAATATATTACCTCATTTGAACAAAATCATTTTAGAACAGGTTAAGCTATAAAATGGAGGCACAATGGCTAACACATACACTCAAGTATTTATTCATCTTGTCTTTTCCGTAAAAGGTAGGCATTCGATTATTTCGAAAGAATATCGAAATGAAATTGAGAAGTATATTTCCGGAATAGTAACAGGAAAGAAAAATAAATTACTTTCAATATATTGCATGCCGGATCATATACATATTCTTATCGGGTTATCCCCCATTGATTCCATCTCAAATTTGGTTAGGGATATTAAAGTGAATAGTTCAAAATTTATTTCGGAAAGATTTCCATTGATGTTTAATTTTTCATGGCAAAGAGGATACGGAGCTTTCTCATATTCTAAACGAGAAGTTCATAATTGTGTAGAGTATATTCTAAATCAAGAGAGGCATCATAAGATTACCACTTTTCGGGAGGAATATATAAAATTTCTAAATGATTATATGATAGATTACAATCCGAAATATTTGTTCGAGTGGATCGAATAATATTACTTTTTCATATTAATTGTAAGATACATATAATATGTCGCTCCTATGGAGCTCAAATAATTACTTTGAATCTGTCATCTACCGAGATACCGGCACCTACAGCGCCGGAAAGGCATTTGTGCAAGGAAGTAATTTGTTACTATTGAGTTAGAGCGTTATTAAGGAACAATCTTCTAATATTTGTTTATGCGCTGTAGGTCTCGGATCCCGACAAAGTCGGGGTGCGGTATATTATAGTTAACTATGAAAAATAATATATGGTAGGTTGTTCAGAAATAAACGAATATAGATCTACTCAACCCACACAATAGCTGTCGCGGTGACATAGAGATTTTCAATATTCGACTCATCCATATATTTTTGAATGCTTTTGATGATAATAGCGTCAGCGCCAATGTTGCATGCTTTTTCTTTTAACTTCGGTAAGACTATTTCCAAAACAGCATCCCTCAGTGACCCTTCAATTTCAAGAAGGCCTAACTCTTCATATTTCCGTTCAGGTATTTTCGAGCTAAAAACCTTTATCGCGCAATTGACCGGTTTTGAGGTCATTGAAGGTCCTGTCTTGATGAATGTAGCATTACCGGAAGTTGCGCATCCGAACAAGAACATTATGCACAATAATGAAGATAGGACTAATAACAACGAGCATATAGTTTTCGATTTATTTATCGACAATAATTTTTGATTCATATAATAATTCCCAAATAAAAGTAAAACAGATCAGTCATTCCCAAACTTTTTCTCACAACATAAAAAGAATTTCCGTAGAATCTTTTACAGTCTTGACCTTTTGTGATATTTGTGACATAACAAATGAATACCACTTAGAACAGTTAATGTAACCTATTCTCTCTCAACAACTTAATCCCCTCGAAATCGAGATTGATCGAAACGGTAAACTTATGTCTTCCCAACTCCTTTCTTGCCCAATTATTCATCCCGAATTGATAAGCGTAATAAAAATTAAGAAATCCCATCGGAATTCCTATTTTGGGAGAGATAGAAAGAGAGTAATCATTATCCTTATTCTGCAAATATAAAATTTCTATTCCGCATGCAAACGCCATTGTTTTCCCAATGGCATTCAATTCAACCCCCAAGGTTCCGCTATAGATCATCTCTTTTTTCAAAAGCACCCCGGCGTTTATATACGCTCCCCAAGATCCGAATACTCCGGTACTCAAAGAATCATTAATATCGTAAAGATCAAAATCGCCGTAATAGAGTCCGACATTTGTAGTAACCGCATTATGGTAACCAACGGTAACATTCGGCAAAAAACCGGTGTATTCGTAAATTAACGGTTTCGAATCCTTTTTTTGTCCGAATAAAGATGAGAGAAGAGTAAACAAGAGTATGCAAACACCTAATGATCTTTTCATTAATTGGATTCCTTGTAAAGTTATTTAGATAAGACTATGTTTATTATTTCTTTGTAAGTATAGTTTCAAATATTTATGGAAGCATGTCATGTCGCGCAACGATTCTTCTCAATTCTCTTTGATTAAATTATTTATGACATATTCCCAACAGGGATCAATGTTATTAACATGATCATCGATACTATTTACAATTTCCACATCAGGTTCTATAAATTGTTCTTTCCGGGCAATTCCTTCTTTTGATCTGCTCCAGATCCTTTGTGATGTACTAAAATAGAACTTAGTATTAGGCAATTTCTCCCCGATCGAAAATCCATATCGTACCGAATTATTCCCACATTTTGTCCCGATTATTTTTCCCAGACCATTATCCTTAACGCCAATAACAAACCATGTAGCCGAACTAAATGTTTTCGCGCTTGTTAAGACGTATACTTCCCCGGAATAACGATATTTTTCTTTAACCGTAATAATTTTGGAATCATTTGACAAACGTTCGTTTACATCTTCGTTTCTCTTCCAACCACAAACGTAGTTAATAGGTCCATTCTCTTTTACTATATATGAAAGGAATTCATCTGCCCAACTACTTGAGCCTCCCATATTATCTCTAAGATCGAGAATCAAATATTCAGAATTATTCTCCGCAGTTCTGCGAAATGCGTCAAGATAAAAGCTATTAATTAAGCTATCATTTCCGGGAAGACTATTGATTTGCAAATAAGTAATCTTGCGAGTGGAATCTATATAACAGCTATTCTTTCCCTTATTTTCGGTAATACTATTCTTACACACGCTCGGGAATGACGATATTCTCTTATCAATGAAATCCAGCTTAACTGACTTTCGTGAATCATTTTTAATATACTCTATTTCCAATTTATCATTCTCAACCAAACCTAAGTACCGGTACAAATTTTCGGTTCCGTATCCGTAGATACTCTTGATCTTCTTAAACCCAATATTCTCTTTGTCGGATGAAAATAAACATAATGTCTTTTCTTGGAATTCGCTAACTGATAAATCCCCTATTCGCACCACTTTGCCAAATAATAACGAGTCGATATTTTCTCCCTCGGTCTCCATTATATAGAGATCATTATCGAACCAATAAAAAGAGACAGGCAAAAATCTATCTTCTTTAGACATGCTCCATAAATCCATATGACCGTCGTCGAGATTGGCTAAGAATCTTTTCGTTTCATATAAAAAATCATTCTTAGAAGTAACTTTACTTATTCTTTCTTGTGTGTAGTTAATTAGAGTGGAATATTCCTTCTTTGTCATCATAGGGAGAGGAGATTCGGCTAAGCCGGGATGTACTTCGGTTATTTTGTCAATAATTACCTGAAAATCCTTAAGAAATATGTTTTTTGTCTGATTTCCCTCATTACTTTCCTTTGTGCTTTGAGCTAAGTACAAATTGGTAATGGAAAGAAATAGTAATAATGTTATAATTTTACGCAATGTATTTCCCCCTGTTTATATAATATCTTGCGAGCAATTCGTATTACATTTTATGCTAAAGTTCCCAATTGCTATACAGTAATACTAAACCGTTAATCTTGCAATTAAGTTAAACTATTTATTGATAGATTTCAACTAAATGATTATTGCTCGAACTATAGATAGCATTGTAGAAATGCCAGAGGTTTGTTTATTAACCATACAGATTAGAGCAAGCTAGCAATAACAAAGGAATATACATAGAAGCTAATAATAGTCGTTGCCATAAGCCTGTTTGACTAATTACCGAATTCTCATATTTCTTCTTTTCCGACATAATAAAGAGGAGAAAGAAAGCGAGACTTATGATAAACATAACAACAGATACTACTCCGAAGATTAAGCATTTCTCTTTGAAGAATAGTATTCCGATCACTAATGGCAAAAATGTTAATACCATAAACCCAATCCCGGCTCCGATTCCATGAATCTTTGAAGAGATAGTCTCCCTATCCCTTGCCTCATCCACACTAAATAATCCAGCCAGAATACCTCCCCCGATTCCGTACAAAAACATAATCAACAGAATAATCAATGCAATGGTAGGATACTCATCGACATAAAGAGAGTATATCTTCACCGAAGAGATGCAAAATAGTAGTCCCAAAATAACAAGCCAAGAATTATATATCTTCCCAACCGGACTATTACGACTACCAAGAAGACTCATTACATGCTTCTTATGGCTATAATCCGGATAAACCAGAGCCAATATATAAGGAACCACAAAATCACCGATTACAGCGATTATAATTAGTATCCATGGGATATCAGATTGGACATTGCGCAAACTTTTCTCCTGAGCATTAATATTAGTAATAAGAAAAATTAATAGTAGAATTGAAATCTTTTTTTCATAATAATTCAGTTATATTATTAACTCGATATTTCTAATATAGATTAAATGGCTATAATAAGATATTCAAGCTATGCTATTTCTTTAAGAAATTCAACTATCAGATTTAAGATCTGATTCATCTTTTAATAAATACATATCGAAAGCGAAATGAATTCTTTATCCATCATATGTACCGATATAATATTTGTACTCTCCTTTTGGAACCGGAATTGTATAATCGATTTGGGAACCATTTTTCTCCTATTTTAGTTTATGGAAATGATATTAATTTCGTAAATTCTTTTCCAATTATTACGATAAAAAAATATACCGAACAAAAACAAAAATAAAAAAATATCACAACAAGAAAAAAAGATGAATAAAAAAAAATAGCACCTTTCCCCTAAAAAAAACACCAAAAAGATACAATATAAATTTTTGTTTAAGAAGACAAAAACGGGGTATATTTTAAAAAAAAAAAAAATTCGTATATGTGAATAACGGCTTTCTGGAAATGTTCGGTTTTAAGAAACATGAAATAATCGGTAATAAGTATTTTGATTTTATTCCGGAAGAAGAGCGAATAAAGTTAATAGAGAGAAATAATCGTCGTCTCGCCGGAGAAGATATCGAATCAATCTACGAAACCAAGATTATTGAGAAATCAGGTAATATTGCCACTGTCGAAGTAAATGTAAATCTCATACAATATAACGGAGCCCCCGCTTCAATTGGCTCTATCCGGAATATTACCGAACGAAAAAGAATAGAAGAAGAATTAAGAGCCAACCAACAGCAACTTAAATATGTTTTTGATTCTATGAGTGATGGTTTCTGGGATTGGAACGTTGCCACTAATCATGTGACATTTAATGATAATTATTTCTCTATGGCTGGATACGATCGTAATGACATTGATGATTTTCAGTCCTTTTTCTGGAAATGTCTTCATCCGGAAGATCACGCTCAGGTTCATGAAAAAATTAAAGAAATCATTTCCGGAAATATCAATACCTATTCTGCTCAGTTTCGCCTAAAAAAGAAGAATAATGAATGGATGTGGATTCTTTCGAGAGGTAATATTGTGCAATTTGACGCCGAAGGAAATCCCCTCCGTTTTGTTGGAACCCATACTGATATTACCGAATTTATCGAGCTTAGGAAAAATAAAGAGGAAAGTTATCGTTTTCTTGAAACACTTTTAGAAACAATTCCGATTCCCGTTTTCTACAAAAATACAGATGGTATTTATCTTGGTGGGAATAAAGCTTTTCTTGAGATTATTGGAGTATCCAAAGACAAGTTTGTCGGTGCTTCGGTATTTGATCTCTACGAAGAGAGACTAGCTAATATTTACTATAACGCCGACAATAAACTCTTTGTGAAGAAAGGGATACAAATCTATGATGCACAAATCAGACATGCTGATACTTCTCTTCGTGATGTTACCTTTTATAAAAGTGTTTATTACGATCTTGATAATAATCCGGCCGGGCTAATCGGAGCGATGATAGACGTTACTGATAGAAATAAATTTATTGCCGAGATCAATGAGAAAAAGCGTTTTCTCGAATCGATATTAAGTAATATTCCTGTGGTCCTTTTTTCTATTAACAAAAATAAAGTATTTACACTATCGGAAGGCAAAGGGCTTGCAAAATTAGGATTAAAACCAGGACAAGCTGTAGGACTCACAATCTACGATCTGTATGGTAACAATAATCAAATAATTTCCTCTATTGAAAGGGCTTTGGAAGGTAAGCTATTATACGATTGCGGCCCATATGGTGATACATTTTTCGAAATATATTTTACTCCCATATATTCCGAAGAGAATACCGTAGACAATATAATTGGTATTGCTATGGATGTAACTGAAAGAAAGAAAGCTGAAGCTGAAGTCAAAGAATATATCTCCCAACTTAATAAAAGTAAAGAAAATATTGAGAAATACGCTTTCGAGCTTGAGAAATCACAAGAAGCACTTCAAAAGCTAAATTATACAAAGGATGTTTTCTTCTCGATAATATCCCACGATCTTCGTTCTCCCTTTAATTCGTTATTAGGTTTTTCAGATTTACTTATAAACGATTTATCTCAAAAGAAAGATAATTCGGCGAAAGGTTTAGCCTTATCACTTCAGAAAAGCCTTAAAAATGTGTACTCATTACTTGAGAACCTTTTGGAATGGTCAAGAATTCAAATTGGCGGAATAGAAAACAATCATGAAGTATTTAACCTTTATAATCTTTTGATGGAAACCATCAACTTAATGAATCTCAATATCAGTCAGAAAAAGATAATTCTCAATAATTCCGTTGCAAATAATATCATGGTAAACGCCGATAAGTATATGATTTCAACTGTGTTGAGAAATATTTTATCAAACGCTATTAAGTTCACACCTGAAAATGGTGTAATCGAATTGGAGTCTGAGATTTCGGAAAAAGAGTGCTTACTAGTTATAAAAGATAGTGGAATAGGAATGTCGCAACAGCAGATTGAAGAACTTTTCAAAATCGAGCACGTTAAGGCCTCCAGAGGAACCGAAGGCGAGTACGGTACCGGTCTCGGACTTATACTTTGCCAGGAACTTTTGAATAAAAACAAAGGAAAGTTATACGTAAACAGTAAGGAAGGTAAAGGAAGCGAATTTACAATATCACTTCCTTCTCATAGATAATTTATATCTTCGTTTCGATTTTAGTCAATTCAAAATCAATTTCATTCAATCCGAGCATCTTCATTGCGAGTCCCATAATTCCCTTTCCTTCAGCCTGAACCTGAATTTTCACTATTCCAATACCCTCGGCTAACCATTCGTTGACAATAGTTTTGGAACCTGTCTCAGATTTGATTTCCAATTCAATCTCTATGCAATCGAAATCGCCGGCTTCGGTATCAATGCCATCTTCGTCAACCAGACGCCCTGTAATTTGTACTTTAGTTGTATCCGTTCCTTCAATCTCAATTCCGTCAAATGTCCATTTATCATTCTCAGACAATGGAAAAGGTATTTGTAAGAGTGGCATCGGATAACTAATTTTTTTATGAGCGGAAACTACAAAGAACATATCCAACTTTTGTTCTGTATGACAAACAAAAAGCCCATTTTCATTAATTATGAATTTCTGTCCGTACTTAAAATTATCGGAATCATTTTGAATTCGATAATGGTCCCCTTCCTTTATAGTTGAAGATACGGCGTCGCCAAAACTTGATTTATAGTGTAATACCTTTGTTGTGTCGAATGGAAAATAACTGCTGGTATATTTAATTACACCATCATCTTCACTATTTCCGGCAAAAATGGTAGCAACAGAAAATATCATTACAAATAAAAGCAACCCCTTACGTAGTGTGAACATACATTCCTCGAATAATCGAAAGCAATAATTAGTTATATAATTGAACAAAGTAACGACAGATTGGTATTTCTTGGTGATAATATTACTCTTGAGGAAGCCCGTTTGAAGCTAATTGACTGTTTTTATATCTGAAGTCTAGCGTGACATCTTTTCCGAACCAATCCGGTGGGATAAACTCGCTCATCTCTTTTTCCGATGAGAATTCAACTTCTGCGGTTATTAACCCTTCCAAATCATTTTTATATATGTCTAATTCGATAAGATATGACTTATAAGGAATTTCGTAACGGATTTTCTCTAATTTTCTATTTCCAACCTTGGCCCATTCATTCACAAACATCTCTTTAGGAATTTCTATCTCTGTTTCTTCTCTGGCTACAAGTCCTTTTGTCTTCCATGTTTTAATAAACTTATCCCCTTTTTGGCGCAAGCGCTCTGTAGTATCTGCGTTCGGCTCACTCAAGTAACCTTGTTTAATATCATAGGCTTGAAATCCTTTCAAAGCAAAAGGAATCTTTTCTATGATATATTTTTTCTCAATCTCGATACTCATATTTAGGAAGCGATAGTTTCCAAAAGATAATATTATATGAAATTTCTATTCGAAAAGTACTTGATGATATATACGGATGATTCAGCAATTTTCGAACAAGCCCCGCAAATTTAATAAAACCGTTGGTAAAAAATAAGTGATAAATTGAGAATTATTAAAAAATATTATAAGCAATTAAAGTAATCCCAATTCAATAAAGATACGCATCCCAATTACTCGGGACGCGTTATAAAACTAAAATTTAACATTTTCATTCTTTTTCATGGAAGCAGTTGCCATTTCAACCTTATAGTCAGCTAGTTTTTTCTGCAATTCTTCATTACCTGTGGCAATTATTTGAATAGCCAATAAAGCGGCGTTCTTAGCTCCGTCTATTGCGACAGTAGCAACTGGTACCCCTGATGGCATTTGAACAATAGACAACAGAGAATCCATTCCATCCAAAGTCTTTCCCTTTATAGGAACACCTATTACAGGTAAAGTTGTATGTCCGGCTGTTACTCCGGGAAGATGAGCGGCTCCTCCGGCTGCGGCAATAATAACTTTCAAACCTCTATCCAAAGCGGTTTTGGAATATTCCGCATGTTCTCCGGGAGTTCTGTGAGCCGAAAGAATCTTTACTTCAAACGGAACTTCGAATTCTTTACATACATCGAATGCTTTTTGCATTATCGGGAGGTCGGAATCGCTTCCCATAATAATTCCTATTAACGGATTGTTTTGCATTTTTCCCTCTCATCAGATTTGTTATGAATTTCTTACCACAAAATTAAGAGAATAATCTCGGATAGAAAAGCTTAAATAAAAAAATGCCCTCAAAAAATAACGAGGACATTTTTTATTGGAGTTTATCGTGGTTCTAGGTTATCTTCTACTAATATTTCCTACTCCGGATACATCTGTTCTTACATCTTCCGGTCTTCCGTAATAATCCAGATTGCCAACGCCTGAAATCTCAGCGTCAATCGATTCGGCCGCGTAAACAGAAGCGCTTGAGGCTCCGCTAATATCAACTTTTACGTGATCGGCTATTAATTCTTCCGCGTCTAATGAAGTTGCGCCTGAAATGTCTACTCGTAATTTCTTTACGTTACCGGATAATCTCATTGATCCGGCGCCACTGATATCAACAAGAAATCTTTCCGAATCAATTCCGCCAATCATAACTGTATTCGCTCCGGATGACTCAATCTCTTCCAAATAATCCGTAGTAACGGTTATTATTATATCATGTCTCGGATTTAGCTCTTTTCTGGTATCAATTATTAATCTGTCCCCTTTTACTTTACTAATAATGTACCGAAGTAAATTTTCATCACACTTAATATTAATGCTCGGTTTTTCCCCAACTGTTACTCGTAAAGTAAAAGCCCCCCCTATTTCAATCTTTTCAAATTGACTTATAGCTCTCTCTTTTTCTACTAAATGTCCGTTTCCTCTGACTCCCCAGAACCTGCATCCGGTAAGAAGAAGCAAGAAGGTTATTAAAATCAAAAATGATTTCTTATACATAATTCTCTCCATTGTAATCAAAACCTTAGACGAGGCAAACGCGAAAAAAGTTACATCATTTCGAATAATTACTATTAGGTAAAGAATCTTTAGAAAAAAAAACAAATATATCTTATATTTTATCTTTCCACTTAGAAAGTTCGGAAGATTCAGTTTTCTCAAAATTTAAGGATAGTGTTGTGAACCAATCTGAAAGTAACAGGCTCAAAATAGAAATTCAAGAACATTTGAAGGAAGGTAGAGCCCGCATCGCCTTAAATACAGCGAGAAAACTGTATAAGGAAAAAGAAGAAGATGGCGAGGCTGCAATTCTGCTAGCCTGGGCTTATATTGAAAATGGTCTTCCGGTAAAGGCTATGGATTACGCAAATCTCGCTCTGGAACTTGAGGGAGATGATATTAAGATCCATCTCATTCGCGGTTATGTTTTGATGAGAATGAGTATTTTTGAAGGAGCTTTAGCCGATCTCGATAAGACAATCGATGAACAAAAAGATTTATTGGCATGGACATATATGAGCAAAGCCAGGTCTTATGCCGGAATGAATCGCTTTACCGAAGCGAAAAAAGCCCTTGATCTCTCTTTAATGATGGATTACGGCAAACATCCCGATTGGAAGAAGAATAAGCTCTATTTCGTTCAGGCTGAAAAGATTTCTAAGAAACAAATTCATATTACCGTAGAAAATATTGAGAAAGTTATAAAAGAGGCAGAAGAGGCGATAAAAGATAAAGAATATTGGTTCGCTTTGTTTATTGCCGAAACGATTCAAAGTAATGATGAGTTTAAGAAATTTCATTCCGAAATAGAATTAACCAAATTGGAATCAATGCTGAAGATGAACCAGGTTCGTCCGGCTCTCGATTTAGCAAAGAAAATTAAAGATAAGTTTTCGAAAGACTCCAGATTCAAAAAGTTATATTCGGCTCTTAAGAAATCACATGATCTTGATGTAATGGAAGAGAAAGAACTTTCCACTACTAAGAAAGAATCGATTGATAATCTGAGAGTTACCAAAGAAACATTTACAAATGGCGATAAATATTCAGACGATAAGAAACAGATAAAGGTAGCCTACTACCCGAATGATTACGCGGATACTTTCTCAATTAAAATATATGACACAAATGATGAAGAAAAGGGAGAAAAGAAGCCTTACTTCAATCAACTTAATCTGAAAAGAATAAAAAGTTTCGGAGCTGAAATAATCTTCGGTAATCCCCTCTTCAGAATTAAAACTGTTGATCTCAATTGTACAGCTGTCTGGTATTTGAGAGATTTTGAGGTTTACAGAAATCAATTTATGTTAAATGTGAATAAAGCGTGGGATTCGGTAATCTTTTCCCAAACAGCAAATGTAGAAGATCTGGCGTTTTGGAAAGAAGGACAGGCAAAAGTAGAAATATATATTGAAGGTTTCAAAGCTTGTGAAAAATGGTTCTTTGTAGATCGTAGCGCAGTACTTGAAGAAATTGAGAGTAAACCGAAGAAAGAGGAAGAATCTCCTATTGAAGATTCAAAAGCCACGGAAGAAGAACCGAAGACAGAGTATCCCGTAGAGACCAGATCTCTGGAAGAGCTTTTGGAAGAACTCGATTCATTTATCGGTTTGGAAAGAGTTAAGAAATCGGTTCGTGATTTTATAGATTTTCTCGAATTCCAAAAGAAAAGGAAAGAATTCGGGCTAAAATCTACTGAAGGACTCGCCATCAACGCGATATTTACCGGTAATCCGGGAACAGGTAAAACAACCATTGCCCGGTTGATCGGTGGGATATTCAAGGCAATGGGGATTGTTCCCAAGGGGCATGTTGTGGAAGTTGACAGAGCCGCTCTTGTAGGACAATATATAGGAGAAACAGCTCAGAAAACAGAAAAGATGATCGAAGAAGCAATGGGGGGAATTCTATTTATTGACGAAGCTTATACTTTAGTAAAAAAAGGTGGAAGTGGCCAGGATTTCGGGCAGGAAGCGATTGATGTGTTACTGAAGAGAATGGAAGACAAAAAAGGTGACTTTGTCGTTATTGCCGCCGGATATCCCGAAGAGATGGAAGGCTTCCTATCCTCGAATCCGGGAATGAAATCGAGATTCAATCATACATTCCATTTTGAAGACTATACTCCGGACGAATTGTTGAAGATTTTGAAAATGGGATTAAATAAAGAGGAATATTCCATTGAAGATGACGCGAAAGAATTATTGAATAAAGAATTCACTAACCTCTACCGTAAAAGAGATAAAACTTTTG
This sequence comes from uncultured Ignavibacteriales bacterium, assembly GCA_942492055.1. Classification (GTDB taxonomy): domain Bacteria; phylum Bacteroidota; class Ignavibacteria; order Ignavibacteriales; family Melioribacteraceae; genus CALODP01. The sequence goes on along the minus strand of CALODP010000023.1, from coordinate 336,459 downwards.
GAAATGCCCGACTTGTTCGCCAATCTTTTGAAAAGTTAAAACTACAGCTTAGCAAACGATATATCGGATTATCTGAAGAAGAACAAACAAAAGAGGCGATGACCTCTATTCTTCTTGAGGATGTTCGCGAAATTCTTAAACCGGAAACTGAGAAGAATGTAAAACTACCGATCAATGAGGAGGAATTATCCGAAGCTCTGAATGAATTGACAAAGCTTGTTGGGCTTGAATCGGTTAAAAACGATATAAAAGATCTTGTAAAACTTGTAAGATATTTCATCGAACAAGGAGAAGACGTAAAAGAGAAATTCAGTTCTCATATTCTATTCCTAGGGAATCCGGGCACCGGAAAAACTACCGCGGCAAGAATAGTTAGCAGAATATACGCGGCATTGGGAATTCTCCCCAAAGGGCATCTCGTTGAGATCGATCGTCAGGGGCTAGTTGGTTCGCATGTCGGAGAGACCGCACCGAAAACTACCGCGATTATTGATAAATCAATCGGGGGAACTCTCTTTATTGACGAAGCTTATACCCTCGCAAAATCCGATTCACAGAGTGACTTCGGAAAAGAAGCGATTGATACCCTTCTCAAGAGGATGGAAGATGACAGAGGTAAATTCATAGTAATCGCGGCCGGATACACAAATGAAATGCAAAACTTCATAGAAAGTAATCCGGGAATTCAATCACGATTTACAAAGACTTTCACTTTTGAGGATTATACACCCGATGAATTAATGGATATTACTAATCGTGTTTTGGCAGGTAAGAAAATTGCCCTTTCCGCTGAAGCGAAATCGGAATTAGATAAACACTACAACTCGATTTACAGAAATAGAGATAAAAACTTCGGAAACGCCCGAATAGTAAGAGGAATTATAGATAACGCTTTTCAAAAGAGACTTCTTCGTCTTGCCGATCTTACGCCTGAAGAAAGAGAGGATGAAAACCATTCTTCCCTAACAGAAGACGATATTAAATTAGCAATCGGGCAACCGGCAAAGGCTAAAAGCTACGAAGTAAAAGGTGACCCGCAAAAGCTACAGGAAGCTCTTGATGAACTTAAACAACTAACCGGTCTTGATTCGGTAAAAGCTAATGTTGATAAGCTTATCAATGGTCTAAAAGTATCTAAAATGAGAAAAGAACGTGGGATGAAGATTATAGAAAAGCCTCTTCATTCTGTCTTTACCGGAAATCCCGGAACAGGTAAAACTACAGTAGCACGATTGATCAGTAAGATTTACAAAGAACTCGGGTTGTTGGAAAAGGGACATCTTGTGGAAGTGGATCGTTCCGATCTCGTGGCCGGATATCAGGGACAAACAGCCATTAAAACCGAAAAGATAATCGAGCAATCTCTTGGAGGTACTCTTTTCATTGACGAAGCTTACACTCTTTCCCGAGGAGGTAATGATTTCGGGCAGGAAGCGATTGATACTCTTCTTAAACAAATGGAAGATCATCGTGGTGAGTTGGTTGTTATTGTTGCGGGATATACAAATGAAATGAAACAGTTTTTGGCATCCAATCCGGGTCTTCAATCCAGATTTCCAAATGTCTTTGATTTTGAGGATTACAATCCGCGTCAATTATTAAGTATCTCCGTTAATATTGCCGACTCTAACGGATATAAACTGGACGAAGGGGCGTTACAGGTTCTAATGGAACATTTCACCGACTTATACGAGAAGAGAGATAAGAATTTCGGAAATGCGAGAACAGCTAGAAATGTACTCTATAAAGCGATTAGTCATCAGGAAGAGAGAGTCTCTTCAATGTATGATTACAGCGATGATGACTTAATGACTATCAAATTAGATGATGTTGAGAAATTACTCAAAAAGGTTTGATATATGGCAACGATAAGGAATATTGAAATTCCTTATCGTTGTATTAAAATTTCTATTTATTCTTATCTTTATAACCTTTCGCAACTTTTCCGGCAATATTGATCAATGTTTTTCTGCAAATGAATTTACTTGCAACAACCATCAGCTTATTCATGAAGCCATCCACAACCGTTGGCTTTTTGCCGAGTGATTTAAGTGCAGTCTTAACAACATCTTCAGGCTTTCTCATCATTCCGCTATTGTTATCAAGTAATCCTTTGAATTCGGTTGCAGTTCCTCCCGGATTTAAGGATAGACTATCAATATTCTTCGATTTCATTTCGTAAGAGAGACTATCGGAAAGCATAAGATTAAATGCTTTCGTGGCGGAATAGGTAGCCATATAAGGAGTTGGTTCGAAGGCTACAACAGACCCCAAAAAGATTATTCCACCTCTGCCCTTCTCAATAAATTTCGGGATAAAGGCGTGTGCCAGTTTGGTAGGGACAACACAATTCAACTGAATCATTGTTAATTCAAGATTTTCAGGAATATCCTGAAATTCCCCTTTTGTTCCGATTCCGGCATTACTAACCAATAAACCTATTTCCATCTCTTTGGTAACTTCTATCAGAGCATTTATGTTGAGTTCCTTTGTTAAATCCAAAGGAAGTACAAGAGTCTCTATGGAATATTCTTTAATGAGTTCCTTAGATAACGCCGTTAATCGCCTCTCTCTACGGGCAACCATTACGATATTAAACCCTTCTTTTGCTAAAGCTCTGCAAAACTCTCTACCGATTCCAGATGAAGCCCCTGTTACAAGAGCCCATTTACCATATTTATTCAATAATTTACTCATAATATTCCTTTTTCTTAATCACCACTAATTAAGTCACCTAAAAAAGATCCTCCGATACCGGCAACTCCTTTCGATTCCCCTTTATTTTGAAAACGGGCAGCCGCAAATATTCTGTCTGCCAGTCTTGAGAATGGTAAGCTTTGTAAATAAACCGTTCCGGGGCCGGTTAAACTTGCAAGAAATAATCCTTCTCCACCGAATAAGGCATTTTTAACACCCCCTATAAACTCAATGTCGTAATCAACACTTTCCGATAAAGCAGCCAAGCATCCTGTATCAACTCTCAATTTCTCACCGGGAGCCAATTCCCTTTTGATTACGGTTCCTCCGGTATGAATAAAAGCCATTCCGTCCCCTTGTAATCTCTGAAGAATAAAACCTTCACCGCCGAATAAGCCGGCACCGATCTTCTTGGTAAAAGCTACTTCAATCTCTGTTCCCTGTGCTGCACACAAAAAAGCGTCTCGCTGACAAAGAAAGCTTCCTCCTAATTGAGCCAGATCCAAAGGAATAATCTTTCCGGGATAAGGAGCACCGAATGAAACATGTCCTTTACCCGATCCTTCGAAGTAGAATGTAGTAATGAAGAAATTTTCACCGGTCAGCATTCGCTTGAAACCTTTGAAAATTCCTCCACCGGTATTAGTCTGCATTCTTATACCGTTATCCATAAACATCATGGCGCCTACCTCGGCTCGAACTCCCTCACCCGGATCAAGTTCTATTTCGACGATCTGCATATCATCGCCATATAATTTATAATCTACTACGTCTGCCATATTTTCTCCGTAATAAGTTTGAATGACATTACAAAAGTATAAACTTCTTCGGAATTATTCTTCCTCTCATGGAATTTTCTCGATTTTTATTGGAATTATTGAATCGAACATCATGTTATGGTATAAATCCAATAAAAAACAGGAGAATATTATGTTTACAGCCGAAGATATCTTAAAAGAAAAAGATTTCGATATTATTTCCGTAGAACCGGAGAATCTTGTTTCCGACGCGTTGAAGATTATGATGGATCATAATATCGGCTCGATCCTAATAAAAAAGGATGACGACATTATCGGTATCTGGACCGAAAGAGATCTGATGCGCAACGTTTTGAAGCCGGATTTTGATATAAATACCGCCCTAATCGGTGATTACATGACAAAAGGCCTACTTTCCGCCCCACACAATAGTTCCATATATCAATTATTGGATATCTTCCTCGGAAGACGTTTACGTCATATTCTAATTGAAAAGGAAGGTAAATATATCGGGCTACTTTCCACAGGGGATGTAATAAAAGCAAGCCTAAACAAGAAGACTAAAGAGCTTGAAGATCTCAACGCTATATTTAAATGGGATTATTATGAAAATTGGAAATTCAAAAAAGGTAAATAATGTGTAAATTGTGTGTCTGAATTTTTCTAATTGTGGAGAACAATACGGATGCACTCTTCCAACATAATTGAAGATAAGTACGGAAAAGACGTTAAAGTTGTAAATAAGGATAATAAAGAGATTATTTTGATCGGTACGGCTCATATTTCGAAAAAATCGGCCGATCTTGTTCGTGAAGTTATTTCCAACGAAAAACCTGATACTGTTTGTGTTGAACTTGATCCTCAAAGATATAAAGCTCTTTCCAATAAGAAAAAATGGGAAGAGCTTGATCTTAAACAGGTCATAAAGCAAAAACAATTATCTACCCTTTTGATAAACATTCTGCTAGCTTCCTACCAAAAGAAACTTGGTGATAAATTAGGGGTTAAACCGGGCGTTGAGCTTATGGAAGCCACTAATGTTGCCAAAGAGAATAATATTCCGATAGAACTTTGTGACAGGGACATTAGAATTACCCTAAAAAGATCATGGAACTCAATGTCGTTCTGGCAAAAGATGAAATTCATGTCGGTCGGGTTGGCAAGTGTATTTGAAAAAGAGGAAGTTGACGAAGCGAAACTTGACGAAATAAAGGATAAGGACGCTCTTTCCGAAATGATGAACGAAATGGGTAAAACAATGCCCGTTCTGAAAAGAGTTCTAATCGATGAGCGCGACCTGTACCTGAGCCAGAAGATTAAAGAGACCAAAGGGAATAAACTTGTTGCGGTTGTTGGCGCGGGGCATGTGGAAGGTATCTGTAAAACACTCGACTCGAATGTCGAGGTAAACCTCCCTGAGATCGAGGTTATTCCGAAATCTTCACCGGTCGCAAAGATAATCGGTTGGGGAATTCCTTCAATCATTGTCGGGGCACTTTTGTATATCGGACTTTCTAAAGGAATGACCGAAATGGGTGGAAACGCACTCTATTGGATTCTAGCAAACGGCATTCCTTCCGCAATAGGAGCCCTTATAGCTGCCGGACATCCGATTACGATACTTACTACATTTATCGCAGCCCCTTTTACTAGCTTAACCCCTGTTATCGGAGCCGGTTACGTGGCGGCATTCGTTCAGACATATTTCCAGCCACCGGTTGTTAAAGAATTCCAAACTGTTAGCGACGATATTGGCAAAGCGGGAAAATGGTGGAGTAACAAATTATTGCGTATTCTGTTAGTATTTATCCTTTCCGGCTTGGGAAGCGTTATAGGAACCTACGTTGGAGCCTACGAAATCATCTCGAATATATTTTAATATAATTTCGCGATTCCCCTCTTCACGCGAGGAGGGGTTTCCGGAATAAGATTTGGCATAGTTAATCCCCCGATTATTTCAGCTCTAGTACTCCCATAATCAGAAGAAAGCGAGCTAATATTGTCCTTTCTGCTCATATTCAAAAAGATATTCATTGATCCGGTAAGTATAATTCCCTATTCTTATAAACATTCAGATTTTCACATGACGGAGAGAGTCTATTTGATATTGCAGGGGATCGTTCTCGTGACGCTATCTTTTTTCTCATGTTGTTAGTGCCCCCCTTCATGATGATGGTTTCCGATTTCGGGGATTTGCGTCACGAAATTGTGGAAGACCAACATGAATCCGGGCGATTGCTTCACAGGTTCGGGAATAAGCGTCATGAAGTAGAGAGAGACCTACACGAAATCCAAAAGAGCATCATGGGTTGCTGGACTCTCTTCATGTAATATCAGTAGTCCTTCATGGAGTATTATTGAAGAAATTCGAAATTACTTAGTGATTTTAAAGAAATGCTCTCGATCATTCGGGAAATCGGGTGGATCGATTGAGAAATGGGATGTATGCTCAAAGAAATGCTTTCGTTTCCCATCGCGACCATCTGTTTAATCGGGAAATGCAATTTGCGTTTCAATCAAAGCGTTCTCACATTGAATAATAGTGAAGTACGTTTAAAGAAATGGAATCTCTTGGTATAGCGGAGCCTCCGGTAAGTCGGGAAATGGCATGTAAAAATGAAGAAATGGTTCCTACAATTATCGCGGTGAAGAAGTAGACCGAAGAAATAGACGGGGCAACTTCCGCGGTGAGATGGGAAAGTCGGGAAATTCGTTATGAGTTTAAGTAATAACGAGCTACAAGTGAAGAAATATTCGGTATGGGTGGAGAAAAATGAAGTACAAGTTGGGAAATTGCATTAAGTTTGTGGGGAAATCTATTCTACTTTGATAAAAGGATGTCAATAACAAACACAAAAATTGTGCTAATATGAGTGTGGGGTAATGTATTCGCGAGCAAAATCAATCAAGTTATCATAGTGAATTATTAATAATTTTCTTTGCTCTAAGTCTAGTCTCTTTTTCCTATAAGTTCTTTCATTAAAATCAGTTCGTCTTCCTGCAATAACTAAATAATGAACCCGCGTTTTATCAAAATCTCTAAATTCATTTGGCAAAACAATATCTTTATTTGTAAGACCTTGAAATACCAATTTCAAACTTGAGAAATTTTGCTCAATCCAACATTCCCAATTATCAATTTGTGTAATGCCTTTCCGAAGAGAGTTTCCATACGAACCATTATTACAAGTAATCCTTCCATATGGAGCTTCTAATTCAACAAACACAAAATGGTATCCATCTGAGTTTTTCCCTACTAATAAGTAATCAACTTTGTAATCTGGTGGTAATTGAAATTCTGGAAATATAAAAATAGCATGATTCCCAAAAGGATAATTATTCTTGAGAATGGAAGCAATAATAAACCATGCCCTATTATCTTTAATGAATTTTTGAATATCTCTTTCATTTTTTGAAATATCATCAATAAGGGTGTCAAACTTATTCAATATATTATTTAGTAATTTTCGAGAATTCATTAAATCTATCACATCAAGAAAATTATTTGGAAACAAACTTAAATAATGCCTAACTGCTTTGGGATAATCCCTATATCGGGATTTTCTTATTATCGAAGGACGATCATTATTATACACGGTTTCATCCTTTTTCAATTTTTCCCAGATCATTCGATCTTCAGTTGTTACTGTACGATAATCTATCTCATATAACTTCATTGCGCAACAATAAGTTGTGAATAATAATTGCTTATTAAGCAAAATAATTCAACAAATGCAATAATTTATTTATCATAAACATAACAATAGACTACTCTTTTTTAACGCAGCGATTAAAAAAATTCCGAAGTACTTATCTCAGAAGAATACAAATCAGTGAAAGATATTGTGGCAATTGCCCGTATTGGCCAATCAAGAGTAGGTTTCATATTTACTCATTCGATTAATAATCGAATGAATTCCCCCTTAATTGCAAGGGGGAATTTCACCGAATCAATATATTTTATAAAAATAAGTATTGGTAGATGGCAATCCCCACCTAATCGGTTTTCGTTTGGGAAAACGGAAGTTTATTCAATTAGTCTCTTTTAGAAACTTATCAGATGTCGTTTAGTGTCATCCGCCTTTTATCAATAGTTTTTTTACTTCATGAAATTGGTTTGCATCAGAACAAATAGTTACTACATAATTTCTAATATAATTGAGATTGTAAAACTTAGGAAGATTACGATAACAAAACCCCTTGCTGTTTTATCATATTTCAAAATCCGAAGAGCCCAATAGATTACAAAAATCAAAACCAATACTTCGAAGAGGAAAGACAAAAAAGCATTTAGAAAATTAAACCCGATTAAAAGATTTATCAGAGAAACAACAAGAATAACTATACTTGCGCTTATCCCAATATCCTTTCTGTCACATTTTGAAGGTAAAATGTAGCTCAAGAATATAAAAACAGATTGAATTATTATAAAGATTATTTGTTCCATGAAACTTCCAGCGTATGTATATCAAAAAATATCACGAAAAGAATCTACCTTGTTACGCAACCAAATAACGAATAATAAAAAACAATATTGTGCCAACAAGCAGATAAAATGCAATTTTGGAATACTTGTATATAACCTTAAAGAAAGCGAGTATCAGCACAATCGGATTCTTAGTAACTAGCTTATCCTCATAGTCTGCATTGTCATTACTCTCTTCGGCATTGGACCATGAATGTCCTTTGATCCAATCGGGATCGGAGTTCAAAAACTTTACAAAAACATCAATAATAAGGTCAATAGACTTAACATCTTCATCCATAATAAACTCAGACCCTTGATAAGAGGAAGAAAAAACAAGTCCATCCTTCATACTTCCACTACAAGTTATCGAATTATTCCGATTCTCAGTTAAAGAGATAACGGCAAACTTATTCCAATCAACGCTATTAATTTTTTCCTTCAGTATATCAAGTGTAGGATTATCAATCTCTTCGGTAACTTCTTTTAGATTATCCTTCTTGAAGGAGGTTAATTCCAGTTTTATAGACATAAAAAAATATTTCCTCAATTACTGTTTAAGGACAATAAAAGTAGTCATAATTATAATACAAATCTATGGAATTATTTAGATTTTTGTAAATTCGAATTCAACTTTGTGTAGGTATTTCAGAAGAGATCCGGATGTTCAATAGGTTACTTCCGGTTTATCTAAATAAAAAAGCCGCCCGATAAAGGCGGCTTAGAAAGAATTTATTTTACTAACATCATTTTTTTCGATTCGGTGAAGCTCTTTCCGTTGCTTCCTTTGAAATCCAATCTGTATAAATAAACACCACTACTTAGATTCAAGTTATTTCCGGCAGCGTTCCACTCAACAGTATGTCTTCCTGCTTGAAGTGATTTATTCAATAGAACAGCTATTCTTTCCCCGACAACATTATAAATGCTGAGTTTCGCGTTTCCACTTACCGGTACTGAGAACTCAATTCTGGTTGAAGGATTAAACGGATTAGGATAATTCTGTTTCAAAACAAAATCATTAGGAACAATAGAGATATCAGATTCTACACTTGTAAAACCATTTCTGACATAGAGCAAACCGAAAATTCCTTTATAATTAGAAGCTCCTATTTCAGTAGTAATATCAGTGGACGGATCGTAAGAAATAATTTGGCTATATTTAAACATGGTCCCATAAGAAGCGTAAATAACACCCTTATCATCAATTGTAAGCCCCTCAAACTTCTGTGCTATTTTTGTATCTGCATATAAAGAAGTATCGCCACTTGCAGAAACGCTATAGATCTTTCCTTTAAGCCCTGAATCTTTGGAAACAATCAGCATATTATCATTTAGATCGAAAGTCATTGCGTTAACATTAACAGGTATAGTAGCTATGTATGTAGTATCAAAGGTTTCGCTATCAAGTTGATATATTTCATTCTCCTTTGAAATGGCAAATAAGTCCCCGTTAGTCGTATAGGCTAAAGCGATAACAGGTACTAATGGTTGAGTTAATAGATAACCATGCCCGTCAATGGATGACAATTTTATTAAGTTTCCGTTAACAGATTTTTCAACACCAATTAAATATCCGTTATTTGGGTTTATTGTTAACCCTGCAAAAGCACTTATTCCGGAAGATCCTATCTCAGTAGCTTGAGCATTCTCTTTATCCAGAGATAATAATACCCCTCCCCCCGTACTTGCGCTACCGGTAACGGCATAAAGTTTATTCTCCAGAGCAGGAATCACTTTATAACCGGTCCCTTTAACCTCAATTAAATCATCACTGATTGTTTCATCATTCGAAACAATATTAATTGTGGAGGAGTACTCTTTATGCTCAGTCGGATGAAAATCAATTTTAACAACTAATGTATCCCCTTTTAGCAAGGAAATCGGTAATGATTTATCCAAATGAGCCTTAAATGCCTTGTCACTACTATTAATTTGAGAAATCTCCAACGGATTATTGCCCGCATTGAAAATCATAACACTTTTTTGGTTGGAGCTATTATTAATCTCAATTTCTCCGAATTCACATTTATTATTAACCATATACAAGAAAGGAGTATCAGAAATCGGTCTAATACCTGCAGTCCAAACAGCCCATGAATTACTCTTTTCAGCATACTGTGTATATAACCAGAAATTCTCCTGATAAATAGGATCAACCCATGCTCCCATGTAGTCGCCCCATCTGTTTCTATCACCGCTAAAGGTTTTTACATAATTACCTTTTCCTTCCATAATAGGAATAGTTCCGATAGGCTCCCAATTGTTTCCCTGAAGAATTGTATAGTAAGCGCCGACATATTCATTTGCCGATGATCTGGAGAAAGTCAACAATACGTTATCATTTTTATTGACAGCAATAGCGGGATAAAAATGATGATGTTCCGCATTGCCGTAAACCATGTCTTTCACAACAGTTAAGTCTTCATCGAGGACAACAAATTTTATCCCGATTTTATCGTTGAAATTTGTTTCGCATGCGAAATATAAACCACCATTGTGGAAAATCGGCTCATTACATAGTCTACTACCGAAATTTTCCAATGGCTTATCTCCACCTCCCAATTGTTCGGGATCAACAGGCTGTGAATAGGCTACTACAGGTACTGCAGTAGATTCCATCTTAAAATCGGTTAAAGGATTAGTAATCTTAAAAACACCAACACTGGAATTAGTAATATATCTCCCTGTTATAACTAAATAGAAAGCATCACTTTCGGAATACATTCTGGTAGGTCTCACTCCGAAAGCACTATAGCTACTTCCGGGATACTTGAAATCCCAAATATCATTCCATTTAACTTCCCCGGGTTGACCGGATATGTAAAGATCTCTTTTATCGATAATTCTAAGCTTTGTATAGTTACTACCACCCTCAGTGAATGGGAATTGGTTAGATGTGATGTAGAGAGCTTCACTATCAAACCCTACGCCCTGATAATCGCCCCAGTTCCCTGATAATGTATTACCGTTTTGATGTGAAGGTAAAGCCCAATTGTACCATACTCCAGTCGGATCTTCATCATCTGAAACTGATATAAGAAAATATGACTCACTCTTTACCTTATCTGCATGTAACCACACCATAACCCATCTGTTATCGTAATGGTCATAAATAACCTTTGGATCAAATGTGCTTGGGTTTTCCAGTACCGTTCTGTACCATGAATTTGCATCAACGGTGACGATAGTATTTCCTTGCTTATCACTAATTCTAAATTGGCTATTAACAACTCCAATGATATGATTGGGACCAACAGCCATATATGGATCAGGAGGAATACTGGTTCCTCTATCAGGGATTCCCTGAAAACTGGAATAAATAACAGGAAGCTCAGTTTCAGCCTTGGATTTCAAATATAGCGGATCCTCAACTAAATTAGTCCCCTCTTCGGATATTGCTTTTCTTAATTCATTTTCCTTTACCGGTTTGGGCTTATTATGGACAAATAGTTTAAATCTTCTTTCCGGATTATTTTTAACTTTCATAAAATTGTTTGTATTTACAATCTCCCCTTTGGAAATTGATCCTTCCGCAGGCCCTTGATAACTTTGCCCCCAGACTAAATTTGTAAAAAATAAAACACATAGAATAAATCTCTTCATACTTACGCTCTATAGTTTGTTGTCAATTGTAGGACTTTTAAAATAGTAAAGAGTATTATAACATTCCAATACAGATTTTTACTTTTGTAAAATTCCTTCTATTGTAGCGAAACTTCCGGAAATGTTATTCTGTTTTACATATTTTAATGATATGACTCTTAGTTTTTATGATCTGCCGAATAAGAAGAAAAAGTTATCTTCTAGTCTTTTATAAGACGATAAATCTGGTTATCTTTGCAATTGGATTTAATTAACATTATTGCGTGGTGATATGGGCTTGATAAAAATTAAGAAAGGTCTCGATTTACCAATTAACGGAAAACCTGAACAAGCAATAAAAGGGACAAAAACGCCTAAAACAGTAGCTTTACTTGGTGAAGACTACGTCGGAATGAAACCGACAATGTTAGTTGCTGTTGGCGATAAAGTCAAACTTGGACAGGTTCTATTCACTGATAAGAAAACCACAGGAGTTAAATACACCTCCCCCGGTTCCGGAAAAGTGATAGAGATTAACCGCGGTGAAAAACGAGCCTTCAAATCGATTGTTATCGAATTGGAAGGAAGCGACGAAGAATCATTCAAAAGCTATTCGGAAAAAGAAATTTCCGGGATTAGTCGTGAGAATGTAAAAGAAGAATTATTAGACTCCGGATTATGGACATCATTAAGAACACGTCCATTCAGTAAAGTTGCAAATCCCGAAAAGACTCCTAATTCAATTTTTGTAACGGCAATGGATACAAATCCGTTAGCTCCGTCAATTGATGTGGTTCTTAAAGGGAATGAAAAGCAATTTGAAAATGGTTTGAATGTTATCTCCAAATTAACCGAAGGAAAAGTTTTCGTATGCAAAGCAAACGGAAGCACTATTCCGGCAGTTACTGGTTCTAAAATTGTAACCGAAGAATTCGAAGGACCTCATCCGGCAGGAAATGTAGGAACACACATTCATTTTCTTGATCCGGTTAGCCGTTCGAAAGAAGTCTGGTATCTTTCAGCTCAAGACGTTGTAAGTATCGGATATCTTTTTACAACAGGAAAGATTTTTACAGATAGAATCATCTCATTAGCCGGCTCTTCTGTAAAATCTCCGAAATTGGTTAAAACAAGAATCGGAGCGGCTATCGCTGATATAGTATCCGGAGAATTAAATGAAGGTGAAAACCGAATCATTTCCGGTTCCGTTTTGTCCGGACATGCAGCTGTTGAAAACGTTGCCTACTTAGGCAGATATCATCAACAGGTTTCTGTAATCGAAGAAGGAAGAGATAGAAAATTTCTCGGATGGATGGGACCAGGTTTCAATGAGTATTCATTTAAGAATGTTGTTCTGTCGAAGATCATACCGAATAAATCATTCGATTTTAATACGGCAATTCATGGTGGTAAAAGAGCAATTGTTCCAAGTGGCGCTTTTGAAGCAGTAATTCCGATGGATATTCTTCCTACTTATTTATTGCGTTCATTAGCAGTTGATGACGTTGAAGAAGCCGAAAAATTAGGAGCGTTGGAACTTGACGAAGAAGATTTGGCATTGTGTACCTTTACATGCCCTTCGAAATTAGAATATGGTCCGATGTTAAGACGTAATTTAACTCTCATAGAAAAGGAAGGATAAATAGTGAAGTTTCTAAGAGATTTTTTTGATAATCAAGAGAAGCATTTCACCAATGGTGGAAAGCTTGAAAAACTCTTCCCCCTGTATGAGGCGATAGATACATTTGCCTTTACACCGGGAAAAGTTACTTCTAACGCTTCTCACGTTAGAGACGTTATGGATTTGAAACGCATGATGATGACAGTTGTTTATGCTTTATTGCCTGTTGTTTTGATGGCGCTCTATAATACCGGTTACCAGGCTAATCTGGCTATCCAGGATTTAAGCGGAGCTACAACATATCAATGGCAAGAGGAAGTGATAAAATGGTTAGGTGTTGGTTTCGATCCTTCTAGTATTTTAGCGAATATTATTCATGGTGCACTTTATTTCTTACCTGTCTACATTATAACATTGGCAGTAGGTGGTGCATGGGAAGTAATATTTGCCGTTGTTAGAAAACATGAAATTAATGAAGGCTTTTTAGTAACAAGTCTTTTGTTCCCACTTATTCTTCCTCCGAATATTCCTTATTGGCAAGTTGCTTTGGGAATAACCTTCGGTGTTGTTATCGGAAAAGAGGTGTTCGGTGGTGTTGGAATGAATATTTTGAATCCTGCCTTAACGGCAAGAGCCTTTTTATTCTTTGCTTATCCGGCACAGATTTCCGGTGAAAAAGTTTGGGTCGCTATAGATGGTGTAAGTAAAGCTACTCCATTGGCTCAGTTCGCAGAAGCCGGTGTTTCTACCGCTTATACATGGTGGGATTCATTTATTGGTATAATTCCCGGATCTATGGGAGAAACATCAACTCTTGCCTGCTTGATCGGCGCAATTATATTAATTGCTTCCGGTGTAGGATCTTGGAGAATAATATTAAGTACTTTTGTTGGAATGGTACTTATGTCATTGACCTTTAACGCTATCGGTAGTTCAACAAATCCTATGTTCAGTGTTACCCCTATGTGGCACCTTGTATTAGGTGGATTTGCTTTCGGTGCTGTTTTTATGGCAACTGATCCTGTTAGTGCCGCAATGACAGAAAAAGGGAAATATATCTACGGTTTACTTATTGGTATATTGGTTGTAATGGTTAGAGTTGTTAACCCTGCTTTCCCGGAAGGAATGATGTTAGCTATTCTGTTCATGAATGTATTCTCCCCTATTATTGATAAGTACTTTATAAATCAGAACATTAAGAGGAGGCTATTGAGAAATGTCGGCTGATAGTACAAAAAAGACACTAATAGTAGCCCTCGGTGTCTGCTTGGTTTGTTCAATTCTCGTTTCAACTGCGGCTGTAGCATTAAGCTCAAAGCAGAAAGAGAATAAACAATTGGATATGTTGAAGAACATTCTTCAGGCAGGTAATCTTTACGAAGAAGCTACGGATATAAAAAAGACTTTCGATGAAAAAATTGCCCCTAAGCTCGTTGAATTGAAAAGTGGCTCTATTCTAAATGAAAGCGAATATAATGATGTATTGAACCCAACTACTTTTGATATAAAAGTTGCTTCGGGCGACCAAACATATGGTACTGATATTGACGCGGCTAAAGATATTGCGAAAATCAAAAGAAGACCAACCCACATGGTGGTTTACGAAGTAATGAATAATGATGAAGTTGAAAAGTATATAATGCCTATTTACGGTAAAGGCCTTTGGTCAACTCTTTATGGCTTTATCGCTTTGGATAAAGATCTGAAGACCATTAAAGGAATCACTTTCTACGAGCATGGAGAAACTCCGGGACTTGGCGGTGAAGTTGATAATCCTAAATGGAAACAAATTTGGAATGGGAAAAAAGCCTTCGACGATCAATGGAATGTTAAGATTTCCGTTATAAAAGGAAAAGTTGATCCTTCCAGCGAGTCTTCGGTAAATTATGAAGTTGACGGATTATCCGGATCAACTTTAACAACCAGAGGTGTTGATCAATTAGTGAAATACTGGTTAGGTGATGATGGTTATGGTCTGTTTTTCGAAAAATTGAGAGAGGTTGGAACTCATGAAGAAATTTAAAGAGATTCTGCTCGATCCGATTTTCAATAATAACCCTATTGCATTACAAATACTAGGTATTTGTTCCGCATTGGCTGTTACATCAAAATTGGAAACGGCAATTGTTATGTCCCTTGCTGTTACAGCGGTTGTGGCTCTCTCAAACTTTTCCATTAGTTTGATCAGAAATCATATCCCAAGTAGCATTAGAATATTAGTTGAGATGACAATTATTGCGTCTCTTGTTATTATAGCCGATCAGTTAATTAAAGCGTACGCTTTTGATGTTAGTAAACAGTTATCTGTGTATGTCGGATTGATTATTACAAACTGTATCCTGTTGGGTAGAGCCGAAGCTTGTGCTTTGAAAACTCCCCCAATGGAAAGCTTCCTGGATGGTATCGGAAACGGACTCGGATACGCTTTTGTACTTCTATCTGTCGGCGCAATCAGAGAACTGATCGGAGCGGGAAAACTATTAGGCTTTTCTATTCTACCTCTTACTACAGATGGCGGATGGTATGTACCTAATGGATTATTCTTACTTGCGCCAAGTGCGTTTATCTTAATTGGATTGCTCATTTGGGCAATAAGAACTTGGAAACCAGAGCAAGTTGAGGAGGATTAAGAAATGCTTGAACATTATTTGAGTCTATTTGTAAAATCTGTTTTTATTGAAAATATGGCACTAGCCTTCTTTTTAGGTATGTGTACATTTTTGGCGGTCTCGAAAAAAGTTGAAACTGCCGTTGGTTTAGGTATCGCTGTTGTTGTTGTTCAGGCTATTACTGTTCCGGTTAACAATTTGATCTACAACAACGTATTAAAAGAAGGGGCTCTTAGCTGGGCAGGGTTATCTGATGTAAACCTTACCTTCTTAGGATTAATCACCTATATCGGTGTAATTGCCGCGATTGTCCAGATTCTTGAAATGACTTTGGATAAATATTTACCAAAGCTCTATAATTCATTGGGAATCTTTCTTCCTCTTATCACCGTGAACTGTGCCATTTTAGGTGGGACATTGTTTATGGTAGAACGTGATTATGCTTTTGGCGAAAGTGTTGTTTTCGGCGTTGGATCCGGAGCAGGTTTCGCTTTGGCAATTATTGCGTTGGCAGGTGTTAGAGAAAAGATGAAATATAGTAATGTCCCTGCCGGTTTAAGAGGATTAGGAATTACCTTTATTACCGCCGGACTAATGGCAATCGCTTTTATGTTGTTTTCTGGAATTCAATTGTAGAGGAATAATTTGATGGACGGAATAAGTTTAGTAATACTAGGCGTAGTGATGTTCACAATTATTGTTTTGGTGTTAGTCGGAGTAATTCTCTTTGCCAAATCAAAATTAGTGGCGTCAGGTAACGCGAAAATAACGATCAATGATGATCCGGAGAAATCGTTAGAAGTTCCAATCGGTGGAAAACTTCTTAACGCTCTCGCTGCGAAAGGGATCTTTCTCCCCTCTGCATGCGGTGGTGGCGGTACCTGCGGTGAATGTAAATGTAGAGTTGTTGAAGGTGGCGGAGATGTTCTTCCTACGGAGACTTCAAAACTTAATAGAAAACAAATTAGAGATCATTACAGACTTTCATGTCAGGTGCCTGTTAAAAGCGATTTAAGCATCCAGGTTCCGGCTGAAGTTTTTGATATCAAAAAGTGGGAATGTACTGTTCGTTCTAATGATAACGTAGCGACATTCATCAAAGAGCTTGTCTTGGAATTACCTACCGGAGAGAATGTGGATTTCCGTGCCGGTGGTTATATCCAGATAGAAGCTCCTGCTCATGTTGTTAACTATAAAGATTTCGATGTTGCAGATGAATACAAGGGAGATTGGGATAAATTCAATCTTTGGCAATATGTTTCAAAAGTTGAAGAACCAATTGTCCGCGCATACTCTATGGCAAACTATCCGGAAGAAGAAGGGATTATTATGCTTAACGTAAGAATCGCCTCCCCTCCTCCGAGAATGCCTGATGTTCCACCGGGACAAATGTCTTCATTTATTTTTAATTTGAAACCGGGAGACAAAGTAACTATCTCAGGACCATATGGTGAATTCTTTGCAAAAGAAACCAATAATGAAATGATCTTTATTGGTGGTGGTGCCGGTATGGCTCCGATGAGATCTCACATTTTCGATCAGCTTAGAAGACTCGATTCGAAAAGAAAAATCTCATTCTGGTATGGCGCAAGAAGTTACAGAGAAATCTTCTACAAAGAGGATTTCGATACTCTTCAGGCAGAACATGAGAATTTCAATTGGAATATTGCCTTATCCGAACCTTTACCTGAGGATAATTGGACGGGTTGCACAGGCTTTATTCATCAAGTCTTGTTTGATGAATATCTTAAAAATCATCCGGCTCCGGAAGACTGCGAATATTACCTTTGCGGACCTCCGGTCATGAATTCTGCTGTTACAAAAATGCTTGACAGTCTTGGTGTTGAACCGGAAAACATTATGTATGACGATTTCGGTGGTTAATAATCACCCTTGATATAATACTACATAAGCGGGAGATAGATCTTATCTCCCGTTTTTAATTGGTGAATCATGAAAAAATATATTACATCATTTTTATTTTTATTACTTATCTCATGTACCCCAAAAGAAGATGCATTACCTGTTGTTTCTTTTTCCGGTAGCACTATGGGAACTTCCTACTCGATAAAGGTCATTCCACAAAATAATACCAATACAGACTCACTAAAGATTGGTTTACAAAACAAGATTGATAGTATTTTAATTGAAGTTAATCGACAAATGTCAACCTACCAGAAGATGTCTGAGATCTCTCAATTCAATAGATTTAAGGCAAATGAATGGTTCCCGGTTTCTATTGACTTTGCCAATGTAATCAGCCACGCCAAAAGAATAGCTTCTTCTACAAACAGAGCCTTGGATATAACGGTTGGTCCTTTAGTAAATCTTTGGGGATTCGGACCTGAAAACCGACCTCAATCCATTCCTTCTGATGCTGAAATTAAAGATCGAATGAAAGCTGTCGGAATCGATAAGATTTCTGCTAATTTAGATCCGCCTGCTTTACAAAAAGCTACTTCATCTCTGTACTGTGATCTCTCTTCGATAGCGAAAGGTTATGGTGTTGATGTAGTTGGGGAGTTTTTAGAAACAAAATCCTTTAAGAATTATTTGGTTGAAATCGGGGGTGAGCTCAGAGCAAGAGGCCTTAATCAATATGGCAAAGTTTGGAAAATCGGAATATCTGTTCCGGATATTTCCGGCCGTATTCAAAAGGTTGTATATCTTAATAATACCTCTATGGCTACATCCGGAGATTATTGGAATTATTTTGAAGAAAACGGAATAAGATACTCACACACTATAAATCCGAGAACAGGAAAGCCAATTGCGCATAAACTTGCCTCCGTAACAGTTATTCACGATTCATGCGCGATTGCTGATGGCTTGGCCACAGCAATTAATGTTATGGGTCCTCAGGAAGGTTATAATTATGCACTTAAAAATGAACTCCCGATATATATGATTATTAGGAACAATGAGAATAATAATTTTGTAATAAAGAAGACTCCTATGTTTGACAAACTATTAAAATTGGAAAGAGAGTAAATTATGGCTCAATATATTATTGCTTTTGTATTTTTTACGCTTGCTTTAGCTGGAATGCTTATTGTATTAAAGTTAGGAAAATATAAAGAAAAAGATTCAGGATGTTGTGGTGGAGGCAATTGCTCTGTAGAACATCATGAAAAAGTGCATGGAAAAGATTACAAATGTGAGAAGTTTAAAACAAATAAAAGTACCGTGGTTTAATTTTATAAAACCACGGTAAATTTTGAACCAATTTCTTTTTGAGATTCTATATCTAATCCAAAGTTATTCAGCTTGCAAAAACCATCTACTAAAGCTAGCCCAAGGCCATTCCCTTCAAATGATCTTGAATAACCTTGTTCTTCTTGTGTAAACGGGCTTAAAATATCATTAATATATTCTTTGGAGATCCCAATCCCAGTATCTTCCACAGACACCAGAATTTTATCATTCTTACTATTAATAATTATCTTAACTGTTCCATCTTCCGTATACTTGACCGCATTATCAATCAATTGTGTAAATATTTGACAAATAGAATACCGGTCACCTTTTATCAGTCTATCATTACAATTAATTTCTAACTGAAATAAGAGATTTTTAGTTTTGGCAATAGTCCCGTATTCAGAATATATATTATAGAGAATATCCTTAATTAGATAAAACTCTGATTCATTTATCTTATAAGTCCCGGCTTGAATTTCGGTCATGTTTAGGATTAACTCAGTTGTACGAATTATTCTCCTTCCGGCATTAGAAATCGAGTCAAAACATCCATTGATCTCATCGGATAACTTCCCCTCTAGCTCATCTTTTATTAAAGCAGCATTGCTATTAATAACATGAATCGGTGTTCTTATTTCATGCGACATTTGAGCTAAGAATTCGGATTTAAGTCGATCGGATTTCTCAACTTCTTCTTTAGTTTTTAGTAGCTCTCGTGTGGAACGCTGTAGTGCGTTGTATGAATTGAGTTGACTTTTGAATAATTGCGCGTTTCTTATAGCTGTTGCTGCTTGTCCGGCAAATATTTCGAAAGTATCAGTAATTTCTTTATCTTTGATATTTTTTAGCTTCTTGCTATCAACATATATCACTCCAATTTTTTTGTTGGATGTGATTAAAGGAGCACAAAGAATAGTCTCGAGTTTTAGTGAAAACACACTTTTTCTTGATTTTGCGTTATTCCCACTTATGGCGGATTCTAAAAATAATGCCTCCCCGCTATCAAATACCTCATTTATGACTGACATACTAACTTTGAAAGCGGACTCATGTAATACGCTACCATTATCATCATATCCTAAGGCATATCGTAAAGAGGAGTCATCGCTTTGCAAAACAATAAATCCTCTTTCTGATTGAGTAAAACTCAATGCACTTTTAAGAACTGTTTCAAGAACCTCATCCAGAACTAAGGTGCTATTCATCTTGTTATTGATCTGTAATATCAATTCAAGATTTCTCGCGCTCCCCTTTTTGGGATGCAAGAATATCTCTGGGTTATAGTTTTCAATTGATTCTTTGAATTTAGCGAATTTCATAACTATTCAGAATTATAAAACAGAAGATACACAATAGTTATGCCAATTATAAAAGATTGAATTTAGTATGATTATCACAAAAAGAGAAGTATATTAAGAAAAATTAATGTTTTATTTTGAAAAGAATGTATCATTTTGATAAAGATAAATTGCAGATCTTCAATAATAATTCAGTCCCAACATTCTTTTGACTCTTTATTTCGATGAATATATTATTCATATCGCAATATTTTTTTACAAGAGCTAATCCTAGCCCATTTCCTTCAAATCTACGATTATAACCTTGCTCTTCCTGACTAAACGGTTTAAATAATCGAGGTATGTATTCATTAGCGATGCCAACACCTGTATCCTTTACTGAGACAATAATATTTCCATCTTCCGAAGAATAGACATGTATTACGATACTTCCCTCAATTGTAAATTTGACAGCATTATCGATAATATTATCGAATATTTGATAGACAGAATACTTATCTGCAGAAATAATTGTAGAATTAGTAGAACATCTAAATGACAGCTCTAAACGTTTTCTTTCAGCAGAAACTTTATGAGCATTAAAAAGTGAAAGCAGAATCTCATCACATAAATCAAAGGATGATTTTTCATATTTATAAGTTCCGGTTTGCACTTCTGACATATTGAGAATCAAATCCGTAGTTCGAATTATCCTTCGTCCTGCTTCATCTATTGCGTCAAAATTAGCAACCAACTCCTCATTTAACATCTCGTTAACTTCGTCTTTAATCAAAGTAGAATAGCTCATTAATATGTGTATTGGAGTTCTAATTTCATGTGACATCTGGGCTAGAAATTGAGACTTTAACTTATCTGATTTTACGGCTTCTTCCTTAGCTTCTTCTAATAGTTTATTTGCATCTTGTAATGCTGAGTATGCTTTTACCTGTCCTTCATACAATTGAGCATTTCTAATTGCTGTAGCTGCTTGCCCGGCTAGTATCTCGAACGTGTCAGTAATTTCTTTATTATTAATCTTCTTCAGTTTCTTACTATCGACATAGATTACACCAATCTTATTCTCTCCAATACAAAGGGGTGAGCACAATATTGTCTGCAAGTTAAGATTAAAAATGCTTTGGCTAGATATATTTGTTATTCCACTTTGCGCGGATTCAATAAACTTGGACGCACCGCTATCAAAAACTTCATCAACTACACTCATACTTACTTTGAAGGAATCTTTATCCAGTTTATTCCCATTCGAATCACATCCTAATTTAAATTCAAGAGCCTCATTGTCGAATAAAACAATAAATCCTCTTTCCGCTTCAGTGAATTTAATCGCATTCTTTAATACGAGTTCTAGAACCTCGTCAATTATTAAGCTGCTGTTAATCTTATTAACTATCTCTAAAATAAGTTCGAGATATTTGGAACGATCACTACTAATCAAAGATTGTTTCGAATCGTCCATTTCTCGATCAACTTGATATTTAAATTCACTGAATTTCATAAAAATAATTGGATTGCATTGTTAAAGACTCTATTAGTAAGATATGTCATTCTATTATAAAAAACTCTCCAAATTGGAGAGTAATAAAAAACACTTTTTGTACAGAAGATAAATGGGGTTCACAAATATAACTTATCCGTAATACTTATGATTTTCTGTACTATTTGGTAAATCCATAGCGCGAAAAATGTTCAATTTTTGCGTTAATAACTTTGACCCAACCTTCACGCTTATTTACCAGTAATCTGGAATACTCAACCGGAATAATTTCACCATTGGCACTTTGATAACAAAACTCAATGTCATTCGGGTTTACATTTGTCAAATCAAGTTCGGTATATTGCAAAGTTAATCTAAGCGGTCTGTAAAAAACAGCACCGTCAGGACTAAAATTCACAGTTGTGGAATGATCATCAAATGTCATCTTAATTTCTTCAACACCCCAAAATGCAAAGTGAGGAACTCTTAGTTTCCCTTTGATCAAATATCCGTTATCAGGATTTTCATCATAATTGAAATCAAATCTAATAATATCGCCAAATAGCCCAATTACTACTTCAGATTCTTCGTAAATGGCTTCAACTGAATTATTATACTTTGAATTTACTTGAGATGGCTTTTCAAGCCATGTTAGTTGCTTATTGGACTGATCGGCTTGAACCATTGAATTGTTTTCCGAACATCCGAAATATAGAATGGAAAGAACTAAAATTAATAAAATTGATATTTTTTTCATTTTGAACCCCTATTGAAAATTAAGTTCGCTTTTGTGACCCCATAAAGATATTTATGCAATAATTATACCACATTAATTGCCTCAAAACATTATAAAAAGAACATCTGACAAATAATAGCGGTAAATATTACATGTCAGATTTTGCAATAATACTAATTATAGTCTATCTCCGAAAGAACCTTTTTAGTTTCCTTCGACTCCAGATAAATCATTTTCAGTCGATTATCTGATATCATATCTGCGAAATACTTGATCAAATACTTTGTATATACAATAAATGATTCAGCTTTAGATCTGTTCCCACGTAACAAATATATTTTTGCTACTTTCGATAGAATCTTCAGTGTTAAAAGAGAGATACTTTCTTTTTCAATAATCTTGTATGCCTCTAATATGTAGCTAATTGATGACTTAAGATTTGCTTTTGGACATTCTTCAGCTACTATTGCTAAAATATAAAGTTTTCCTGAATTATAATACACATTTTTTTGTGATTCTTGTATAAATTCTTCACTATTTATTAAGGACAAAGCAAACTTATATTCACCTATACTTGTCATCATCTCAGCAAATAAAATTGAATATTCTAAAAATTCGTTTTGATTAAATTGGTTCGATATTCCTTTAAGTAGGTTTGGTATTTGAGATAATTCTATATCCCTCTTCCTGTTTTTCAATTCCTTTAATTTATACAATATGGTAATTTTGATAACAATCGATTCGTTCTTTCCCTCTCTCTCCATTATTTCTTTTATTGCTTTATAAGTCTTGTCAAATTCTTGGAAGTCTTCAACGAAGAACTGAGTCTTCAATAAGAGATAATATGCTTCCAATAACTCTTCAATATTATTAGTCTTATGGAAAATATCTATTCCCTTTCTCAAGTTTAAAATTGCATTATAGTAATCACAGATTTCTAAATATGACTCACCGAGATTTGTATAAGCTAATCCTTTCGACAACTCATTACCCAAACCATGAAAGACTTTAAGTGCTCTTTCATAATACCGAATCCCTCTTTCAAAATCCCTATGATCATAATAGTAGATTCCATAATTAAGTATTACTTTCCCTTCTTGTTCAAGGTTTCCGATCGATTGATTGATTTGTATAGCTTTATTCCAATGCTTTTCTGCGATTTCATATTTCTCCAGCATATTGTACATATTGCCTAAGTTTACTTCCATTCCGGCTATTCTGCTAAGAATATTACCATTCCGAAACTCACTCATGGCAGTGTTGAAATACTCAATTGCAGCTTCCAGATTATTGTTCAAATATAATTCTACAAGCCCCAACAAATTATTGGCTTTTCCTAATAGTTCGTAATCATTTGAAACAGATATTATGTCATTACATATCTTTATTACACTTTCGTATTTATTTAAGTCAAATTTTGCATTTGCAATTTCTAGTTTCACTCGCTCGCTATCAATAATATTACTATTCTCAAGATATTCGTTTAACTGTTCTATTCCTTCCGTTAGTTTCCCGCTTCCTATTAAAGCACTGCCATAAAACATTTGAATCTTGCGGTAATCCGAAGAATCACGTGTGTATGTTTTTAATAATTCTTCAAATAATTCTATTGCTCTCTCTACCTTTCCTAGAGAAATCCATACTTTCCCAAGTAATATCTTACTTCCGGAGATCAACGAATTATCTATCGGGAACTGTATAATCTTCGTTAATAACTCTTCCATATACTTATATGCAAATATATTCTCTGCCTCATGTACTTCTGATATTAACAATTCATAGCTTTCTTGATAATTCTCTGATTTTTCAAAATGTCTGACTAATTCTAGAATCGGGAAATCAGGGAAGCTGTCTTTAATAATACGAGCAATGATAGCGTGTTGTTCAGCCTTATTCTCTGTTGAATCATACAAGGATTCCTTGGCTATTCTATTTGAAATAATTGGAAGAATCGATCTCGTTTCATGTAGTATAATATTATTTTGTCGTAATTCTGCTAGTATTTGGCTCATTCTGTCTGATGAAATTCCAGTCACTTTCGACAATAATTCTTCTGATACCAGAACATCAAAGAATGATATAACCTTTGCTACAGTAAATACATCTTGGGATAATTCCTTAAGTCTTCCTTTGGAAATATCTTTTTTACTTTGTATCAGTGATTCGAATTTTGCTGAGTCTGAAGAAACTACCGGGCTTCCTGTATCGTAATTTATTATGTCATAATAAAAAAGATCCTTCACTGTATCTCGAATATTACCAGGTAAACGATTTGAATATTCGCAAATAGTCCTCTTTAGAGTCTCTCGCGGAAATATTGCTGCAAACGTTCTATCCACATACATATTGATTTCTTCATCGTCAAAAGTATGCAACCTTAGAGTTTTCGCATCCTTTAAAGACTTGAGCAAAGGGACCTGACTTGTTACTGAAACAATGACATGAACGCCATTGGCCTTGAGAATAGGGATTATTGAGTCTAATATTTCCAGGAAAAGACTATCGTAAGTATCAATATCATCGAATATTACCGTAAATTCACACTTTGATGATATCTTAGAGATCAGTGATTTTATATCATCGAAAATCTTCTTAGAATTATTTTTATACTGATTTAGTATGTATTGGATTATCGATTGGTCTAGAGAATTATATATAAATTCCGAGAAAAGAATCTTATCTAAGAATTTTCTTAGTATTGATGTGGAACCAAGACCCAGGTTTTTGTCAAAGTAAACTACTCTGTCATGTCTATATGAGATATGTCTTAAGAAGGAGGATTTACCCGAATTTTCATTGCCACTTACTACAAATACTTTATCACTCTCCGTTGATGATAAATATTTTTTAACTGAATTATATTCATCCTTTCTACCAACATAGGTTTCAGCAGGGGCTAATTCCGATAGATTTGACTCATAATTTATTCCTAAGTCCTTAAGAAAATGAAGAGAAGTATAATATCTATTACCCGGATCATAACTTAGTAATTTCCTTATCCCTTTCTCCAAATTGCGATTACCACAATCAGGAAAAATGAAATCATTTTCCAGATGACCTTTATAGATCATCATTTCCGAAGAAGTATCAAATGGAAACCTTTCATAATATAATCGATACAACAAGATGCCCAAGGAGTACAAATCAGAACGATGATCGGTGGTCTCCTTTTTTAATATCTCCGGCGAAATGTAATAAGCTGACCCTCTTACGTAAAATTCATTGATTTCAGGTATGAATTTGGCCAAACCAAAATCGATGAACTTAATGTTAACTTTATCATTCTCAAACCGAACAAGGATATTCTCCGGCTTTAGATCATAATAAATATAGTTTGATTGATGCAGGTAGAATAGTACTAATGAGACTTGCTTAATAATATCATTTAGATATTTATTCTTAATACTCTGCATCTCCAAAAGCTCATAACCTTCGAAGAACTCCAGTGTATAATATCTATCACCAATGTTGATTTCGTGATTCTTCTGCTCCTCTTCGGAGAAATATAAGATTGTTCCCTGCTCGAAAGCTTTAATAATATTAGGGTGATCCAGTTTTCGAAGAGTACGAAATTCATCTTTGAACTCATTAATCTCTTTTGAATCGGAGTCTGAAGAAAGTATCTTTATCGCAAATTGCTTATTAGGATAGTACTCATCTCTGCACAAGAATACCTTACTCCTACCCTCTCCGATTTTTCTAACTATTGAATATCTTTCATTTATCATCTATTTATTCTCTAGTATATTTCCCTTTTTGAAAGACTGCGCCCAAGTTCATTCGCGGTCAATAATGTTACTGTCAATATCAAAGCAGGGGCGGCAAAAACCCACCACGCGTCTCTTAGGCAATCTTGTCCGCTTTGTATGATGGCTCCCCAAGAGGGGTAATTATTCCCTAAACCTAACCCAAGATAGCTTAATGCTGCTTCTGCTAAAATAACATTTCCGAACTGAAATACCATATTTACTATAATGGGAATACGAATAACCGGAAGCAACTCTCGCAGAAACAAGGTTCCTCCCTTCAGCCCGATGCGTCTGGCAGTTATTATATATTCCTTATGCTTCAAATCCACAATCTCACCTTTTACAACCTTAGCTAGTGACATCCAACCCGAAAAGCCCAGAATCACAATTACTGAGAATAGGTTGTTTCCAAAGAAGGCAATGATCATTATCAGTAGAAATATTGCTGGAAAGGATAGGAATATCTCGATTATTCTACTCATTGAGAAGCTGATAAGGCTATTATCTGCCGATGCTAGAAACCCTACAATAACTCCAATTATCAACGAAACTAGTAGTGCTCCTAATCCTACAGTCATAGAAATTCTTGTTCCGTATATTATCCTACTGAAGAGATCCCTCCCCAACTCATCTGTTCCAAGTAGATGAAATTGACTAATAACAGTAATCTGTTTGTCTCCGGTTATCTGACTATTGTCGATTTCAATGGCTTCAACATTGCCCATATCATAAACAAATAAAGTATCATCTTTCACATTTGTAGAATCATATGGAATTATTCTGCTCGATTCTCTTCGCTTCAGTTTTGTAATTCTGCCGGTATAACTCTCAAGTTCATTGTTGCTCCTATTCAAATCAGGCGTTTCAAATACTACCGAACTGACAGAGCTAAATGGAGGCAATAACTTATTATTTCTCAAACTTCCATGCCATTCCGGATTAAATGGCGCAATAATCGGGGAATAGAGAAATAGTGAAACTAATATTATACCTATTCCGGAAAGTAGGGATAAGCGATAATTTGATCTCCTTCTAAGAGCTACAATTACTATAGGAGTTAAAAGGAATAAAGAATTTGAAGCAATTATATCCACAAGAGATAAGTCAATCAGATTGAAAGCCAAAGAGTTACCGGAAATAAGCATGGTAATAATTCCAAATGAAACTGCACATACCTCGATAATGTAGGAGAGATTAGATACTAAAAGCAATCCCCAATACATTAAAACAAAATGCCATATTTTGATTCTTCTCGTCACCATTACTCAATGATTTTTGATAGAACTCTTTTATCAATAATACCGCGAATCAGATCCGCTAAAAGATTGCAAGAGACTACGGCTAAACATGAAATGATTGTACATCCCATTATTAATGGATAATCCCTGGCCATGATCGCGTCAATTGTTAACCTTCCCATACCGGGAAGACCAAATAACACTTCGGTTATTAATGCGCCCCCTAATAGAATGCCCAATTCGATGCCTGCTATATTTATCACGGTTCCAAGAATGTTTGGAACTATATGCTTGAAAAGAATCGTCGTTTCAGAACATCCGAGACTTCTTAAATAAAGGATAAAATCGGAGTCTTGTATCTTCGTTATACTCTCTTTCATGTACTTATAATATATCGCTGTTCCGGTTAGAGATAGCGTTATTATCGGCAAACAAAGATGATGAAGGAATTCTAACAGATTAAATTCGGTACCGGAAATGGCCGATATTCCGGAAATCGGAAATAGTTTTAAGCTCACGGAAAAGACTAAAACAAGAAACAAACCTGTCACAAAAGGAGGAACCAAATAGCTTGATAATAATATTTTGTCTAACAATTTCTCAAAGAAGGTAGAGTTGATTTTAACGACCATAAGTAGTAGAAAACTACTACTGATTATTTGGAATAGAAAAGTGAGCAACGAAAATATAACCGTAAAGCTGAAATATTCCGATATTACATCTACCACATTCATCTTGTAACTAAACGAGACTCCGAAATCGAATTGAACTGCTTTCAGGATAAAGGAATAATACTGCTCAATTAAGGGAGCGTTCAGATTATATTCTCTATGTAGACTCTCTACTTGCAACTCTGAGAAATGTGGGGAAATAAGCCTATGAGATGGATCCCCGGGAGCAATATGAATAACAAAAAAGACTATTGATATTACACCCAATAATACTATGAAAGACGAAATAACCCGTCTTAATAATATCATTAAGTTATGGAGATTAACGATCCTCAATCACTCACTCTCCATCAGTTATTCTCCATTCCCAACAATGATGTATTGTTCCGAGAGGTGTAATATCTATTCCTTTTATTCTGCTTGAGTGCAATACTATGTTATCTATCCAATATAAATATGTATATGGCAGCTCTGAGTTTAATATTCTTTGAATCTTACGCGTCTTAGCGTTCTTTTGATTTGTGTTGTTAGTCAAACTGATTGCTTTAAGCTCTCTATCAACCTCATTATTCCGATATCCGGCAAAATTCAACGGAGTTTCGGTTAGGTTCGAATTCCATGAAATGTTCAAATCATTCGGAATTGGGACTACCCAGCCTACCATCCATGCGTCAAAACTTCTGCTAAAGAGATTATCGATAAAGACTCCCATCTCCATTGTCACAATCTCTGCCTCTACTCCTACTTCTCTTAAGTTGTTCTTGAAAATGTTTGCGGCAAATACTCTTCTCGGATTTCCACTGGGGATATTCAATTTGAAGGAGAAATTCTTCCCTTCCTTATCAAGGATTCCGTCATAATCACTATCTTGCCATCCGGCTTTTCTAAATAATTCTTTAGCCTTCTCCACATTTCTTTTTCGGGGAGATAGCGAGTTATCATATTCCGAGATAAATATCGGCGAGACAGGTCCTGCCGCTATTTCTCCGTAACCTAACAGATATTCATCCACTATACTCTCCCTATCAAGGCAATATGTCAATGCTTCTCTTACTCTTTTATCACCGAACAAAACATGAGTCTTAATAGTCCCGTTATTCTTATAAGCAGTTGGATCAAGGTTATTCCAACCGATATAATCAAATTCTCTCCCCTTAACAGAACGGATTACTATATCTTCATTACTCTTCAAGCGAACAGCATCTTTCGGTTTTATATCCTCTGTAAAATCCAATTCTCCGTTTTCAAACTTTAGTAACCTTGTGTTATAATCAGGAATTACGGCGAAGTTAATTTTCTCGCATATTCCTTCCTTATATAAAAATGAGGTTGAATCGGCCTTGAGGCTAATGTATTGGTTCCTCTTCCACTTATCAAGTTTATAGGCTCCGCAAGTAACCGGCGTGAAGTTATACTCAGAGGTTGGTATTTTATCACGTGGGATCTTTTCGAAAATATGCTTAGGGATCAATGGAGCGTCAATATCGAATAAGGAAGGTGCTGAGCCGCTTCGAAACTTAACCAAGACCTTGAACGGAGATAATAACTCGAATGATTTATCAATATCAATATGACCTTTCGAATTACAATAGTAATTATCGAAGGCTCCCAAGAGTCGGCTATTAACCATCGGATCGGAATAAAGGTCATAAGAAAAGATAAAATCTTCCCCCGTAAACCTTTCTCCATCGGACCATTTAATATCCTCCCGAAAGTTAAGCACTAACGATGTGGAATCCTTACCCCATTCCCACGACTCGGCTAGCATGGGTAAAGTTTCGACACTCCCCTTTGTACTATCCCATCGATGTTGCACGGCTGAAAGAAACATTAACTCGGTAATATTCCCTTCCGTCATATTAAATGCGTATAACGGGTTAAATGTTTCTACATCAGAAGCAATACCAACAGTTATTGCGCCGGAATCTCTTTTCTCTGCGGAACAACCAAATACAAATAGTAATCCGATTATTCCTATTACGGGAAGGGCTCGTGAAAGTTTCATATCGTAGATATTTTATTATTAGATAAGCGTATTATTTCATACAATTTATTATTTTGTGGAATAAATGACAAAACCTTTTTCTCGATTCGGGACTTTATGAATGTTAGAAATAAATAATCTGTCAATAAAGCATAAGAATAGTTCTATTATACTATCGGATATTAGTTTTAATGTTCCTCCTAAGTCTATTGTTACGGTGATCGGGAAAAACGCTTCAGGGAAATCAATCCTCTTAAAAGGAATCACTCGATTACTTCCGAAAGATTTTACTATCGAAGGGGAGGTTCGAGTAGGTGAAAACAATCTATTCTCCCTTACCGAGAAAGAACTCTCTGCCATCAGGGGGAACTTATTCAAGTATGTTTTCCAAGACCCGATAGGTTCCTTCGATCCGTTGAAGAAACTGGAATACTATTTATCAATGCAAAATCCGAATAAAGCCGAATTTGATGAGATATTAGGGAAACTTTCTCTTCCCGGTTCAGACTCAATTGGGGAAATGCATTCATATGAACTAAGTGTCGGGATGGCGCAAAGAATATTACTTGCTTTAGCGCTGGCTCTCCCCTCTCAAATGCTACTCTTAGATGAACCCACATCGGCACTTGATGTAGATGTAAAGAACCGATTACTATTTCTGTTGAAGGATTATACGAAGATAAAACAAAGATCCTTATTATTAACAACCCAGGATATTGAGTTCGCCAAACGAATATCGGATCTAATAATTCACATGAAAGAAGGAAGAATAGTAAAGATCCTTACCCCGGATACCTTCATTTCCTTATCTGAGGAAGCGATATGATCATTCTTAAATCCCTTACATACAGTCCGGATTCTCGCAAAAAGAGCTTCGGTGAAGCTACGGATGATTCTATAATAAAGAATATTTCCATCAACATAGAGTTGGATAGAATAAACGGATTTGTCGGTAAATCAGGATGCGGAAAGACTACCTTACTGAAACTCCTCAGCAATATGCTACCCCCTTCCGGCGGAGAATTGATATATAAGAATATCAAATTGGATAAACGCGAAGTTCAATTATTATTCCAGAATAGCGTAAATCTGGTTAATCCATACCGAAAGGCTAACGATATTCTTAAAGAAGCTCATCTACTTGCCGATCAGTTTATCTCATATAATGAGTTATTGGATCTGTGTAATATCTCGACTACGATGCTCGCAAAAAGAGGAATTGAACTAAGTGGTGGCGAAAGACAGCGTGTTGCTTTAGCGAGACTCGTTGCCGTACATCCTAAGCTAATACTACTCGACGAGCCATTTGCGGCTCAAGATCCGGCGGCAAAAAGAGTAATGAAAGAGATGCTCTTAAACATAAAGAACCATCATTCCATATCTCTCATTTGCGTATCACACGATTTTCAATCGTTAAAAGGGTTTACAGATTACCTTTATGTAATGGATGAGGGGAAAATAATCGAAGAAGGTAGCGCGGAGAAGATATTCACTTCTCCGGAACATAGAATAACCGCTCGCCTTATCAAAGCGGAAAAGTATGAGCTTACGGAAGAAGAACTATTACCACCCAAGGAAATAAGGGGGAATTAACAACAGCATCCCCAAAGCTAACAATAGTATTTGCAACCGTATTATCCACTTAGCCCACTTCTCCCAAGGAATGTTTGCTAAGGTTAATACCCCCATAGTTACGGCTGAAGTCGGAATAATCATATTAGAGAAACCATCCCCGAATTGGAAAGCTAATACGGCTGTCTGGCGTGATACTCCTACCAAATCCCCCAATGGAGCCATTATTGGCATTGTTAAAGCTGCCTGCCCGCTTCCCGATGGAACAAAAAAGTTCAGAAGTGATTGAACAACAAACATCGCTTGAGACGAAACTACCGGATGAAGCCCATCAATGGAGTTTGATAAATAATATAGAATAGTATCTATTATCTTACCATCAGTTGCTACTACCAATATCCCGCGAGCTAACGCTATTACTATTGCGGTACTTACCATTGCCTTAGCGCCATCTATAAAGGCGATCGCAATATCATTTAGCTTCAGTTTCCCTATCAAACCGGCAATTATCCCGGTCGCCACGAACAATCCGCAAATTTCATTTATAAACCAACCATGATTCCTTACTCCATAAACCAATATCAGAAAGCTTAACATTATCGTAATCAACACCGCTTTATGCCTTCCCGACATCTTCTTGAAATCATCTATTCCGGTGATATGGAGATCATTTCGCTTTTGTTTATCGATATCATACGTAGGACTTAATTGAGGCTTCCTCTTAATCTTTTCCGCATATAAGGTAACGAATAGGATTGTAGCACCGGTTATTACAAACCAGACAAATATCCTGTATTCTATTCCTGAGAACAATGGTAATTCGGCTATTCCTTGCGCAATCCCAACTGTAAAGGGATTCATAAAAGCACCTGCAAATCCCGCGCTTGCTCCTAAGAAAGGTATTGCTACACCTGTAATGGAGTCGTATCCCAATATCAGTGCCATCGGAACAAAAACCATTATGAAAGGGATTATCTCCTCACTCATTCCGAAGACCGCCCCACCGAGGGAAAAGAGTATCATAAAGATAGGAATCAACATCCTTTTAACAAGTTTTGAGCTATTGTAAGCCTTTGCAACCGATTTTATTCCGGAATCTATTGCCTCTGTCTTCTGAAATACACCGAATGCCCCACCAACAAAAATAATAAAACCAATTACCGATGCCGCTCCGATAAAACCTTTAATCGGAGCCATTAATATGGCGTAAAGTCCGTGCGGATTAGAAGCAACACTATGATATGATTGGTTCTCAACAACACTCTTTCCGTGCTGCAATACTCTATTGAACTCTCCGGAAGGCAATATCCAGGTGAGGATAGCGATCAATATAACTATCGAAAAGATCAAGACTAAGGTGTTTGGAGCTTTTATTCTACTGAAATCCACTAATATACATTCCTATCTGTCAAATATTCAAAGCACAAAGCTAATGATTTTTTATGAGAGTTTTAACAATTTACTTTTCCATACATGAAACGTAATAAAGCTGGGAAAGAGAATCCTATTCTCTTCCGAAGCATCATATCTAATAACCAAATCACAAAACACAAAGTAGTATGTCAAAAGAATTTTTCAAAGATAAGCGCCCACATAAAGGCTTGGACGTAAACAAATTCATTAGCGAACTGGAAGAATATCTTACTATAAATAACCAATCCAACCTTAATGAAGCAGAACAATCACTCTACGAATATCGCAGAATGAATTTGGCGAGAATGAAAAGAATAGCGAAATCATACTCTCCTTCCGAAGAATTAGTACGGTTGATCTCCGATATTCGGAATCCCCAAATATGGATGATACTAACCGAAGACTGGTGCGGAGATTCGGCACAAACTTTACCATATATCGCGAAACTAGCTGAAATAAACCGAAATATTACCCTTCGCCTTCTAAAACGAGACGATAATACCGATATTATGGATCAGTATCTACATAATGGTAAATCGAGAAGCATCCCAAAGCTCGTCGCCTTCGACATGAACGGAAACGAGCTATTTCAATGGGGCCCAAGACCTAAACTATTAGCGGAACTTGTCTCCGAATGGAAAAAGGTAACGCCGGAGAAAAAAGATCTACTTGAAAAAATACATTTATGGTATGGGCGGGATAGAGGAAAAGAACTTGAGAAAGAATTTATAAGTATTATCGGGGAATTATAGTTTAGCCCAAATATTAGTGCTCGAAACTAAGGCTATATTAGATTAAGGGTAATCCTATTCCTCCCCTAGGTATGTCTTGTTCTTTTTATCTGGCTGTGATGCTTCATTTGCCTGGCTGTGATGCTCCGTTTGCCCGGCTGTAATGCTCCGTTTGCCTGGCTGTAATGCTCCATTTGCCTGGCTGTAATGCTCCATTTGCCTGGCTGTAATGCTCCATTTGCCTGGCTGTAATGCTCACTTACTCGGCTAGATTTACCGAATATCTCGACTAGATTTTTCG
Organism: uncultured Ignavibacteriales bacterium; assembly: GCA_942492055.1. Taxonomy (GTDB): domain Bacteria; phylum Bacteroidota; class Ignavibacteria; order Ignavibacteriales; family Melioribacteraceae; genus CALODP01. The sequence continues at coordinate 302,359 of CALODP010000023.1, read as the reverse complement.
AATATCTAGGGTAGGTTTATTTTATATAGCTTGCAGGTCTATTACAGATATGGGTTGATCTATAACAGGGTTTAACAAGTGGAGTTCCATAATAACCAAGTATTCTTCCTTTGCGCTAACTGTCACGTAATAATTATCATTGGCCGGAGCTAACGCCACTACTATAGTAAAAGTGCAATTCTACGGTTAATCTATTTTGTTGTGTCTATTGGGATAACAATAATAACTTCGGCCTCTACATATTCTCCATTATCCATACCCGGCTCGAATCTACTACCAAGAACAGCTACTTCAACAGCGTCGTCAATACCGTTTCCGAACCCTTGGAGTATCTTTGTATCCTTCACAAAGCCATATTCATCAATAATAGCTGAGATAACAACCTCTCCCTTTATTTCGCTTCTTATTGCGTTTGCAGGGAAAGTGATATTCTCTATTATCGCATTTAGACCCCCTTTAGCTTTAGGACACATTTCTATTTTACAATCGAAGTTCTTGGTAACAACCATTCTCTCTTTACCAGCAGAGGAATCGCTTATTTGGTTCTTCTTCAAATACTCCTTCAACTCATTCTCAATCTCAATCTCTTTCTTCTTATCGTATGTAACATGGTATGAGATGGAGGCTTTAGAATCTATTTTGAATTCAAGATTGAAGATAACTTCCGCTTCAATTGGGTTACCTTTTTCCTGCCCGGGTAGAAATTTAGTCGTCTTTACCGCTTCGATTGCTGCTTCATCGCACCCTAAACCGAGACCTTTAACTACTTTTACGGAGAGTGGCTCACCATTATCCGCAATAACGGCCAGTATTGTTACGGTTCCTTCCAACCCATATAGTTTAGCATGCTCGGGATAAATCAGATTCTTTTGAATTTCCTCAAGTCCGCCAAGAGGCATAGGAGAGACTTCGGCATCACTTATAAACAAATCATTTTCCTTTTTGGAGGCTATATGATTATTCCCTTTTCGGTATGCTTCTCTGGGAGCGACGTAATTAGCGTCGTACTCAACGTCGACAGTCTTAACCAATTTCCCCATATCATAATTCCGCACCTGCTTCAAAGCTCCGTTATCATAATAAGATTTCATTATTCCATCGCGAATACCTTCTTTAACGAAATACTCTTCGGCCAATAGACCTGTGGTGAAATATTGCCTTACCCAACCATTAATTACGCCTTGGCTATAAGTCCTTTCTTCCTTAAGATTGCCATTTTCATAGTACCAAAAGGAGGTTCCGTCGTAGATATCATTAACGTAAGAAATCTCTGCTCTTTTATTTCCATTGGCATATCTGCTCTTAATAACCCCGGTCTGCCCGTAGACATAAAGTACAGGCAAAAGGAAAACCGCTAAATATATAATTACTCGTTTCATCATCATCCTTAAATTTCCAAGGTGTAAAGTTACTAAATTCTTTACCTCTCTTCCCCATTTTTCTCTTTATTATTGAAGATTGCTACTAATTCCAAAATACCTTATCTTGAATTCATCATCCTCGCAATGGCTTGCATAACAAATAGATGAGAGTAATATGAAGAATATTGCAGTACTTTTCCTGTTATTCCTGTTTCTGCTCCCGTTTAACCAACTATTCTCGCAAGAAAGCATCCTTAAGTATGAAGACTTTAAGACTCCGGAGTATTGCGGAGCATCTTGTCATTCCGACTTCTATGCTCAATGGCAAAACTCTATGATGTCTCAGGCCTATACTCATCATTGGGACGAGATAGAGTATTTCGATCTCGCGGTACCTCATGCCGAAATAGATGAGAAGGTTGCTGAAGTTAAAGAGGGATGTAATGGCTGCCACGCCCCTATCTCTTTCCTTGTAGGTGATGTTCCGCCTCCCCGTCCTGAGAAAATGAGTCGCGCAAATGAATCGGTCTCTTGTGAAGTATGCCACAGTATTACCGGATTCGAAGGTGATATCCCCTATAATTTCAACTATATCGTTAAACCGGGGGACACAAAGTATTCTTCAAGGGATGCGGAAGAAGAATCCCCTGTTCATGAAATTTCGGTTACTCAACTGCATAGGAGTGGGGACTTTTGCGGCATTTGTCACAATGAAAAATCCCCGTATGATGTATGGGTAAAATCGACTCATCTGGAATGGAAGGAAGGGCCTTACGCCAAAGAGAACGTTCAATGCCAGGATTGCCACATGCCCAAGACCGAAGGAATAACCGCCTGGATGGGAACTGTTTACCCGGATTCACGTTTACATCTGTTTCACGGCGCTCATGATCCGGGAAAGGTAAAGGGAACTATTGAACTACGGATGACTTCCGATCTGAAAGAGTATGAGCCGGGAGAAACCGCCAAATTCTCTCTTGCTCTATTTAATCAGAAGACAGGGCACAAATTCCCTAGCGGATCTGTTGAAGACAGAATTGTGTGGCTACACGTGGAAGCAATAGATGCAAACGGCAATGTAATTCATCTCCCGGTAGACAAGAAGGGTTTCGATGGTGAGGAATATACAATAGCGGCAGATGTATTGGCTTATCAAGACATGGGGATTCCGAAGAAGATTCCGAATTTCAAAGGAGTAGAAAGAGACGGTGTTCCGCTTGGTGACCGAATATTCCGAATGCCTTACTTTGACCCTCAGGGGAGAATGACTATTCAACAATGGAATACCGCTTCGCTGGGTGTCGATTACCGCTTTGCGCCGAGGGAGACTAAGACCGAGACCTTTACGTTAAATATCCCGGACGACGCTCAATCGGGGAAGATGAAGATTGTCTCAAAGCTCTATTATGCTCTTTTAGTAAAACCGGTAGCCGATTTTCTTAATGTTCCGGCGGAGGAATCAAGGCCGGTATTAGTAAACGAATATTCAATTGACATAGAAATACTAGATTAGGAGGTAAGATGAAAAGTTGTTACTCCCTTATTCTGCTCTTTGTAATCTCTTCGGTTCTGTTGACCGAAAGTCTATTCGCTATCCCTGCCTTTGCCAGGACATATAAGATGAGTTGCACCACATGTCATCAACCCGCCCCTCGATTAAAAGCGTACGGGGATGAATTTGCTGGAAACGGTTTTATCCTATCCGATAAGGCCGCGCCAAGATATTTCCTAAATACGGGTGATGATATGCTTTCTCTGATTCGGGATTTCCCTATTGCTGTGCGTCTGGACGCCTATGCTACCTACAGAACCGATAAACCTCAGCATGGTGATTTCAAAACACCCTATGGCGTTAAACTAATGTCGGGAGGAGCCCTTTCGAAAGATGTAGCATACTATTTTTATTTCTATATGAATGAGCGAGGTGAGGTAGCAGGACTCGAAGACGCCTATATCATGTTCAACGACGTTCTAGGATCGGAACTAGATATCTATGTGGGACAATTCCAAATATCGGATCCCCTTTTCAAGCGGGAAGTAAGGCTCACCTTGGAAGATTACCAGATTTATAAATCAAGGCCAGCCAAGAGTATGACTAATCTCGCTTACGATCGTGGGATAATGTTGACTTATGGGTTCGATTCGGGTACCGATCTTATCTTCGAGATAGTAAACGGAAACGGACTGGAAGAGGCAAACGCGATAAGAAGCTACGATAACAATGACTACAAGAACTACTTCGGTCGCATATCACAAGAGCTAGGAGAATATGTTAGAATAGGGGGATTCATTTACTACGGCGAAGAGGTTCAAGAACCGGGGGACGTATTGGAGGCGGAAAACCGAATGACTATTTACGGCCCGGATGTTACCATCTCCTACAATGATCTCTTAGAGATTAATCTACAATATGTATTCAGAGAGGATAAGCTTAACTATGCTCTTCTCGGAAATAAGATGATTAAGACATCCGGTGGATTCGGGGAGGTACTCTTTTTGCCGGAAGGAGCCGACGGAAGCTGGTATGCCGCTGGGCTTTTCAATTACATAGAATCGGATGACAAGATGATTGACTATAAAACAATGGCAGTAAATGTAGGCTATCTGTTGCTTAGGAATTTCAGAATTATCGGTGAGATTAAGTATGATTTCCATGGCGAATTCACTCAAATGAGTACAGGGTTTATGACTGCGTTTTGACTTCCCATATAGAAAGCGCCCGTTTTTTCTTGCGGGCGCTCTATCTACAAACATTAAACAAACTACTTTCCTGAGACTTGATAAAACACCCCGCGATCTTGCTCCACGGCTTCTATCTTCTTATCGGCGGCAAGGACATCGAGATATTTATTCACTTCGTTTATGTGAATTCCCAGTATATCGGAAAGATCTGAAGCGGTGCATGGTCTTCGTACGATAGTTTCCAATATGGCGCTTTCGGTATCCTTTCTGTAGGATTTGATTTTCTTCCTTTCCTTGGCAGCTGAGATTAATTCGGAATTATCTAGCGCCCAATATTTATTGATCTCGGCTATTTCCTCTTTTGTGGCTGCCCGCAATCCGGCTTCAGTACCGGGACGATCTAATGTATTAATCTGAATCGAATCGGGCTTGATCTCTTGAATTGCTTCCTTTAGCTTCTCCAAATCATTCGAATTAGTATTGTATTCGGGAAGAATAAATACTTCCAACTGCAACTTATTCTTGAATTCCTTTCGAAACTCTTTCAAGCCATTAATATAATTCTCTACTGTTATCCCTTTGGCGGGACGGTTAATCTTGAGAAGTGTTTCATCAGTTGCCGCATCGAGAGAAGGCAATACCACATCAGCCAAAAGAAGATCTTTCCTCACTTCGGGGTCGTTGAACAAAGTACCATTAGTTAAAACAGCAACCGGTACATTCGGCTTCTTCTCTTTGATGAAAGCCAACACATCCCCAATACGGGAATTCAGAGTAGGCTCACCGTACCCCGAAAAGGTAATATAATCGGGATCAGGATTGTTGACAAAGTAATCCTCCAATTCCGCTACGACTTTATCATATTTCACATACTCTTTTCTTTCTGTGGTAAGCTTTGTGGTCTTCCCCACTTCGCAATAAACACAATCCAACGAACACACTTTTTTCGGAACAAGGTCAACTCCCAAAGACATTCCCAAGCGTCTTGAAGGAACCGGCCCGAATAAATGCTTATACATACTGGCGCCTCTTAATCTATCAACTTAAACCGAATAGCTCTGCAACTATATCGGTAATATTATCTCTTTAACCCTTCCTACTTCCCCGGTCTCCAGTTCTACTTTTATTCCATGGGGATGATTCGGGGATTTGGTTAGTATTCTCTTAACAAATCCTTCGGTCAATTCACCGGTTCTCTGATGATGCTTTTGAACGATATTAACATCACTTCCGATGATGACATTCTTACGTATTCTTCCGTCTATATTATCTGTAGCCATAACATTACTCACTAATAATTAGAATACCAATTTAACACTAAATACGATAGAATTGAAATGAATACGGAATAAAGATAATTGATCATCTTCCTATCCCTCTCCCCACTCGAAGTCAATTTCGATAAGAGACATATAACCTTAAGCTCGAATAGAATACGTGAATAATAAAAAAGCCACCTAATCAGGTGGCTTCTCTAATAAGATCTATATTGTTTTCTTAATTCAAAAATCTTCTTTCATTATAAGGAACTTCAGAGTATTCATGGCGATCTGCCGCATCAATTTTGAAAGATTTTATTCTTTCGCTTAACTCCTCAGTCAATCGACTCAAATCTTCGGAAGCTCTTGCTGTTTCCTGAGATCCTTGAGAAGATTGATCGACAACATTACTAATAGACTCGATGTTTTTAGCAATCTGTTCAGCAGCAGCAGAATGCTCTTCGGAAGCAGCAGCGACTTGATTAATCTCCTGCTCAACATTTTCAGCTTCACTTAAGATTAACTTCAACTCATCAGCCAATTCTTCAGTTTGTTTGATTCCCTCCTGAACCGCGTCGGAAGCACGAACCATAGATTTATCGGCTTGTTGTGCCTCAGCTTGTATTTCAGTAATCGTCTCAGCTATTTCTTTAGTAGCTTTAGTTGTTCTTTCAGCTAGCTTTCTAACTTCATCTGCAACAACGGCGAAGCCTCTTCCCTGTTCACCGGCTCTTGCGGCTTCAATAGCGGCATTCAGAGCCAAAAGATTTGTCTGATCGGCGATATCATCAATAACTCTGGTGATTTCACCTATCTGATCTGTTTTATTTGCCAAAGATCTGATAATCTCTTCAGTCTCAGCAGTAGCTTCGGAAATATTTCTAACTTTCTCTTGAGATATGTATACTTTATCAACCCCCAAACGACTCTTTTCTCCGGCATTTTTGGAGAATTCCGCAGCAGCGGCAGCGTTTTTGGTGCTATCTAGTATTGTCTTGGTTATTTGTTCAATAGAAGCAGAAATCTCCCTGACTTGCATAGATTGCTCTTGAGCTCCGGCGGCCATTTCCATTGAGTTAGCAGATATTTCCTGACTTGCGCTAGCGGTAGCCTGAATTAACTCGGAAATCTTCGCAAACATATTACGGATATTAGTAGCAGCTTCATTGAACGCGTTAAATATTTTACCCATGCTGTCGTCACGGTCACCTTCCAAAGAAACAGTCAAATCTCCTTGGGAGAATCTCTCAATGACATCCAACAATATCGCAGTTTGCTGTTGTAATTCTATATTCTGTTTTTCTACTAACTCTTTAACTTTATGAGCCTCTTCAGCAGCGCTATTGGCTTCATCGGTTTTTTCATTTATTTCATCAATGGAATGTCTGATATTATCAACCATTTTCCCAAATGAATCTCCAAGCTGTTTAATCTCTGCAGCTCCACTTACCGAGGTGACAGTATTATAATCTCCGTTAGCGACTTTATCGGCCGCATCACGCAAAATCTGAAGAGGTTTAGCCATAAATCGTGCAAAAAAGAAAGAAGCATTTATCAAAATAACTGTTATTATCGAGAGTACCTTCCAAATATTCGCGGTAATTTGACCTATTTCCGCTTCAATATCCTCTTCCAATATTCCATTAACCATTATCCATCCCCATGGCTTGAATAATTGGAAACAATAATACTTTCCGATGATACCTCTTTCCTTCTTCCAAAAGAACTTAGTATATCCCCACCCTTTTTCCTGAGCGATTTGAGACATAATACGATTTGTATAGTTTCCCTTATCATCCTGAGAATTTGAAAAGTTTTGTCCTTCGTTTTCCAGATTATTCGAAACTACGCAAGTCCCTTCCAAATCGTTAACATAGATATAATCTTTACCGCCGTTAAATCGAACGGAACGAATAATATCTTTGGATAATTTTTGTGCTTGTTCTTCCGTGATCTCCCCTTTAAGGCTTTTTTCATAAAGATCATTAATTGAAGAATGCACTGATTCGAGTACGTTTTTCAACGCAACTTGCTTATTAGTATAAGTAACTTCTTGAATCTTAGGCATAAAGAAAAATCTCACAGCCAAAAACACCATAAAAATAAACATTAAACTAAATATGAGTATCCTAGAAAAGACTCCCCAGTCTTTGAACCTTTTAATTTTCATATAACAATCCCCTTGCCGTAATTATCAATAATGTTGGGCCAAATAAGATCTTACTATCGTTAAAAAAGAATGAAATTTTAGGTAGGAATTTAATAAATATAAAGCAATTATTACAATAAGAATTACCGGCAATCAAAATTAATTGATTGCCGGTATTAAAATGATAGCGCTTATGCTATATATTTTCCACGTTCGGTGTATCCCGTGTGAAGTAATTTATGTGACTTATGACCGCATGGACCATCTTGTAAGAATTCTTCGTAAATCCTTAGTACATGTGGATTTTCATGAGACTTTCTAAGATCCAAGGACATATCTTCGTCATAAATCGCTTTGGCGCGAGCTTTTCTGATTTCCTCATTAGTAGGAATAGGTTGCCCACCGCCACCTAGGCAACCGCCCGGACAAGCCATGAATTCAATAAAGTGGCATTCACTGAATTTACCACCGGCTTTGATATCATCCATAACTTTCTTAGCGTTAGCTGTACCGTGACAAACAGCGACTTTTAGAGTTGCCCCTTTTAGCCAATCCCAATTCGGTACTAATGGTTTTAGAATTTCTGGAACAGGCCCTACTTCCATTCCGATAGGAATTTCTGCATATTTAACACCATCAAATCCACGAACTACTTCAACATTCGCGTTTTCGAAGATATCTTCGACCTTTCTTCCGAGAACGAATTCAACTACAGATCGAATAGCTGCTTCCATCACACCACCGGTTGCGCCAAATATCAATCCGGCACCTGAGGCGTCACCGAACGGACTATCAAAATGAGCTTTCGGCATTTCAGGAAGATGGATACCAGCTTCTTTTATCATCTTAGCCATTTCTCTGGTAGTTAACCCGTAATCTACATCTTTGTAACCCGAATCATCCATTTCCGGACGATTACATTCGTACTTCTTAGCCGCGCATGGCATAACAGCCACAGAAACTATGTCTTTCGGATCAAGATTCATTTTCTCGGCATAATAAGTTTTGAGCAAAGCACCAAACATCTGCTGAGGAGATTTGGCCGAGCTCACGTGAGGCAGGTAATTAGGATAAAAGTGCTCAATATATTTTACCCACCCCGGTGAGCACGAAGTGAACTGTGGGAGAGCGACAGTTTCATCTTTCTCGACCAGAGCCTTGAATAATCTGAGAATCAGCTCTGTTCCTTCTTCCATGATCGTTAGATCAGCAGTGAAGTTTGTATCGAATACACCATCGAAACCAATACGTTTCAATGCCGTGTTCATTTGTCCAGTCATAGAATGCCCGGCAGGTAAGCCGAATTCTTCCCCGATAGCTGCTCTCGGAGATGGAGCGGTTTGGATTACAACATGCTTAGTCGGATCATCAATAGCAGCCCAGATTTCATCCGAAGGATCATTAGCGTGCAATGCTCCGGTAGGACATCGATTAATACACTGACCGCAATTAATACAAATAACATCGGCCAACGGTTTATCCATAAATGTGCTAATAGTAGTTTTGTCACCTCTATTAACAGCTTCCAAAACACCAACTTCCTGAAGATCGATACATGTACGAACACATCTCTTACAGAGAATACATTTGTCCATATCTCTTACTACAGCGAAAGAAGAGTTATCGATCTGGTGTTGTGATTCTTTAACATGTCCGAAAGAATAACTGTCAACGCCGTATTCTTTAGCTAAAGTTTGCAATTCGCAATTGTTATTTCTTACGCAAGAATAGCATTCTCCGTAGTGTTCACTAATCATCAAATCAAGAATATGACGACGAGCTTTTCTTACTTGAGGAGATGATGTTTTAATTTTAATCGGGGAAGTTATAGGGAAAGCACAAGCTGCCTGCAATGTTCTCATTCCTTCTACTTCCACAACGCATAAACGACATACACCTGCGATGCAAAGATCATCATGATGACATAAGGTCGGGATATGCACTTTATTCATTTTGCAAGCGTCGAGAATAGTTGTCCCAAGAGGTACAGATACTTTTTTCTCATTGATTTCAATTGAAACCATTGCACCGATTCCATTAGTAGGAGCGGATTTCTCGAACGAATGAGCTTTTTGGCTTTCAGGAGCCCTTGAAGTATCTTTATTGTCCATTTCTACCTCCGTAACCGCTATTGAATATTTCATCCTTGAAGTTGTCTAAAATCGAAAGAAATGCATTCGGGCTTGATTGTCCCAATCCGCATTTTGAGGCTAATTGCATTGTTTTAGCCAAATCTTTCAGCTTATTGATGTATGCGAAAGTGAAGTTACCTTTCTCTAACATTTCAATACCTTCAAGTAATTTTACATTACCAACACGGCATGGAGTACACTGGCCACAACTTTCTTCTACGAAGAATTCCATGAAGTTTTTCATGATATGAACCATACTTCTGCTTTCGTCGAAAATCATGATGGATCCGCCGGTAGCGGCATCTTCGTATGCCAATGATCTGTCGAATTGTGATTTAGGCAAACAAACACCGGAAGCACCTCCTACTTGAACAGCTTTAGTATTTTTAGCTTCTACAAGATCCAACAATTGAGTAATTGTTGTCCCCCAAGGTAATTCATAAACTCCTGGTTTTCCGCAATCCCCGGAAACCGAGAACAATTTCGACCCTGTTGATTTGTCGGTTCCATGCTGTTTGTACCATTGCCCACCTTTAGTCACAACGTGACAAACAGCAGCAAATGTTTCAACATTGTTAACAGTTGTTGGTTTATGAAGGTATCCGGTACTTACCGGGAAAGGAGGTCTGTTTCTTGCTTCCCCTCTGTTGCCTTCAAGAGATTCGATTAAAGCGGTCTCTTCGCCACAAACATAGGCTCCGGAACCAAGTCTTATTTCGATATCAAAATTGAATCCTTCAATACCTTGGATATTATCACCAAGTAGATTATCAATTCTCATATTCTGAAGATAGTTTTGCAGAGAGTTATACATATACTCGTATTCCCCTCTTAAATATAGGAATCCTTTTTGAGCTCCTATGGTGTAGGCACCGATTACCATCCCTTCGAAAACCAATTCGGGATATTCCATAAGAAGAACTCGGTCTTTAAAAGTACCTGGTTCACCTTCGTCGGCATTACATACAACATATTTTTTGTCCGCTTTTGCGGCAGCAGTTAACATCCACTTAGTTGAGGTTGGAAATCCTGCACCACCACGCCCCTTCAATTTCGATTCTTTTATTTCTCCTAAGACTCCTTCTCTACCTAAATCAATCGCTCTTTTAATTCCCTCGCCAAGTGTATATTCGGAAAATATAACTGCGCCTTCTCTTTTGGTTAAGATATTTTCCATTGATATTCACCTCTATTTGATATCGTTTAAAATTTCTACAGCTTTTTCGGGAGTTAGATGTGTGTAAACTTCATCGTTTACTAACATAGCCGGACCTTGATCACACATACCAAGGCAATTGGCATATTCCAAAGTAATTCGGCTATCTTTTGTAGTTTCACCGAATTGAATTCCCAATTCTCTTTCGATTGCTTCTGCAATCATTTTTTTTCCTTGAATATCACAAGTTATGGTTTGGCATAACCTTACAATATTTCTTCCTTTTGGTTCGGAATAAAGGAAAGAATAGAAAGAGATAACGCTATAGACTTCAACGGGATGAATATCGAGGAATCTGGCAACTTCCTGTTGAGCATATTCGGAAACATATTTATGTTTGCGTTGAATATCCTGCAAGATAGGAAGGAGAGCTGTTCTCTCATTACCATATTTTTCAACTAATTTTTCAATTTCACTAGTTAAAGAATTTTTTTCAACTACCAACATATTAAATGCTCCCCTTTTCTACTTTCTTCTTTAACAGGTTTTCCACCTTTTCAACTAATTGATCAGGAGAAATAGGTTTTTCCACAAAATCATCTACCGGAACCATTTCACCGGCAGCATATTCAAAACCTATTGTTTTAGAAACAGAGGTATACATTAAGATCGGAGTGAATATCTCTTCTCGTCTGAACTTCTGAGCCAAGAAGAAACCATCATCCGGTTCATCCATCATTACATCGAGAATGATGAGATCTGGGTTGTTTTCGGCAACAATCCGGAATCCTTCATCCGGATCACCAGCTGAAATGACGTCATATCCTTTGGACTTTAAAACCAAGCTCGTGGCTTCAATGATATCCGGATCGTCATCGATAATTGCGATTAATGCCATAGTCTTCTCCCACTAATTAAGTTAGTGTTTATTTGTTAATCGGTAAATGAATAGAGAATGTTGTGCCCTGCTCGTAAACAGACTCTACTTCTATCTTACCATGATATGCTTCGACTATTCTTTTTACAATCGACAATCCTAAACCGGTACCACTAACTCCGCGGGTATTTTTATTCTTAGCGCGGAAAAATTCATGGAAGAGACGATCTTTCTCTTCCGGTTTCAAGCCAATACCGGTATCAGCTACATCTGAGACTATGAAATCCTTCTTACGTCGGATCTTAATAAATATCTGGCCGTTATCTTTATTGTACTTTATTGCATTACTTAACAGATTTGTAAACAACCTAGTAATTTCACCATGATCGGCAGTTAATTTGGGGAGATTTTCTTCAATATCAACACTAACGGATAAGCCCTTCTTATCTAGTTCGAATTCGAGGAATTGAACTGTGGAATCGATTATCTCTTTCAAATCTAATTCTTGTAGTTCTCTTTGCTTCGTTTTCAATTCCATTCGTGAGATATCCAGAAGATCATTAACAAGATCAAGCAAGCCTTGTAACCGAACAGCAGATCGGGAAAGGTATTTTTGTTGCTGTTCGTATGAAACATCAATACTATCATCGAGAATAATTCTAAGAAAACCGAGGACTGCAGAGACAGGAGTTTTTAATTCGTGAGCGACCATAGAAACAAATTGCGATTTGATCAACTCGATTCTCTTAAATTCGGTGATATTTTTTAGAACTATTACCACGCCGGCAAAACTACCGTCAGGGTGCGGAACTGGAGAGCAAGTTGCGTCCACATACATCTGACCGTTTGGAATAGTTTCAAGCTGGGTAGTTACTGAATTCTTTCTTTCTTCATCCGATTCGAGAAATACTTTAACGATTTCACTAATCTTAGAAGGTAATTTATCAAGTACATACTCACCGATGTTTAGTCCATCGATGCTAAGTTTACGGAGAGTAGCTTTATTATAATAGACGAGTTCACCCGATTTATTCACTAATAGTACACCACTACTAATGGATTCTATTATCGTATTTAATCGGCTTTTCTCATGGGCGATCTCCAACAGATTTTCTTCTCGTTCCTTTTTCAGTAGTGCGGCTTCCAGTAGAAGTTTTCTTTGTCGCATTCCCTGTTGGAGTTGATGAAGCAATTCATCAGGTGTGAAAGGTTTCGGTATATAAGTATACGCACCGAGGCGAGTAGCCTCGATGGCAGTATCGTAACTTGCGTATGCTGTAGCGATGAAACAAACAGTATTAGGTCTGGATGCCTTGATACTCTTTAACACATCAAGTCCACCCACATCAGGCATTTTAAGGTCAATTACCGCCAAATCATATTCATTGGTAGTTCCCATCTCAATGCCTTGCTCACCATTCTCTGCGGTAAAAACATGATAGCCTTCACTTTCAAGTAACCTTGCGGTCCCAACACGTAAACCTTTTTCATCGTCTACGATTAATATTTTAGGTTTATTATTTTCCACAGAATATTATACTATTATTTTGCTTCATAAAATATAAATACTTTTATAAAAGTAAAACAATATTTTATTCTATTTTGCAAAAATATTTAATTTGGATACCAATTCTTCAACAGAAACAGGTTTATTAAGCACACCATCGCATTTAATCCACTCTTTTTCTTCCGGAGTTGTAGCGCTAAATTTAAAACCGGTATCAAAAGTAGCAGAGGTTAAAATATAGACAGGAATCTTTTTACCATGTTCAGTTGATTTTATTCTATGACAAAGAACAAACCCAGCATCTTGTTCTTCCATAATTAAATCTACTATTGCTGCATCAGGTTTTACTTTTTTGAATGTCTCAAATCCTTCCTTACCTGATTCCGCTGTAATAACTTCAAAACCTTTACTCTCAAGTAACAATTGATTTTGTTCCAATAAATCGATATCGTCATCAACTAGCAGAATCTTCTTGAATTTTTCTTGCGCTTCCATTCTCTTTATCTCCTAATTCACATAAGTTTTAATTTCGTGAAATTTTTTTTGGCAACTTAATTTTAAATATAGTTCCTTCATTAATAACACTCTTTACCGTAATATCCCCCTTATGCATTTTAATAATGCCATAGGTAATAGCCAATCCTAACCCGGTTCCCTTCCCCATTTTCTTGGTAGTAAAAAACGGGGTAAATAATTTATTTATATTTTCTTCAGGAACGCCACATCCCGAATCAGCTATTTCAATGATTAGATAATCGGTTTCAACAGAGAGCTTAATTCTTAACTCTTTCTTTTCCGAATCTTCCATTGCTTCGCACGCATTTGTAATCAAATTAATCATTACTTGCTTAACCTGATCATGATCGGCTTCAATTGATAGATTTCCGGATAAATCATTTACTATAATTTGTATATCACAAAATTGAGGATTTTTCCTTGTTGCTTTAACAACAGAAACTATAACCTCATTTAGAATTACATTCCCTATTCTCAATTTTCCTTGACGAGCAAAATTGAGAAGGTTTGCAACTATTCCTTTGCAACGATTTGCTTCTTCGATTATCATTGACAAATCTTCCGAAGATTGGGCTTCTTCCTTCTTTTTTTCTACTTCCCTTTTTAACATAGAAGCATAAAGAAGAATTGTTCCCAAAGGATTATTTATCTCATGAGCAACACCGGCTGCTAATTGTCCTATCGAAGCTAACTTTTCGGCACTATGCAATTGATCTTGGGTTTCTTTTAACTCACTATATGCTAACTCAAGCTTTTCAATTAAAAACGGAAGACACATATCTTCTTCAGCCAAACCTTTAGCAATTGCAATCGCATATTCCCGACAAGTATGATACCCGCATGCGCCACAATTTAATTCATCTTTCTTTTCGAATTTATTGGATTTTGCCAATATTTCTATAATTTTTTCTTCCGAAGGAGCAGGCTTACGTTGCTTCTTCTCAGAAAAGCTTCTTGAAAGATTTATTCCACGACTATTATAAATCTCACTCTTCCATACATTTTTATCTACATTTGGCATTTTTTCTTCAATGTAGTTAATTACTTTCTCACGTCTGGAATAGTAATTCAAATCACTTTCTATAGCTGGACCATTAATACAACCCTTGCAAAATAAAATATCAATGAACTTTTTATTAATCTTCTTATCAGCAATATCATGAATAATTTCTTGAACCTGACTTTTTCCATCAACTACAATAACATTCTTTGTAAGAATATCATTTGAAATCGTTGATGTTTTTAATAATCCACCAGATAAAGGGAAAGATTTACCTAAATAAGCATGAGGTGGATCAAAATCCGATTCATTCAACTCATCAAACTTAATCTCATGTGTGGCAAACATTTCATTTAGCTCAGTAAAAGTCAATACAGCATCAATTGCTCCTGATACTTCAAAATCGACATATTCACTTTTTTTCGCTACACAGGGTCCCACAAACACAACTTTCTTATCCTTACCGTAATTCTCTTTAATGTAACGTCCGGTAGCTATCATCGGAGAAACAATTGGAGCAATCTCATCCACTAGCTCAGGAAAGAATTTTTCGATATAATTATAAATTGCCGGACAAGAAGAACTAATAATTGTCTTATCTTTATTAACTTCAAAATATTTGGCGTATTCGGGACTTATCAAATCGGCCCCGAAGGCAGTTTCGATAACTTTGCCAAATCCTAACTTTTTTAATGCCGTAGGAAAACGTTTATAATCATTAGGATACGAGGCGGCAAAAGCCGGCGCAACGATTACATAAGAATCGCCCGCCGGCAGGATTTCATTCTCTACTTTTTCAATATCGCTAAGTATAGCCTTAGCGTTTTGAGAACAAACCTTTACACAATGACCACAATTAATACATCTTTCTTGTATTACTACCGCCTGGCCATTTTCAACTCGTATCGCTTTTGCCGGACATTCGCGAATGCATGAGTAACATCTCTTACATTTCTGACCTATTGTACTGACTATTCCTAATGACATTGAGTCAGCCTCCCGGCTAAAGTTTATTTCTTAATATTTTTTCTGTCAACATATGTTGTATGAAGAATTTCATGAGCTTTGTGACTATTTGGCTCACCAAAGAATTCTTCGTATATTTTTATAACTGACGGATTTTCATGGGATTGTCTCATTGCCATTTTACTGTCTATCTCATATAAAGCTTGAACACGTTTTTTAACTTTTTCAGGCTTATTATGAATTGGCTGACCTCCACCGTTAATACATCCGCCAGGACATGTCATTACTTCTACAAAATGATACTTTGATTCACCTTTTTCAATCTCTTCCAAAATAGGATCTACATTACCAATACCATTAACTACGGCAACATTTACATCCAAATCGCCGATCTTAACTGTAGCTTCTTTTACTCCGCCCATTCCTCGAAGATCATTCAATTCAAGATTTTCAAGGACACTACCGGTTAATTTGTAATAAGCTGTTCTAAGAGCTGCTTCCATTACACCACCTGTTGTACCGAAAATAACAGCAGCACCGGTCGATTCTCCCAAAGGATCATCAAATTGATCTTCAGGAAGATCATTGAAATCGATTCCGGCCATTTTGAATAATCTTACTAATTCTCTTACTGTTAATACCGCATCAACATCAGCTATTTTTTCTTCGGATAATTCTGGTCTTTCCGATTCGTATTTTTTAACTGTACATGGCATTATAGAAACAACAAATATATCTTCAGGATTTAATCCCATTTTCTTGGCATAGTAAGTCTTCAGTACAGCCCCTTCCATTTCATGAGGAGATTTACAAGATGAAAGATGATCCAATAATTCCGGTTTTTTCTGCTCAATATATTTGATCCATCCCGGGCAGCAGCTTGTAAACATAGGTAATGTACCGCCGTTAGAGACTCTACCGATTAATTCGGTCCCTTCTTCCATGATTGTTAAGTCTGCAGCAAAGTTAGTATCAAATACTTTATCAAACCCTAATCTTCTAAGGCCTGTTACTAATTGTCCGGTTACATTTGTTCCCATTGGTAAATTATACTCTTCACCAACTGAAGCTCTTACTGCAGGAGCAATCTGAACAACAGTAAATTTATTCTTATCATTAATTGCAGAAGTTACTTCTTTCAAGTGACTCTTTTCACGCAAAGCAGCTGTTGGACAAACTAAGATACACTGACCGCAAAGGATACAATCACTAACGTTAATTCCTTTATTGTAAGGAGTAGTGACGTTACTCTTGAATCCGCGATTTGTGAAATCGATTGCGCCGACTTTCTGTATTTCATTACAAGTTCTAACGCATCTGCCGCAAAGAATACATTTAGCAGGATCTCTTTCCAAAGATGAGCTTGATATATCTATTGCATGATCCTTTTTCTCTCCTGCATACCTATGTTCTCTTATTCCGTATTGTTCTGAAAGTGATTGCAATTCGCAATTACCATTTCTTACACAAATCAAACAATCTTGAGGATGGTTTTCTACCAAGAGCTCAACAATGGTTTTTCTGGCTCTACGAACTCTCGGTGAATTTGTTTGAACTTTCATTCCCTCAGCAACAGGATAAGCGCAAGAAGGAATCAGCCCTCTCATTCCTTCAACTTCACAAACGCAAATTCGGCATGCGCCTGTAGGAAAGAGATCTTTCATATGACATAAGGTAGGAACATTAATCCCAACGGATTTTGCGGCGTCAAGGATTGTCATCCCTTCTTCTGCTTTTACCTTAACATTATTTATGGTTAATTCTACCATCTTAACTCCCTTATTCAAATTCTCTATTATTCTTATTTAACAACAATCGCGTCAAATCTACATGTCTCTACGCACATGCCGCACTTAATACATTTTGATTCGACGATGTAATGTGGTTGTTTCTTCTCTCCGATAATTGCTTCGGAAGAACATTTTCTTGCGCATAATCCACAACCGGAACACATATCAGGATCAATAGAATATGTAAGCAATTCTTTACATACGCCGGCAGGACATTTTCTGTCGAAAATATGAGCTTCATACTCTTCTTTGAAATAATGTAGTCCTGAAAGAACCGGATTAGGAGCACTCTGTCCCAAACCGCAAAGAGAAGTGTCTTTAATGACTTCAGCGAGCCTTTTAAGATGAATAATTCCTTTGAATCTCTGTAGAGCTTCGGTTGAATCTCCGTTGGAATTATAATTCTTTGTAATTCTATCTATAATTTCTAACATGCGTTTTGTTCCTTCTCTACACGGAACACATTTACCGCACGATTCATTCTGTATAAATGTTAAGAAAAATCTTGCGACGTCAACAATACAAGTATCTTCGTCCATTACAACGAATCCGCCTGATCCCATCATTGCGCCAACAGTCTTCAATGATTCGTAATCTACCGGTGTATCCATTACCTGATCCGGTAGACATCCACCGGATGGGCCACCTATTTGAACCGCTTTGAATTTTTTACCGTCAGGAATTCCGCCACCAATATCAAAAACTACTTTTCTTAAGGAAACACCCATTGGTACTTCAACTAATCCGGAATTTGCTATTTTACCACTTAACGCAAATACTTTTGTTCCTTTGCTGGAATCTGTTCCGATTGAAGAAAACCATTCCGCTCCGTTATTAATAATGGTAGCAATATTTGCCAATGTTTCCACATTATTAATTACTGTCGGTTTTCCCCACAATCCTGAAACTGCTGGATAAGGTGGACGAGGCTTAGGCATTCCTCTCAATCCTTCGATTGATGCTAGCAACGCAGTTTCCTCACCACAAACAAAAGCGCCGGCTCCTTTCTTTATTTTCAATTCGAAATCGAAACCGCTTCCTAGTATATTTTTTCCGAGTAAACCATATGCTCGGCATTGTTTCAACGCATTTTCTAATTTTTCTATTGCTAAGGGATACTCTGCTCTACAATAGATATACCCGAAAGAAGAACCAATTGCATATCCGGCTATCATCATTCCTTCGATCAATTGGAACGGATCCCCTTCCAATATCGATCTATCCATGAACGCGCCCGGATCTCCTTCGTCTGCGTTACAAACAATATATTTTTGATCGGCTTTCTGATTATGAGCGAATTCCCATTTTTTACCAGTCGGGAAACCACCGCCACCACGGCCTCTCAAACCACTTTCCAAAATTTCTTTTACTACTACATCCGGTTGCATAATTCTTAAAGCTTTATCCAAAGCTTTAAAACCACCGACTGCTATATATTCGTCAATTAGATTCGGATTAATCACTCCACAATTTCTTAGGACAACTCTTTTCTGATGTCTAAAAAATGGTGTTTCATTGATGTTTTGTAATTCATTAGAAGATTCACCGTAAGTTGCGTAAACCTTCTTTGTATATATTTCTTTTTCTACTACAGCTTTCTTTAATAATTCCGGTACATCTTTCGGAGTAACCGAAGCGTAAACTATTCTGTCTTTCCCCGGAATTTTGATATCTACTACTGGCTCAATAGCTCCGTTTCCAATACCACCCATCTCAATAACTTCAGCATCTATCGCAGCTTTTTCTAATTCCGCTTCAATAGCGTTCTTTACCTTTCCGGCGCCGGAAGCCAAACCGGAAGTATCCATTCCAACGAAAATAAGAGGTTTTTCGTGTACTTCATATTTTAAGCATTTCAAATATGATTCAACCTCTTTCTCCTGTCCCGGATTGAGTGAAGGATTAGTACAATGAGCAATAAACTCAGGAATCGGGTTTTCAGGAGAATGAAATCCTTCTTTAAACTTTATTTCTAAAAAACTTTTCATTGGGCACCTACACTTGTGTTTTCATTTTCTTTCGCTGCTTTTGCCTCGCGGCGGTATTTGTTAATGATTTTAGGAATCTCTTTAACGGTTAATCTACCGTAATATTCCTCATTAATACTTATAACCGGTGCAATACTACAAGCGCCGATGCACGCAACCGTTTCGATCGTAAAAAGTTTATCTCTGGTTGTTTCACCTGCTTTTATGTTTAACTCCATTTCCAATGTCTGTAAAATATTAGCGGAATTCTTAACATGACATGCAGTACCTCTACATACTCTAATAACGTTCTTTCCTAATGGAGTTAGTCTGAACTGATTATAAAATGTAGCAACACCATAAACACCACTTAATGGCATTCCTATGAAATCCGCTGTATCTTGCATTGCGGATTCCGGTAAATACCCATAAATATCCTGGATATCCTGAAGCAGCGCAATCAAACTGCCCCTATCATTCTTCGTGTACTTACTGAATATTTCTGTGTGCATTCTCATATCCTATTGATTTATATGAAGGTAATCTCACTTGCAAATTATATGCCACTGTCCGGATTTGTTAATTCACTAATAATCGCATACCTTTTTACGTTTAGCAAAACTAAGTTTCCTATCTATAAGAAATAGAGTTTTTAATTTCCCAATAATTGAAATCTAATATTAGTTCTGTTTCAAATAAGGGACAATTTATCCTTTCTTATTCATAACTAATGCAACCACATTTCATCAGCTAATTATCATTAAAATCGATAATTATAATAAAAACCATACGAAGGAAATACCATCCGTTTATTTTTCCTCTTACATACCCTTTCATTTTCTAAGAGATGATTCTCTATTTTCAATTATGAGAAGAGATAATTCCAACATCTGATAAGAATTCTATTCTTCCTTATGCGAAAAATCACAATTTAATCGGTTTCCATAGATATTTCACAAAGATTATACTATATAGAAAGGAATCCATTAGAATCTCTATACCATGGATTACTAATAATTCGATAGGAAGCTTATATGCCAGAACTATATCATAAGAATAAATTAACGCGAAGTGGGATAAGGCAAATAGCACAATATAACTCTTTCTCCTCCCGTTCCAATTATCCAAAAGGATTATTCCGGATATGAGAAATAGTAAACTCCTAACTAACTGAATTAGTATTATTGTTCCGATTCCGGGGAATTCCAAGCCTATATTACCGGACTCATAATACACCGAAACAAATGGTGCAACTATGCTCCCTAATATGAAATAGATTATCGGAAACGTTATTAATACGTATATTCCGGGGAGTAAAAGATCTTTTGTTTTATATTTCCCAAATTTGCCAAGAAGATTAATTTCACCGGAATTCCGATTTACGAATGGCTTAGTTAAAAATGAATTCATGAATGAATAAAGAAGAATCGGGATTATCAAGATTAACATCATCTGATAATAACCTTTGTAGCTGGAATATATGGCACTTTCCAGGGAATCACTTATTCCGAAATAAAGATATAAGAAAAGGAATATAATTATTCCTCTTTTGACAATATTTCCTTTCAGATTCAGAAAAAAGGGATATAGAAAGAGAGACAAGAATAGTCCACCTGAAAATAAGTAATATACGGCTATTTCCTCTTCCGCCTGATTAGGCATTCTTGCAGGAGATATTCCTATCATATGGAAGATTATCCTACTTAAAACCAAACCAGCCCCAAAAAGAAAAGCTAATAGAACAATCCGCCATAGATGCGAACAAGTCATTTTGATTTTGTCAGGATAATTCATTTCAAATCCAGTCGGTGAAATAAATATCCTTCTAAAATAGAATAGGAATACTATTAATCAAACAAAATCGAATTTCCGGATTCAGAGTTTCTTTTGATCAATTTACTTGATTTTCAAAGATTTTGGAGAGTATTGAGAGATTTATCTCGTTAAAATCCTCAGCAACATAATCAGTATGGGCTAATTCCTCTTTAGTGTGAGTTGTAGAGATTCCTATTACCTTCATACCGGCATTTTGGGCTGCTTGAATTCCCGACATAGAATCTTCGAAAACAATACAGTTTTCCGGAGATATCCCTAATAAATTCGCAGTTTTCAAATATATTTCCGGATTAGGTTTACTTTTCTCAATTCCGGTATTATCAACTATTACTTTATAATAATCACGGACTCCTGTTTTCTCCATTACAAAATCGACATTCTCCGTCGGCGCTGAAGTGGCTATAGCGCAAGTAACATTATTACTTTTAAGATTATCCAGGAAATCTATTAATCCGAGGAGAGGTTTTATATCTTTCGCGAAGGAGACTCTGTAATTAGCGTCAATTTCCTTAACATACTTCGCAATCTCTTCTTGAGTCAATTTATTGTCAAACAATATCGATAGAGCTTCTACTCCGGTTCTGCCGAAAACTTTCTCCTCCATATCTTCGTCACTAAGCATGATGCCATGTTCCATGCAAAATGTCTTCCATGCTCTCTTATGATAAGGATTACTATCGATTATTACTCCATCCATATCGAATATTACACCAAACTTCACGTTATTCTCCTTTTCTTATCTATCTACCTGCACTCTTCGAAATTCTACTCTTTGCAAATAATCGACCGAATAATTTGTAACATCTACAGATTCTGCTTCAATTTTCTTACCGGATGTTACTTCGAAAATCAATTTGTTTCCTTTTAACTCGTATGTAGAAGTTAGAAATATATCCGAAGTCTCAAACAAGCTATATAACTTATTCCCGAAAAGGAAAGTGTTCAACTCAATTCCGTCCCCTTCGTCAAAACTATATATATTTTTCTCTTTATCTTTCAACACCAGGCGATAATCTTTTACAATAGGCATCTTTTCGGAAAGATATTCAGTTTTCCATATCCATTTATTAGAATCGGGTATTTCTTTTATTGTCAATCTTACATCAACACTATCATAGACCTTTCCCGATTTAAACATTGACATTTGCCCTTCCCAAGTACCTTCAATCTCAGATTGGAAATTCTTTTGCGCAAAAATACTTATTGAACTAATTAACAGTATTAGAAGAAAATAAAAGGGGTTACGAGTATTCATTTCGATCCGGATAAAGAAGTTTGAACTATTGAACTTAAATATACAAAAAAGCTAACGTCGGATGGAATAAAAAAGGCCATGATATCATTATTCATGGCCTTTCTCTTATTATATTAATTCTATATCTAAATCTTAGTAATCGTATCTTTCATCTTTATTCCCATTCTTTCCAACTCATCCAAAACAGGAAGATAAACTTCCGGCATGTTCGGGATATGTGTTCCCGTTAATGTAATTTTCTCTTCCGCTAATAATTTTGTCATTATCGCCGCCGGTAAACTTACCGTTCTGGACATTGAACTATCTCCGTATGGAATTCCATAGTCTATCATCAAAGAAACTATTTGTTCTTTTTCTCCTGTCGGATATTCAGCCTCGAAATCATGCTGAAGAATAATCATATCACGCTCTCCTTCCTTATATGCCATCTTCTCCAACATTCTGTTCGCTAATATATCCAAATATGTTGGCGGATTAGTCTTCGGAATCTCATCACTAAATAAACCAAGCCATTCCATATTTTGAATCGGTCCCGAGTCGATTCTTATTCCTAATTTATCTGAAACTTTAGCTTTTAGCCAATCAAGACTTTGTTCCCCTATTAAGGTTGCTGTAATATCGGACAATGGCATCCCAAGCAAGATTGTTCTTTCTTTATCATCTAACCATCCCAAGCGGGCAATATTATAGAGAGTTTCACACCATCCTTGATTTCTAAATGTTCCCCGGAAAATAGTATGGGCATCATTCAATCCGTATAATTCTTTATAGCCCATAGAATCTCTATTCGGATATACCTCCAACTCTCCTAGAGTTTCCACCTCTTTCAGCCAGTTATTCTTAAATAAATCCTTTCCCTCAATAGTAATTTCCTCATCGTTCGAAAGAAAATGAGCATTATTTCTTCCTGCCATTACTACCCCCCTCGGACTCCATGAGAACTTATATCCGAATGGATTATCATTTGCCTCGGGAGCAGGTAAACCTCCGCATACCGATTCGAAAGATTTTATCTTTCCTCCGGCCTTTTTGACGTTATGGATTATTTTCATCGCCGACATATGATCTATTCCCGGATCAAGGCCGATTTCATTCATTAATAAAATCTTTTTCTCTTTTGCTTCCTTATCCAATTCTTTCATTGCCGGACTTACGTACGAAGTGGTAATCAGGTGAGTATTGTTCATTAAACAGAACTTTGCGACTTTAACATGGAAAGTATACGGAAGTAAACTTATCGCGATATCGCTTTCGGCGACAAGTTTTTCCAATTCATGATCATTTTCCACATTTAAGCTTAATGCCTTACCTTTCGGATGGTCGGAAAGAAGTTTCTCGGCTTTGGAAACCGTTCTGGTGGCTATAATAAGTTCCGAAACCACCGGTTGTTCTAACAGATAACGTACGAGAGGCTTTGTAACCAAACCGGCCCCTAATAATAGTACCTTCTTCATAAATATCTCCCTCCAATATTTTTGAATCGATACCTTAAGAGGACCGAAGGCTTTTCAGTCTCGGTCCTTTATCTATTTTATTTAAGGTATTCCTTTAGGTACTGATAATCCGGGGTAAGCTCTCCTTTGTAGAGAATAACTGCCCTTTTAATAGGAGCAGGTAATTCACATGTTTCAAAGCTTCCGTTCATTTTGGCGTTTACTATTCCCGGAATAAAAGGAAATAGCGCTTCGCCGAATTCTCCCGAAGCGTCACGAGGTAATTCCGTAGGAAGATTGTCTACCGCGATATTTACAATTCCTTCCCCTTCGTAACCGTCGGTTATTTGGTCTGTGAACGGATTATAAACATATGCCGGATTATCCGATTCCGTTGCTTTCTCCGTAAACTCTACGGCGCCATTTATATCGCAACTAATATCACAAACAAGATCCAGTTTCATTTCGTTCATTTCTTTCATATCTTTTTTCGTAATAAATCTAGGATATTGTTCGTTCCAAAATATCGCGTTTATTATAACGCTTAGATGAGGGATATAGTTCGAAAACTTCGAAACATATTTTTCCGGATGGTTGAAATAATCCAAAAGCTCGAATTTATCATTCTTATCTTTCGGCTCAACCATATGTTCTTCTTTGAAAACTACTTTGTATAATTTATTATCGGGCTTCTCTTTTAATGTTTCCAACTCATCGGGAGTTATTTCAACATGTGGCATAAGATCGAATATTTCCTGCGCTCCTCTGCTTACATTACCGTATCCTGTGAATCCGAATACCAAAGGAATTTTGTTTTTAGGAAGTCCGTTGTTTATCGCGAGATCTTCCCCGACCTTTTTTACTTCTCTTTTCGCTTCATCCAAATCTTTATACTTATATGCGGGCTTTATCTGTAAGAAAGGAGTTTCATATCCTTTCGCCAATAATCTTTGTCCGTAACCGTGCAGA
Organism: uncultured Ignavibacteriales bacterium; assembly: GCA_942492055.1. GTDB lineage: Bacteria > Bacteroidota > Ignavibacteria > Ignavibacteriales > Melioribacteraceae > CALODP01. The sequence goes on along the minus strand of CALODP010000023.1, from coordinate 277,504 downwards.
GCGTCTATCATTCCGGCTAAACCGGCGTATCTTCCGAAAAAGACCAATCTTCTCCCTTTTTCGTCTTTTATGCATTCATAATCTATTAAAGTACATTTCAAATCCATCAATTTCTTTAATAACGGCATATTATAAGCCTGTCCTTTGATGGTATGAGAAAAGAAAAGGTATGTTTTATCTGCCATAAGAATATCGAGAGGTATTTCTTTTACGGCAAGTATTGTAGAGCATTTTTCGAGATTTTCGTCATATTCCGCCCCTGCGGCAAGATATTCTTCTTGTGTAATGGCGCGGCGTTCAAATGGTTGGAGAATAGTTTTTATATTATATTTTTCTTTTAATTCTTCAACGTGCTTCGGCAATAGTGGAACGCGTCTTTCCCAGAGGTTTTTATCTTCCCTCCTTATCCCGAGTATTTTTTCCATATAGCGTCTCCATAAATTTTAAGAACAGGGCCTTTGTCGCACGTGAAATAGAATTATTGTGCGAAACGATAAGGAAATAATTTCATTATTGGATTATTATTATTCCTTTATTCCTCTCTTGGCCCCACGGCTGTGAATTACTTGAATAAAATTGATATTCGGAGAAGTTGCCCCTTCAAATTCTCTTTTCCGGAACAACTTTCTCCTTAAAACAACTTATATATCGAATTTTATTCCTTGAGCTAGCGGAAGCTCTTTTCCATAATTAATAGTATTGGTTTGGCGTCTCATATAAGCTTTCCAGGCATCCGATCCGGATTCCCTTCCGCCACCTGTTTCTTTTTCGCCACCAAAAGCTCCACCTATCTCTGCGCCGCTTGTTCCGATATTTACGTTTGCTATACCGCAATCGGATCCCCAATGTGACAAGAATTCTTCGGCATCCCTAAGATTTGTAGTAAATATTGCCGATGATAAACCCTGTACAACGTCATTGTGAATTTCAATCGCGTTTTCAACTTCTCCCTTATACTTTAGCAAATAAAGTATAGGAGCGAAAGTTTCTTCCTGAACTATTTCATACTTATTTTCGGCTTCTACAATTGCCGGACGTACGTAGCAACCTGATTCGTAGCCTTCTCCTTCTAATACTTCACCACCGTATAAAACGGTTCCACCCTCTTCTTTCACTTTAACAAGAGCGTTTTTGAAGTCTTCTACAGCTGATTTGTCTACCAATGGGCCAACATGATATTCTTGCTCAAGTGGTGTTCCTATTTTCAAAGTTTCATAGGCTTTTAAGAGAATATCTTTAATCTTATCATAAATCGATTCGTGTATGATAAGTCTTCTTGTTGATGTACATCTTTGGCCGGCTGTTCCAACGGCTCCGAAAACTATAGCGGGAACCGCCATCTTCAGATCCGCTTCCGGAGTTAATATAATCGCGTTGTTTCCACCGAGTTCCAAAATATACTTACCGAATCTTTTTGCGATAACTTCCGCAGCATGTCTTCCTACTCTGGTAGAACCGGTAATTGAGACCAAAGGAACTCTCTTATCGTTTAACATTCTCTCTCCTACGGAGGATCCGCGGCCTATTACCAAAGAGAACAGACCTTCGGGAAGATTTTCTTCTTTTATAACTTCCGCAACGATATTCTGAACTGCTATAGCTGTCAGAGGAGTTTTCGAGGATGGTTTCCACAAATTGGAATCTCCGCAAATTGCCGCGAGCATAGCGTTCCATGACCACACTGCTACAGGGAAATTGAACGCGGAAATAATTCCTACGATCCCTAGCGGATGATATTGATCATACATTCTATGCATCGGTCTTTCGGAATGCATTGTGAAACCATATAATTGTCTTGACTGGCCTACGGCGAAATCGCAGATATCTATCATTTCTTGAACTTCACCCCAGCCCTCTTGGAGAGATTTACCCATTTCCAATGTAACCAGTTTTCCCAAAGGATCTTTGTATTCGCGCAATTTCATGCCGATTTTTCTTACAATCTCACCTCTTTTTGGCGCCGGTACTTTTCTCCATTGCAAATACGCTTCGTGGGCTTTTTCAGCCACCTTCTCATAATCATCTTCACTGGCTTGAAATACTGATGCGATATACTTTCCGTCAATCGGGGAATAAATCTTTAGCTCACTTCCTTCTTCGGATCCATACCATTCCAATCCGGTTGAAGCGCCAAGGTTCTTTTCTTTGATACCTAATGTTTTTAAGAATTCCATTCTTCTACCCTTTTGTTATTTTTTAACTTAGGTTATTTATTCGGAATAAATCAGTATTAGTTCTCTAGAAATTTACCTCTTTTCCTACCTTCTCCATAATTGATCTTAGTGTTATCATTCGCATCTTTTTCTCAATTTCCACCTGTATTTCCGAAAACAGGCATGAGAAATAGTCATTGAATCTTTCGCCACTATTCAGAACCGCGTTCGTCCTGTTTACATCAAGATGAAATGCTTTCCTGTCTTCGATGGCACAATATATTTCCTGAAGATGAATTTCATCCGGATTCTTCGTTAGAACAAATCCTCCGGTTTTTCCCTCCTTACTGGAAACAATATCTTGTTTCGAAAGCATCGATAATAATTGTCTTAATTTCGAGGCGTTTATACCTATCGCTTCGGAGATCTCTTTGCTACTCTTAGGAACCGGATGCGACTCCGCTAAATAGCTTAACATTTTTACCGATGTGGAAAGTTTCGTTGACGCTGACATTAGATCCCTTAAATGTTATGGACAGTATAACATTTTTACTTGTAAAAAAGCAAGTCCTTTATTTTTTATTTTAATTCCTTTCCATTACATTTCGAAAAAGAATTTAAGGACACTATGAGCTACGGAAAACTCTTTATTGTTGCTACTCCCATCGGTAATTTGGATGATATGACTTTCAGAGCCATTAATACTCTTAAGGAAGCTAATTTTATCATTTGCGAAGACACCCGGGTAACCAAAAAATTATTAAATCATTTCGAAATAACGAACGAAGTTTATTCTTTTAACGCGAGAACCGAAGAAAAAAAAATCTCTCAGGTTATCTCCAGAATTCTTTCCGGCGATAATTGCGCCATTGTTTCCGACGCGGGAACTCCCTGCATATCCGATCCGGGAATTCGGCTCGTTAACGAAGCTCATAAGAATGATATAGTGGTTATAGGGATTCCGGGGGCAAATGCCGCTATTTTAGCACTTAGCATTGCCGGATTACCGACTGATTCCTTTATTTTCGAAGGATTTCTCCCTCAGAAAAAAGGGAGACAAAAAAAGCTCAAAGAATTGGCTATTACAGACAAAACGATAGTTCTTTACGAATCTACCTACAGAATTGAAAAACTTATTACCGAACTGAACGAATATATGCCGGAAAGAGAAATTGCGGTCTGCAGGGAATTAACCAAGAAGTTCGAAGAAGTTTGGAAAGGTAAACCGGCCGATTTGTTAAATGAGCTTGAAGAAAAAACTCTTAAGGGAGAATTCGTTGTCGTTATCTCTCCTCTTTCCTGGAAAGAATAGATTTTTAGCTTATAAAAATGTTTCACCGGGCATATGAATTTTCACAGCCCGGTTTAACAAATAATCTATCTTTTTCTTCCGAGAATTCTAAGTATTCTAAGAAACAGATTTATTATATCCATATAAAGAGCCGCGGCGGAATCGATCGCGTTATCCACAGTTTTCGGAATGACATTCGCTCTTCCCCAATCATACCCGATATATCCGCAAAATATTATTACTACTATCCAATCGATTATTCCGTAATGATATCCCAGGATAAATATCTCAATCAATTCAACAATTATTACCGATATTAAGGCGATTGTTAGAGTCCCGCTTATTCTTTTAAAGAATTCAGGGAAAAGAACTCCCGCAAGCATCATTATCGCCGTTACTATCCCGGTTATTCTAATCGCGTCCATTACCAGAGAAGAATCGTATTGACTGACAACTATATTAATAATAAACCCGAAAGGTATAACTACCAGATTATATCCCAGAAAACTGACAAACGGATTCGATGACTTTTCGAATAAATAAACTCCGCCGAAACATAGCACAAAATACCCGAGCAAAAATAATCTACCATCTATATTATAAACGGTTTCTACCGGAATATATTTTACCATAAGATAATTTATTAGAAATCCCCAACAGAGAACCATTCCGATTATTAAATTATAAACTCCGTTCCCTATCAGAGCATCTGTTGTTTCACGCCTCTTAAATACGCTACTCTCTTCACCCATTAAACTTGCATTCTTTTCCATTCGTTTATCGCTTATCTATTTGAACAACATAACATTTTGCAATTCTATATTAACATCCACGTTCATTTGCGGAGATCTTGTTATTGCGCTAACCGTCTTAGGAATATAGTATCCTTTTATTTGCTGATATTCGAATTTGGTGGTAATATTAATAACTTTATTCATTATCACCTCCATTTTAGTCAAAATCTTTTTCCCTTTATTAGTTTTTGTAAATTCGGTAAGACCAAGTATTTCTCCCTGAGGCCCTTTTAATATTGACGAATCTACTATATCGGGTAAAGTAACAAAATCTATCGCGTCCATACCATCTTGCTTATAATATAACTTGAACGATTTCCCCGCTTTCTCAACTTTGAAATCATATTTTTTTGTATTTAATATTCCGTTCTGAACAACTTCTCCGTAGGCTATTACCAATCCTTGAATACTTTGCTTAATTCCTGAGATTGCTTGCCCCATCTGAGCGTTAAATTGGGGATTGTTCGACTCAAACTCATTAACAACGGTTACTTCGGAGCTATCGGGGCCCCAGTATTTAATCTTAAAAGCAATTTTATTAAATTGCTCCGCGTTTGGAGTTTGGGCAATTTGCCCCTTGATCTTATCCAAAAGATCAATCTTTACATCGGCAGAGAATCCTTTGAATTCCTTTGGAGAAAGGTAATAATATGCATCATTAAACTTATCGAAATCGAACTTATTTTGCGCGTACAGAAAACTTGTAGCAAACAAACATAAAACTATCAGACTTTTTTTCACGATAACCTCATTATATTCGGAATAATTGATTCATTGCAGATAAATAATAAGAATTATATCAAAATAACAATTTTATTATTCAATTTGCTAACTTAGAAATGTTTCTGATAATAGGAAAGTAGAAAAGTAGATATTTTATTAATATACCCCGATATTAAATACTCCGGGGTATATTAATAGGTCTTCTATATATAATTATTTTATCAAAAGAAGCTTATTGGTTTTTCTATACCCTGCGGTATTCATTACACAAAAGTAAGTTCCGCTCGGTAAATCTCCGGCATTGAACTCTACCGAATAGTTTCCGGCCTCTTTTGTCATATTAACCAGTTCTCTTACTTCTTCTCCGATTGAATTGAAGATCTTAATAGTTACATTTCCTCTCTTTGCCATATTGTAACTTATCTTCGTTGTCGGGTTAAAAGGATTAGGATAATTCTGCTCCAAAGCGAATCCTTTTGCTCCTCTATATTCTACTTCAATCTCTTTGCTATATTCATATTTCCCATCCAAATCTATCTGTTTCAGACGATATATAGACTTTCCTTCTCTTGGGGAGGGATCTGTAAAAGAATATGATTTTACCGAATTACTATTTCCGTTTCCGGCAACAAAGCCAATCTTTTCCCAGCTATTCTCTTCATTATTCGAAGCAGTATTTCTTTCTACCTCAAAACCATAATTATTCTTCTCTGTTGCAGTCTCCCAGAGTAACTCAATATTCTCTTTACTCATTTTCCCGGAAAATGTTGCCAATTCTACCGGTAAAGCGTCCGATACCATTAAAATAGGATTAAGACTTCCGAGTATAGTTCCTTGCCAATCAAGATAAAAATAATATTTTTCCCCAGGTACAATATTGCTTGTCGGCTTAATACAAAACTCTACTTCGAATCTCTTATTATCATAACAATTTATTAAAAACGTCGGTGCAGCGTCAAATCTTAGTCCGCTCCCACTAGGCAATGAATTTGTTGCGGATAACAAATCACTACTTGTCTCGGAATTATTTTCCCAAAAAGGAGTATCGCTCATTATAAAGTGCTTAGTATTATCATCACTAATTATATATCTATTTGCTCCGTTAATAAAATAGCCTAATGAAATTTGTTTAGTATGATCAGTATACCCTTGTGGATCATTATCATAAATTTCCATTCTTATTCTTATGTTATCATTCGTGGTTATCGTTATTTCGGCATCTTCATCACCAAGCCAGGTTCCTGATGCGTCATCTTTGCACCATCTCCAGTGCCCAACACTTGAAGTATTAGCGTACAAAGAAAAATTGATACATATTAAAATGAATAAGAGCATTTTCTTGATCATATATTCTTTTCCTAATTTATTATAGATATTTATTTATTTTGGATTCGAGAAAAAAACTAATGGATACAATTATTATATTCTTATTGTTCTCTCATTCGCCTCATCTTCTTTGTTTTCGTTATATCCTTCATTTTCATTACTATTATCAGAGGAATTAATAAGAGTACAATAAATGGTATATCTCCGACTTTACAGTAAACGGAATCCTCCGATATTATTCCTGCCAATCCGGAAATTGTTTCTCCGGTTTCATTACGGGAAATTACTCTCACTCGTCCTTTATTATCTATTATTCCGGAATAACCTCTGTTGGAATTCAAAACCATATAACGATTATTTTCTACGGTTCTTAAAAGTGCCATATAGAAATGGTGATAAGGAAGTATAGAATCATCCATCCATGCGTCGTTACTTAGGTTTATAAGAATATTTCCTCCCATTTCCACCCCCTCTAAGGCCGGAGCTTTCCCAAGAGACTCATTGCATACCAACGGCGCAATATTTATACTCTTATTTCGGAATATTCTTCTATTTTCCCCTTTTACAATGCTATCGTTTATTCCGGCAGAGAAGAAATTCAATTTAACCCAATCGAAGAGTTCGAAATCGATTAGAGGTTTTTCCACGGCGGAAAGCAAATCTATTTTATCATATCTTCCGGTTATTTTTCCGTCATATTCGCTGAGGAACAAAGAATTATAATATCCCTTTTTCTTCCCCTTCGCGCGCCAATTCGAGCCGAATATGTGAGTAGCTTTAGTTGAATATGTTATTCTCAATATTTCTTGGAATAAATGATCATTCGGAGTAAATTCCCAGGGAATGGCTCCTTCGCTCCATAAAATGAAATCGGGATTCTCCTTTGCGGCTCTTTGAGCCAATGAAAAGAAATTATTTGCCAATGAATCTCCAGTAGCAGGATCCCATCTCATTTCAGCTTTAAGATTTTCCTGTAGCATGGAAAATTTAGCTTTGGGAATATTCGCGTCATCCCCGATATTCAATAGAACAAAATTCAGAAAGAAATAACCAACGAACAGACCTAATCCGGAATAGAGATACCTTAATTCTCTTTTTGCTATAAACTCCGTTAAGAATATATTTACCAAAGCAATAGCAAAAGAAATCCCGATAAAACCTGTAATTCCCATTATTTGTATGGAATATGGATTTGTAGCCTGACTTAACACAGATGAATAATAGAACCATGGGATATCGACCGGTATTAATGATCTTACAAATTCCAATAACGCCCATGAAGCTGCTATGGCAATTAAAGGGACTAACGATTGGTTTATTTCTCTTTTCTTAAGGAAATAAGAATTGATCGCGCCGAACAGACCAAACCAGAGCCCGAAAAATAGAGATGCGCATATAGCGAGAATTATTCCCAAATATGAATCGCTTCCGGTGAATCTTTGAACGGATGAAATCATCCATGAGAATAAAATCATTCCGGCGGAAAACCCGGAAATTGTTCCGTAATAAATACTCTTCTTCGCGGTCTTATCTCTCAATAGATAAAAAAAAGGAATCCATGAAACCCAAACAGCCCATGAAAATAAATACTTATACGCAAACCCGTTAATTATCCCGATAAGAGCAAAAAAGAGCAAAATGAACGCTTCTCTCCCTTTTCCCTCTTTCATCTTGTCACTTCCTTAGAGTAATGTTTTTCTTACGAATGGTTTAATCTTTGCAAATATACGGTTTTTGGAAATAAATTAAAGAATTAAATTACATTTTTTGATGAATATTACATACGAGGTATTCTGATAATATAAAATTAAATTCTATTAGAAAACAATAAGCCCCACGATACTTATCGAAGGGCTATAATAACAGTAAATCTTTCTATTCTATTTTATTAAAATCAGCTTATTTGTTTTTCTGTAACCAGCGGTATTCATTACACAGAAGTAAGTTCCGCTCGGTAAATCTCCTGCATTGAACTCTACCGAATAGTTCCCGACCTCTTTAGTCATATTTACAAGTTCTCTTACTTCTTCTCCGATTGAATTGAAGATCTTAATAGTTACATTTCCTCTCTTTGCCATATTGTAACTTATCTTCGTTGTCGGGTTAAAAGGATTAGGATAATTCTGCTCCAAAGCGAATCCTTTCGCTCCGCTATATTCTACTTCAATCTCTTTGCTATATTTATATTTCCCATCCAAATCTATCTGTTTCAGACGGTAAGTACCCTTTCCTTCTCTCGGGGAGGAATCGGTAAAGGAATATGATTTCACAGAGTTACTATTTCCGTTTCCGGCAACAAAGCCAATCTTTTCCCAGCTATTCTCTTCATTATTCGAAGCAGTATTTCTTTCTACCTCAAAACCGTAATTATTCTTCTCTGTTGCGGTCTCCCAGAATAGCACAATATTCTTTTCAATTATTTTGCCCGAAAATGTTGCTAATTCTACAGGTAATGAAACATCAGCAAATAATGATGCAATATTTTCAACAGGATTTTCATTAGTTGTAATTGAAACCAATTTGAAATAATATGTCTCCCCTCCGGTAATATTATCGGTTGGTTTTATGCAATATTCTATCTCCACATTAACATTTTCATTAAAAGTAATACTGTTCGGAGTATCATCGAATATTTTTCCTTCTGAGGAAACATCTCCCATATGATTTGATAATAAATCGGAAGTACAATTTGTTCCGTTTGTAATATTAGGAGAATCAATCATTATAAAATCCAACTCAGTACTTGAAGAAGAGATCTCTTTCCATTCTCCTTCTGCTCCTTTTTTATAAGTTAACTTTACTGTTAGAACAATAGGACCATTCATAACCTGCTCATCCGAATCATATACTTCAAATCTGATTCTTATTGGATCAGTATTTTCAATTGTAATTGCTGTTTTTTCCTCTGCTTTAAAAGTCGCATTAGCTTCTCCTCCGTCGTCATTTCTCCATCTCCATGTTCCCTGAGTAGGATAATTTGCCATAATAAATCCTGACGAAATTATAAAAATCAATAACACATAGTAAAATATCTTTCTCACATTTTCCTCTCTTTATGAATAAATAACAAAGTTGTTTCAAATCGGATAATTCTTCTTTTATCTTATTTTAGAAGGTTCCGAATATACATATATTTTTTACATATATATAATATTAAATTTATTCTAACTGATATTTATACGATTTTTAAAATAAAAAAGCCCCTAAGAAGGGTTCTTAGGGGCTTTAATGGAACTAATATTTATAATATTACAATATTCGTTATATTTTTCTTTATTCTTTCTTAATAATATTTGTCAATGAGGATGCTATCAATCCTGTCGGTATAGCCACTATCCCTATTCCAATTAGCGCTATAATCGAAGTAAATATTTTTCCGCCGACTGTTATGGGGAAAACATCTCCTCTTTCTTTTAATATTTTTCTGAATAATCATCATTATAATTAGGAATTTTCCCAAATAATCGAATTATGAATTCTTTTACTTCTTCATGAAACTTTTTGTCTAATTTGGCTAATTCATTATATAGGTCATCATTTCTTTTTATTTCATTTAATTCTTCTATTTCCAAAGAGTTAAATATTCTTTTTACAGTTTTAGGACCACAATTATCAAGAACAAAGAACAAGAATCCCAATTCTTTATTTATTCTAACAAATGCAAGCAAAGTATCAGTTATCACCTTTTCATGATCATCAGATAAATCTTCTGTAAATCTCGAATATAATATATTCATGGATAATATTATTTCTTTAGAAAATCTGTCATCACAGAATTTAATATACAAACGAAGTATTTGCGACATCACAAAACTTATATCTTTGCTAATATTTTCAAATATCTGTGTAAATACTTTTTCGAATATTAGCTTATTCATTTGCTTTCTTATTTTAGGATTACCACAATAAATCCAAAACAAGTTCTCTACTATTGAATCCGAATTAATTTTTAATAGCTTTATATTCCTATAAAAATATTCCGTGCACCAATATCCAGTTAATTTAATTGGCCAATTCCTTAATTTAGATTTAGTAAAATATTCGAAATATAACGCACTAATAACAATATCTGTTTTCATCAAATTGTAATTTTTAGAAAAATTTTCCAATAATCTTATATCAGGCAATATCATCTTAGATAATTCACAATCATTATTCTTGCTTTCTTTAAGAAGATTATCCCAAAAATCTAGATCAACAATATCTATTTTAGATTTTTCTATTACATATTTTTCGTACATTGAGAGTGCTCTTAACAAAAAAACATATCTCTTTATTTTCACTTCATTATCATTTTCAAGATTATATCCATTTATTTCATAAGTAATTTTACTTAGAATTAAATGCAATTCTACTTTCTCTTCTTCCCTATAATAATACATTGCATTAATAATAAATTCGCAATCACTTTTAGACAAATCACATTCCAATATATTATCCATTCCGATGATTATATTAAAATAAGTCTTTATTATTTTTGGATCTCTATCTTTTAATAATTCAAATGTCACCCTCGCCATTTTTATCAAATTAATTCCATCTAGATTATCAATAATACTTTTTAGTACGATAATAAAAGCTTCTCCATAGATATCCAGATATTTTTTTAATTCATTGAGTGGATAGTCATTTACTTCAACAGTATCTTCAATAATCATCTCTTTTAATAATATCTGCATACCATTCTTTGTATTAGTTCCAAATAACAATGCAGCCAACTCTAAACGGTTTGTACTGATTTTTAACTTCTTCCTAATCGAAAATACATCTCTATTATTAACTAATAATGCCCTCATCTCCTCTTGAGAGAATCTATTATTTATATATTTTAATATAACATAATGACATATGCTTCTCAAAGAAATCTCTTCGTCAGCAGACTTTCTTAATACTCTGATATAATTAATATAGTTTATAATTTGACGTGGCGTCGGAATATCTAATAAGCTTTCTCTTGTGTCCATAAGGATCTGTAATATCTCATTTCTGTCTCTTATATCATAACCATAAAAGGCTTTATTAATTTTTAACCTTGCATATTCTATCCAATTGGAATAAAACGGTTTTGGAACTTCCAGACAGATCTGGAAACATTTCTCAAGAAATGCGGTACTTTTTACAGCTCTGATACTTTTAAATAATTTCGGGATATCATCTTTTTTAAGATTATGCTCAGAAAGAACTTTTTCATTAATTTCCGGAAATTGTTCAGCATTATTGTCCCATATTTTCCTGATTCCCTCATAATCGTAAGGTACAATTACCCATAGCCTTTTATACAATTCATCCTTGCTATTGTAAGGATTTCTATGTGCGAATAAAGTTTGTAGTGTAGACCATAAACGTAATGATACATTCGGATCTATTCTATCCAGATTATCCAATACTATAACTACAGATTTCAATTCGTGCTGTTCAATCCAAAAGGAAATAATTTTCTCGAAATACTTTTTGAATTGAATAGAAGATTTATCCTCTTCTATGCATTTTTCCTTTATTTGTTCTTTTATTGATTCGTTATTTATAAAATTAATACCATCCAACTTACACTTGTTTCCTAACAATTTACACATAGAATATAGAAAAGGAAGAAGACACAAAATAATCGCAATAATAAAATGCCAATGTATTACTCCTGTATGGGATAAAGTAATTTCAGAAAAATCAATAGTAGATAATAATGCTATCCCGAGAGGTACTAACATTGCCAAAACTGATAATATTTTCCCTTCCTTTGAAATAGATCTTTTAGGAATAATTTTTTTCTTTATTTTTTTATTATAAAGTTTTTTTTCAAGCTTTTTAATTTGTTCCGAATCATTATTATCATTATTTGCTTTGAAAGATTCAATCAAATTCTCAAGAAATACTTTTCTTAGGTTATCTCCTTCATATGCCCAAGCGTCAAAATAGACATATCCGATATCTTTCTTCTCATCTAGCTTTTTCTTCAAAAGAGAAACAACAGTCGATTTCCCAGATCCGTATTCTCCTTCCAAACCGATAGTTAATCCCCCTTCGGAATCATCTTTAATGATATCATATAAAGTATCGGCTAATCGCTGGTGGGTCTGTTCCGAGAATTCATCATACTCATTTACTTCTTCTCGTAGGAATTTAAATTTCTTCGGTTCTGCTTCCGCAATATTCTGTTGCTTTTCTTTAACTTCCATAGTTATGTCTGATTTTCTCAATGTTAACAACTTGACATTGAACTTAAAGTTATTTTTACTATTGATCAACCATAATCTTTTTTATTACGCATAAAAAAAGCCCCTAAGACATTCTCTCAGAGGCTTTAGTAATGATACCTTTCTCAACACTCTATTTTATCAATAGGAGTTTCGTAGTTTTAGTATATCCGTTAGAATTAAGGATACAGATATAAGTTCCGCTGCTAAGATTACTTCCGTTAAAATCTGTTTCGTAAGTACCGGCGGATAATTCTTTATTCAATAAATCGGCAACTTTCTGCCCCAATATATTATATACCGCTAAGGTTACTAATCCTTTTTCCGGTATTGCGTATCTTATTTTGGTAACGGGATTAAAAGGATTCGGATAATTAGCTACCTTATAATCTCCGGGAATAAGATCGCTTATCTCTTCCACACCGGTAGCAAATTTTGTTTTGAAGCTTCTCACCTCGGACCATTCCCCTTCGCCGACAAGATTTTTCCCTTTTACTCTCCAGTAGTATGTAGCGCCATCCTCAAACTTTGAGTAAGAATAAGCCGGATATGTTAATCCTGATTTACTTACAACCTTTGTCCCGAAGCTTTCCTCTTTGGATACTTCCAATGAATAAGAAGTAGCCTCTCCGGCAGGGTTCCATTCCAATTGATAATAATTCGAATCGATTACACCGTTATTAGCCGGCAAACTAAGAGTTATTACCCCCGGAGCGGAGCTCGGAGCCTCGTAGAGATATTTCTTAACGGTATTTAACAAAGGATTCTCTCCGTTCGCGTAATCGAATCCTATTTTCCAGATTATCGCTCCACCCAGCTGATTTTTATGTACATACTCACATTTTAGCTTTATAGAGTTCGTATCATCATAAGAGACAAACTTTGTATGCGAGTTGTTTTGCAAAAATGGCACCTTGGAATATTCGTCCCAATGATATTCGTATCCGTTGTTTTTAAGTTTATTGGCGTTTACATAAGAAATAGATTTCCCGTTTTTCCCCGAAACGAAAGGTCCTGAAGCGTCAAACGAATATCCGTAGAATGCCATCCCTATGCAAAGCTTCTCCTTCGGTACACCTTTATTAAGGTAATATCTCAAACTTTCATCAGCCGAACCATATTGTTTCGGATTTTTATACAACGGCGAGTTATGTCCGGAATTCTTTTCCCAAGGTCCTGTAAAATCGTACGTCATAATACCGAACCAATCGAGATCATTCTTTAATTTGGCAATATCGTACCCATCATTCCAATCTGAGGAAGGTAACGCCGCGCTAATAATCTCCAAACCTTGCACGGTGAATTCTTTTCGTAATTCGCTGACTAATAGCGCGAAATTTGCTTTATCGGCGCTTTTGGGATACTCCCAATCGAGATCTATTCCATCGTATCCATTATCCTTACAAAACTTCACTATATTATCGATAAAATTGTCTCTGTTTTCTTCCGAAGCAACCATTCCGGAAAAACCGGCGCAATTTCCAAATCCTCCTAACGCTACAATTATTTTCACATTATGTTTATGGGCTTCGGTAATTAAGGCCGGATAGGGAAACCAACTATCCCATCGCAGATTCCCATTGGAGTCTGTGGTAATAAAAGCGTGGGCTATATGGGTTAATTTTTCATAATCGATTGCCGTATGGGGATAAGCGGTATAATTGGCATAATAATAACCTACAGCGATCTTCCCGTACATCAAAGTGGAAGAAATCAGCAATACGAGCAGAAACGTAAACTTTTTCATATCTCTCAGATCCTTTTAATTAATACAATATTTACAATAGTCAAAAGATGGTGTCATATATACAAAAAAGAAAGCAAATTAAATATTTTTAATATTTTGTTGACTTTAACAAGAATAATTCTAAACAGCGCTTTATCAAAAAATATGAACAATTCCCCTCCTCTCTCACTAATTATAAAACAATTCCGACAAAAACCTCATTTGTTTACATAATAAAAATTATTAGGACATCTATTCTATATCTATTTCCCTCATTTTGTAAAACTCACTCATTTTCTATATATATTATCTCCTTATTCCCCATTACTCTCTTATTTTGATCTTTCTACATTCTTATTTTATCATTATTCTCTTATTCCGCTCATTCGATATTCTATTTTCTTATAATATCTCCTATTCCAAACATTCCTCTTCTTATTCAGACAATCTTTTGATTCTCTATTAATCCGAACACTCATTATTTCTTCCTTTTCTTACATGATTCATCTAATTGGTATATACTATTTAGTCATACTACTCCCCTCTTCATATGAGTTTTTTTTCTGAAATATTGCATTAGAAAAGAATCGGCCTTAATCCCAGACATCGCTTGGGGCAGGTGCTTCTATCATTGAGATATCGGGTTACTTATTCTATTTATGATATATATTATGGTGTCGGAAAGAGCTTCTCAATTTTGTCATCATTATTATACTATTTGTTATATATAATCGGATAGATTCCTTCATATTACTTTTACGAAATTATAATTATATTAGTCGGCTATAATTCTATTTTGATATTATTCGAATTATTTAAGGGAAATTATGAAACAAATTTATATTCGTACGACGATGCTTTTTACAACTCTATTCTATTTCCTACCGATTTTTGCATTTTCGCAAACTCCGGCGGATGAAGCATGGAAGAAAATAGGAGAAGGGAAAAAAGAGGAAGCCAAAGTATTATTTGAGCAAGCAATTGAAAATAGTGATACGGAATTGCGCGGAAGACTCGGCTTATTTTTTCTTTACGAAGAGATGGGAAAAAACAAGGAAGCTTTCGAGCAATTCGAAGAAGCTATGGAACTAACAGATGACGCTCCTTATTATATAGCTTCTCATCTCCTCTCTGGTATATTTAAAAACAGAATGATCTACCCCGCCAACGAATCGATTGAATTTGTAGAGAAAATGTATGAGAAATACAAATCGAACGGATATATAGCTCCTGAATTGGCGGAATTTCTGGGAATCGCTTATCAATTAAACAAAGAGCCGGAAAGATCGAAAGAATATTACTCTACGTACAATTCCATTGAGCAATGGAATGTAATTGGCCCTTTCGAAAACATTTCGGGCTCAGGATTCGACAAAGTTTTCCCTCCGGAGACTGAATTCAGATTTGACGCCGAATATCCCGGTAAAGACGGGATTCCGGTAAAATGGTTCACTTTGAAAGAGATAAGAAATGATAAGTGGATAGATTATACAAGATATTTCTCTTCTTACTACTCTTCATATTTTGCCAATAGTTTTGTCTGGTCACCGGAACAAAGGAAGGTTCAATTAAGAATCGGAACCTCAGGATCATTAAAAGCTTTTCTAAATGATCATCTTGTGATCTCCGTTAGAGAAGAGAGCAATAACGGGATTGATACATACATTATAGAAACGGAATTAGCGAAAGGATGGAATAGAATTCTCGTAAAAGTTTCTTGCAGCGAGATTTTCAACATTAATTTCCTTGCCCGAATTACCGACCCGGCCGGAAAGAGTTTCGACGATCTTAAATATGATTCCGCGGAACAGGATTACAACAAATCGTTTTCTCCGACTTATAAGAGAATTCAGCTTCCATTCGAGAAATATTTCGAAGATCTGATTGCCTCAAATCCAGATCATCCGGAAAATTATATATTCCTTTCCGAAATATATTCTCATAACGGGCAAGATGAAAAGAGTGAGGAATTATTACTAAAAGGATTGGATAAGTTTTCTAATAATACTCTTTTTATGTTAAAATTGTGCCAGACCTATCTTACCGAGAAGAAAACAGACGAATACAACAGTTTGATGGAAAAGATCAATTCTATTGACGATTCTATTCCTAAAGTAATGGAAAAACTGCTTTCGGATAAAATCTTACAGAAAAATGTAATTGCCGCGGAGAAATTATATAATAATTACTCTAAAGTAGTAATTGATAGTCCTATGAAATGTTTGTTCGAGTTTCAAATAGCTGCCTTGAAGCAAGACGGACAAAAGATCATGGAATCGATGGAAACGGCGCTTAAGAAATATCCTTACAACGCTGATATTGCTTCGACATGCGCGATTGTTTATGCTTCCGGTGTAAAAGACTTCAAGAAAGCTATGGAAATTTTAGAGACCTATGCCTCAAAAAACAATATGGATGATGTTAATTTTATTATCGCGTCAATCTATTTACAGAGCGGAGATATTAATAAGTGGGAATCTATTCTTTTGGATATTATCGAGAATGATCCTCCGGCTGCGGGAGTTTATTATCAGTTGGCGAAACAATTCTTCGCTACGCAAAACTATGATAAAGCTGAGGAATATTTGAACAAAGGAATGGAAATTGCCCCTTTCATTAGTACTTATTATTCCCTTTTAGGGGATATTTTCAAGGCTAAGGGAAAAACCGAGTCGGGGATAAAATATTACGATAGAGCTTTGTTATATAAACCTACAGACTTTATTTCCCGCGATAAGAGGAAAGAACTTTTAGGAGCATCAGAAAACTTTAATGACCATCAAGAAAATATAATTGCGGATCTAATAAAAAAAGCGCCCCAGCAGAAAACTTATCCGGAGGATGACGCAATATATATCTTGAAAGATAAAAGAAATATTATCTTTTCAGGAGGTGCATCCGAAGAGAGAAATGATATTTTGATAAAAGTATTTAATAAGAACGGAATAGAATCTTTCACTCAGTATTATATACCTAATAACAGATTATATCAGGAATTGGTAATAGATAAAGCTATTGTGATAAAAGAGGACGGATCTGAGATACAGGCGGATATTAACGGAGGAGAATTAGTCTTTAAGTCACTCGATCCTAATGATTGCATTCATATAAAATATAAAATTAGAAATATGTATGCTGGATCTCTGGCACGACATTTTTGGGACAATTACGAATTTGATGATTACTATCCTGTACAGTTATCGCGCTATGGAATAATATCTCCAAAGGATTTCGAATTTGATTACTCAACAAGAAACATTGATATAAAACCGGAAAAATCGGAGTTGGGAAATAATACTTACCTGCATTGGGAGATGAAAGATTTACCGGCAATAAAATCTGAATATGGAATGCCGGAACTTTTCTATCTGTCGAAACATTTGGAAGTCTCCTCAATAAAGAATTGGAATTATCTTGCCAAATGGTACAAAGATATATCGTTCTCAAAGCCAAAAGTAACTCATGAAATAAAGAGTGTAGTTAAAGATCTCTTCTCGGGAAAAGAAAACTTAAGCGAAGAAGAAAAGATCGAAATTATATATACATATGTTACCGAAAACATAACTTACAGTAGTGTAAGCTTCCGTCAATCGGGCCAAATTCCTCAAAAGGCTCAGAAGGTTTTATCGACGAAAATCGGGGATTGCAAAGATATGGCGACATTAGCTATTGCCATGTTGAAAGAGATAGGAATAAAAGGAGAATATGTTCTTGTACAAACAGATGATAATCTTTTCAAAATGACTACTCTCCCCTCACCGGATTTTAATCACGTAATAGTAGGAGTTAAAACTTCGACGGGAAAATATAAATATATGGATATGACAGCGAGAGATTTCCCGTTTAATACAATTCCTGATCCGGATATTAATGCTCTCTCCTTGCTAATTTCGGATACGACAAATAGCACTTTCAGAATTAAGAAAGAAGATTTTCTTTTGTCGAATGGAACCAGAAAATATGAAATGACTTTATTTACTGACAATTCCGCGAATCTGGAGATAAAGACAAAAAGAACCGGCGCAATTACAGCAGGAATGAGAATTAACTACAGATTCAAAGGAGAAGAAGAAAAATTAAAAGAACTAACCGAAAGCTTATCGGACGATTATAGTAATTTTGAATTGCTAGAATTCGGTCATGACAATTTCAACGAACTTTCGGATACAAGCCATTATTTATATAAGCTCAAATTGAAAAACTATTCGATTGACGCAGGAAATATGAAGCTAATTCAATTACCTTGGTTATTTAAGTTCAGTAGTAGAGAAGGATTATCATATAAAGAAAGAACAACTCCCTATTGTTATCCGAGATATTTTGATAGTAGAACAGATACATTAAATTGTGAGATTCCTAAGGGATATTCCATTCTATCGATTCCACAAAATTCGAAGATGGAGGATGAAATATTCGATTATTCGCTGGAATCGAAATCGGACGGAAACAAAATTGAGATCATCAGAAAAATTAATTATAAGAATAATATTGTTCCGGTGGAAAAATATTCTAATTTCAAGGCTTATTATGAAAAAGTTCTAAAAGCAGACAGTCAGCAGATTGTAATTCAACAAAACTAAAAGGAAGAATCCTTTTAGATATATTAAGCCGGATTTCATTATGGAAATTTTGTTTCTAAATAGTACTGACTTTGAGTTTCAGTCGTAGGCAAAATAGTTAAGTCGCTGAGAGAAATCGAAGCGACTTTTTCATAGAGTTTAATCATTCTTTATTATCTACTTACTTCCGCTACACAAAATAAAGATGGTAGTTATTTTACATTGAAATCAAGCGGCATACTTCACTCACAAATCACATAGTTATCGCTGGATTTTGGGGCTTGAGTTGACAGTAATACTCACCAAAAGAACCGACAATTTTTATGCAATTCAGTCATCCTTATTATAGCGTAGCAATTCCCTTTTCGACCAATGAAATCAAGCCTATTCCCGATTAGTACTAATTTCATATTGTTTAATCTGTTTTTACGTACAAATAGGAAATAAATCCGTAAATATCAACATTATCGTTGACGGTTTTCCTTGCATTCTAATGGTCAACTCTCTAATTTATGCAATCCGATTTTACACCATCAAAAATCAAGGAAAACATACCTATGAGAACAATCGTAGCAATGCCAGGAGACGGAATTGGTAAAACCGTCTTACCCGAAGCAATAAGAGTATTGGAAGCTGTAGGATTTGAAGCAAATTATGTTCATGGAGACATTGGATGGGAATTTTGGCAAAAAGAAGGTAACGCGTTACCTCAGAGAACAATTGATTTATTAGAGAAACACAAGATCGGACTTTTCGGGGCAATTACCAGTAAACCAAAAGACGAAGCGGCAAAAGAATTAGCATCTGAGTTGCAAGACAAGGGATATGTTTATTTTAGCCCGATCGTCGGATTAAGACAACACTTTAACTTAGATGTTTGTATTCGTCCGTGTAGAGCTTTTAAGGGCAATCCTTTAAATTTCGTAAGACAAGACGGAAAGAACGGTTTCGAGGAACCTTTGGTAGACGCAGTAATATTTCGTCAGAACACAGAGGGAATGTATGGGGGCGTAGAATGGACAAACCCACCGAAACAAGTTAGAGACGCTTTGGAAACACATCCTAAGATGAAAAAATTCGCTCATGTGGAAAGCGAAGACTTAGCTATATCCACACGAATTGTTTCCCGCGAAGGATGTAGAAGAATTATGAAAGCGGCTTTTGAGTACGCTAAAAAGTATGGTTACAAGAGTGTAACAGTTTGTGAAAAACCAAATGTCTTGAGAGAAACATCAGGAATGATGGTTAAGACAGCTCAAGAAATATCGAAAGACTATCCTGAAATTTCACTTTGGGATACAAATATCGACGCCCAAATGATGTGGTTAACTAAGAACCCTGAAACATATGGAGTGTTGGTATCGGAAAATATGTTCGGGGATATAATCTCTGACGGGTTTGCCGGATTAGTAGGCGGATTAGGATTTGCTTGTAGCGCTAATTTAGGAGATGATGTTTCCGTATTCGAGCCTACCCATGGTTCCGCACCTAAATATGAAGAATTAAAACCTTCTATCGTCAATCCTATAGCTATGATCTTAAGCGCGTGTATGATGCTTGATCATATAGGAGAAATAGATAAAGCTGACAAAATAAGAAAAGCTATCGCCGATGTTATAGAAGAAGGAAAAGTAAAAACATATGATATGATGAAATTACGAGGTTCAGCAAAAGTTTTCGAACAAGGAGCTTGTACAACTCAGGAAATGACAGACGCTATTATTTCTAAGCTATAGATTTATGTGAAGGCTGTTCTCTGATATTTTTATCGGAAAATTTACTTTGTAATCAGGAAGCTTTAATAAGGACTGATTACTAAAAAAATTTGAGAGATTTGATAAAAATACCACGAGACAGCCTTCAGTTTTTATGTGTAATATATGATTTGTGAGGTTATTTAAGATGAGTGGTGTTTTATTAATACTCATTACCATAGTATTGTTCTTATTAGCTTTCAGAATATATGGTACTAAAATTGCAAGAAAGCTTAACGTAAATAATATTAACGAAACTCCCAGTCATTCTATGTATGACGGAGTAGATTATTGTCCGGCAAAAGAGCCTGTTTTATTGGGTCATCATTTTGCATCTATCGCGGGAGTTGGTCCTATAGTCGGACCGATTATCGCAGCAGGATTCGGATGGATTCCGGTATATATTTGGGTCCTCGTAGGCGCTGTTTTCTTTGGCGGTGTTCACGACTACACAACTATAATAGCCTCAATTCGTCACAAAGGGAAATCGATCGGGCAGATAATTGATTCTTATATCGGACACACAGGAAAGAAATTATTCCTATTCTTCGCTTGGGCTACATTGGTACTTGTTGTAGCTGTATTCGCTATTATTGTTGCAAATACTTTCGTTTCCATACCGAGCGCGGCAACCTCCTCGATTCTTTTTATTCTGTTAGCCCTATTATTCGGTATTACCGTATATCGATTTAAGGTTCCGTTATGGTTAGCAACCATTATCGGCGTTCCGTTAATGTTTTTATCGATTTACGCCGGAGAACTCTTTCCATTGGCTTTCGGGAAGGAAATCTGGTTATTAATAATATTCGGTTATATTTTCATCGCTTCGGTAACGCCGGTATGGATATTATTGCAGCCACGCGATTATTTGAATTCTTATTTCCTCTACGCATTAATGTTCGGAGGAATTATGGGATTATTCTTTACAAATCCGGAGATTCATATCCCGGCATTCGCGTCAATTTCGATTCCGAAAGTCGGATACCTATTCCCCGCTCTTTTTGTTACGGTAGCATGCGGAGCGATAAGTGGATTTCATTCAATTGTTTCCAGCGGAACTACTTCGAAACAATTGGATAAAGAATCGGACGCAAAAATGATCGGATACGGCGGAATGCTTATCGAGGGAGTTTTGGCAGTATTAGCATTGGTTGCAGTCGGTTCATTCGGGCATGATCAGTTTACCGAAATTTTACAGAGTAAAGGACCGGTAGCGGCATTTTCCAAAGGAGTAGCAAATTTCATACATAATATTCCTTTGTTCAATATCCCTACTAAATCGGCAGAGACATTCGTAGCTCTTGCCGTAGCGGCATTTGCCTTAACATCTCTTGATACCGCAACACGATTAGGAAGATATACTTTCCAGGAATTTTTCGAATCGGAGGGAAAACCTTCAAAGTCGAAAACCTTTTTGAGCAATAGATTTTTCGCGACATTTATTACAATCTCATTAGGAGCTTTACTAACGTTGAGCGGACAGACAATGACGATTTGGCCGGTATTCGGAAGCGCGAATCAACTTTTGGCAGCATTAGCTTTGTTAGCCATAACTGTTTGGGTATCGAAGCTTGGAAAGAACTATTTATTTACATTACTTCCAATGATTTTTATGTTTTTTGTAACATTTTCAGCACTTGGAATGTTATTTTATAATAATCTATTTGTGCACGCTAATTACATATTAGCGTTTATTTCGATTTTATTATTCGGATTAGCGATACTACTAGGAAGACAAGCGTATTTTGTATTAACTAACGGAAAAGATGTTACCCTAAAGGAGGAAAAAACAACCTAACTAAATATACACTCAGTTAATCGGAGTTTCCAAATGAAAGAAAAAGTACTAAAGATATGGCCTGAAATAAGCTGGATTAAAGATGAGGAACTACGAGGTAAGGTTACGAATTGCTGGGTTTACGCTTTGGAAAACAGTGTGTTATCACCTGAGGATCTGGAAAAGATCCCGTTTTCATTATTAATTCAAGATTGCAACATCACATTTATGAATCACAAGAGAACAGCGGTTCATCTCTCTGTGGAAATGGCTCGGATAATGAGTAAGAACTTTGGCGAAGAGGTTGAAATTAATATGGATATCTTGATAGCCGGAGCGATATTAATTGATGTTGGTAAGTTATTAGAGTACGAAATAGTAGACGGAACACTAACAACCGCGAATTACGGAAAATTAGTGCGCCATCCTTTTAGCGGATTGGGAATCGCTGATCGTTTCGGTTTACCACCGGAAGTTCAGCATATAATAGGAACTCATTCCGTAGAAGGAGATCACGGAAAGAGAACAATCGAATCGTTGATTGTGCATCACGCTGATTTCGTCAGTTTCGAACCATTTAAAAATTCTGTCAGATTAAAACTCTAGAAAAGTTTTAAAAATATGATTTTAAGGGAGCCATTTATTTTTCATGAAGTTCATATAAAATAATGCTCCCCGAATTTTAAGTGGAATTTTTTAAGGAACACTAATAAGCCGAATCTTAAATT
This sequence comes from uncultured Ignavibacteriales bacterium, assembly GCA_942492055.1. GTDB lineage: Bacteria > Bacteroidota > Ignavibacteria > Ignavibacteriales > Melioribacteraceae > CALODP01. Next base: position 254,482 of record CALODP010000023.1, on the reverse strand, counting down.
GAGATAAGAAAATATCCTTAGAAAACAAGGATAATACGGAGGTAGCATGCCACAGAATTTAGTAGAAAAGATAGCTCAAAAATTCGCCGTCGGATTAGAAGAGGGCGTAAAAGTTCATTCGGGAGATTTCCTTTCCATCCGCCCGCAACATGTTATGACTCACGACAACACGGGAGCAGTCATTCCAAAATTCAAAGGGATCGGTGCCACAAAATTATCTAATCCCCGTCAGGTAGTACACGCGTTGGATCATAATATTCAAGACACATCTGATAAGAATATAGCTAAGTATAAGAAAATAAAGGAGTTCTCGGCATCAGTCGAAGCCGATTTCTACCCTGCCGGTCGCGGAATAGGACATCAAATAATGTGTGAAGAAGGATATGCCTGGCCGGGAACAATGGTGGTGGCATCGGATAGTCATTCCAATATGTACGGAGGTTTGGGAGTATTAGGAACCCCTATTGTTAGAACAGACGCCGCAGCGATCTGGGCCACGGGAAGAACATGGTGGCAGATTCCTCCAATCGCTAAAGTTAATCTTAACGGAAAATGTCGTAAAGGTGTTGTAGGTAAAGATGTTATCATCGCTCTTTGCGGATATTTTAATAAGGATGAAGTACTTAATCACATTATAGAATTTTCCGGTGACGGAATAGAAGAATTAGAAATAGACCAGCGTTTAACCATAGCGAATATGACAACCGAATGGGGCGCTTTGGGTGGTCTATTCCCTATCGATAAGAAAACTCTGGCTTGGGTAGAAAAGAGAAAAGAGATTGTAGAAAATAGAGGGTTAGCGGGAGTTCCTTCGGATATTGACGGGAACGGAGCACATCCGAGATTAAATAGCTCCAGAATAAATGCTTTGGCAGAAGAAACAAATTATCTGAAGCCGGATCAGGGAGCATATTACGTCAAGGAAATATCAATTGATTTATCGACGATTGAGCCTCATATTTCGGGACCTGATACTGTAAAAGTAATGACTTCCCTATCCGATATGAAAAAGCTGAATAAGAAAGTTCACAAAGCTTATCTGGTTTCATGTGTAAATAGCAGATTGGACGATATAAAGGAAGCGGCTGAAGTAATATCCGGCAAAAAAGTGGCGGATGGTGTTGAGTTTTATATTGCTGCAGCCTCGGATGAAGTTCAACGAGAAAGTGAACGTTTAGGCTATTGGCAAACATTGCTTGAAGCCGGCGCAAAACCTCTACCTCCCGGATGCGGACCTTGCATAGGATTAGGAGCTGGTTTATTGGAAGATGGTGAAGTCGGGATATCCGCGACAAACAGAAATTTCAAAGGAAGAATGGGATCTCCGAATGCGGAAGCTTATTTAGCCTCACCGGCTATCGTTGCTGCTTCGGCAGTTTCCGGAAAAATTGATTTCGATTGGGATGAAAATATCGGAGATATATCTGCAGATATTAAGATTAATCCCAAAGCAGAAAGAGAAACTGTGTCCGTTAAAATTATCCCGGGTTTCCCGGAAATATTAGAAGGTGATTTGGTTTATTGTCCTCAGGATAATATGAATACCGATGGTATTTATCCCGGCAAATATACATATGTTGATGATTTCACACAGGAAGATCAGGCTAGAGTTGTAATGGAAAATTACGATCCGGAATTCGGAAAAATCGTAAAGAAGGGTGATATTTTAGCCGGCGGATTTAATTTCGGAACAGGTAGTTCCAGAGAACAAGCGGCAACTGCACTTAAATATCGTGGTATAAGTTTGGTTCTGGGTGGTTCATTTAGTCAGACTTACATGCGAAACGCCTTAAATAACGGATTTCTATGTATTGAGATCCCGGAATTGATTAACGATTTGAAATCAAAATTCGGAACGGATAAATTGACAGTTCTGACAGGAATAAAGTGTAAAATTGATTTTAGAAACTCAGTTATCTCAGCCGGTGAAAAAGAATATAAGATAGGTCCAGTTGGTGAAGCCGCACAGGAATTAATAGTTGACGGTGGCTTGGAAAATTGGGTTAAGAAAAATCTTTAGTTCCTACAGAATCTTCAGATAAGTTTAGGGGCTGTAAATGAAAACATGTTTTCTTTACAGCCCCTTTTCTCTTGCATTGCCTCACTTAAATATTGATTCTATATAATTGAATCGAGTGTTAGTGAAACTTTCGGGCAATCGCATAATATATAAATTTAGTATCTATCTGAACGCATTTTTCAGAACCAACGAGGCACCACCTACCGCACCTGTGAATTTACCATTTTCAGAGAAAATAACCTCAATGTTTTTTGCTTCATCTGAAATTATTTCATTCTCTATATTAATCATTAGCTCTTTTTCCATGTATTTCTCAGCTTCGCACATATCTCCACCTATAACAACGACATTCGGATTAAATAGATTTATCAAATGGGCTAAGTGTCTGGCTATAATTTTAGCAATTTCGGCAAACAGAAAGAGCCCTGTTTCTTCCCGATTATTAGCATAATCAAGAAACAGATTAAAATCTAAACCGGATCTATTTTCCAGGCGATTATCGGATTCAAAACCAAATTTTGTTTTTAACTGTAAGAAAATTCTTTGATAATCGTCATCAGAGATAAAATTAGCCAATTCACCGGCAGAGAAATGAGCTCCACGATAAATTTCATGGTTTACAATAAATCCTATTCCCATTCCACTAAATTCTTTATGAATGCTCACGAAAATGATATTTGGAGTTAAGAATTGTTTACTGTTCAACCATTTTACCCCCAGCGCTCCCGCATTAGCATCGTTATCAATTTCAATCGGAAATGAGAATTGATCATTTAGCATTTTTACCAAAGGATAATTCTCAAACCCAAGATTTTTCGAACGAACAACAATTCCCTTTTCATTATCAATAGCTCCTGGAATTCCAATTCCCATTCCAATTACTTTTTCTTCATTAATTTTTAGAGACTTCATTATTTTTCGAACTACTTCAGATATACTGTATAGAATATTATCTTTGTTTTGAAGTTTATAAATCTCTGAAAATACTTTATTTCCGGAAAAATCGATTACAACTGTTCGAAATTCCTTCGAAAGCAATTCCCCCCCGATAAAGTATCCGTATTTTTCATTTAAAGCCCATTTCTTAGGTGGTTTTCCACCTACCAAAGTAGTTTCTCCGAATCCTTCTAACTTTACAAAATCTTTCTTCTGCAGAGATTTAATTGTATATAATACGGTAGACATCTGAAGATTAGTTTCTTTGCTTATATCTCTGGCAGATATTCCCGGGGTTATTCTGATAAGATTAAGAATATGTTCTTCATTAAGACTACGAACTAATTTGGTACTTCCGCTTTTAAACATATTATAACCTATACTCCCTAGTAGTTTTGATCATTTCCAAATAGTTCTCGAAATTAACATATTCGGGTATGCTATTGCCGGAACCTACGCAATACCCACCGTTAATTCCAACGCTTTCTATATTCTCTATAACTTTAGCCCTTACTTCTTCCTTAGTCCCTCTAGTCAAGAGATCTACATCAACATGGCCGATAAAAGAAAGTTTTTCGCCGTATCTCTCACTAACTTCTGTTAGTTTCATAGCTTTCGGCTCGATTGGATGAATAGAATCAACACCACATTCAATTATTTTATCGAACACGTCATATAAGATGCCATCCGTGTGATATATCAAAGGCTTGTTATATTTTTTTGCCAAATCACCAATTTTTTTTAACCATGGAAAGAAATAAGAGTCTAATACTTCGGGACTCATTAATAGCGCATTGGAATAAGCGATGTCATCACTATACCATAATACGTCTATCTTTTCATTTTGAGCCATTTCCTCAAACATTTTTAGAATCAGATTTCCTATTCTTTCATTTAAGGATGATATTAATTCCGGATTTTCGAATAGGGCGAAAGAGAATTTTTCAAATCCCATCATTTCCCAAGTCATTGTAAAAATGTCACCATATTGCCCGATAATTCCCATTCCTTCCGGTAAAGCGGAATAAGCATTTTCGAATCGGGAATAATCGAAATCGGCTGAAGAAGGAAATATATATTTTTCCAAATCCTCCTCAGAGGAAATAATCCCCTCACCTTCGGTAGCCCAATTAAATTTAATATGTCCGGAATCCTGCATGACGGTTTTTTCTTTAACTCCAATTTGCGCCGGATTGAAATCAACAATCGGTTGTAACTTAACGTAATCGTATCCTGCCTTAAACCAGAAATCAATTTCGTCTTTTTCCGATTTAATTGGTCTTCCTAAGAACCTTTCTTTTATTTTTGGGGCTACTCCTAACTCAGCTAAAGGTATATAAGAAGCTTTTCCTCTTTTCAATACTTTTATAAATTGCTCAATATCAGGTTTCATATACTTCACCAAACTCACTAATTATTTTTTCTTCTTTTGTAACATTTTTCATAAGAACAGATTTTACACGGATATTCCAATTTTCTAAGAATTTGCCCGAATCCAATTATCCCGGAGACTGATTTTGTAGGAATCATTAGAGATGATTCAGTCAAATTTATTCCACAAGGTTTAGGTGGAAGCAAAGAAAAGAACTTTTGTTGTTCTTCCGTCTTCCATGAACAATATCCTGGACTAAATCGATTGGAACAACTCATCTGTTCTTCTTTCATAATAATATCCGCTAAATAATTATCCAGATAATCACACGCGTTTTCTACTATTTCCGAGCCGATAACATCGGCAATAAATCCGGATAAAGCTCCATTCTCTTTGTAATTCCTTTTGATCCATCTATCACATTCCTCTCCAGCCGTCGCGACAAACTGAATGATTCCACAACTCTCTTTTATTTGTCCGAAAAGTATTTTACCAATTTCGAATTTAACATTATCCAGTTTTATTTCATAAGATTCCGGAAACAAGGAAACATCTTTAATTATTCGATAACCTACTTTAGGGGAAAACAACTCCGATATTTCTTCAATCAATCGGGAAATAAATAGATCCATATCTTTATCATCAGGATTCAATCCCATAGCTAGGCGTATATGTGATAAATCGGGGATAATTTCTTTTAATGCTATTTCGAACTCACGGTAATTATTCATTCCACTCTCCTATTAATCCTTCAGAATCCTACTTACAATATCTTCATTCTTTCTCGGTAGAATAATTGAGATGTTATCAGAAATATCAGTAAGATTTATTTCCTCAATATCTAACTGCTCTCCATTACTATTAATTATATACTGAGTGGAAGCTATTTTTATTATTCCTTTAAGACGTTGAATATATTCTTTTATCGAAAAGTAGAGTTGACGAACCTTATCCAAAGAATGAAATTCTTTTTCATAGGTTATTCTTACGGAATTATGATTCGGAAGGTGCTCTAAAAACGGTTTTATCTGAGTATTATTAAGACCATAGGAAAATACTTTTGTCTGCTCGATATCTCCGAACTTTGTTTCAATGATCTCAGCCTTAGTATTATTCTGTTCCAGAATTTCATGTATAATTTCCATTTCATAATCCTTAGCAAGATCCGCTTTATTTAACACTAGTAAATTTGATGAACGAATCTGTTTTCTAATAACAGGAGTTATATTTATCAGCTTTAGAATATTCGATAAATCAATCAAGCAAATAGAATTATATAATAGATAATCGGATGAGTATTTCTGCAAAGAAAGAATTTTGGTAAAACCGGAAGGATCCGATAATCCGGAAGATTCAACAATCAAAAAATCTGGTCGAATTGTTTTAAAATAATCAAGCCCCTTTAGGAGTTCATCTTCCTTACAACTGCAAAATATCGATCCGTTTTTCACATCGAATATCTCAAGATCATCTATCGAGTTCTTTTCTTTAATTAATTTGGCGTCGATACTTTCCGCTCCAAAATCGTTTACAAGAAAAGATACTCTATGTTGGATTTTTTTTGAAAGAAATTTATTAATTAAAGTTGTTTTACCGGATCCCAAAAAACCATTAATCAAAATGATCTTTATCATTTGATTCATCATAATCCTCTCTTTCCAATTACATCACTAATTTCCGAATACAATTCGTCATAATTTGGGATTTTCGAAACAAATTTCACATTGCCATCTATTACTATCGTTGGAAGATTACGAATCCCAAGCTTTTTCATATAAGCGATATTTTCATGATCAGATATTTTTCTTTCTATTACACAGATTTTCTTTCCGAATGGCTTTTCCATTGCCTGAGCGGAATTATACATATATCCACACGCTGCACATGTGCCCGAATCAATTGTAAATACATCAACAGAAACGAATTTTTGCTTGGAATAGTCAGGTAAATTAAACTCTCGTTCAAAGGAATTTATTTCATAATTCCTTAAATAGTGTTTTGCCGCACTTAGATTTTGGACGACTTGAGAAATACCAATAATATTTTCCGGAGGTGTAGCGTATGGCATATCGCAACCGGGCGCCAAAATAAATTTGCTATTCCCCATATTTTCAATAAGGTCAACAGCGAACTTTTGGTTGTCTTTTTGTGATCCGAGAAGCATCAGAGTAGTTAGTGGAATATTTCCTGAAATAATAATGTCGTATTGTTCTGTGACTTTACTAGCCTCTATAATATCAACATTTTCATCAACTGAAATACAATCAGGCTTTGTTTTACACATAAGGTCCAAAGAAGCTGTAGCATCACCGCAAACAAAAAACGAACTATGTTTACCAAGTTGCCGGATATATGAAAACAGATCAGAATATGGCTTTACAAGAAATTGTTCAAATGAGTCAGGTGCTATTTGCGAAACAATAGGATCAACAATAGCTAGAATATCCATCCCTGCGCTTGAATAGTACTCCAACATTTTCTTAGCTATGACTGTGCAATATTCCAACAGTTTAGTTACATATTCAGGATTTTCGAACATATCCATAAAGATATTTATTCCGCGCAAATGGGAAGCTAAAGTTAACGGGCCGCATATTAATCCGTATAAGGCAATTTCATCTCCTATTTTATTCTTTAGTTCCTCCATAACAGCAAGAATAATTGGTAATCTACCGGATTCTTTCGTAAATGAGATTTCGGGAATATTTTCGGTATTTTCAAAAGGATGACTGACAACAGATGGGGGATTATCTTTATTCCAGATGATATCGCAACCTAGTATTTCCGCTTCTATTTGCAGATCGAATATTACAGGAAGCCCATCAGGAGAATATGCTTTGACACTTTCCAATAAGGCTTGAATTAGCACATCTTTTTCCATTAATAACTTATCTGCAGGAATATTGAGCAATCTCCCAACGTGCACCCCTGTATAAGGCACCCACGGGGTTCTTTCCGCTATCCCATTTTGAAAAAGATTTAGTAAAAGTTCTTTCCCTTTCATCTAATCCCCCCTAAATAAGATTTGTTATCAGTGTATGAGGATCGGAAAAATAAGCGTCAGCACCAATCTTCTCTGCGAATTCATTTGATGCAGGAGCTCCACCAATAAAGATCTTAACTTCCTTATTGATTTTTCTTACTTCCTTTATAATTTCATCCATATAAAGCATTGTTGTCGTAAGAAGAGCACTTAGCCCAATATATTTCGGTTTATATTCTTCGACAGCTGATACAAATTTTTCGGAAGAAACATCGGTTCCAAGATCAATAACATTCCATCCATCCCCTTCCAAAACCATTTTAACTATATTTTTCCCAATATCATGTAGATCCCCTTTAACGGTTCCCAAGAGAAAGGTCCCCTTATAATTTGCTATTCCGGACTCGAAATATGGTTTCAAGATATCCATTGCCGCATACATTGCTTTAGCTGAAATCAACAAGTTTGGAATAAATGCTTTACCTTGAGAAAATCTTTCACCAATTCGGTTCATTCCAAACATTAAACCGTTTTGAACTATAGTATTTACTTCTATATTATTTTGAAGAGCTAATTCAGTTAATTCTTTTGCTCCGTTTTTACCTACTAATTCAGGCGGGTATTTTGAATTCACATCAACTTTTCCTCTTTCGATTGCTTCGGCTAATTCCAATAATATTTCTTGCATTTTCCACCAATTGATTTTTAAACAATACTATTCTCTTTTGCTAACGAGTGAGTATTTTCTATTAATAAATTCTATCGGGAGATTACATAAATCTCCAGGTAATTGCAAGACTTGTAATAACCTATTGCAAAATAAAATTACGATTAGAACTATGAGTGCAAGTAGAAAAGTAACAAGGAAATTATTATATCGGATTAAGTATTGCTAGAATCAAGATCTTATTTGCGAACAATATAATGCACGAAATTACTCGAAGTAATAGAAAGGCCGATCGAAATCGGCCTAAATAATTTATTTTAACTCAACATTTCTGAAATACCAATTTGTATATTCCTCATTTTCTATCGGTTCTCCTTCGAGAATATCAACATGAGTGCTTCTTGCATTCAGCATATCGAAACGGATTGTGAAAGGAACAACTTCCCCCTCTTTTACTTTAAGTCCATTCGGAATAATCGGAATACCTTCGCAATCAACAAAATCGTATCGAATTCTATTTTCATTATCGATCATATAAAAAGCTTCCGAATCGCCACGGGGATGAAGATCAATATTACATTCTCTTCCGAGCAAATTTGTAAACTCAAACTTAGCGTAAGTACCGGTATCATCATCATTTATCTCAAGCAAACGCAATCCTTCGTAGTTATCACAAACACGATTTAAGATTTTTTTCATAACAACTATCCGAATTATTTTTCTTTTTTATTTAGTACATCAAACCAGTTCAATTTTCGTGTTACATACATTACAGCTGCAAGAACTACAAACAAAGCTAAGCTTCCCACCAATAAAGCAAAATCTTGCAATTGCAGAATAACGTACATAAAACCATATACTATTATTAGTATCCCTGCTATAATTCCACTCAAAAGATTACTTTCAAACGAACTCTTAACATAGAGAGAAATTAACCCGATAATCATAAATGCTGCAACAATATAGGAATATTTGAAAGGAATATACTCGGAAAGTGATAGTAGCAAAGAATAAAATATTATCAGACCTAACCCGATAAGAACATATTGAATTGGATGAAGTGCCTTATTATTGAATATCTCGATCATAAAAAAGCTGAGAAATGTTAGAATAATTATCATCAAACCATATTTCGAAGTTCGCATTGTCTTTTGATATTCATCAATCGGTAAAAGAAGACTTACTCCGAAATTTGAGCCCATTACATCATAATTTTGCCCGTTCCATTCTTGCGGATAATCTCTATTAAAATGATTTATTGCCCACTTAGCCTGAAATTTCTCTTCTGTAATATTTCTACTATCAGGTAGAAATGCTCCTTCAAAACTCGGATTATTCCAATTGGAATTTATCATGACTTCTGTTTTCTTTCCGAGCGGAATAAAGCTCAGATTTCCCGATCCGTTTATATCCAACGAAATCTCAAATTTGCAAACTTCTCCTTGAGGGGAGATTTTCACCGGTAAAGTGATTCCGGATTGAAACACCTCATTATCCCTCAATCCGGGAATAGCATTTACTTCTTTATCTTTCCACAGAAATTTCATCCCGTTGTTTATTCCTCTGGTATCGCTGATATTTAGAGTAAGATAAGCTCCCTTTATGGTATCTCCTTCAAACTTTTCTGTGAAATCACCAATTTTGAAAAATCCGAACAATTTTAGCTTAGTGTTATATACAACGGCTTCATATATCCCTCGATATCTTATTTCAGGTAAAACTTTCGATTCGATATTTAACTCTTCAGGAAGAATATGTCTGATTACAGTAACAGAATACTCTTCACCATTTTTATTTGTTTTATTCTCTTTGATCGGGATATTTACGATCGGGCCTCCGATAGTTTGGGTTCTTGCCCAACTTTCACTTATTTCATTAACGGTACGATATCTTCTTCCTTGCCTTTCGGATATCAGATCTTGAACGAGGAACAATGGAATCAGCAATAATACGACAATAGCGGAAATAACTACAATTCGGAAATTGAGAGATCTTTTATTCATGCTTACCTTCTTGGAATAATTGTAATGAAATGATTCTTATATAAAGATTTTCATTCCTTATATAAAGTTACCAATCTAATTGTTCCTATGTGATAAATTTTTCACAAATAGCCTATAATATCGATTGGGAATTTGTGTTCGGGTAGATAAGGAGCCACACAATGATGAGCGACTCCACAACGATTTAACATGAATCATCATTTTCTTGCCAATTCCAAAATGGTAAAATGGACGGAAAGATTTTCAGATCGAGCAAAACAGCAAGTGAAACCCCTACAACATACATCAAATAATCCAAAGGATCGAATGTATTACCGAAAAGTTGATAATTGTAGTACTGCGCAGTTTCAACGAAGAAGGTAGCAAGAATTATAATTATCCCCTTTATCTGCCAACTTTTGAGAAATAGATTCTTTATGTTTTCCGTACAAAACATAAAATAGAATCCCATTGGCGCAAGGATATCCATAAGATATGCATTAACGAAATTTTGCAATGGCCCTCTATATCCGCTTTCGATAGTCAAATAAATCATTACAATTGCAAAATTGAACCCCATTATGAAAACAAATTTTTTCCTTCTCATGCCACACTCCCCTATTTTGTAGATCATACAATCTTATACAAAGATTTTCACTAAAGAGTTCACACATGCAATTGGGAACTATCTTATTCTAATATTGTGTTTCCGAATTAAAGAAACACCTTATCTTCATATTTCTAGCGGAGGTTAAAATGGTTAAACGTATTTTGATCCCTTTGGATCCTTCCCCTTATACCGATACCGCAATTGAATACGGTTGCAGAATGGCTAAAGAAAACGGTGCTGAATTAACAGGTATGGTAATTCTAGATATTCCCGGAATTGAAAGAGCAATAGGCCCGGTTCCTTTAGGAGGTATTCATTTCGCGGAAGATTTGGAGAAACACAAAAAACTCGATGCGGAAAAGAGAATTCATATACTCTTAGACGTCTTCAAAGAAAAATGCGAAACTCATCAAGTTCCTTATCGTGTAGCCGAACTTCAGGGCTTACCTAGTGAACAGATCTTGAAAGAATCCATATTTTACGATTTGATAATAGTAGGACTGAAGACATTTTATCGTTTCGATTCCGAAGAAAGGCCTGGCGATTCATTGAATAAACTAATGGATCAATCGGCAACTCCGATTTTGGCTGTTCCGGCAAATTTCAAACTTCCCGACTTTCGAAAAGAAAAGCTCAAAGTACTGATCGCTTTCGACGGTAGTTTTCCTGCAGCAAGAGCTATACAGAGATTTGCGTCCCTCATTAAAGGTGATATCGCGGAACTGACTATTCTCTTCTCAACAAAGGATAAAACAAAGGCCGATTATTATTTTGAGCAAGCTACCGAATATCTGGAAGCTCATGGTTTTAATAATATTAATACTGTATGGGGAAGCGAATCAATATCGGATATGATTGATCTCAAATGGTTTGACTGGGCAGACTCTATCGTACTCGGAGCGCATTCGCGAAACTACTTTACCAAATACACTACGGGACGACTAACAAAGCACCTTATTGACAAAGGAAATACATGCTTATTTATCGGACAATAAAAAATGGGCTGCAAAATTAGCAGCCCACAATATTATCAGAAATGGGTTTTATAACTATTCAATGTCTTCATATAATTAGCTCTTTCGAAAGCGGCCGGTTCTTCAACCCTCTTTTGGCTCATGCTTCCTTTCATCTGCGCAACAGATTCATACTCGTTCTCCTCCATCCATCGTTGCATCCCTTCCAACACATTGGTTATTCTGGGAATTCCGTTAAGAAGTAATTCGGAACACATCATTGCAACATCGCCACCTGCAAGCATAATCTTAATTGCGTCGGTTGAAACATGAATACCACTGGTTGCTGCCATACTGGCCTTTATCTGCCCGAAGAGAATCGCAATCCAACGAAGAGGCAAACGCATTTCCCAATTGGTACTCATTACAAGGTTAGGTACAACTTCTAATTTACTTAGGTCAAAATCAGGTTGATAAAATCGATTGAACAAAACCAAAGCATCGGCTCCGGCTTCATCTAATTTCTTCGCCATATTTGCCATTGCTGTAAAGTGTGGTCCCAGTTTCACAGCCACAGGAATAGTTACTTGCTTCCTAACCTCGGTTAATGTATCGATATACATTTTCTCTACTTCCTCTCCCGTAAGATTAGGATTAGTAGGGACATAATAAATATTCAGTTCCAAAGCGTCCGCTCCGGCTTCCTGAATATTTCTTGCGTATTTTACCCATCCGCCACCGGAAACACCGTTAAGACTTCCAATCACCGGAATTGAAACGTTCTTTTTCATATCCGCGATTAAGTCGAGATATTCGTAAGGTCCGAGTTTGAAATCATCCGGTTCGGGGAAATAAGTAACTGACTCGGCAAAACTTTCCGTACCATATGTCAGATAATGATCTAGTTCTCCGGACTCGTGGGTAATTTGCTCTTCGAATAGAGAATGAGCGATAATGGCTGCTGCTCCGGCATCTTCCATCTTTTTTACGTTGTCAAGATCCCAAGTTAGAGGAGAAGCGGACGGAACAATTGGGTTTCTGAGTTTTAAGCCCATGTAGGTAGTTGAAAGATCCATAAATGTACCTCTCTTTTATGTGAATGGTATATTTGCCCTCGAAAAGAAAAGAACCGGGGCGGAATTGCTCCACCCCGATTGAAGATCTATATTACTTATTATTCTTCATCTTTATCTATAGAATAATCAAAAGAAGCCATTTGCTCGTAGAATTTCCAAGTATCCAATACTTCTTTCTGAGCAGCTGTCAATAATTCTTTTGCAGCTTCAGGCTTAGCTTTTGTAAGCATTTTATATCTGTTTTCACTGTAGATATATTCTTCCAATTTAATCTTCGGTGGTTTTGAATCTATTTTCAATGGATTCTTACCTTCCGCTAGATTTTCAGGATTATATCTGAACAATGGCCAGTGTCCGCTTTCAACTGCGGCTTTCTGGTTCTGCATACCTTTAGCCATGTTAATTCCGTGTGCTATACAGTGGCTATAAGCGATAATGATTGAAGGACCATCATAAGCTTCTGCCTCTAAGAATGCTTTCAATACCTGAGTATCGTTAGCTCCCATAGCTACGTGTGCAACATAAACATTTTTGTATGTCATTGCCATCATTGCCAAATCTTTCTTAGCTGTTTGCTTTCCACCTGCGGCGAATTTAGCTACAGCGCCAAGACTTGTAGATTTGGAGCACTGTCCACCGGTGTTAGAATAAACTTCTGTATCAAGTACGAGAACATTTACGTTTCTGCCGGAAGCAAGAACGTGATCCAATCCGCCGTAACCGATATCATAAGCCCATCCGTCACCACCAAGTATCCAAACGGATTTTTTAACTAAGTAATCTGCAACGGAAGCAAGTTGTTTTGCGTCGTCACCTTCAATACCAACCAAAGCTTCTTTTAGTTTTGCAACTCTTTCTCTCTGAGCTTCGATATCAGCTTCGTTAACCTGAACTGCTGTCATGATACCTTCGACAAGTTCTTTGTCCAATTTATCGGCAACTTTAGTTACAAGTTCTCTGGCATATTCGCTATGTTTGTCAATTGCTAATCTCATACCGAAACCAAACTCTGCGTTATCTTCGAACAATGAGTTCGACCATGCAGGACCTCTTCCTTCCTTGTTCTTAGCCCAAGGAGTTGTAGGAAGGTTACCACCGTAGATTGAGGAACAACCTGTAGCGTTAGCGATTACAGCTCTGTCACCGAATAACTGTGACAATAATTTAACATAAGCAGTTTCACCACAACCAGCGCAAGCTCCGGAGAACTCGAACAATGGCTGCAACAACTGGCTACCTTTTACCGTATTTAATTTAAGTTCTTTTCTGTCATATTCAGGTATTTCCAAGAAGAAATCCCAGTTTGCTCTTTCTGATTCTCTTATTGGCAACTGAGATACCATGTTGATTGCTTTCTTGCTTGTATCTTCTTTGCTCTTAGCAGGACAGATATCAACGCAAAGGCCGCATCCTGTACAGTCTTCTACTGCTACCTGGATTGTATATGCCTTACCGGCAAATTCCTTACCTTTTGCTTCCGTATACTTGAATGTTGCAGGAGCTTTTTCAGCAAGTTCTGTGTCGTAAACTTTTACACGGATTGCCGCGTGAGGACATGACATTGCGCATTTTCCGCACTGAATACATGTATCAGCTTCCCAAGCAGGAACATCCAAAGCGACGTTACGTTTTTCCCATTGTGTTGTTGCGCTAGGGAATGTACCGTCAACTGGCATTGCGCTTACTGGAAGATCGTCACCTTTACCGGCCATCATTTTTCCGAGAACATCCTTTACAAAATCAGGAGCTTTATCGGAAACGATCGGAGGAAGTTCTATTGAACTTGTAGCGGATTCAGGAACATTGATTTCATGCAAGTGAGCCAAAGTTTCATCAACAGCAATGTAGTTTTTCTTAACAATTTCTTCACCCTTCTTGCTGTATGTTTTCTTGATAGCTTCTTTAATCTTAGCAATAGCTTCTTCTTTCGGTAGAATTCCGGAAATAGCGAAGAAACATGTCTGCATGATTGTGTTGATTCTGGTACCCATTCCGGTAGCTTTACCAACAGCGTAACCATCAATAACATAAAATTTCAATTTCTTACCGACAATAGCTTCCTGAACTTTCTTAGGCAATTTATCCCAAACTTCTTCTGTGGAATAAGGACTGTTCAATAAGAAAGTACCACCTTCTTCTATGTTTTCCAATACATCGAATTTCTCGATCAAATTGAACTGGTGGCAACCGATAAAGCTAGCTTTCTGAATCAAATATGTAGATTTGATTGGGTTCTTTCCGAATCTCAAGTGAGAAACAGTAGTTGAACCGGATTTCTTTGAGTCATATACGAAATAACCCTGTGCGTAGTTTTCAGTCTCTTCACCGATAATCTTGATTGAGTTCTTGTTAGCGCCAACTGTACCATCCGAACCCAAACCGTAGAACATACCACGGAATACATCCATACCTGCTGTCAAGAAGGATTTTTCATAATCCAAACTTGTATTTGTAACGTCATCAACGATACCAACAGTGAAGTGATTTTTCGGAGCATCTTTTTTCAAGTCGTCAAAAACACCTTTTACCATTGCAGGAGTAAATTCTTTTGAAGAAAGACCATAACGGCCACCAACTATTTTTGGCATAGTTTCAAAAGGTTTCTCTTCGCTACCCATCAATTCGGTGATTGCTGTAACAACGTCTAAGTATAATGGCTCGCCACTTGCGCCTGGCTCTTTTGTTCTATCTAGAACAGAAATTTTCTTAACTGTTTTAGGAAGAGTGGCAACAAAATGTTTGATTGAGAAAGGTCTGTATAATCTTACTTTCAATACACCAACTTTCTCACCCAATTTCTCTGTCATATATTTAACAGTTTCTTCGGCAGCTTCTGCGCCGGAACCCATCATTACAATTACTCTTTCTGCATCTTCTGCTCCGTAGTAATCGAATAGGTTATATTGTCTGCCGGTCATTTTTGCTAATTTGTCCATCATTTTCTGAACGATTTCAGGACAAGCATCGTAAAATTTATTTACAGTTTCTCTACCCTGGAAGTAAACATCAGGATTCTGAGCAGTACCTCTGATTATCGGATGATCCGGGCTAAGTGCTCTTTCTCTGTGAGCTTTTACCAATTCGTCATCCAACATTGATTTAATATCTTCTTTCGACAATTGCTCGATTTTGTTGATTTCATGTGATGTTCTGAAACCATCGAAAAAGTGTACGAAAGGAATACGAGCTTCTAAAGTAGCAGCGTGAGCAACACATGCCATATCCATTACTTCTTGGACTGAGCCGGAAGCCAAGAAAGCAAAACCTGTCTGGCGTGCAGCCATAACGTCACCATGATCACCGAAAATCGATAATGCCTGTGCGGCAAGAGAACGTGCAGTAACATGAAATACTGTAGGTGTTAATTCGCCGGCAATTTTATACATGTTAGGGATCATAAGAAGAAGGCCTTGGGAGGCTGTGAAAGTGGTTGTCAGTGCGCCGCTTTGGAGTGATCCGTGAACCGCGCCAGCCGCACCACCTTCAGACTGCATTTCGGCAACGTGAGGAACTGTGCCCCATACGTTTGTTTTGCCTTGAGCAGCCCAGGCATCGGATAGCTCGCCCATACCTGAGGATGGAGTGATCGGGTAAATCGCTATAACCTCAGAAGCGTTAAACGCCACATGAGAGGCGGCATCATTACCGTCAATAGTGATCATTTTTCTACTCATTTAAAGTACCTCAATTTTATTTTATTAAGAGATTTGTTTACTTCCCCTCGAACTTCGTGGTAATTTATCAAAAATTAAGCCACTTAAAAGATTGTGGTATCTCCTTTATTTTTTAGGGGATTTACCTCTTTTATTTTATTTAATAAAAGAATAATCTCTAATTTATTGGAAAATTCTTGTCGCCCTATCTTATATTTAGGAAATAAGAGACGAGCAAGGGAATAATTGGCGAAATAAAAACTCCTAAATATACGATTTTTCAAGAAGAAAATAAAGATATCGCATTCCCGATATATTTCTATACTTTACATATATATTCTTTTTCCACTAATTCTTTTACTTTTCCTTCCGCATTTTTTATAATATTCCGAATTTTCTAATATTTATGCTTCTCTTCTCTCGAATTCTCGCTCGTTCTATTTAAATAGTCTTTAATCCTATGCGATTAACCCCTAATACCATCTCCCTTTTGATCGGAACAATACGGATGGACAAATAATTCATTTCTTTAATCACTAAACAATATTCATTACTATGCATTCTTATTTCGAAGATCTATTTATCTGTTTCATTACCTCCGGCAAGTATTTCACTTAACTCCCTATCTGTTGCGCTACTTATCTCCTTTTATGCGCTATGGTAGTGTCTCAAAAAGTGTGTACATTCGAAAATAAGTGAATACTAGTTTTCTAATCTCTCGGCAAATATATCCTTAAATTGATTTAAAATAAAACCCCATCCGGCTATAGGTTTAGTCCAAGCTCTTTCTACGTTTCTACATGCCAAATAAACAGCTTTAATGGCAGCTTCATCGGTTGGGAATTGGGTCTTATTCTTTGTGTATTTTCTAATGTTCTTATTTAGATTCTCTATAATATTTGTAGTATAAATGAGCTTTCTTATTTCAACGGGATAATCAAAATAGTTCGATAGATTCTCCCAATTTGTAAACCATGAGTTGATTGGCATCCTATATTTGCTTCCCCATTTCTCTCTTAATTCTTCGAGTGCCTTTTCTCCGGCTTCTTTGTTCGGAGCTTCATAAACATTCTTCAGATCTATAGTAAAAAGCTTTCTATCCTTATAGGCTACGTATCTTAGTGTGTTGCGTATTTGATGTAGCACACAGACTTGAGTTACGGTTTTTGTGAATGTTTTCTTGATTACATCCGTAAATCCCTTCAGATTGTCTGTTGAGCTTATTAGGATGTCTTTTACTCCTCTTGATTTTAGGTCTGTTAATACTTCATACCAGTAGGATGAGGATTCTTCTTTGCTTAGCCATAGGCCTAATACTTCCTTGCGCCCTTCGCTGTTTAAGCCGATGGCTATGTTTATTGTTTTGTCTGCTAATCTGTAGTTCTCTCTTATCTTTATATGGAGGGCGTCCATCCAGACGATATAATATAATTTGTCCAGTGGTCTGTTCCTCCATTCTTCTATTTTCGGTAATATTTTATCGGTCATTCTCGATATCGAGCTTTTATCTATCTTCACCCCATATATGTCTTCTATACTCTCTTGTATGTCTCTTACGCTCATTCCTTTGCTGTACAATAACAGTATCTTTTCTTCTATCATATCTATTACTTTCTTTCGCTTCGGGACTAGTTTTGGGGTGAAACTCCCATTCCTATCTCGCGGTACTTCTATGCTGTATTCCCCGTTTTTAGTCTTTACTAGCTTGGCTTTATTGCCGTTCCTACTGTTTTCTTTTCCTTCTTCTTCTCTCTTTTGGTACTTCTCATAGCCCAGATGTTCATCCATTTCTGCTTCTAACAGAGTTTCTATGGTTTCCTTATATAACTCGTCAAAAAAACTATGTACATCTTTTCCTTTTAGTTCTTTCTTTAGTAATCCTTTCAATTCTTCTTTATTCCCTTTTTCCATGGTGTCTCCTTTTTTTTGTGCGAATATAGTGTTTTTTTTATTTACACACTTTTTGAGACACTACCTGCGCTATATATCCACTCTGTTGCGCTGAAAGAAAATTTTGTTGCGATTCTCATTATTTTAAGAAAAATACTGATCAATACTGCTCCGAAGCTCTTTGTAATTCTTCTTCCGATTATCGAAATAGTTCTTAACTGTAACGAAATAATTCTAATCCGCATCGAAATAGTTCGATTGGTTAACGAAATAGTTCCGAACCTCATTGAAATAGTTCCGGAGTGTATCGAAATAAAAAAAATTAGTAGCGCACCAATTCTAACAACCAACGCATCAATTCCGATGTATAACGCACCTTTTCCGACGAGCAGCGCACCATTTCTGACGAGTAGCGCATCGCGGTAAATGAGCAGCGCACTGCTTCCGATGAGTAACGCACTTATTCGGACGAGCTGTGCAATGATATTTGGGATAGTTTTTACGGTCCGGATATTTATCGGAAAGGAATACGGATTTATTGTCCAAAGAAATTTGAGCGGTATTATGATATTGTTTCGAAAATATGCAAAATCAAAGATATCCTCACCGGATTTTTACAATCCCGAAAGGATTATTCCCGATTTCGAAGGTATTCTAATGATATCCGCAATTGAGTGAGCGGGTTACGCTTTGTTTATAGCTCCTCCCTATCGTAAGCTCCTTTTTGCCGATCTCAATAGAAGAAGTTGTTATAGCCGTAATCCGATCCACGGAAACGATATAGGAACGATGGATGCGCAAAAAACGATCCTCGGGAAGAATCTCCTCGAAATGGCTTATGGTCTCTTTGGTAACGTAGTTCCCATTTTCGGTATGGATTTTCAGATAATCTTTCATGCTTTCGATGAAAATAATATCCTTCAGAAAAACTTTAAAGAGTTTCTTATCATCTTTTACGTAAACGAATGGCTCTTCCGCAACGGATGATTCCGCCGACATACTTACGGTATTCTTTTCATTCGACCGGAGTTTATAATATTTCTCGATGCTTTTCATAAAGCGGCCAAAGGAGATTGGCTTCAAAAGATAATCAACCACATCCAGTTCGTACCCCTCGATTGCGTATTTTCTATGGGCGGTTGTAAAAATTACCTTCGGCGGATCGGTTAATGTTTTCAAAAGCTCTATACCGCTTAGCTCCGGCATCTGAATATCGAGAAACATCAGATCGAATCTCTCTTTCCTTAGCCTCTCGAAAGCCTCAATTCCGTTATTGCATTTTGCCGCGACCTCAATATTATCGATCTTCGCGATGTGGGATTCCAAAACTTCCAGCGCCAAAGGCTCGTCGTCAACCAATATAGCTTTGATTTTCATCCGGCTATTATCCTTTTTTGTTTTTCAGCATAAGATTTACGGAGAATTTTCCATCTATTTCGGAAATATCCAATTCATATTCCTCCCGATAAATAAGATCGAGCCGTTGCCTGATATTCTTCAAACCGAGGCTTCCGTTTTCCCCTTTTCGGATAGACTCTTTTTTACGTAAGCAATCGTTAGAAACGGAAAAGCGGAGTATTCCCCTTTCGCATTTGAGAATAATTTCGATTTCACACTGATCCGGCACCTTTCCAGGTCCGTGCTTAAAAGCATTCTCCACAAAGGGCAACAGAAGCAAAGGAGCAATTTTCATCTCCCCTTCCGAAATCTCTTTCTCAAAGGAGAATTTCAACCTCTCACCGTATCTGAGCTTTTCCAATGTAATATAATTTTCTATCAATTCAATCTCTTTTTCAATCGGAATAAGATCTTCTTCGCACTGATAGAGCATAAAATCGAGCAACTCCGAGAGCTTAAGAACAACCTCGGGGGCATCGTCCGACTTTTTGAGGGTAAGGGCGTAAAGATTATTCAATGTATTAAAAAGAAAATGGGGATGCACCTGCGACTTCAGGAATCTGAGTTCCGCCTCAAGTTTTTCCTTCGCCAGTTCACCGGTTATTTTTTCCGTATCGTAGGAATGCTTTAGCAATTTGATAATGGAAGCGAGAAAAACCACGACAAACACCCCCACCACCCGAAGAAGGACATCGAAGGCGAGACTATTCATCCTTGCGCCGTCGTAAAACGGGATAGAATCGGCGGGAAGAATAATCATCATAAAGATGATCAGCAACTCATAGAAAGCCACACCCAAAATCAGATAGTAAGCGGCAAAAAAGAATGATTTATAGTTTTTGCGCAACAAATACTTCGGAATCAGAAGATAGAGTGTGAAATAAGTCGGGAAAATATATGCCGGAAGAGTAATTATCATATGGGCAAAAGTTCCGGTATAGTTCTCGGAAAACCTTCCGTAGAGAAAAGTATAGAATAGCACAACCGCAATCCATCCCCCGATATGCAGAAGGACTAAGGATGCTTTCGGAAATCTTTTTGGTTTATTAAATAATCTTGTCATTATCCACTCGTAATATTCTCTCCGGAATAATCGTGAATGTCGGGATCAATAATTTGTAATATCGACGAAGCGCCAAGGCAACTCCCCGAACAACGAGAAAGTAATGCCGAATGACCTCTGTCCCCAAAGGAAGGTAGTATCCTCCTCCATAAAGGCATTTCGTCGATATAATCAAATCCGAATGGAAAATAGGAATATCTTGTAATCGAGGAAACAAAAAAATACGGATTGCAAGGATATCTACCGGAAATCCGTATTAGTTTCGGAAGAAAACAAAACCAAACACAAACAAACCTCGGAGGGGAAAATGGTACAGTTTTTTATGCAAGGCGGACCTTTTATGTGGATATTATTGATAATGTTGCTGGCAATCATCGGTCAGGCAATCAGAAAAGGGATCGACGTAGTCGGTACGGAAGAAGGAGGAAAAGTCTTTAATTTCGACTCGATCGTATGGTTGGGAGGAATCTCCGCAGCCATCGGAATATTAGGCTCCTTAACCGGCCTCTACAACGCCTTTAGGGCAATAAGCAGAGCAAGCGAAATTTCGCCACCGATAATATGGATGGGACTTAGCGAAGCTCTGACAACTACAATATTCGGCTTGGTTATTTTTATTATCGCGGGATTTATCAGAATGGCGCTCCGTTTTTACGGAAAAGCTAAGCTTCAGTAAAAATAATCTATTCCTGAGTAGGAAGCCTCTCTTCCTACTCAGGATGAAAAACTATAATCCCAGCTCAAGATTTTTGAATGAAACTGTAATTCCGGATGGTTTTGTATTAATCGATTTGTACACTTCATAATCTGCAGAGAAATATTTGACTTCCATATGCTTTGTAATAAAATTGACCATATTATTATCTACATATTTATCCAATAACTTAAAGAGGCCATTAGTAGTAAAGCCGAAACCGGATGTCTTTCTGATTGCGTTATTATAGTATTCAGTGTATCGACCACTTGTAACAATAAAAGAATCAAACAAAGTAACAGAATGAGCCTTTCTTACAAAAACTGAAGAAGATGAATTCAAACATATCAGATTATCCCAAATTTTGATATCACTCAACATGTTCTGGTAAGTTGGTTTCATAATAGGATGCTCACCTATTGTCGCTTCAGAGGGAACATACTTAACAAGTAGATTCTCTACTTCAGCGGAAAATGAATATGTGATAAAATTAATCTTCAAACCTTCGGTTTCGTAATCAAATCCGAAATCAAAAGTATAACCTAGTTTTTCCATACGGGGTAACGGGTCAGAATCATTGCTATCTGTGTATCTAATTCTGGGACCAACATTTAGTGCTGAATATCCCAAAGTGATATTAGCTAATGGAACAAGATCCGAATTTCTACTAACATCAAACTTTAGATTAGGAAAAAGAATATTTCTCAATTCGGAGTATGCCATTACTCCGTAATCTAAACAACCGGCATTATCTGTTTCGGAAGTTACGGTAGTTATAGCAGATGATATATGAGAAATTCTTTTCCTCACAATATCTTTATAAGAAATTCCTAAACTCAATTTCAAATATTTTAGATCCGTAGCCAAAGATAGCCCATAACAGTCGAAAGACTCGTACCCTCCGTATTCATGATAAGGATTATCTCCAATTCTAAAACAGAATCCATCTTCCCATTCCAATTTATGGTGAATATATCCAAATCCAACTGCAAATTGAGTGTTGAAAAGATTAAATGAATGACCGGCAACCGCAGAATAATTGGAAAATTTGGAATCAGCAAACCCCCGATATGCCACTTTGGTCGGCATTAAAGAGAATGCGACACTTTTAGTAAAAGCACGCTGCCCCAGCATAGCAGGATTTTGATAGAACCCTGAAGGATCATCAACGTATTTAGCCGCTCCAATATCTCCTGAAGCCATCAATTCCTTGGATTGACTATGAGAAACAAATTGTAATGTTCCTACCTGCGCAAAAATAGAATTCACGAAGAAAGAAAAGAGAAGAAAATACCATGTTTTTTTCATTATGTCTCCGAGATTAAATAATATTAGAAATACAAATTCTTTAATGTAATAGTAAGCTCATTCGGTTCAAAACTATCATAAATACCGAAATCATATTCTGCCTGGAAATATTTTATCTCCAGATGATCTGTAATCTTTTTTATGATTGAATCCCCTGCGAGATTACTCAACAATCCTAAGAGTCCTTCAGAAGTAACACCGAAGCCTTTGGTTTCCCCTTTATATACATATTCAGAAGTTCTTATATATCGTCCGGTAGATAGAATAAAAGTATCGAACAGTTTTATTCTATGAGCTTTTCTAAGCATAACATCTTTCGAAGGATTAAGACAAATAAAATTATCCCAAAGCTTAATACCGGAAAAGAGATTCTTATTTGTAGATTTAATAGATTTACCTGTGATAGGATCAACATAGCTGCTAATCAAATAATTTTCTGTCTCAGCTGAAAATGTATAAGTAAAGAAATTAATTTTACCCTTTTTGTAATCAAGATCCAGCCCGAAATCAAAAGAGTATCCCAACTTTTGCATTCTTCCAATAGGATCTTTTGCCTCATATATATTAGCCTCTGCTCCATCTCCAATATTCAAAGCCGAATATCCCAATGTGGCATTTATGACAGGCTTAATAGTCATTTTGTCTTCAAGATTAATTCCACATCCGGAGAGAAAAACATCACTCAATGGAAAAAAAGCCATAGTACCAAAATCAAATGAAGAAGAAGAACGTTTTAAGGCATTAACATCTAATTCTTCAGTAGGACGCAAGGATGAATGCTCTAAGGCTTTCTTATATGAAGCCCCGACGCTTATTTTAACTAATTTTAATTTGAATCCGATAGCGGCCGAGAAGCAATCAAAAAGCTCATATGCCTCTTTATTATAAACCAAATTATCGATATGCCCCATATCCCATTTACTATGGATATAACCTACTCCGATAGAAATAGGAATATTGAACGATTTAAATTCATAACCACCTCGAATAGAATAATTTTTTAATTTATACTCACTCCAATATTTATGAGATGCCTTTTCCGGCATAAAAGAAAATGTTAAATGATTTCCTTTTCTATTTTGAGCCAGCATAGCAGGATTTTGAAAAAACGCTGAAGAAGCATCACTGATTATTGCCGCTCCTATTCCTCCGGAAGCCAACAACTCGGATGATTGCGAAAGATTCAACAGAGGAAGAGTATATGCTTGAGGGAAAATATTTGTAGAAAATAATGAAAAGAAAAAGAAGAAGAATAATTTTTTCATTAGATATCACCTGTTATTTGATAATATTAATAAACGAAAACAAGAATTACTTAACATAGTGTACTTACTTATCTAATTACTAACATATAAACTTTTTTTTACAAATAACAGGGAATATTTTGTAAATATAAAAAGAGATAATTAGACCGGGAATCGCTCCTATATAGATAGAGAAGAAATCTTTCAAGAGATATTAGATTGTTCTCACTTAATAGTTGTAATTGCTTCACACTTAACAATAATATTTTTTAATCTTTGCATTTTTCCCTTGCAATATTAGGGAAATATGTAATATCTTAAAGGCAAGTTATGGGATTGTTTTAATCTTTATATGATTGAAAGAATCTCGAATTTGATGCGTTTTATTGGACTAGGCGCAGAAAGAAGTGCAATGCAAGAGAAAGATGCAGTTATTGAGGTGGAGAACGTTGTATAAATTAAGATTTTATTCGAGAAAAGTTCAACCACAAACCTCGCTCGATCGTTTCCACCTCAATTAAACATGCATTATATGGACTAGACTAGCTAATTTTCTTTATTTCATTATTATTATCGACAAAAACCAGCTTTGGTTTATGTGATTTAATTTCGTCTTCCGAAAGATAACAAAAGCAGGCGATAATAACCAGGTCTCCTTTATGAACTAGCCTGGCTGCAGCTCCATTTAAGCATATTTCCCCTTTTTTTCCGGTTATTACATAAGTAGAAAAGCGCTCACCGTTATTGATATCGTAAATATCTACTTTTTCAAACTCATTAATATCCGCTGCTTCCATTAATACAGGATCGATGGAAATAGATCCTTCGTAATTTAAATCGGCATCCGTAACAGTTGCTCTATGTATTTTTGATTTTAACATTTCCAAATTCATAATAAGTCTCCTAATTGCTTCTATTCATCTTTAACGCCAAATAAAGCCCATCCAAGGCTAATGTAGGGATAATCAAATCGAAAATATTCTCATCAGTAAACAGACGAGCAAAGCCACCCGTACCAATCACGACCGGATCTTCCCCGTTAAATACTTCATTTTTTATTCTATTTTTAAATTCCTTTACAATTGCAACCTGACTGTAATACAATCCGGCTTGAATACTCTCTACAGTCGTTTTCCCGACCATTTCGTCTGGTTGCTTAATTTCAACAACCGGTAACTTTGCTGTTTTCTGAACTAAAGCTTCCATTGAAATACGGATCCCCGGCAGAATAATACCACCAAGATATTCCTTATTCTCAGAAATCACGCAAAATGTAGTAGCCGTTCCGAAATCGACAACAATCATATTCTTTTCACCATATCGATCAATTGCCGCAATAGCGTTTGCAATGCGATCAGTTCCGACCTCTCGTGGATTTCTGTACTTAATATTCAATCCGGTCTTTACACCTGCTTTTAAAACAAATGGCTCAATTCCGAAATATTTGATAGCTGCGCTTGATAAGGAATGGAGTACATCTGGAACCACACTGCAAATCGCAATCTCGGAAATTGATTTGTAATCTATATCATTCTCCTTTAGAACATTTCTGAAAAATATACCATATTCATCAGATGAGAATTGATTTCGAGAAGTCTTTCTGAATTGTATAACCAATTCATCATTCTCATATACTCCACCATGAATGGAAGTATTACCGACATCCAGACATAGAATCATAATCCTTCTCGCTCCATTTTTTTCTTAAAGATTTCTATTTCCAATTGGCGAGCTAACTCAATAGAAGACTCTGCCGAGAAATAACTTTCGTGATCGAAGAATATCTTAAAATTCTGTTGTTTATTGGCAACTCGATCGGACAAATCATTTAATACAACAAAATCGGATTGTGAGTCATCCATTAACTTAATTACTTTTTGAATTCGTTCCCCTTTATCTGGAGAATTCGTAAACTTGAAAGAGACTAATGTCGCGTTTCTATTCTTGAAATTTTCTTTCAATTTATTAACAATCTTGAAATTTGCCTTCAAATTAAAGCTAATTTCGTCTGCCCCTGAAGGTATTTTTTTTTCTATAGGTACTTTATATTCCACATTATTGATAGAAACCGATCCCAATGAAAAATCACTAACAGCCGCCATATGAATTACACCGTCATAATCATTATTGCTAACCTTATCTATTAACTTCTCGAAAAGGCTGTTAAAATCTGAGAATGAATCTTTCTTTACATGACTTTTGGGAAGAATGGAGTTATCAGCATGCAGAAATGTTACATTATGGCCGTGTGAGCGAAAATAATCGGCTAATTCCGAAGCAGTGTTTCCGGTACTCATATTTGTCAGATATCTCACACCGTCAATCTTTTCTCTTGTTCCGCCGGCAGTAACCAAGATATTCAATTGCCTGTTTTTATCGGCATTGATATCATTCAAAGTCTCGGTGATATAATTAAATATTTTATCGGGATCGAGCAGTTTACCTTTCCCTGTATCACCGCACGCCAAATATCCATCTTCCGTAGGTAATACTTTTACTCCCCACTCTTCCAACTTTTTCAAAGAATTTTGAGTAGCCGGATGAGCAAACATGTTTGAATTCATCGCCGGAGCTAACAAATATGGTTTTTCCCAATTATGAGCTAGAAACAATGATGTAATAATATTATCCGCTATCCCCGCAGACATTTTATTTATTGTATTACCCGTTGCCGGAACGAAAATGGTGAGATCAGCCCACTTGGCCAAATTAATGTGACTCATCATCTCTCCATCTTCGAAGGAATCGGTAATAACCTTGCGTCTGGTTAATCCTTCAAGGGTCGCTTTACCTATGAATTTCAACGCTGATTCGGTTGCTACGGTTTGAACCTCAAATCCACTTTGCACCAAACGCGAAATAAGATAAGCGCTTTTATAGGCAGCAATAGAACCTGATATCTTTACAAGAATCTTATATTTTGACATTATCTATTAACCTCACATTACCTAAATGAACAGCACCAAACCTTCTGTTATCTATCTTTTCAATATAATCAACGATAAAACCGGCATTTGTTAACTCGGAAATTACTTCCTCTTCGGTAAGAGATTTATTACTCAAATACTTATAAAAACTTGGCGCCAGCTCTCTTTCCGTTTCAGAAAGAAGTGTATTTCTAGAACTTTTCGCAAGACCATCTTCTTCCCTTATTATCGGGCATGGTACGATTTCCACATCCATAAAAAATGTTTCAGCCATCCCTTTCAATAACAAATATTGCTGATAATCTTTCTCTCCGAAATATGCTTTATCCGGCGAAACAATATTTAATAATTTCATCACCACAGAAAGAACTCCGTCAAAATGTCCGGGACGATGGGCACCGCACAATTTTGCGCTGAGATCATTTTCAGAAATCTTATATTTATAATTATCCGGGTACATTTCATCGTATTCAGGGAAAAAGAGATAATCGACTTTCATTTCCGTGAGTTTCAACAAATCTTCCTCAAATGTTCTGGGATATTTATCCAAATCATTTTTGTCATTAAACTGTGTCGGATTTACAAATACACTTGAAACAACTATTTCATTCTCTTCATTTGCCCTTTTTATCAGGGAAAGATGCCCTTCGTGCAAAGCACCCATTGTAGGAACAAATCCTATCGATTTTCCCTTCAGGACATTCTTTCTTATATCCTTGAACTCGGCAATACTTTTTACAACTCTTGTCATTAAAAGCTCTCCTTATCAGACGGGAAAGAAACTTCTTTCACATCATTATTATAATTATTCAACGCATCCTTTATAATATCGTAACCGTTCAAATACTTTCTTAAAAATTTTGGTGAGAATTGATTATTCATCCCAAGAAGATCTTGCAAAACCAAAACTTGTCCTGAAGTACCGGCTCCAGCGCCAATTCCTATTGTGGGAATCACCAATTCCTCAGTAATAATCTTAGCAAGTTCGGCAGGAACCAATTCAAACACTAAAGCGAAACAACCGGCCTCTTGCAACGCTTTTGCGTCAGCAAGTAACTTTTCCGCCGCTTCATTACTCTTCCCTTGTACTTTAAAACCTCCAAACTGATGGACTGACTGAGGAGTTAATCCCAAATGCCCCATAACAGGAACACCTGATTCAACTACATATTTTATTGCCGCAAGATTATCTCCTGCACCTTCTATCTTTACAGCTTGGGCACCGGCTTTCATCAATCGGTCAACACAATTCATCATATATTCTATCCCTTTTCTATGAGCCAAAAAGGGCATGTCCACCACCATGAACTTATCACCAAGTCCTTTTCTTACTGCGGCAGCATGAAGCTCCATAATACTAATGTCGGCATTTACTGTTGTATCGAAACCGTGCATTACCATTGCGACACTATCGCCAACTAAAACAGCGTCAATATCAGAATCACGGATTATGTTTGCGTATGTGGAATCATAACATGTTACGAAGGATATTTTCTCCCCTGCGTTCTTCATTTTCGCGAAATCTGTAACATTTTTCATCTCAAATCCTCAAATAGATAACAAAAACTATTATATATTTTTTCGTAAGGCGTATTCTTTAATAAATCTTTATGCTTTTGAATTGTTTGGATATCTCCTCTCGCCAAAGGACCGGTTAATGAACTATCCATGGTTGTGAGATTATCAAAAGTCCTTTTCATGTAAGGTAGAAGATGCTTTTTCTCGATCCCGAAATTTGCTTCGAATTCCTTAAAAGCGCTCTCCCACAAAATAGTTGTAAAGTTACCACTAATCACACACCAAGCGTGATATAGCACTTTCTTCTCCGATGGAATTGCGATTGATGGGTTTCCTAATTCAGGGAATAATTCCGAAAAACTTCTCTTCCCCTCTTCTGTAATAAAAGGAATAGAATGATATGTTTCCATATCATATAGCTCATCGGAAAAAGTCATTAACGGGTGTGCGCATTCTGCCAAAGTTGTTGTTAAAGCGCCGGAACAATGTATCCATATTTTATCGGACTTCAACTTATTAGAATAAGTTTCGATAAAATCAACAATTGAATCGTCATTAATAAGTAGGAGAATCTTTAGTACGTTCTCTGCAATTTGAGAAAATTCCATGACGGAATTTCTATGCCAATGCAAATACGATATTCCGCAAAGATTGAAGTAATATTTGATATGCTTAGCCAATTTACCATTTCCCACAATTAAGTAGGCCGGCTTAGGCTGTTCTTCTGGTACTTGCCCCATGGATCAAGTCCGACTCTTATTTTATTCCAATTTAGTAATTATGTAGCTGTCCTCTCGGATCAACTCATTTAATAAACAGCAACAAACTTATAAAGATTTTTTACAAAATAAAAACCATTTTTGATTTCTTATTTTGCTTTGGGAAGTTTTATCGAAAAAATGCTCCCTTTTCCTAGAGAACTTTCACATGTGATAATTCCACCGTGTCGTTCGATAACATCTTTTACAATAAAGAGACCTAATCCCGTTGAACTTTCTCCCCCGGTTGGTTTTGCGGATAATCTTTGAAATTTCCCGAACATAATCTTTTGATCATCCTCGCTAATACCAGGCCCTTCGTCTTTTACACTAATCACAACACTTGCTATCGACTCATTAACTGATAACCAAATTCTTTTATTCGGCTCCGAATATTTTATAGCGTTACTAAGAAGATTATCAATAGCTTCTTTCAACCAATTTGAATCTGCTTTTGCAAAAATATCCTCCGATATTTCTGAAATAATGGTTTGCTCTTTTTGTCCTGCTCTAATTCTATTCTCATGCAAAGATTCCTTTGCTAGATTGGATATGTTTATTTTCTGAGTAACTATCTCAATTCTTTCACTATCCCGGGATGCGGATTCCAAAATATTAGAAATAAGAGTATTCATTCTCGAAGCTGATTCTGAAATATTATCCAACATTTCCTTTGCTTCAGAATTATCTTTAATTTCTGCCTTCAATAGATCTTTATAACCCATAATTACATGAAGAGGATTCCTTAAATCGTGTGCGGCTACACTTAATAATTGCCCCTTAACATCATTAGCACGCTCCAAACGTTCCTTAGCCAAAATGGTTTTCTCCAATAATTTCTCCGATAAATCCATTTCATCCAATAATAATTGCGTTTTATCTTTTACTAGTCGTTTCAGTTCATCTTCCCTTCTCATCAAATACGCAATTCGCTTATTATGTATCTTATTTACAATGAAAAGAAGTAACAAAACTGCAAGAAAAGTATAGAAGATATACATCCAAAGACTTCTATACCACGGAGCCGATATTACTATCGAAAATGAAACAGGATCACTCCAAAGATAGCCCGGCCTCTTAGACCTTACCTGAAACATATACTCGCCAACGGGCAATGCAGAATAATGTACTGCATTAGCATTCCCTCTATCAAGCCATTCGGAATTCAATCCGAAAACTCTTGTTTGAAACAAGGTTCTATTTGTCGGATACGATAAATCGGAATATTTTATTGTAACTGCTCCCGGATTAATAGTTTCCAATCCGTAAGAATGAACTGTCGTCTTTTTATGGGATGAATAAGCAGCGATAATTTTGGGTTTCGAAGAAGTTCTCACTTCCCCTTGTCTATGCGTAAAATAAGACAATCCACTAGCTGTCGCTACCCATATTCTCCCCTTTTCATCCTGAATAATTCCATGCTTGGAAATAGAGGTATTAGGTAAACCGTCCAAGCTATTAAAATTAACGAGTTCCTGATTAAATCTTACATACAATCCTTTATCTGATCCGATCCATATTTGATCATCTTTTGTTCTGAAAATTGAACGCATTGTAACGTTCTCATTTTGCTTGTTTAACCCGAATAAAAACATCTCACCATTTTCGCAGGTAACAAACCCAAGATTAGTCGCCAATAAGATAAACTTATCAAAGAATTCAATATCAAAAATATGTAAATCGTCGCTCTCGAAATTCTTACTTGTGATTTTAACCGGATGAAAAGCATTCTCAGACGAATCGAACGAATACATCATCGATTCTCCATTTCCGGCAACATATATTTTACCATCTGTTCCTTGCTTAATTACCTCTATCAATAGAGGGTTATCATTACCTAAGGAAAATCTGCTAATAGCACCTTCTTTTGTAATCCTAATTACATCATTGCTAATCTCTGTTGAACCCCATAAATCCCCTTCATTATCAACATATAGATTCCTAAGTCTGTCATTCTCAAGAGATACCTTATATCGAAGTCTATCCCCCTTGTACGCAGTTATTATCCCATCTCTAAAGGACAAATAGAAAATATCATTTTTCAATTCGAAATCGTGGAGCTTATTCTCGAATGGTACCGGAATTTTCGATATTGAATATGAGTTACGCAAATCAAACTCCAGTGAATACAATCCCGATTGTATCAGAAAATATACTTTCTTTGAAGCATGTCTTATCTTTGCTATATATGGGAAAGGATTATGATGAATTTCTGATAAATTAATTATTTTAAACAATGAACTCGAATGGAGGAATGCGCCTGAATTTGTAGCTGCCCATATTCCACTGTCTTTATCAATAAAAATCTGATTAATTATTCTCTCTCTGGAAGTCTCAATATTTGTTAACTCTCTCGTTAACAAATTATAACTATAGATCCCGTGATCCCATGTACCAAGATAAAACGAATTTGTTTTATTCTCATAGGACATAGTTGAAACGTTATGTACCTTTATGTAAGAGACAAAGTTGGCAATCTTCTTACCATAATCTAAACGTACTTTATATACACCATTATCTGTACATGCGTATATTGCGGCTCCAAAAGTTATGATGCGATTTATCTCACCGCTTTGATAATTTCTTGTTTCCAATCTGTCAAATTTTTCCGTTTCTTCATTAAAAAGAAATATTCCCCCCTTAAACGAAGAAGCAATAATTCTACCCTTTTTTGATTCTACTATGCTAAATGATCGTGTATAATTATCTGTCCAGTCTTCTTTGTCGAATTGATATTTAGACAGTTTTCCACCACGCAGCAATCCGATACTGCGAGAGTCGGATATCCATATTCTTCCTTTGGAATCTTCTATTGCGTCTTTTGGGAAAAACAAAGTAGAATCCGAAGTGTGATTTCTTCCTCGTGCGAGTAAAGTATAATTAACATCAAAATCCGAAGTTGATATTTTTGCGACTCCGAAATCACCGGTTATCAGAATATCACCACTCTTCATTAATCTTACGGATTTCAAAAATGTAGTAGGAACTTCCCTTATTAAATGGAACTCATTCCCGTCATATCTAATCAATCCCGCATCCGAAGCAATCCACATATATCCGAATTTATCTTGTAAGATTCCTTTTAATAAATTCGATGATAAACCATTATCAGTAGTATATTGATATGTGTTAAATTTCCATTGTGTAATAACAGAATGGGAATAACTATTTCCGAAAAGAAATAGACAGAGAAGAAAAATATATTTGAAAGTATTTATGCGCATAGATTTGTATTTTCGAAAAATTCGAATAATAGTTAATACCGTTTTACAAAATTATTAAACTTAACATATAATAACACTTTGCATCTCTAAAAGATTGCATTTCTTATGCGCAAATATAAGGTGATTATTCTTTAGAAACCACTAAAGAAAAGGAGGGGCTTTCCCCTCCTTTCCGTCTTAATATCTTTGAATATCCATGTTACTGTTACCTAGCCTTCTGCTCCTTGCGTCCATCTCCGTCATCTTAAATCTGGATATCAATCCTTGAAGATTCTCTGTCAATCTGTTCAAATCCTCAGCGGCTCGGGCTATTTGTTGTGTTCCGGCTGCAGATTCCTGAGTAACACTGGTAATTCCTTCAATGTTTTTACCAATCTCTTCTGCAGCGGTAGATTGTTCCTCACTTGCCGCAGCAACCTGGTTAATAACATCCACGGTACTCTGTGAACTTTCAATTATTTGCTTTAACGATTCACCGGCCTTATTCGCCAATTGTTTCCCTTTTTCTACTTCCTCGGTTCCGGCTTCCATCGATTTCACTGCGCCACCGGTATTTCTCTGTATTTCCTTTATCATTTCAGCAATCTCTTTCGTCGCCTTTGTTGTTCTTTCGGCTAACTTTCTAACCTCATCGGCAACAACCGCAAAACCTCTACCTTGCTCACCGGCTCTCGCAGCCTCTATAGCGGCATTCAATGCAAGCAAATTAGTTTGATCGGCTATATCATCAATTACCTGAACTATTTCGCCAATCTTGTCACTACTATTACCCAACTCTTTTACTATCCTTGCGGCTTCACTTACAACTTCAGCTATTCTATTCATTCCCTCAATAGTATTATTTACAACATCGCCACCTTGCTTGGCCAGACTTCCCGCCTGCTTTGCGTGTTCTGCTGCCATTGAGGAATTCTTAGTCGTTTCCAAAATTGTCGCGGTCATTTCCTCTACCGCGCCAGCTACTTCGGTAGCTTGTGCGCTTTGCTCCTGAGCTCCGGCTGCCATCTGTTCCGAACTTGAGGATATTTCAGTACTTGCGCTTGCAGTTGCCTGAACCGCTTCTGTTACCTGCTTAATCATCTCTTTTATGTTTTGAACAGCTTTGTTAAACCCGATAAACAATCGTCCGATATCATCGTTCTCATTTTCCGGAACAACATGCGCGTCCAAATCTCCCTGAGAGAATTTCTCCATCTCTCCTAATATCATTCTAGTATTTTTCGCCAGATACTCTTGTTGCTCTTGTGCTACTTGTTGTGCCTCTTCTGCGTCAGCTGCCGCTTTCTCAGCTGCTGCACTCTTCTCTTTTATCTCTTCCATCGATTGCTTTAGATTCCCAACCATTTTATTAAATGAAGTGGCCAGATTTCCAATCTCATCGTTTCGCGCTACATCTACCGACACATCAACATCTCCGTCCGATACTCTTCCAGCTGCTTCTTCTAATTTCTTTAATGGAACCGATACATTTCTTGCAATCACAAACACCATTAAAGCAACAAGTACAACCATTATGAGAATAAATTTAAATAATGCGCTTTCAATGGCATCCAGTTGATGCTCTATATCATCAATATATATTCCGCTACCAATAATCCAATCCCATTTGGCAAATGCCTTTACATACGAAAGCTTTGGCACAGCCTCACTATACCCGGGCTTCGACCAATAATAATCTACAAAACCCTGTCCGCTTCTTTTACATACCTCAACGAACTCCATATATATTCTCTTACCTTTCATATCCATATTATTTGCCTGGTTTTTCCCTATCATCTCCGGCTTTATCGGGTGCATTATGGCAACAGGCTCATAATCATTTATCCAAAAGTAATTATCACCGTCATAGCGAATATGTTTAATTGTTTCTAATACTCTCGATTTCGCTTCCGCTTCTGTGAGCTCTCCTTTTTCGAACTTTAAGTAATTCTCCTCCATTATCCCGTAAGCAACTTCCACGGTTTGTGTAAGATTTCTTTGCTTCTCCTTATATAAGTTTTCCTCCATTATAGGGATGAAATAAAAAACAAACCCTAATAGAAACGGTGTAATGGCAAAAACCGCAAGCCCCACGATCTTAATAAAGATCCTCAAATCATTGATTTTATTGATTGACATCTGCCTTTCCCCTATTTTACTCCTAGTGTGCGTAATTAGTCTTACTAAAATATTATCGATTTCCGGCATTAAATGTTTATATCAAGTATTATTATCCTTTTATAAGAATGCAGTGCAAAAATCTTTGCCCCACTAATCTCATATCAGGCAATAACCCCCTTATAGAGCCTTCAAATAAGAAGAACTCAAGGATATTCACATAAGTTCCATTAGTAACAGAATTATTTTTCGGTAAGTTTCACGAGAAATAATAATTTTGGGGAGAGTTATCAGTGAAGAGCAATTTTTTATTATGAAGTGATTAGTAATATATCGAGGAAATAACATACTTAAAAAATTCCACAGAGAATCCAACATTGCTATTAGATTCCCTGCAGACATTAAAACTCTATTTAACCAACAACATCTTCTTCTCTTTTACAAAATTATCCTTATTATCAATTGAGTTCACTTCCAAACGATAAATATACATCCCGGAAGCCAGAGCGGATGCGTTCCATTTCACACTGTGATTTCCACTATTCTGAACCTTATTAACAAGAACATCAACCTTCTGCCCGAGAATATTATATACCGTTAGTTTTACCTGACACTCCGATCTTAACGCGTAACTTATTGTTGTACTCGGATTAAATGGATTTGGATAATTATTATAAAGTCTATAATCCAAATCATTTTCAGTTTCCTCTACTCCTGTTGTTCCGCACATTACAGGAGAATATGTTTGAGTTAGAAAACGACTACTTTTCAGTACTTCATTATCTACTGCTTTCCCTACCGATTGAATATAATAATACTTCATGATATTCTTTGCCGCTGTTGTATCTGTGAATTCTCTTACATCTTTTCCAACCTTGGCAATAAGATCATATTTTGTTCCCCATATTCTGGCTGCGTATCCTTTTTCCTCTTTCATAATCGATCGGTAAATCTCAAATCCTTCAAGATTATTCTCATCTGTAACAACCCATTTAAGAGAAATCTTTCCGCCGGCCATTTCATTTACCGAAAACTCTTTCGGAGGTAACGGGGCTTTTGGAAGATTCCAACCGTTTTCATAATTTGCTTTCGCTTTTGCGAATGTCGCTATCAAGGAATCTTTTCCGGAAAGAGCCCATCTGTTTTTCTCCTCTACCGAAATCTCTCCTTTCTTGAATTTATTACCGATTTCTATCGCTTTATCACGACTCAAACCACCGGCCCCTTCTACAAGGATAATTGTAATGCTTTTACCGAATGGAATATCATAAGGCCCATATCCGTTTGCCATTGAAGCTCCTTGATTTCCTTCTACACCATGAGTCGGATCAGCTGTCGAAGTAGAATAATTTTTACTTGGCTCAATATATTCAGCGTGACTCTTATCCCCTTCTATCATTTTATTATATCTCATTTCAGCGGAATTATCATTCAAACCACCGTAATTATATCTTGAATCTCTTCCGATATAAGAAGCTGTAGTAGGCTGAGTAATATCATCCGTTTGATCACTTGCAGATTTATCTGCGTGAAGCGTCAGAATCCCCGCAAACTGCGCGGCTCCCAACCTCCCGACTGTATCACTATGAGCAATCAACGCTCCCCATCCACCGTCTGTATGTATTATTGGAGCACCAATATTGTTATAGTCCGAAAATTGGGAATAGTATCCATGCCACGCTAATTGAAATCTCATCTTATCCGGATTATCAGCTTCCGCTTCCTCTCCTTCTCCTCTGTTATCTATCATTGTATTTACTCCCCATCCAACGGAATTACCTATTAGATTTCTAATTTCCTTACAGATGGCGATATTATTCTGATAATAAAAAACTACTCCTATCAATGCCTTACCTGATCTCTCTATTTCATCGTCCGCATCCGTATTTCCGGTATTTGTATAGGTATATTTTGTTACTATATAATTATCATCCCCCTCATTGACAAACTGAAATATCTCCCTCTCCATTGTCAATCCTATCGAGGTATTTACCTTATTATAAATCAATCTGTCGCAAAACAAACTTGGATCTACCGAGTCTACTTCTGCTATTTCAGTAATATCGATTTCTCCGTTTACCTTTACTATAGAATTCGGATATCTGGAAATAACCTTAAAGTCAATTGGGAATACCCCTCCCATACACTGATTCTTTGGCCCGACACCAATAACTCTATATGGAATAGTTGTCCCGTAAGCATTCTGAAAATCTTTACAACCTATCCATAATCCTCTTCCGACTTGCATATCCTGATTGGCATATTCTCCCGGCCATCTCATTCCATATTGTTGTTCCGGAACAAACGCTTCTTCCATTTCACACCCTAATGATGAATACCAATTTTGATATGAACCGACATTTAGCCAAACGTTCTTCCCAGATTGAGCAAACAAGCTAGTGCTAAGAATCAGAACAAGTAGAATAATATTTCTTTGCACGGTATTTCTCCATTTATTTAATAATAATTTTATTTCTTATATCAATAGTACAAACTATACTTTTAACAATCAATACATCCCGAATCCTTAATGATATCAATAAATAACGATTCCTTCTGCTTAATATTTTCTAAAGTAATTATTCGAGAAGCCCCCATCTCCTTGTATTTATCAATCTCTCAATATATTTTTCGAAACCAATATTTTATTACTTTCAACTCCACCACTTGTGTACAGGGATGAATTGTCAATTGAGATGAGAAAACATACTGAATCTATCCTTATCAAAAAAATCAACCATTCCGATAAGGATGCTTTCAAAGAGCTTTGCGAGATTTATTATGAACCTGTATTTCTTTATATAAGAAAGAAAGTCTACGATACGGATATCGCTTATGATTTGACTCAAGACGTCTTTTTATCTATTTGGAATCACAGAAAAAACCTTGATCCGGAACACAATATAAAAGCATATATATATAAGACTGCCACCAACGTATCAATTAATTTCATAAAAAAGAGAAGTAGTCAATCCAAATACATTATCACTAACGGAGAAGAAATACTGAGGAATGCTTCTCACGATTCTCCCCGGAATTCCCTTCTTCTTGAAGAAGCGTTTAATGGAATTCCGGAAAATCAAAAGACTATTTTTATTCTCAATAAATTCGAAGGATTCAAATACAAAGAAATTGCCGAGATGTTAGATATATCGGTTAAAACAGTAGAAAGTAGGATGAGTAAAATTTTGAGAACTCTCCGAAATAGAGCCAAATACTTGTTATCTTTAATATTTTTTATTCTACAATAGGGTTTTCTACTCGTTCTTTTGTATAAGAAAATAAAGCCAATAATATCATGACAAATAACAAAATAGACATACTGATTTCAAAATATCTCTCCGGAGAAGCAACTGAGTCGGAAATAAGAGAACTCAATAACTGGGTTAATTCTTCACCTAAGAATCGCTCGGAATTGGATAATGCCCGTTCTCTTTGGGAAAAAATCGGTAAAAGCTCCGAGGATAATATCCCCTCATTCGAACTCTTTTGGAAAGATCTAGAGTATAAAATAGATCAAACGAAAGCTGAAAATACCTCTCGGAAGAGAAATAGAAGCTATTTTCTCGATTTTCTCGATTTATTATTCGGAAAACCTATTCTTGCCTTCGGTACTGCTATCATTTTCTTAATCACCGCCGGTATTCTCTATTATTCATTCTTTACTAATAATATCATAAGAATATCAGCAAAAGATAATGGAGTGACTACATATTCTTTGCCAGATAACTCGATAATTAAACTCGATTCCGGAAGCTCTATTGCCTTCTACCCAAATGATTTTATTGATAAAAGACATATAAAACTTACCGGCCATGCCTATTTTGATGTTATACACAATGGTAAGCCTTTTAAAGTAGCAACAGCTAACTCTATTATCGAAGTATTGGGAACAAGCTTCGATGTCAATTCAACAGATAATAAGACAGATATTATTGTTTCCTCAGGAAAAGTAAGCTTTGCTTCCTCAATTAATAATGATTCTAGGAAAATAATTCTGGTCAAAAATCAGATGAGTAGCTGCATCGGAGAAAATTCTCCTACTCTTCCTGTTTCAGTCTCTTCCGATAAACTTATTGCTTGGATTCATGATAATATCGTTTTCAATAATACTTCTCTTCGCGAAGTTGCTAGAATATTAACCGAGACTTATAAAATATCTGTTATTATCGATAATAATATTGATAAGCTCACCCTCACCGGGCAATTTGAAAAACAAACGATTGACGAAATTATCAAGCTGATTTGCGAAACACTTGAGTTGAATTATAAACACGAAAAGGATACTTATTATATCTCCGGCACGAAAATATAGATTGCTCATTTTGCTCATTATGCTATTATCGGCTTCTTCTTATTTGGCACAGAATAAAAAGATTTCAATGAGTGGAAATAACGAAGATCTAAATTCGACTTTAAAGAAAATCGAAAAATTAACGGGTGTTTCTTTTCTATTCGGTAATAATATTACTAATGGAAAGACTATATCCTACAATTTCCGTAATTATTCTTTGGAAGAAGTATTAAAAACAATTTCAGATAAAGTGAATATCTCTTTTTCATTCACTTCGGGAAAGCAAATCATAATAAAGAAAAAAATCATCCGATATCTTCTCCTTCAAGGCGAAATTAAAGATACTCTTAACGGTGAGTTACTACCATATTCCAATATTTCTTTGATCGGAACAAAATATGGTTATTCCGCAAATCAAGAAGGTCGATTCTCATTTAGAACAATAACCGATTATCCATGCACCTTGAAGATTAACCATATCGGGTACTCTCCTAAAACAATTATATTTACAGAAGAAAGTGATTCTTACGGTTTTCTTTCCGTTTCTCTCCTTCGCTCCGATATAGAAATCCCTACCGTAACCGTTAATTCGAAAACAAATGATCTACTGGAACTTTCTAATAAATCCGGGGCATTCACTGTTGCTCCCGAACAGTTCGGATCCCTTCCCAGAATCGGAGAGGCCGATATCACTCGTTCTTTACAATTATTCCCAGGTATAACGGGAAATAACTTCGGGGCTTCGGGAATAAATATTCATGGAGGACTCCCTTCAGAAAATCTTATTACCCTCGACGGAATCCGACTCTATCATATAAATCACCTTTTCGGATTCTTCGGTTCCTTTAATCCAAAAACAATTAAGGATGTTCGTATCAGAAAAGGAGCTTATCCCGCAAAATATGGTGGAAAGCTTTCCGGAATTGTAGAATTAACCGCAAAATCCGGTAATACAGAAAAATTCTCTCTTAATCTTAGCGCAAGCCAATCAATCCTTAGCGGAATAGCTGAAATCCCTCTGGCTGGTAATCTTAATCTTCTTCTTTCCGCCCGAAGATCAATTTCCGATTTCATTACAGGTTCTGTCTATGATAAGTGCAAAGGAACTATTTACAAAAAATCAATTGATGAATCTGCTTTCGTTTTGGATACGGCCTATTCGGTTTCTACAGGTAAAAGTTTTCATTTTTTCGATTCTTTCGCCAAAATTACCTATCTGCCCGATAATAACAACCTTTTTTCAAGCTCATTTATGATCAGTGATGATCAACTTAATAATAATATGGCTGCGGGAACCAACGGATCAGATAGAAAATCTCGCTGGGGAAATTATGGCCTTTCACTTAAATGGTATCGCGAATGGACCGATAATTTTCACTCTACTGTTATTTCTTCCTATTCTAAGTATTATACAGAATACGATATGAATGATGATCTCCATTCAATCTATTTCATACCGGATGATTTGCGTGATCTTTACAAAACATCTTCTGAACTTAATAACAACTTTATCGATTTTACTCTCCAAATTGACACGGAATGGTTTCTAAACGAAAATAATACGCTTCAATCCGGGATTACCTTTTCTAATTACGATATTTCATATATTGAAAAGAATTCTTTCATCGGAAACCGAAAAGCCCTTTCAAATCTTTCCCGCAAAGCATTTCTCGCCTCCGCATATATAGATTATACTTATCGTTTGGGAAATATTCACATTAATCCCGGAATACGTCTTAACTTTTTTAACGCTTCACATGATTTTCACTTGGAGCCTCGCTTATCCCTTGTCTGGCTAACTAATGAAAAACTATCCTTCAATCTGGCATTGGGACGATTTCACCAATATATAATGCAAAGAAGCGACGGATCACAGGTCTTGGATGGAAAAATCTCTTGGATCTCAGCTAACGGAATTGATATTAAACCTGCCTTGGCAGATCATATTATTCTGGGAGGAAAATATTCATTCGAGCATTACAGTATGAAACTTGAGTTGTATGGGAAAAATCAGTACAATATTTTAGAACCGATAAATAGCTGGGAGTATATATCGGAATCCGATCAGATTATTGAACAAAACAAAATGATTATCTACGGTCTCGATTTCCTTTTCCGTAAAAATGCGGGAAACTTCACTTGGTGGGCAGGTTACGGATATTGCGTTACCGAAGTTACATCTTCTTCAAATAATTTACCCAAAAACTATCCCTCAGTTCAAGATTCCCCCCATAATATCACTCTGGCCGGAAAATACTCTTTGGGGAATATCGATTTATCCGCTACATGGATTTATTCCTCCGGCAAACCTTATAGTATTCCTACAATTAAAAATATCGGTTCGGAAGAGACTCCTTTAATGATCTTAACAACTCCTTACTCAAAAAACAGCAAAAGATTACCCGGTACAAATCAAACCGATATTAGTCTTGCTTACAATCTTACCTTTCCATATATCAAAGGAACATTCGGCCTTTCCGTTTTTAATCTCTTTAACTCCCGAAATATCTGGCACAGAAGCTTCTCAATTCAATATAAAGCTCTCTCTACATATGATATCAATATGCTCGAAAGAACTTATACTCTCTTTGCGGAAATAATATTCTAATTTTTTTTCCTCTCCTATAGGGTTTTTACTCCCCTCATTTGTAATAGGATATAAAACCATTACTACTTGAGGATTAACTAT
This sequence comes from uncultured Ignavibacteriales bacterium, assembly GCA_942492055.1. Classification (GTDB taxonomy): domain Bacteria; phylum Bacteroidota; class Ignavibacteria; order Ignavibacteriales; family Melioribacteraceae; genus CALODP01. The sequence goes on along the minus strand of CALODP010000023.1, from coordinate 213,126 downwards.
GCTATCACGATTCTATTATTCTATCCTATTTTCATTAATTTTCTTTATACCCATTTCTTTTATCTTTGCGCAATCTTTAGAAAAACCTTATACAACCGCCGAATGGGATGAAGTCAGCGGATTAATTGTACATTTCGACGAAGAAATACTAATTCAAATTTTGGATCAAGTATCTTACCAAGGATGGAAAGAGGTTACCGTTGATTTTTATAAAGGGTACCTTATTACTCAAGAATCCATTATTAAAGCGGCCATTGAAGAAGAAATTAACGTTTATGTGTTGGATGATATTTCAAACGATTTTGAGATTAAAGATACTCTCATTTCTCACGGAATCTCATCCCCTTTTATTGAAATTATAAATTATAATTCCAATGAAATCTTCGTTTCTCCCTGGCTTAGAGATAATGGCCCCTTCACTGTCTACAATCGTTCTACCGGGTAGAGAAACCTTATTTCATGGGATGGTGATTCCGGAGCTAAACTTGTAGCCAAACATTTGGATATTCCGTTCGTGAAAATTGAAAACGATGGTGGATCCTATTCCGACGGTGGAAATTATCTATCCGACGGACACGGAAGATTATTTTGCGACTCCTTCGGAAACAAAAGTTATATTAATAAGCTCTATTCTGATTTTTTCGGTTTCCAAGAGATCTGCCATTTACCTCAATATCGTGTTCATCTCGATTACTACATGAAAATGGTGAACGAAGAAACTATATTTATCAGCGAAATCCCTAAATCAAACTATTCTGATGATATCCCGCCATCCGCTGACGATTCTCTATTCCTTGAAAATGCGGTAAACCATATTCAAGATAACTATCTCTCTTGCTACGGAAGACCTTTTAATATCGTTAGAATTAAAAATCGTCCGACACTAAATATTACTTCCAAAAATCTTACCGTCATCACCGAAGACGCTAGTTACACAAACGCACTTATTCTTAATAATTCTGTCTTGGTCCCTACTTACGATTGTTATGAAACTGATAATGCCGCTTTGGAGACTTATAAAAAATATATGCCAGGTTACAATATTGTTCCTATTCCTTCTAACTATTTCTCCATGGCTGGGGGAGCTGTTCACTGCCTTACAAAAGAAATTGGAGCAGATAACCCGATTGGAATATCACATAAATGGATCAAAGATACTCTTAAAGTTTCTGACAATTATAAAATAGAAGCCGAAATTTCTTCTTTCGAAATACTTTCATCAGTTACTCTCTTTTGGAGCCTAAATCCAGATAAAGGCTACAATTCAATTTCAATGACAAATTCAAAAACAAATCTCTATTCGGCCCATATTCCCAAACAACCCGACGGAACTAGAATACACTACTACATTGAGGCAACATCACATATTGGTAAAAGTATCAGAAAACCTTACGTCGCTCCCAAATATGCTTATAATTTTGTAGTTAATTCTTCCGGCATTACAGGAAACCTATACTCTGAAAAGGATATCCCAGATGAATTCGCTCTATATAATAATTACCCGAATCCTTTTAATCCGGCTACAAATATTTCCTTCTCTTTACCTAAAGAATCATTCGTCGATTTAACAATTTATAATTCCATCGGACAAAAAATATTAACTCTCGTTAATAAACGTCTCAGTGCGGGAAAACATTCTTACTTGTTCGATGCCGGTAATCTCTCCTCAGGAATGTACATCTACCGCATAAACGCCGGAAACAAATCAATCACTAAAAAAATGTCACTAATAAAATAAACTCAAGCAAATGTATGAATTGCTATTTCGATTAGCTCTCTGATTATCGGAGAGCTAATCGGATTAATGACAAATTCCATTATTCGGAGACATAACTATGAAAAACAGAATGAAATCGATTATTGATTATAATAGAAAGAAGACGATAGTAAATCATCCTCCAATTCTTCATGTGGAACTTACCAATTATTGCAATCTGAACTGCGCCATTTGTCCACGATCCCAAATGACCAGGCCTATATCTTATATCGATATGCAACTTATAGATAAAATTATTTCCCAGGCTAAAGGCAAAACCGAATTGGCTACTCTTCACGCATGGGGAGAGAGTATCCTACATCCGAAATTCGATTTAATTATAAACAAATTCCATAAAAGGGGTATTAAAACACAACTCTCCACCAACGGAACATTTCTCGACGAACAGAGAGCAATCCGACTTCTAAATAGCGGATTGGATTTTCTGGTCTGTAGTCTCGATGCTATTTCGGAAAACACTTACGATCAACAACGCTGCGGTGGAAATTTCCACAAAACTATAGAGAATATCGAAAGATTGCTCTCAATGGCTAAAGAAATGGATTCCAAAACATTTATTGTTCTACAACTTGTCTATACCAAAATCAATCAATCTGAAGTGGAAGCTTTCAAAAATCGTTGGAAAGATTCCGGAGGACATATCTGGTTAAAACCTTACAGTACATGGAACGGAAAGGATTCCGAAATAAACGACCTTTTCACCAATAATGAAATCCCCTTTCAGGAAAATCTATGCGATTGGCCTTGGCGCCAAATGGTTATTCACGCCAACGGAAATGTTGTTGCATGTTGCAATGATTATAACGGTGAAGAAATTCTCGGCAATCTGAACGATAACTCTATTGAGGAAATCTGGAACGGAGAAAAAATGAAGAATTTCAGAGCTTTACACATTCTCGGAAGAGATAATATTAAATTCTGCGAAAAATGCAGATATATCTCACTTGGATCCCTAAAACAATCCGTCTTTATCGCCGTAAACTATCTGAACTCTCTCAAAATACAAACATACCTCGAAAACTATTACAAAAACGCTATTTAATTTCCACAAAGCTTTCCCCTCTCCGGAAAGCTTTTCATTTTCTAAATTATTTACTCCATCCTACTATTGAAAACATTAATTGGAAAAAATATTTGGAAGCTTATAAGCGGAAAAGATGTGATCTCTACTCTAATCTACCAATGACCCGACACCCACGGCCCCGACAAAACTCATTCCCTTAACGACAAAATCGGGTAACGACCCATTACCTCAAATCCCACTCACTAATATTTAAGTCTCTCCCGACATTAAAAGAATCTCCCCCCGGAAATTATGCGAACTGAGCGTAAAATATATTCTCCCAAAACTCATGTTTCGTCAAAAACGATAATATCCCGCACCTACAGCGCGGATTTAATATTTGGGAATTAATAATCTACCGAGATAATGCGTCCCGACCATGTCGGGATCCGAGACCTACAGCGTAAATAAAAAGATTCGTTAATAATTTCATTAAAATCTCTTATTCTGAGTTTTCAAAAAAAATGGAAGAATGATAATTAAATAATCTCTATCAATGGGCACCCGGCGCCATCGGTGCCGGTATCTCGGTAGCAGGAAAGTTCGCAGCAGTTATTTAAGCGCCGTAGGTGCGACATATTATATCACAATATATTTTTATTCACGGAAAATATCCTATCAATTCACAACGAAATATTCACTTATACTAATATTGACAAGTATTTCCTAAATAATGAATCACACCAGACAAATGCACAGTTCTAAGGCAGAACAAATCAAACATTCTGATAAATCAAAAACCAGCAAAACAAAAACCACCTAGCACGTCCCCCCTTCTCTTGCCCCATCCCTCTGGGGGCGAGGGTCCTTAGATCACGACAAAGTCGGTGAGGATGAGTTTGGAATGAATTCACTATTGTATTTCTAATGACCAATAGCTCCTACAAACCTCATTCCCTTAACGACAAAATCTAGATACGCCCCATAAACCCAAAACCAATAAACAAAAATCTTTGGTTCTCCCGACATTAAAAGAATCTCCGCCCGGAAATTATGCGAACTGAGCGTTAAAAAAGAGATACTGTCTGAGCGGAACGCCCTTTGTTCCGCGAGTTTATCTCTTTTAGCGAAGAGAGCAGAATTTCAGGAGATTCTTTTACAGTCTTGACTTTTTGGTACTTTTGTGGCAAGACAAAAGTACACCCCATAGCAAATTCACAAAACCAGAAACAAAAAACTACAGCCTATTACAATCTAATAGTAACATCCAAATAATTACAATCCACGTAACAATAAATCGCTCTGAGACAGAATAACTAAAATACTCAGATGAACCGAAATGCCACAAAACAAAACCACCCGGCACGTCCCCCCTTCTCTTCCCCCATCCCTTCGGGGGCGAGGGTCCTTAGATCCCGACAAAGTCGGTGAGGATGAGTTTGGAATGAATTCACTATTGTATTTCTAATGACCAATAGCTCCTACAAACCTTATTCCCTCGACGCACCAAGACAAAAGTACACCCCTTAGCAAATTCACAAAACCAAAACAAATTCGAATTAAGATTAATAGAAATGTAGGAGTGATAAATTAGGTATATCAAAAAATGATCATAACTGACGGAAACATTTTCCTTTGCCCAACAACTCTATTCGGTAACATCAATCCGTTAAAATATCCAAAAGAACTTGCGCCTTCCAAGAAAATAATTACTTTTTCCAAAAATAGACTTAATAGAATTCTTAGCCTCAATGTTAAAAGACTTGATAATTACTTTCTCATTACCCTCCGCCTTTCTCACATATTCAATATAATTATAACGGTATTTTCCGGGAAATAACTCTCCGCAAAAAAGAGTATCTGAGTTACAATACGTTGTATCCGAAATCGATAATATTACAAAACTTGTATCCGGTATATTGAATTCAAAATAGAAACATGGCGAAAACGGATTTGGAAAAAATCAGATAAAGATTATCCCTCAATATCGGTTGAATCTTCTCTTGTTAAAGCCTCAAACTCTTGTGCGGAAACAATAGTCGATAATAAAAATAATAGTAGTGTAATTCTTTTCAAATCGGTTCTCCGAGTCTTCTTTATTACCATTTACAAATTCTCTGTTATCTTTTCACCAAAAAAAAGATAATTCAGATGTTAATCACGTCAGACATATACTTAGTCATTTCTCATTCGCTATCTATAATGATTAGAAACAACCGATTCGGATATAATATCACATACAGACAACTAACCCGCTTCTATACTCTTCTCTATCTCAACAATCTTTCCCGAATAAAATAACTCAGAGATAAATACAAAATCCCCTGCCTCAAACAAATCATACGTTTCCCTGTTTACCGAAATCGACCTCTCTTCGGTATTCAGATAATACTCATATAAAACCGGCTGAATTTGAGAATCAACTATTCTATTCAGATGATATCCGAACTTCTCTTTCTTTTCCTTACCGATTAAATCTATTCCTCTTATTTTCTTCTTCCCCTTAAACAAATCCATCATTGGAATCCTCATACGGTAAAATACCCACCCTAAGAAAAGAAGAAGGCCTACGATCAACAAGATTATATAAATAAAATAATATCCTTGATAGCTCCCGTTACTATAATCACCGAAATAAAAAAGATAACTTCCGACATAAAGAAATAACAGAACCAATCCTAACATCAAAGAAGAAAGAAACACTTCCCTTAACTCTTCGATTATTATTCCCTTATTTTCACGAGTGAGATTTCTTATTTCCATAACTATCTCATAATTATTTTAATGATTGCAAATTATTCGAATAACAGCCATTACAATCAGCCAATTATTTTCATTTCTTCATACCAAAAATCAAATATTGATAATCTATCCATTATCAGCCCAACAATCGGAATAGATGATGATATAATATCCCTACCAACTCTCAAATATATCTCTAACGAATCCATACTCTTTATAAATATAAAATAACTACAGCCAATAAACAAAAAGGATTAACCGTTCTGAGTCAGAACAGATCAAATATTCTGATAAATCGAAAACCAGCAAAACAAAAGAAGCTTACACATTCCCCCTTCTCTTACTCTTCCCCTCAAGAGAAGGGGGCTAGGGTCCCTAGATCCCGACAAAGTCGGTGAGGATGAGTTTGGAGTAAATACACTATGGGTCTTGAAAATCAAATAATCACATTACCTAATCATCTTCGCTAGATTATAATGTTCACTTCCCCGATATTAGAATTTCTTCAAAAACGATAATATCCCGCACCTACAGCGCGGATTTAATATTTGGGAATTAATAATCTACCGAGATAATGCGTCCCGACCATGTCGGGATCCGAGACCTACAGCGTAAATAAAAAGATTCGTTAATAATTTCATTAAAATCTCTTATTCTGAGTTTTCAAAAAAAATGGAAGAATGATAATTAAATAATCTCTATCAATGGGCACCCGGCGCCATCGGTGCCGGTATCTCGGTAGCAGGAAAGTTCGCAGCAGTTATTTAAGCGCCGTAGGTGCGACATATTATATCACAATATATTTTTATTCACGGAAAATATCCTATCAATTCACAACGATATATTCACATATACTAATATTGACAAGTATTTCCCTAAATAATGAACCTCACCAAACAAATGCACAGTCCTAAGGCAGAACAAATCAAACATTCTGATAAATCGAAAACCAGCAAAACAAAACCACCCGGCACATCCCCCCTTTTCTTCCCAAATCCCTCCGGGGGCGAGGGTCCTTAGATCCCGACAAAGTCGGTGAGGATAAGTTTGGAGTGACTACATTATGTGTTTTGAATAACAAACTATCATTCAACCAAATCAGCTCCCATGGGTTGTAAATCCGGCAACTGCGGGAAGCGACACCTTGGTAGATAACCGACATAACAAACCCAATCTAGCTCCATCGGAGCGACCCATAACCCCAAAACCAATAAACAAAAATCTTAGGCTCTTCCGACATTAAAAGAATCTCCGCCCGGAAATTAGGCGAACTGAGCGTAAAAAAAGAGATACTGTCTGAGCGGAACGCACTCTGTTCCGCGAGTTTATCTCTTTTAGCGAAGAGAGCAGAATTTCAGGAGATTCTTTTACAGTCTTGACTTTTTGGTACTTTTGTGGCAAGACAAAAGTACACCCCCTAATACAATCACAAAAACAGAAACAAAAAAGATAAGGCTATTAGAAAAGCATCACTGACAAAACGATAATTACAATTCATTCAAAATATGACTCATGCTCAATAATAAAACAGCTCTGAGGCAGAATAACTAAAATACTCAAATGAACCGAAATGCCACAAAAACAAAACCACAAAACCAATAACGATAAAATCCAAATCCGAAAAAATGATCTTCAACTCAATTCATTTCTTACTAATATCATCAGACTTTCGGATCGACCAAAGCTGTCACCAAATATGTTAGAAAATTTCCTATAAGTAATACCTTGAAAAGTTTACCGAAAGGTTGATCCAGCAATTTCTTAACGACAAGTGTTTCAATTAACACACTTCCGAAACACATTATTAAATACGTTGCTACCCAATTAAACAGATTAAAAGTCCCGGAAAAGATAAAATCGAAGATAGCATGATATAACAACATGAAAACCGGCATGGCGAAAATACCGCATAGAGCAGAAACAATATTCCCGATTGTTACCCCCAACATCACTTTACCGAAATTTTCATCAATCATCTTATACAAAATTAATCCTTCCACGGCAATCGTGAAGAAAATCAAATACCAAAACATCAAATACTTTTCACTTACATATAAGGCTGGCCATATCATATTCCCCAATACAAGATTTGTCAAAATTACTCCCATTTATAATCTTCCGAAATTATCTCAATATTACATGCCGATCTTATCCGAGTCCTTATCAATCGGACTCTCTCTGCGTTCAATTTAGTTGTCTCTCCCAAATATCTCATCTGTGATATATACTTTTATATGAAAAAATAATTCTACCCAATCCTCCAATAAAAAATCTATATCCATCAGATTTGTAAACTCTGGCTTATCACTGTATCCGAAACCCCAATCAATTCTGTTCCCATCCGAAGATAAGTCATCGGATATATATAATGAATCATTCACGAACTTATAACGAAATTCTATACTCCTCTTTGCGCTATCAAGAGGAAAACAGAAGAACCTATCTTCAATAACTTTTACATCATACTTTGCTACACTCCCTTTACTTTCATCAAAAGGAATAAAGGTTTCCCAAGAATACACATCCGACCCCACGCCTCCCTTTCTTTCATAATAATATCGATAATCCATTTTCGCTGTGGAATCCGGAAAAATATCGAGAATTAATATATTCCTGACATCTATCCCGCAAGGATGAGTATCACAAATAAACTTCCATCTCCCCGTTAATTCATTCCGATTCCCCGATAAACGAATCATCGCTTCTGTTCCGTGATAATAAGAATAATAGAGTATCATATTCTTAATAAATGGAATCGCAAATATTATTAGCAGGAATATTGCGCTATTTCGAATTATTCTCTTCATATTGATCATCATATCGATAATTGTCCGATCTTTTCAAAAAAAAGAATTAATTGCTATTCTATTTTTTTCCCAAATCACCGATTCCCCAAATCATGGGAAAAAGTATTAATAATAAATACTCTTACTAACTCTGCATTTCCCTTACACCAAAGAATACTCCGAAAATCACTCCCTCCGACCTTCTCCCAACAACATCCAATCGGTTTTCCTCATAAAACCAATCCCCAAACCACCAAATACTATACCCAAAACCAGCGAACTAATATCCATCCCCGATAAAACAACGAACTCTTTCACACTTGGAATCAATAAAGGAATAACAAAAACAAATACTATTATCCCTATTCCCGTTGCCCTGAATTTCTCACCGGAATATTTGTATGCTAAATAGAATAGAACAGGAGGGAGTATACTTTGCGGAATAAGATTAATGAAATATGATATTAGGCTAATCAGCCCCAATTCATTCGGAGCATTAATAAAACCCCAAATCAAAAATGATTTACACGCGTAATAAAAGAATGTTATTACAAAAACTCCTCGGAATACCTTTGCCTCATTATTTATTTTCATAAATTTCAAAAGAAATATTATTAAGCCGATCACTATTATCTGGATAAATGATGCGAGATTATTAAAGCCGGATAAAGATTGCTGCGCCGCGGAGAAAGAGACTTCATGAGATATCATTCTCTCAATTGAAAAAATAATTGCAATTACAACAATCATCAAGAAAGGAAGTAATTTAGCCCTCTCATGCTCTTTCTCTTCCACCTGCTTTTCGTAATTATCACCTTTACTTAAATAATATGTCCAGCCGAAAAGAATAAAAGCTCCAAGACTTAATATTGTAATAATTATCGGGTAACTCTCAACCGAACCGGAGGTTAAAATAGGTATGATAGTCGGGGAAACAAATATCGCTAACAGACTGATATTAAAAAATATTATCAACCAACTGAACTTCTTTTTCGGAGAATCATTCTCAATAGATTTTATAAAAAAGACTGGAAGAGTCCCCCTGATAGCTCCGGATCCTAACGCGATAATCCCGAATATTACCAAAACCAAGCTACCGGCAATACTTTCTATTGCCAAAAGCATCAATCCTATCCCTAAGGATAAGAATCCGTATACTAAAAATTTCTTCCTCCCCAGGTAATCCGCCAATATACTCATAAGAAGAGGCGTCAGATAAAGAAAAATCTTAAACACCCCATAAGGTTCTAATGCTTTCGAATGATCATTATCAAACAGTTTTATCAAATAGAATATTATAATAGATAATAGAGAATAGAAAACAGATCTTTCAAGGAAGTAAAAAAGGGTCAACAACTTGGAATTTTTCATAAATCTTTCCGGGATTAAGAATAATTGATTAGATTGAGAATTCGATATCAGAGAATCTCTAATAATTTATTTAATAATTAAATTAAATAATTCATTCGCTACATTCAATTATTTATAAGAAAAGATTACTGCGTAGATAAGTTTATCGGAAAGGATAAAGACTGTCTCTTACAAATCTCCATTGATTTGATTTTTGATAAGCGAAAGGGAATAACTCAAAAGCTACTCCCCTTTTTCTCAATTTATTATATCATAATCTTCTTTTCGAAAAGATTATTTCCCCTTCGGGATAATTTCAACATTGTTAAACGTTACTCGAACCTGACAAACATCTTATCGAAATTAATAATCATTGTTTCGAATTGCCGGATGAAATCCTGCCCGATATTCCCGTAAACCTTCTCTCCGTCATCTATCTTATTCTTCAATAATTGAATACCCTTCATCGAAACGATTTTCCCCGCGATACGAAAATCATGATCGATAATAAAACCAGTGAATTCCATATATCCGCCTGCTCCGGCAAATTTAAATTTTTCTTCCTTATAATCCTTATCGATTCTCTCTCTATTTAAAAGATAAAAAGGATTATAAAGCGTTGTTTTATCCGCGCCGGTATCAAAGGTATAATGTCTTCCCTCTATATTTATTAATGGGGTCAAATTGTGCATGGCAAGCTCCGAACTCTCCTCCCCTTTCGATTCTTCTTTGGGAACAACAAAATTACCATCCCTTGATATCCTTATCTCTTTCAAAGAATTCATAACCGGAAATCCTAATATACCGTGAATTACATAATTTGCCTGCGGAAAGCTCAATATATCATCCGATACTACAAGAAATACAGTATTATATAGATCAATCGCTCCGAAAGATATTTTTTCACAAACACCTAATCTCGATATAATCTCTTTTCCGGTAGATGTCCCTACTCTAACTCTCTTCTGCAAAATTCTTATACCTAATTTCTTAGCTGTTGCCTCCGAAACTGTGGAAATATTAGCTCCGGTATCAAATATAAACCCAAGAGAATTCCCATTGGCAGTTACAGGAATATTATCAAATCCCCCACTATCTCTTTCCAATTTCAAAGAAGTTTTTCCTTTAATCACCGTTCTTTGTGGCTCTACCTCAGCCAAACCTCCCCACAAAATCAATTCGTTCTCGTAATCCTTCTTCTCTTCATCCGTAATAAAATCGGGGTAGTCTTTCAAAATTATCTCAATAGTCTCGGCAGCCTCCTTATAACGGAAGAGCTTTACAAGATTATCCTTCTTTATCGAAATAAGATTATACTTCAACGAATCGTGAAGAGAAATATTCTCCCGGAAAAGAGACTCAATCATCTCCTCTGACTTTCCGGTTCTGTTAAAAGCGTTATCCAAAACCGCCGAAATATAACACCTCTCCCCCTCCGATAAATCATCCTTTCGCGCCTCGAACAACTCTCTCCCCTCAAAATAATTATCACTCTCAATCACCCGATTTATCGAATCAAAAAGAGCCTTTTCGCCTTGCGCAAATGTTGTTGCTGAAATAAAAAGAATTGCAAATAATAGGAATATTTTCTTTTGTCTCATTGTCTTCCCGGATTATAAAATATATTCTATTCTATTTTTTCTCGATTCTTAAAGTCTGGAAGCCCATAATATCATATCAATTTTTCTTTGCGTCCAAAATGCCCCGCCAAATTTCGTATTATTATCTCTTGCTTTCCCTCGCATTAATTCAATCAAAAGAATTCCGTTTCTAATTGTTAATCTATCGGGATTCATCTTTTTTATTTCATTATGCTCCCGTAAACCGGCTATTTCTCGTAAAGCTTTCACTACAAATTGATCAATAGTGGCAAAACTATTTGGATAGATCAGACTTAATAATCCCGAAGCTCCCGAAATCCCTAAGCCTGCAATTTTATTAACTATTTCTAGACAATGGGATATTTCATTCGTATCTAAATCTAGTATTTTTTCCTTAATTTCGTATAATTCATTAAGACGATTTTGTTCTTTATATTTCCTTAAATGCTTTGTTGTAGTTGCATATCTGTTTGCCGCAGTATATTTCCATCTAAAATATTGATTAAATAAAAAATCATACCATTCTTCACAATTATAATGATATATTTCTTCTCTCTTAAGATTATCCATTCGCTTCTCGAGCTTCATGTTTTTCGGATTCACATATTCCCAATAATTTTCCAAAGCATCCTTCCAGTCAAATAACGAATCTGACTGCCACAGTTCTGAGATTGAATTCATATAACCTCCTTAAAACACTTGAAGAGAATTAACAATTATCATAAGAAATATTTCCGTAAAGCTTATTACTTTGCACAGAGAAGTGGTGTTTTACAAAATACAAAAAACTTAATGGAATAAACAATTACCTAAATAATTTCAATTCTTGCTCACTGTTTTGATGAATCAGTAAATAAAATCATTTCCATCCTTAATTTTCAATTTTCCCGATTATGTTTGTTCTTCCCGAACTATTTCGAATTGAATTCGGAACTCTACCCCTTCCAAACCCCGAACTTAAAAAGCATAAACCACTTATCGATCTCCTCGGCGGACATAAGATCAGTCAAAGTGAAAATCTCTTTCGCGAATTCCATTGCCCCTATACCGCTGGCAGTAATAATATTACAATCCCTAACCGCCAACTCCTCCGAATAAAACTTTTCCCCATTATAATCGGGAAGAAACTGCTTCAGATAAAAAAGAGCGTTACTCGTATGCTTAATCCCATCAAGCAAACCTAATCTCCCCAAACAAAGAGTAGCCCCGCAAATAGCGGCAACAGACTTACCGGCATTATTCAAAACATTAACCAGCGTGTCTATTTCGGTATTCCCATTCTTTTCCCAAGCGCCACCACCCGGAAGAATCAACAAATCAACCTCCTCCGGCTTCACATCACTCAAAGCCATATCAGGAGAAACACACAATCCCCCCATCGAAACAACCGCCTCACCACTCCCGGAAAAATAAACCAACTCAAAACCATCACTCTTCCTCAACTCCGGAGTAACAAAACCAATCTCCCAATCCGAAAACCCCTCAAACAAATAAACAAACACTTTCTTCCTCATAACAAAACCCCCGAATTTTCATTTAAATTAAAACAAATTCCAGCCAAATATATTGCAATTCCCTCTAATGATCAACTCACATAAGTTATTACATTTTTTCTCAATTAAAACCCACCAATCAAAACCAAACAATTCCCCATCCCTATCAGCTCCATAGATCCCAAGCTCCCGACAAAGTCACGAAGCGATCCCAAGACCTATTAAACCTTATACAACATCCCCAGATATAATATTACTTACCAAAAAAAACAAACTGCTCTAAGACAGAGAAAACAAGATATTTGGATAAACCGAAATGCAGCAAAACAAAACTAACCGGCACATCCCCCCTTCTCTTCCCAAATCCCTCCGGGGGCGAGGTTCCCAAGATCCCGACAAAGTCGGTGAGGATGAGTTCGGGGAAATTACATTATGGGTCTTTTATTTCAAACAATCCCCCGACAAAATCTAGATACGACCCATAAACCCAAAACCAATTAACAAACATCGTAGGTTCTTCCGACATTAAAAGAATCTCCGCCCGGAAATTATGCGAACTGAGCGTTAAAAAAGAGATACTGTCTGAGCGGAACGCACTCTGTTCCGCGAGTTTATCTCTTTTAGCGAAGAGAGCAGAATTTCAGGAGATTCTTTTACAGTCTTGGCTTTTTGGTACTTTTGTGCTAAGACAAAAGTACACCCCATAGCAACATCACAAAACCAAAACAAATTCGAATAAGATTTATGGACCGCTCGAAAACGAGCTCAAAAAGATGGGACTCAAATACCAATCTACCAATGGCTCGGCACCTAAGGCGCCGACAAACACAAATATTGCATACCCCTATAGATTAAAACTTACCGAACAAATAGACAGTTCTAAGGAAGAATAAATTAGATATCCATATAAATCCCAAAACCAGCAAAACAAAAACCACCCAGCACGTTCCCCCTTCTCTTGCTCTTCCCCTCAAGAGAAGGGGGCTAGGGGGATGAGTTTGGAGTGACTACATTATGTGTTTTGAATAACAAACTATCACTCAACCAAATCAGCTCTCTTGGATCCCAAGATTCGCAGTCGGTGAGTGTCGGATCCCGACAAAGTCGGTGAGGATGAGTTTGGGGAAATTACATTATAGTCTTTAATTTCAAACAATCACCCAACAATTCCATAAACTCCTTCCGACATTAAAAGAATCTCCGTCTCGGAAATTATGCGAACTGAGCGTAAAAAAAGAGATACTGTCTGAGCGGAACGCACTCTGTTCCGCGAGTTTATCTCTTTTAGCGAAGAAAGCAGAATTTCAGGAGATTCTTTTACAGTCTTGGCTTTTTGGTACTTTTGTGCCTGTGCGGCCACTGACGCACTAAGACAAAAGTACACCCCATAGCAACATCACAAAACCGGAAACAAAAAAGATAAGGCTATTAGAAAAGCATCACTGACAAAACGATAATTACAATTCATTCAATATAAAACTCATACTCAATAATAAAACAGCTCTGAAACAGAATACTAGAATCCTCAGATAATACAGAAATGCTACAAAACAAAACCACCCGGCACGTTCCCCTTTCTCTTCCCCCATCCCTCCGTGGGCGAGGGTCCTTAGATCCCGACAAAATCGGTGAGGATGAGTTTGGAATGACTACACAATGGAATCTCTAAAACCCAATAGCCCCGACAAACCTCATTCCCTTAACGACAAAATCTAGATACGCCCCATTAACCCAAAACCACCTCACAAATATTAAAATCCCTTCCGACATTAAAAGAATCTCCGCCCGGAAATTATGTGAACTGAGCGTTAAAAAAGAGATACTGTCTGAGCGGAACGCTCTTTGTTCCGCGAGTTTATCTCTTTTAGCGAAGAAAGCAGAATTTCAGGAGATTCTTTTACAGTCTTGATCTTTTGGTACTTTTGTGCCTGTGCGGCCACTGACGCATCAAGACAAAAGTACACCCCATAGCAACATCACAAAACCGGAAACAAAAAAGATAAGGCTATTAGAAAAGCATCACTGACAAAACGATAATTACAATTCATTCAATATAAAACTCATACTCAATAATAAAACAGCTCTGAAACAGAATACTAGAATCCTCAGATAATACAGAAATGCCACAAAACAAAACCAACCGGAACGTTCCCCCTTCTCTTGCCCCATCCCTCCGGGAGCGAGGGCCCTTAGATCCCGACAAAGTCGAGAAGGATGAGTTTGGAGCGAATACATCATGGGTCTTAAATTCCAAATAATCTTCCTACAATATCAACTTCGCCAAAACCACCCTATCTCAGCAAAAAGGAGCATAACAACCACCCTGGCAACCCCAAAACCATTCACAAAAACAATCTCGAATCCGCCAATCTTATATATTATGCTCCCGAAAGTAATATCAGAGAATAATACTATTACTCCGAATCCCCACTATTTTCTTCAATAATACTAGCCTCATTATCGGAAAATCTTTCTTTGTACTTATTATAAATCGAATGCATAAGCAACAACAACACTCCGACCCCCAAAAATACCATTGCCTTTGTAATAGTATCGGAATTACTCAAATCGAAAAATATCAATCGTATTACCGAAAGGACTATCATCCAGAGAGAAAAATATCTAAAATATCTCTCCCGTAAAAATATACTCAACGCGAAAATCGCGAATGATTCGGTTACCCATAGCAAAGTCAAAATTGACTTGTCGAATACACCGAAAATGAAAATCCCCAAAGAAATAAAGGCGGGGAAAAAGATCCATTTATTTATGTGAGTCTCCACAACCATGTTAGGAGATTTCAAAAATCTCAGAATCTTCGGGAAGTCCGCGGTCATTTTATTATTCCGCCTAAAGTAAATAACATAAACCGCCATAGTAGCGAACATTCCGCACGAATAGAGCCAATAATTTTGATCCCAATTACCAAATGAAGGAATAGTATTGATTGCCGAAACAGAAAAGGACATTAAAGCAGCAAAATAAATTATGACGGAATAAAGTTTGAATCGGGAAATCACAGAGTAAACACTTCCGATTAATAACAGCATCAACGAAACAATCATTGTTATTAACGGACTCCAAAATCCATCGATTTCAAACAATACCACGAACAAAAACAATCCGAGAGCTATCTCCGGGAATAACGGGAATGATTTCTTCCAACCCATATTACTTTGCTCTTCCAACAATTCCGTGCGAATCGAATAATATATCATTAGCATAACACCCAATCCGCTCAAAAGATATCGGAAATAAATAGGAAACCCGATATATTCCGAATCAAGTACAACCCACATTCCGTTTGAGAGAAGAAAAAGTCCGATCATTACATATAATACATGAAATAGATATCTGTCCGGATATCCGTGATATTTCCCACGTTCCCCCGTTTTCTTTCTTAATAATATACCTCCTTCGAAAAGAATCGTCGATATTACCAAATAAGAAACATTAATCCAAAAGGCGTGAAAATTAAGCCAGATTCCGAATAGAATAACTATCGCAGTCGTATATATTCCGAACCTTCTTTTGTGAATTCCTAATCCTTCATGATAGGACCATATATTAAATGATAGAGAGTATAACAGTAATGGCATTATTGTTATCACTCTCATTTCAGTTGTCATCTTCCCTATCGCTGATAACGGACTCAAATATAATATGCCAAAACCTATAAAGACTATCATCAACATAGGGGCTAAAGATTGTATATCATATTTTTCTCTTACCCGGAAAAGGGGTATAAGCAATACTAATAAATAAATCGACCACCATTCATTCTCAATCGAATGGAAAAAGATTACAAACAATATTCCTGACAAAAGAGACAGATACGAAAATGGTTTTCCTTTTACTATTATATCACTTAAATCAAATTTGGTATTCTTTTTAAGATGAATAAACAGATAATATGCCAATGTGACCACAAAAACACCGGCAATCATTAAAGTAGAATCTTGAGGAAAATTCGCTACAAAATATATTGAGTAGAATCCGAAAATATATATCGCTGAAATATGCCATTTCTTAACAAGGTTATAAAGATCCTCTTCATTCTCAATAATCATCATTACCATAAATAAAAAGAGATAAAGAACACCAATCCCCATAATGTTCAGATATGACAACTCCCAAACATCAAGACTTATTACCCCGATTATTCCAATTATCATCGAAACCAAAGTATCCGTGCTATATAGCCATCTTATCGATAATCCTCTTGCGTATCTTGCCAAGGAAAATATTATGATCGCGGCGGAAAAAATATAAACCGGCTTCCAATACGATCCCACACTGTGAAAAAATAAAGCTATACCGAGAAATCCCCAGTTTGCCAAATGAACGGAAAATGGCTTTATGTCAAATAAATCCGATTTGTAAATCTTTCTGTAATGGATCAATGCCCCGGATAACCCTACAAGCACCGAAGAGACTATCCCGATTGTATTGATATCTTGCAAATCCTTTAATTGGAAGTACCAATACATATGATAAGCGAAATAACTTCCTACGGTTAATAATAAATGATAATCCCATCTCTCTCGAAGAGTAAACAAAATTCCTATCAAAGTTATTATTGTACCGGTTATGAATACAAGATTATTTTGCGGAGCTACCGATAAAGCGATAAGACTCAATAATACATGCAATGAAGCGAATACCTGCTTTCCTCCCACAAATCCGAGAATAAGATTTATTGATATTCCCAAAACCAAAACGAAATAAGCGTACAGAGAATTATCAATCCATTTCAGCTCATCTATTCCTCCTGCTCCCAAGCATGCGAATAAAAAGACTGCCCCGGCACTACTTCTTAACCATAAACCCAATTTAATCCATTTGTTTTTCGATTTTAGATAGCCGAACAATCCGAATAATACCCCGGAAGCCCCAACTATCATCGAGAATCTGCTAAACGGAGAAATATGAAATGCTGCGTATATTCCCAGAAAAACAATTCCGGCAACTAATATTACCGAACCTAATATTCCCGTCCAGTTCTCAATAAATTGAGTCTCAATCTTCTCCCATAATTCATTCTTTTCTTTCTTTATGGGGCGCGCACTCCTTGTAGATTTTTCTCGCCTAATTACTTCGGTTTCAGGAGCAACACTCTCTTGGAAAATATTAGGAGCCTCTTCGGGAATAATATTCCGAATTACCTCTGTCTCTTCTTCGAGACAAGTAATTGGCACATCAGCAACTTCTTCTTCAACAGGCTCGGGCTTTTCTACCTTTTGCTCTCTCTTCTCCGGAAGTTTCTCTTCTTCTCTCTTTTCTTCCTTCCTTCTTCGCTCCAGTAGCTTTCTTTCCAAAAAAGACACCTTGTTTTCCAATGTTGTCATTCTGGAATTCAGCCTCATATAGATCAATATGCCAATAATTATTAAGCAACAAATCAAGAATTGGGTCATTTTGTTCCTTGAATACTATTTTATAATATTTTTTTCATAATGTATTGTAATAGTTTTATTCCCATACCGATAATATTCCAACAATATCTAAACCATTACAATGCAAACATTTAAATAGCATAACTTACGATTCAATATATTGCAAATATTTCTTATGATCAAATCACACAAATGATTCCTCTAGCCCTCAATCAATTTCAACCAACCAAAATCAAACAATTCCCCATCCCTATCAGCTCCGTAAATCCCAAAATCCCGACAAAGTCGCGAAGTGATCCCAAACCCTATTAAACCCAAAACCAATAAACAAACATCATAGGCTCTTCCGACATTAAAAGAATCTCCGCCCGGAAATTATGCGAACTGAGCGTAAAATATATTCTCCCAAAACTCATGTTTCTTCAAAAACGATAATATCCCGCACCTACAGCGCGGATTTAATATTTGGGAATTAATAATCTACCGAGATAATGCGTCCCGACCATGTCGGGATCCGAGACCTACAGCGTAAATAAAAAGATTCGTTAATAATTTCATTAAAATCTCTTATTCTGAGTTTCCCAAAAAAAAGGAAGAATGATAATTAAATAATCTCTATCAATGGGCACCCGGCGCCATCGGTGCCGGTATCTCGGTAGCAGGAAAGTTCGCAGCAGTTATTTAAGCGCCGTAGGTGCGACATATTATATCACAATATATTTTTATTCACGGAAAATATCCTATCAATTCACAACGATATATTCACTTATACTAATATTGACAAGTATTTCCTAAATAATGAACCACACCAGACAAATGCACAGTTCTAAGGCAGAACAAATCAAACATTCTGATAAATCAAAAACTAGCAAAATAAAACCACCCGGCACGTTCCCCCTTCTCTTCCCAAATCCCTTCGGGGGCGAGGGTCCTTAGATCCCGACAAAGTCGGTGAGGATGAGTTTAGAATGAATTCACTATTGTATTTCTAATGACCAATAGCTCCTACAAACCTCATTCCCTTAACGACAAAATCTAGATACGCCCCATAAACCCAAATCCTATATTCTAATATTTAATAACTCCTAACATCAACTAAATCTCCTCCCGGAATTTTACTTCCTCCTCCCAAAAAAAACATCCCCCCAACTAAACCATCTCCTTCATGTCATCCTTACCAACCAAGTTCCTCAATAAACTATACTCCTCATATAACTCAGGGTGCGAGATAGCAATTAATCCTATCTGATTATCAATATGATTACTCAGAATTTTTCTCGATTCAATAAATAACTCATCTAACCTGTTAATTTTTGCCGATTTATTAGCGTATGCAATATCCTTTTCAATTCTTGCCTTATTATATGCGGTAATCTTCATTTCGGCATCGGCAATCATTTCGTCAGTAATGCAATACTCCGTAAGATATAATCGGTATTCTTTTACTGCTCCCAATATATCTCCACACTTTGCCCCCACCATATCTATTTTACATTTTGCTAAATCTGATGCTTTTACATTTACAGCCCTTTGTAAAGATTCATTCTTCGTATGTATAGCATACGAGAGGCAAACCCAGGCCAGATTAAGAATAGCATTGATCATCTCCTTTCTATTCTTATCGCGCCTTTCCTTTATCTCACTTACCTTCTCCGATAAATCCAGATTAATCCTATCAATCTCATCCCTTTTCTCTCCCAGTTTACCGAAGGATTTACCCAGTATCGGATATTTCTCGATTTCCTCCTTATTCCTCTCCTTAAAGCTGAGCACCTTATCAATCATTCCCTTATATAAACCTTGTGTCGTGTTCATAATTCCTCCTTAATTATTAATTAAAAAGTTATGCTCCATTTATGATAATATTCCTTTAAAGATCCCTTTTTATCCCCATCCAAATAGCCTCCTTTTCACTTTCTTTTTTTTATCATTTTTAAGAAAGCTCCATTTTCAGCTTCTATTCCAACAAAACGATAAAATTGTTTCCTCTACAATCTTTCTGCGAGCTTGTCATTTAAATTGTTTGCCCCGCCGAAAAAAATGATCGCTTGACAATTTAATTGCGTCCTTTACGAAATAAATGATAGCTCGCCATTCTCATTGCTGAGAAAATATTTTAAATTATTGCTCTGAAATTATTATTTCGCGCCCGACAATACGATTGATTCTTCTACCATCCCTTTACTTCATAGTCAATTCGATATATCACCTGCCGAAACAATTGCTCCGCCTACCGTACGAAATATCTCTTGCCAATACGATTTCTTCCTTCCCCGTCCCTTTTCTTCCTTGACAAAACGATATCTCCCTTGACGAAAAAAATAATTGATCTTCTGTTCTAATTACTTTGCATATTTTTTAATTGTTTTCGGGATAATAGATTCCCGGACCGGAGAGAGAAACATATCTGAGGCTAAACTAGTCGAATCGATATTGATCATAAAAGCAAATCCGGCGGTAAAAAAGAACTCTTTCCGATTCACTATATTTGATAACAAAACGATATCTGGTTCGGTTCATTTTATTCCGAATGAAATAATATTTTATTTCCTATTATGTTTTAAAGAATGAGGATTAGCATTAATAAATGCCGGTAAATTGTTGTAGAATATGAAGCAAATTAATTGCGGCATGAGAAAGGGATTGTTCCCCGTGCTTTCCTTGAATTAGTTGAAACCCGGGCTCTTGACCGGCCGACGGGAGTCAATAGAAAGATAATGATAGATATACTTAATATTAGAACAAAAGGAAGTAAAACAAAAAAGCGGGACTCGCTACATGATAAAATGCTTACATACCATATAAAAAATCCCACCCGAATTTCTCTCTTTATATAAATAGTTTTATAGGTTTCTTATTTACAGGATCATCCCTGTTTATTATTGGTATACTTTGTAATAAGAATATTTCTGAGCTTTCGGAACATCTCCACCGATTCTTCCATTTTCTTAACCGTAAATTCAGTTAGGAACTCGCGACATTTCTCCCGATCCTCTATAAAAAGCATTGCTCCCTTTCTGTCTGTCTCCTCCGTCTCCTTAAAGAATTCCTCCTCTAGCGGATCCCGCAATTCATGTAAATCTTTATCGGCGTCCTGCCATCTGAGATACATCAGATTATCAACGAAATCAACAGCCCATTTCGCCGAATTATCACTATAGTTCTCCGGATCGTAAGTCATATATAATTCCGAGGTTTTCCGCGCCCCGGCGTAGATCGGCACATAAGTGCTCACATACTGATTATCTACATAAAACCAATAGAGCCCTCCCACCGGATCCGGCAACCAATCTCTTACCTGAATTACCATCCCGTATCCGCCTCGGGAAACATTTCTTCGATAATTAATATCCAATAATTCTCGCATCGGTTTCGTAGGAAACGGAGTGGTTAACGGGCTTTTGACCATCTTATCCCCTTTACCGGGTATATACCAATCCGGATCCGAAGTCATATCATAAATAGTCCCTTCGAATCTTTCCCGCTGAAATTCCATTATATCCCTTACCCCTATCTTCTCATTCGGTTTAAAGGAGAATGGATAGAGGGAAAGAGGCTCTACGTATTGATGATACGGATCCATACCGGAATACTTTGTTTCCAGATCCCTTTCCGGATATTCCCCGGTCGGGTTCCCGTATCTCTTATAAAAGAGCCAGAATCTGCTAGTTGCCCATTCACGTGGAATCGGAGAATAAATATCCTGCCAGATAAATGGCTTATTCCCGTCAGGATCATACCACCCTTTCTCTATGGCAAAGCTTTTATAGTTTACGGAAGCCATATACCAATCCTTCTTCTCCGTATCGATCTCTTTTATTATGCTCCAATTGGGAATCATTGCCACATGATCATCCGGAACACGCTGCGCTGCCCAGATTACTCCCGGCTTTCCCGACTCGGGATCCCAATCTTTTCCCACGGAGAAGAGTTCCAAAATCCAGACTTCATTTTTATCCGCAATGCAGAGAGCTTCCGCCGCGTCTCCGCAAGTAGGTAGGAAACCGTATTCTTCCGTTAAACCGGAAATAACCTTTATCGCGTCGCGAGCGGTTTTACATCTTTGCAGAGCGAATATCTGCGCCTGCTCTACGGAGATTATCTGCTTACAGTTTTTCCTGTTCGCTTTTAGCTCTGCACGTTGGCTGATGGTACTTTCCCCGATTGCCAATTGATGCTCGTTCATGTGGGAATATGCGGAATGAAAATATCCGTAAGTCTCCTCTACCTGAGGAATATACCCTATTATCTCCCCGTAATTATCAGGAGAGTCGTTTATCTCCAGTATACCGAAATAAACCGGAGCCATTTCCCCTTTCTTATACTTTTGCCCCGGAATATACCTCACCCGGCAATCCGGCCCGCATCCTGTATGAGAAACCATAATCGAGCCATCTTTCGAAGCTTTCTTTCCAACAATAATATCGGTACATGGCTTTACATCCATGGAGATAAAGAAGAGTAATGAGAGAAGAATAAGTTTTTTCATGATAAGAATCTCACGTTTTATTCGGAAATTGTGGTGCCACAATATCATTCCCTTTTCATACAAATGATCCTTTCATCAAACAAATCGTCGGATGAAGTTATAAGTAAGTTGCGAAAAGAACAAGATAATTTTAATCTATCTGCTATAGTTTATATTGGAATCGGGAGAATACGAATTATTTTCTCTTTTTGTTATATTTTCAAGAACTTTAATGAAGCGAAGGCGTCTAAAATTTCGTGTTCGTATATAATTCAATCCATTAACCTAAATAGGAGTCTTGATGAAACGTAACTTACTCATCATTTCAATTCTGTCCTTATTTTTGTTATCATCCCTTTCCTTCGCTCAAGAAAGAGAAAGAAAAGAGATTCCCGAACAATATAAATGGAATCTTTATGATCTATATGAAAACAATGACACATTCCTGAAAGAACTTGAATCAGTTAAAGGGAAAGTCCCTCAGTTAGCCGAATTCAAAGGTAAATTGGGAGAGAGCGGCGAAACTCTTTTTAACGCTCTGAATCTTTATTTCGATCTTAGCAAAACTCACGCGCGCATGGTAGTCTTTACTTATCGTTTGGCCGACGAAGATTTGCGTATCAGCGGAAATCAATCCTTGAAGCAACAAACTCAGAACTTCGGCGCTATTCTATCCGAAACAGCTGCCTATATCGAGCCGGAAATATTACAAATCCCTACCGATAAGATTAATGAGTTCTACGGATCGAAACCGGAATTGAAGGAATATTCCATCTATATCGATAATATTCAACGCCTCAGAGAACATACTCTTACTCCGAATGAGGAAGAAATTCTCGCCAGCGCAAGCGCGATGAACAGAACTCCGGTTGACGTTTATAATATCTTTAATAACGCCGACAAATCTTATCCCAAAGTTACCCTTAAAGATGGCAGCGAAGTGGAATTAGGGGCAGCCGGTTATTTCGTTCAACGTCAATCCCCTATCCGAGAGGATAGAAAAAAAGTATTCGAAGCCTTTTTCAACGGATATAAACAATACGAAAGTACTTTGGGTGCCAACCTGGCCGGTAAAGTAAGTGGCGATTGGTTTTACGCGAAGAACAGAAAATATAATTCTACTCTCGATTATTCCTTGAACGGTTGGAACATCCCTACGAAGGTATATAAAAATCTCATAGATCAGATTCATGAAAACCTTCCTACTCTTCATAGAGCCCTTACTCTTAAGAAAGAGATGCTTGGCCTGGATGATCTTCATTACTACGATCTTTATATTCCTATCGTAAAAGAAGTTGATATGCCATTTACGGTTGAAGAGGGACAGGATCTTATTCTTAAAGCCTTAAAACCTCTCGGAAAAGATTATCTAGAAACCTTAAAGAGAGCTTACAAAGAAAGATGGATAGATTATTATCCTTCAAGAGGCAAAAGAAGTGGCGCCTACTCTTCCGGAGCGGCTTATGATGTTCATCCTTACATTTTGTTGAACTTTTCCGACGATTACGACGCGGTTTCCACCTTTGCGCATGAATTGGGGCATTCCCTCCATTCTTACATGACTAACAAGAATCAACCTTTCCAGTATATGGGTTATTCTACTTTCGTGGCGGAAATAGCTTCTACTTTCAACGAAAATCTCTTGAACGACTATATGATCAACAACGCCAAGAATGACGAAGAGAAGTTATATCTTCTCGGCTCTTATCTTGAGATGTTGAGAACTACAATATTCCGTCAGGTCTCCTTCGCCGAATTCGAGTGGGAAATTCATAAAAAGATCGAAAACAAAGAACCTCTTACCGGGGAAATAATGAGTCAGATCTATTATGATATTGTAAAGAAATACTACGGCCATGACAAAGGAGTTTGTGTTGTTGACGATTATATAAGATATGAGTGGGCTTACATTCCTCATTTCTTGAACTACACATATTATGTTTATCAGTATTCCACATCTATTATCTACTCGACAGCTTTCGCCGAGAAAGTTTTGAAAGAAGGGCAGCCGGCAGTAGATAAGTATTTGACAATGCTAAAATCAGGCTCAAATGATTATCCTACCAATCTGGTAAATAAGGCCGGTATCGATCCGTTTTCATCCGAAGCCCTCGATTTAACTATGGGTAAAATGAATAAGGTTATCGATCAGATAGAAGAAATATTGGCTAAAAAGAAGAATTAAGCATTCGGCTGTTTCTCACTTCGGGAAACAGCCTTTTTATTTTGTAATAAGTTTTCACTCTTATTTTTTGTTATTCAATTCGTACAGCTTTTCCGCGAACTTTTCCCCCAGATCCAATACTCCCGGAGTACTAAAATGCCATCTGTCAACAAATTGATAGCTCTTCGTGCTCTTTACTATGCTTGCGTAAGGATCATTCTCTACGAATTTGTTTTGCTCTTCTATTACTATTTCCGGGAATAGCATTACTTTCCCATCTTCGTCTTTCCCCGAATCGGCAATCTCCCCGATAACAATCGGAATATCATCCCTTCTTAATGCCGCGCGGATAAGATCGGTTAGTCTCTTTAGATTTTTCTCATATTTCAAAGCTGTCTCTTTCGTATGATATGCATCCGATTCCCCCTGCATCCAAATAATCCCCGCCGGAATAAGAGTATCCTCCTCCCCGTCTCCGTCAATATCTCTATCGGAAAAAGCGATATTCAAACAGTTTAGGAAATGGTCGAACTGATTGATCTTGTTCCCATCCTCATAATCGGGATCCCATGAGCCATATTTCGAGGCGCCGAGTTCTATCGCGGAACCATCCTTAGCGTATTTCAATATCGCGATATTCTCTTCGGGGGTAAGCTCTCTCATCTTTTTCGCGAATCCTATCTCCGGCCCGAACCTGTGGGAATATTTCAGGGAATCATTCACATAATGAAATCCGTACCCATGCCCCGGTCTTAAAAAGGTCCATTCCCCTTTTCCGTCCAAAGGTACATTATCTGGAACCGGATTCCCCTGGAAGATCATTACACTCTTCAGATCATCACAATATCCGGACGGTATTTCGCTATTCTCTCCGAATCCTTCCATATTCGATTGTCCGCCGAAATAATAGACCTTATATTCCTTCGCCGAGATATTAGAGAGGGAGAAAATTACAAATAGGCATACAATAAATTGCTTCATGACAAATCTCATGTTTTCGGTTATACAAAAAGAGCCGCCCAATAAATGACGGCTCTATCAAATTTATGACTCTTTTCTCTATTTTATCAAGAGAAGTTTCGTTGTCTCGATAAATTTACCCGCTTTCATTGTACAAAAATAGGTTCCGCTCGGTAAATTCGTCGCGTTGAAGGTTACTTCATGCTGCCCTGCTTTGACTAACTGATTAACCAGATTGGCAACTTCCTCACCAATAGTATTATATATTTTCATCGAAACAAACTCATCCTTACTAACGGAGAAAGAAATATTGGTTGTAGGATTAAACGGATTAGGATAATTCTGCTCCAGAACATATTCCTCCGCTACCTTATAATCTACCTCTATCTCTTTGGAATACTCATATTGCCCGTCGAAATCGATCTGTTTCAAACGATATTTTACTTTGCCACATAAAGGACTCTTATCCGTAAATGAATATACCTTAACGGAATTACTATTACCGTTTCCGGCAATAAATCCTATTTTCTCCCAGGTATTATCCTCTTGCGCTTTCCCCGCAGTCATTCTCTCAATATCGAATCCGTAATTATTCTTTTCCGTAACGGTTTCCCATTGAATCTCAACCTTACTATTCAAAACCTTCGCGGAAAACGCGGAGAGCTCAACCGGTAATTCCACGGCCGTATTTAAGGATCCAATATTGTTACATCCGGGATATTCAAAGTAATAAGTAGCATTCTCCTTTATTTTATCAGTAGGTTTAATACACCATTCAACTTCATAGTACTTCCCTTCTTGATAGTTCAACTGAAATATAGCACTATTATCTATTAATTTTCCTCCTTCCGAAAACGTATAACCGGAAGGTGCTTTAAGATAATTCTGATATGTGGAATCTCCATCAGTGAAATATGGGGAATCGCTTAAAACAAATGCATTTTCACCGGCAGTTGCTGTAATCTCTGTGTATATGGTATCGGTTGAAAGCATATAGGATAATTTCATATTTAGTGTTTCGTCTAAACCACCCATAACTGTACCACGAAATCGGATATTATCTTTATTCTGTATTGTAGGAGTGACGTTTGGAGCAGCTAAATAATTTGCATCTTGTTCATTTCCGTCATCTGCTCTCCATCTCCAATCCAATACAGTATGAGGTCTTCCGAAAACAAAAATACCAGAAATTAAAAATAGTATTATAAATAATATTGTCTTCTTCATTATTGATTCCTTTTATTTGGTCTGACAAAATTCAAAACTAAGAGTCCAAGCAATATACTCAGCCACAAAACGTCTCCGTTCTTTGAGTAAAAAGATCGCTCATAAATAATCTTCGCCGTTCCTGCATATGCCTTTCCCCTTTCGGAAGAATATTTACACAATATTCGTCCTCTATTATCAACAATCCCGGAATATCCTGTATTGGAATTAATTGCGATATATCGATTATTTTCTATCGCTCTCATCACCGCAAAATAAAAATGTTGTAACGGAACCATAGAATTGTACATCCATGCGTCGTTACTCAAATTAACCAGCAGATTTGCCCCGCAATTTACCTCTCTCCTCAAAGGATCTACAATGCAAGATTCATTACAAATTGCCAATCCTATCTTTGCCCCTTTTGCCTCCAAAAGATTTCTCCTTACACCTGAAGAGAGACTATCATTAATATCTTGCGCGAAAAAACTCAATTGTAGTTTCTTTATAAAATCGTTCCCGACTAATGGCTCTTCAATTAATGAGAGGAGAGTCATTTTATCATATCGCCCGGTTATAGTTCCGTCGTAATCTACCATGAAAGCGGAATTGCAAAATTTATCATTAAACAAATCATGTTTCGCCAATGTCCCGATAATGTGGGAGGCTTTGGTATCATAAGTATTTCCCAGAACCATTCGCATCAAATCATCATCCCCTTGAAACACCCATGGAATGGAAGATTCCGTCCATAAAACTATATCCGGCTTCTGCGTGGAAATCTTTTTCGATAGTTTATAATATATGTTTGCCAACGAATCTCCTGATTCCGGCATCCATCGTGTTTCCGCTTTTAAGTTTTCCTGCATAAAGGAGATATTTATTTCTTTATTATTCCCCGTATCCCCTTCTTCTATTAAATAATAGTTGCCCGCAAAAAAGAGGGCTATCAATATGAAAGCGGAGAGAACAGATGATTTCTTCTTTTCGGAAATAAATTGGGCGATAAGGATATTAAATAGGGCTACTGCAAAACCTATCCCGATCCCTCCGGTTATCCCTAACAACTGTATCGCGTATGGATTGGAAGACTCTACAAAAGCGGCTGTATAATTAAACCATGGTACTCCTGGAAAAATCGAAATTCTTACCCATTCCAATAAAGCCCATACGGAAGCTCCGGCTAGAGCTTTAATGAAAAGAAAAGATGCTCTTCTATGAATCAGATTATAGAATAAAGAGAATAATCCGAACCATATTCCCCAATAAAGAGAAGAGATAGCGTAGAAGAAAATCCCCAGGGTAAATCCGCTACCGGTAAACCTCTCTGCAGCCTCAATCATCCATGGAAAAAGGAACAATCCCGAAATAAATCCGGCTCCAAGTCCCGCTCCGAAAGAAAACTTGTTGGAATTGTTTACTACTACATATAGCAGAGGAATAATTGCTATCCAAAGCATCCAGTGGAGTACAAATGTATAGGCAAGCCCGAAAAGGATTCCCGAAAGGATTATTCCAATTAACTTAACGAGGAAACTATTTTTATTAAATTCTTTCTTTTGCGTAATCATCTATCTGTTAATTCATATTATCTGTACTTGTAATATAATATATCCTCATTAACAGATACAAATCAAATACATCTTATTTTCTATTAATTTCAATGTATTATATAAGAATCACACTATTTATTGGTAAAAAAATTCATCAGTAACAGGATTTTTTAGTTTATCCAGCTTTGCGGTCATTCTCTCAATCTTTGCGTCGGAATCATCAATCTTATCTCGTAATGCGAACTTAAAGATATAGCAAAAGAAATAAAATCCGAGAATTGAAAAGAATGCGGCAATTATAAAACGAGAAGCAATCGGAATAAACAAGATTACACCAAAAGGAATAAGAAGCATGAATATCAGAAAAGTCAGCCATCCTTTTTCCTCATTTTGCCAAAGAGTTTTCGAAAGAATCGGCAGAAATAAAATCATCCCGATTAAAACAACAATAAACACAAAGTAAAATGAGTAAAACGCGAACGGCATTATAGAAGAAGTAATTATTTCATAATTCAAGTATCGCGATAATCTCTTATTCCGGAAATTACGAAATTTTAATTGCTGAAGCTTTAGTTCCAACAGCTTGATCTCTGCAGTTTCTTTTGTTATTCTCATAATCTATTAGAAGAATCTCCCATTTTTATAAACCTTTAATCATATATTTGGCCGATTCCCCGTATGGCTCCAAACTTTTTGAGCAAACGGTTTCTTTGTAATCGAGCATACTCCAATATGCGTCTGCTCCTTCAACCGCCACCAATGAAATTATCTTATATTTCTCCACCGGTAAATTCTCACGCATATGCTTTTCAAGCAACTCCCCTATTTTCTTCCCTCTCGCGCTTTTCCTTACGGCCATATCATGAATATGTAACTCTTCCGACTCGACATACTCATCCTTTGTAGTATTAATTCCCGGCGGAATCCCTTTTCTACAAGGTAGCGTAATAATATATCCCAATACAATATCATTCTCAATAGCCGCATAGCAAGTATCCGGCGATACTGCAACTTTGCTTGCCAACGCCTCATAAGTCTCAGCCAAAAATTCGGGATACGCTTCCCTTTGGATTTCCATAATCCCGGTCCAATCCGAGTTCTTAATATTTCTAATAGTGATCATATTTTATAAATATTTGTTTTCAAAACGAAAAAGTGAAACTTACTAAAAAACAGATCCTAATAATAGTTGCAAATAAACGTTATAAAACCATTCGATGCACATTGCTAATAGAATAGCTACAAAAATGTTATTATACCCTCCTTTTGCCTCTATCCTCTTTTGAACAACAATTGAATTAGATGAAGAGTTTTTAGCCTTTCTAATTATCTCATTTGAGTGCATAAAATATATATTATTCGCAAATACCCCCAGAAACAATGATACTATTATTGATGAGATCATAGAAGTATTCAAAATCATGTTATTATATAATGACTGATTGTCACTAAAAAATAATCGAATAATAACCGGGATAGCCATACCAAGAGAGATTTTTAGTAAAATTGTAAATGTTAGTAGTGGATATATCCTTCTCCATAACACCCATGTAATACCAAAAAAGAATGCCGAAATATTAAATCCACCCCAGATTTTGGATTTGTTTATAAGATTTTTCCATTTGCCAAAATAATAATCCTTTACATATCCTTTTCCACCGGTTATCTCTTTAGTAATCAGTGCGTAATCATCTTTCGAGAAGGTTATTTCTTCATCAATCATTACAATGTCCTTTACTACTCTAACTAATTATAATACTATGTATACAATATAATATTCTTGTATAATAATTATTCTCAAAATGATGTAATTCTTCACCTTTTGTATAATTATTCGGGATTCTACGAGATAAATTAAGCTAGCCTAGGCACATTGCGAATTATATTTTCAAGAAGGTAAACTATTTACTAAATTTCGTAATAATTTAACTAACATGAATAATGCGGATAAAATATGACCAAATCTCGATCGTTTTCTATTTTATTATTACTTCTGATAATATTTTTTTTCAATTTAACTTCTCTCTATTCGCAAAAGAATAACAGATTTACAATCGCTAAGCTTCTGGAGAATAATGGTATCTGCCTCAGCGGTTTATACAATTATGATATATTTTATAACGCTAAGGGAGGAATACAAAAAAAGAAAGCGGAATTAGGCTTCGCTGATGTAATGTTCGACATTGATAATTCAAAGCTCCTAGGCATTGAGGGTAACTCTCTCTACTTTGACTTTATCCTTACCCATGGCAATGATCCGAGCGCAAATTCAGGAGATTTCCAAGGCGTTAGCAATATTGCCAGTGAAAAGTTATTTCGAATTAACGAAGCATGGCTCCAACAATCCTTTCTTTCTGAGAAATTATCAGTCTTATTCGGTATCTACGACATTAATTCTGAGTTTGACGTAATCGAAACTTCAGGAATCTTTCTTAATGGCTCTTTCGGAATGGGTACTGCCATTACACAAAGCGGAAAGAACTCTCTATCCTCTTTCCCCAACAACGGACTCGGAATACGCCTCCAATATTGTATATCGGATGAAATGGCTCTAAGCGCCGCTATCAGCGATGGAGTTCCCGGCTCCTTATCAAACACACAAAAACTGGATTATTCTCTTCATAGTTCGGATGGCTTCTATCTTATCTCCGAGTTATCTTACTCACAAGGGAAAGATAAGCTATCTGTTTACCCAAAATGCTCCAAAAGAGGGAAAAGACGTGGCCACAGATTTTTCCATAATTCCAGAGCCAATAGAAGAAGACACAGAGGATGTCCGGACAGAATATCTCCATATGAAATTCATTCCCCGGATTATCTAAAAATCGCAATTGGTAGTTGGATGGTTTCCTCCAAATCCAACAACTATGCCCCTGCGATTATATCCGAGAGAAATTGGGGACTATACGGTTTAGCTGAAGGCATTCTATTATCTTCAAACAATAATAAGAGTAATTATCTCAGCGGTTTTATTAGAATCGGCCTTGCTAACAAGAATGTAAATCCAATAGATCAATTCTACAATTGCGGAATAATGTTAAATTCTGATATACTTCAAAAGCACCCTCTGCAAATCGGTTTAGGTCTATCTGCCGCGAAACATAGTTCGCTCTTTAGAAAGTTTATTCTATCAAATGAAAACCTTTATACAAAACCTTGGGAATATGTACTTGAATTATCGATCAGAGCTAGATTGCTTAGACATCTCTATATTCAGCCGGATTTACAATATATCAGAAATCCAAGAGAGTCAGAAAATAAAAGCGCTTTACAATTAGGAATTCGAATGGAAGTAGAGATATAAAAAAAGCGGCTTAAAAGCCGCTTTTCTATTCTATTTGATTTTCAACAAATCTTTCTTCTTCGCATTACCATTATTCCCACCGTGTGAGTAATAATAATAATATTTGTAATATGATCCGTAACCACTCTTATAACTAAAGTTGTTTAACAGAACTCCGATAAAGGATTTCTTTTCATGTTTCAGTAATTCAACAGCTTTAGTCATCAGATCAATTTCAGTATTATTCGCAGAAACAACAAGTATAGAGGCGTCAACCAAACGAGAAATAATTTCCGAATCAGTTACAGCAATAATCGGAGGAGAATCCACTATAATAACATCATAAATTTCCTTCAATTTCTCAATAAACTCTTTCATCTGCGTAGAACCGAGAATTTCCGAAGGATTTGGCGGAATAGTTCCTGCACTAATAAAATCAAGATTATCAAGCTCTGACTTTTTCACGATTTCGTCAAAAGAAGCTTGTCCAAAGAAATAATCTGTAAAACCAGGAAATCTTTTTACCTTAAACACATTATGCATTCGTGGTTTTCTCAAGTCGCAATCTAGTACAACTGTTTTATTCCCTGCCTGAGCAAAACTACCAGCGACATTAACAGAAACTGTCGTCTTTCCTTCACTCGGAGCACTAGATGTAATCAAAAGGGTTCTAATCTTTTCATCACTCATTTTAGAGAATTGAATTCTCGTTCTAAGAGCTCTAAAAGCTTCCGCATGCACAGAGTCTGGTTTTCTGGCAACAATAAACTCGAAATCTTTATTCGTTTGTGTTACTTCTATCTGTGGAATCCAAGCTAATACATTTATTTTTTTCTTTTGAATATCTTCCGGAGTTTTAACAGTGTTATCAAAATAATCACGAATTAAGGCAAAACCAACACCGAAGCCGAGCCCAAGAATAAGCCCAAGAATTGTTATTAATTTTCTATTTGGCGCAGAAGGTTCATACGGTTTAAAAGCTCTATCAATAATCAACACATTTCCCGGAGTTGATTGTTCATTAATTAAAGCTTCCTGATATTTTTCTTCAATTAGAAGATATAGTTTCTCATAGGAGGTTTGCTCTCTTTTATATCGAGCGTAATCAATTGTTCGTTCGGGAAGACCATTAAATCGTTTTTCATAACTTGCAACAATCTCTTTTAGACTTTCATATTTTTCATGTAGAGCTTTTAACTTAATTTCTTCCTCAAGAACCTTTAATGATAATTCCTTTAATTCTTCAGGACTAGCGGCAAAAATACTTGCTTTATAAATACTTAATTGACCATCCAGCTTCTTTTTGAGATCATTTATACCTTTGTTGTATTCTTCTACTAATTTCGAATTGGAATAATTATCCTTATCCTCTAGCAAGGCTAGATCTCTTTGAGTTTCTAATTTCGCCATGCTCTCTTGAAGAGATTTTAAGCGAGGTTCTCTAGCATAATTTTCTATGTATTCTTTTATTGAGGGATTTTTATTTTCTAATTTTTCTTTATATCCCTTTAGACTCTCATTAGAAATTGTATACTCTATCTTTGCAGCATCCCTTTGAGATTCAAAATCGGAAAGAATTTCAATCAATGCCTTTGCCTGGTCGTCAATTGCAATAATCCCCCCCTCTTCTTGAAACTCTTTAAATCTATCTTCAGAATCAAGTAGTTCTTTGCGCTTTTCTGTTCTCTGTTTTTCCAGAAATCCCTTAACTTTGACAACTTGTTGTCGATTATAAGATAAATTCAATTTTTCATATGCCGCAGCATAACAATTTACAATCATTGCAGCTTCATAAGGTGAATTAGACTTCATAGAAATATCTACGATATCCAAACCACGCTTCTGAGTAATGTCTATTCCTTCTCCTAGAAGAGTAATCAAATCTTGTTTTTCAAGTAAAACCTTTTTATCATCAAACAATTTTGATTCATGATCCAATAGTACATATAAGCTGTCAAATGTTCCCAAAGCTTCAACACTATCATAGAGTGCATCTGTTACAATGCCTCGCATTCTATAACTTTTGAGAATCTCAATTTCATTAGCAATAAATCTATCATTTCCCCAGTCATTAAACTCCGGTATCATTGGAGCGTCAAGAATACCACCAGCTTGGGGTTTAGAAATTTTCAGGGCAGTAGATGCAGTATATACATCTTTAGCTGTAAAAGCATATATTACAGCTACAATTAGTCCGGTAAAAGTAATTAGTAGTACCGGGACAATATTTTGCCTAATGACATTTATATAATCTTTTATCGAATTAATATCACTAGAATCAAAATCATGCATATTATTTTCTTGCATGCACAAACTCCTATCTAAATTATCTCGTAAACAAAATGGTTAGTGAAATAAGTGTTGATATAATGGATAACGTAAGCTGTAACCATTCTTTCATATACAATCTTTGGTTCCCTGTAACAAGAAGAATATCCCCTGCTTCTAATTTTGGAACAATCTTCTTTTCACTAACAAGCTGCTCGCCCCACAAAAGATCGTCATAGTTTATCTTTATAAGAGATTGCTCACCATTTTCATCAACTTTATATAATCTGACATCATCTAGAGTAGCATCATCTGTCGGGCCTCCGGCATATGACATTAAATCACTAACAGTAGTATTTATCGGAACATTATATCTGCCGGGAAATTTCACAAATCCCCAAACGGAAACCTTGATATTGAGTGCCATTGGATCTGAATAATCATAATACCCACCTTGCCTATTCTGCAAACCAGTATTCTGGGTTCCTATTTCTATATCTTTTGATTGCCCAAACAGATTAGAAACACATAAAAACACAATACTAACAAATGCAAATAAAGAAACTGCCTTTTTCATAATCCCCTTAAGTTTGTTCAAGATTGGATGCCCTTATTTCTGGTCGATTCTAAGGGAGAGAGTTTTTGCAAATAGCCCACAACCTATCGGGCCAAACAACATCCCGAAAGATAACAAAATAATATTATAAAAATAATAAAAATATCCCAATTGAATATCGAAATATATCCTTCTGAAAATAGCCAATGAGCTATTAAATAGTATAACACATATTATTCCAGCTGTTAGTCCCATCGTAACTCCGGCAATGAGGAGTGGAATTTTAATAGTTGCAAGTCTTCCACCAACAAGCTTCATAGTCTCATAAAGCACTCTTTTATTTAGAATAAAGATTTTACTAGTAGTATACAATAGATACATAGCTATCCCTAATAAGGCAATAGACAAAACAATAATCGCAATTTGAGAAGATCTAATCATTTCCAAAAGAATAATGACAAGATCATTGTCATAGACAACATCTTCAACTCCAACAATTCCTTTTATCTTTTTTAATAACTGGTTCATTCCATTTTTATCTACACGGGAATTAAAATGAATTTTAAATGAATTAGGGATTGGATTATTTTTGAGAAGAATTCTATAATCAACTCCACTTTGGCTAATAAACTTTTCAGCTCCTTTATCCTTTGAGACAAAAGAGACATCAGAAACCATTTTTTCTTTTCTTATTCTATTTTCTACTAATGATATTTGAGTGCTATTCAATGTGTCACATAAAAAAGCTTCAGCTTCAATACGCGATTTCAATTTAGCATCAATTTTTCCCGATAGGATAACCATACTCAGAGATACTGAACAAAATATAATGGCCAAGGCTAAAGTAAATACCGTAAGAATCGATGCCCCTTTAGCACTTTTTATCAATCTGAAACTCTCTGAAATATAAAATGAAATCATTATTATTCCTTTAAAAATTCGATTCGTCAACCCACTTTAAGATCTGCCATTTATTATCAATGTCCTTTTGTAAATCAAGATTTACTCTTCCATCAATATAAACCACATCAGTTGGATTGAATGTTATTGTCAGATTAAAACTACGGACTACATTGGTTGAATCGGATGACATCAATAAGATATTGTTCCAAACAAGATCCAAACGTTGACTGTTTTGAAACAACCCGTTTGTTACCTTCATTTCCTCATCACGTCCCCAGGAAACATCAGCACTTAATTCGTAATCACGGTAGAGAAATGAATAATCTTCGGCCAACAACTCTCCGTATATTGTTGTATCCTTAAAATTATATGCGTACTGAAAATTTGCAAATACCCCATCTATTGTTTTTCTATCTTGAATTAAATTCTTTTCGTCGGATAATTCCGAATCCAATTCAGGTGCAAAAGGATTAATACAACTTACAACCAGATAAACAAGAATACTAACAGATAGTATTTTAGTACAAACGTCCTTTAAGTTCGCTCCAACTTGGCTGGTTAGCATCCTTAATATCTTCCCATTTTGTAATAACCCATTGATTTCGATTATCCACTTCAATCGTAAACTGTAAACTGCCCTTATATAAATCAGGGATACTCTCATCCGATAACTTCAAAGAAAGGATGTAATCATACTGATATTTAGCACTATCTCCCATGATATTCGCAGTCTCGTTCAATAAATCCAGATTTATAGCTGTACCTGTTTCCAAAACACTAATCATATTATTAAAATACTGTCGCTCGGCCTGTAATGACCAATCAGAAAGTACAACGTATTTAGAAATAGATCCGGATGAGGGAATATAAACATACTTTTTCCCTTGAAGCTCTTCATCCAAAAAACACGAAATATAATTTTCAACAATTTTATCTGATAATGAATTCTTAAAATTCTCAAACAATTGCGAATGAGTAGTAGCAGCACTGAAATTGGAGCGAGCAGTAACGGGGTTTTCCGGATTACGCGTTTCTACAAGGTCACACGAAATCAAAACATACATGCTGACAATAAGTATAAAGATTATGTTAATGACTTTATTCATATTGATAAGAAGATAATAATTCTGCTAGACTTTTCATTAAATTTATTTCCGGAATAATCACCGTATAATTTCTCAATGGTAAATCCCAACTTGTTAAATTCAGAAACAAGCTGCTTAATATCGTATAATCGTACTGACTCAAAGAACTGAACTTCAGAGTCATTATCTAGAATTTTTATTTTTTTTTCAACTCTATTGTTATTAATTTTTCTATCTTCGATTACTAAAAGATCATCAACTTCTTTTTCTGAGTGTTCCACAAGGTTATTGCTTACATATGAAGGATTTAGATAATCAAAAACTATTATTCCATTTGGAGCTAAAAAACGTTTCGCATTCTTAAAAAATCTAAAGTTCTCTTCGGTAGTTTCAAAATATCCAAAACTTGTAAACAAATTCAGAATAAGATCAAAACTTTCAATAAAATATGTCTCTCGAATATCCGATCGGAAGACATTTAATCTCAAATTCTGTTTTTGAGCATCATACACAGCTTTATTCAACAAATTCATACTTAAATCAAAGCCGAGAGGGTTATAACCTAATTTCGTAAGATTAATAAGATGTCTTCCGGCTCCGCATGCTGCGTCAAGAATTTTCGAGTCTTTATCTATGGAAACATTTCGTAAAATTAATTGCATAAGATTATTCGCATCCAAATCATCTCTATGCTTATACACTTTCAGATAATTCTCGGAAGCGAACCAATCTTTATACCAATTATTCATCATAAGTAGCTTCTTCCTAATAAAGCCCGCCCGATTGTTGCTTCATCTGCAAATTCAAGATCTCCTCCGATAGGAAGCCCACGGGCAATTCTGGAAATTTTGATATTATATTTCTTCAACAATTTGGCAATATATAGCGATGTTGTTTCGCCTTCAGTATCAGGATTTAGAGCAAGCAATACTTCCTTAATCTCACCCAGTGCTACACGGTCTTCCAATTCTTTTATTTTGAGTGATTCCACATCAGTTCCACTCAATGGAGAAAGGACCCCTCCCAAAACATGATATAATCCAGAATACTCATTTGTCTTTTCTATTGCGATTATATCACTAATCTCTTCGACTACGCAAACCAAAGATTTATCTCTTTTGGGGCTTTTACATATTTCACAAACTTCCTCTTCGGAAATATTGTAGCATACTTTGCATCTCTGAAGTTTTTCCTTAATCCCTTTTAAGGAAAAAATCAATTTATCAACATCATCACTTTCACATTTCAACAAATGAATAGCAAGCCTTTGGGCAGTTTTCCGCCCAATTGAAGGGAGCTTGCTCAATTCATCTATCAGTATATCTAATGGTTCTGGTATTAACAAGATTAAAACCCCGGAATATTTAATCCCGGAGGAACCATTCCACGAGTAACACTTCCAAGATCCTCTTCAGCCATTTTCCCGGCTGCATCCAAAGCCTTATTAACAGCAGCAACAACCAAATCTTCCAACATTTCCTTGTCACCAGATCCAATTATTTCATTGTCAATATCCAAAGAAATCAATTCTTTTTTACCATTAACAGTTGCTTTAACGATTCCGCCACCACTTTCTTCGGTAACAGTTTTATTTCCGAGCTCATTTTGAACCCTTTCCATTTCAGCCTGCATCTTCTGGATTTGTTTCATCATCCCAGCCATTCCGCCTTTCATGCTTCCTCCGAATTTCTGTTGTTTTTTATTTGTTTTATTCTGGAAATTTCATTCTTTTTGTAGCCTTCAAAATTAAGAAAAATTTATTTCACAAAGAAATTAACCTAGGAAAATATTAAATTTAGGTTTATAATTTATTCTACTAATCATATTAGTCGTATATAATTGCCTTTTCTATAACAAATATAAGTGAATATTTTGACAAAATACGGTTACGGAACGCTTGGAATTGTTGCGATCTTCTGTTTCATTCTTTTCGCAATAGCTATATTTTCTAATAATAACATACTAAAGTATACACTAATTTCAATAGCTATTTTATTGCTTGGTTTTACACTTAATTTTTTTAGAGATCCGGATAGAACGACTCCGCAAAATGAAAGAGCCATAATTTCTCCCGCAGATGGTACGGTTTTAGTCATTAAGGATGTTGTATCGGATCGATTTATCGAAGGTGAAGCTCAACAGATTTCGATTTTTATGTCGCCAATGAATGTTCATGTTAATAGAATTCCTATTAACGGCACAGTTGATTATCTGGAATATATTAATGGTGAATATCTTATCGCTTCACACGATAAAGCTGATAAGAGAAATGAAAGAAATGAAGTTGGAATCACTTCGAAATTTGGGAAAGTGTTATTTACACAAGTAGCCGGTATGATGGCACGTAGAATAATCTGCGACCTAACTCCCGGGGATTCGGTAATAGCCGGGGAAAGATTCGGAATGATAAAATTCGGAAGTCGAGTAGATGTTATTGTCTCCAAAGATTGGACACTAAAGGTGAAAGAAGGAGATAAAGTAACTGCAGGCGAATCAATCTTATTTGAGTATAATAAATGAAAAATGTAAAAGTTTCTAAATCGGTTTATCCAAACGCTGTAACCGCACTAAATGTACTGAGCGGTTTTATTTCTATTGTTTTGGCAAGTCAGAATGAGATCAAGTATGCTGCCTTATTTATCTTTGTGGCTTCTTTCTTTGATTTGATTGACGGTCTAGTTGCCAGAATGATGAAAACAAGTAGTAAATTCGGAGTAGAATTGGATTCTCTCTCCGATGTTGTGAGTTTCGGGGCGGCCCCCTCTTTTCTTATTTACAAAGTTTTCTTTGTGAATTACGGCGTATTGGGAATTCTACTAAGTTCAATTATTCTAATTTCCGGAACATTTCGTTTAGCCCGTTTTAACGTGCAATTAGAGCGAATAGACACTAAACTTGATTTCAAAGGATTACCAATTCCGGTTAGTGCAGTTGCAATAGCAGCGTTAGTACTTTTTTATTACAATGGCCTTACTATTGCTGAACCATTCTATCATATTGTAATTCCTATGGTAATATTATTATCCTTTTTAATGGTTAGTAATATCAAGTATAATACTCTTCCAAAAGTTAAGAAAATGAGTTCGATGGAGAAGACATTATTCTTTGCAATATTGATTGCTGCATTGGTTTTGGTAGTAATTACAAGCGGTAAAGCCTTTTTCTATCTGATATTAACACACATATTATTCGGAATATTTCGTTATCTTTACCTATTGATTTTTCCGAGAAAAAAAACTGAAATAAACCTTAATGAAAAATAAATTGAGAGAAAAAATTGTATAAGGCTACAGTAATTGTAAAAAGACGTCCGAAAATATTAGACCCTCAGGGCAAGGCAGTTGAGCAGGGTGCTATTTTATTGGGTTTCAACAATATTAGCAAAACCAGAATCGGAAAATATATCGAATTTTTTATCGATACAGATTCTCAAGCAGATGCTGAAAAAGAAATTCAGCAGTATAGCGAAAAATTGTTAGTTAACCCAAACATCGAAGATTTTGAATATTCAATTGAAAAGGTAAAATGAAACCAAAATTTGGAGTAGTTGTTTTCCCGGGATCCAATTGTGATCACGACGCGTATTACGCGATGAAAAAAGTTTTGAATTATGACGCCGAATTCTTGTGGCATAAAGAAACCGATATTAAAGGGTGTGATGTAATTATCCTTCCCGGTGGATTTTCATACGGTGATTATTTGAGAACAGGTGCTATCGCCAGATTCTCCCCTATTATGAATTCGGTTATTGATTTCGCTAATAAAGGTGGAATTGTTATTGGTATTTGCAACGGATTTCAAATCCTCTCAGAGGCAGGACTTCTTCCCGGAGTACTTCTCAAGAACAAAGGAATTAAATTCGTTTGTAAAGATTCTTATTTGAAAGTAGAAAATAAATCTTCTGTATTTACTCAACACATCGATCAAGATGTTATCAAGATACCTATTAAGCATGGTGATGGTAACTTCTTTGTTGATGAAGATACTTTCAAACGACTTAAGGATAATGATCAGATTGCATTCAGATATGCTACTGAAAAAGGTGAAATTATAGATGATGTGAATCCGAATGGTGCGATATCTAATATCGCCGGAGTATTGAACGAAAAGAAAAATGTGTTGGGAATGATGCCTCATCCTGAAAATGCGTGCG
This sequence comes from uncultured Ignavibacteriales bacterium, assembly GCA_942492055.1. Lineage (GTDB taxonomy): Bacteria > Bacteroidota > Ignavibacteria > Ignavibacteriales > Melioribacteraceae > CALODP01. The sequence continues at coordinate 172,379 of CALODP010000023.1, read as the reverse complement.
ATCCGATACTTAGGAAAACTGATGGCCAATTGATTTTCAAATCAATTGCCGAAAGTATCATAAAATAATTTTCGAGGTCTATTATGTTTGGTAATCTTGGTGCATTTGAAATAATTCTTATTGTCGTGGTAATTTTGGTTTTATTCGGAGCAAAAAAAATCCCCGAATTAGCCAAAGGTATCGGCCAAGGGATGAAAGAATTCCGAAAAGCTGTGAAAGATGTTGAAGAAGACATCAAAATTGACAGTAAAGAATCGGAAAAAGATAAATAGATAAGTTAGCTAGTCTTACGAATTTTATAGTATATGCGGAGCGGAATTTTGTTGCAGTATAATAATCATGCGGAAAAACTCGAATTAATCAAATCAGGTAAACTCTCTTTAGCAGATAATGTTAAGTATTTTTTAGATAAAATCGAATCTCAAAAGGATATTAATGCGTATAATTTTGTTTTCAATGACGCTTTGGATAGCGCTAACGCTATTGAAGACAAAATAAAGAATAACACGGCAGGTAAGCTTGCCGGAATGGTTATAGCTGTTAAAGATGTTTTGGCTATTGAGAATAAGCCTCTTACCTGTTCTTCGGATATTTTGAAAGAGTTTAACGCTATTTATACCGCTACTTCCGTCCAAAAATTAATAGACGAAGACGCAATCATCATTGGCAAAACAAATTGCGACGAATTCGCAATGGGATCTTCCAATGAGAATTCTGCTTTTGGCAATGTTCTTAATCCTGTTAATAAAGATTATGTTCCCGGTGGTTCTAGTGGTGGCTCCGCTGCCGCTGTTGCCGCAGGTCTCTGTGATCTATCTATCGGAACTGATACAGGCGGATCAATTCGTCAACCTGCTTCCTTCTGCGGAATTGTCGGACTAAAGCCGACCTATGGAAGAGTTTCCCGCTACGGTCTTACCGCTTTCGCATCTTCTTTCGATTCGATTGGCCCTTTTTCCAATAATATAGAAGACGCTGCTTTGGTTCTATCCGTTATTAGTGGCAAAGATGAAATGGATTCTACTTCTTCCGAATACCAAGTTCCTTATTTTGTGGAGACTCTTTCCCAATCAACTCCGATTAAAATCGGTATTCCAAAAGAGTATTTCGGAGAAGGGCTTAACGAAGAAGTTAAGGAAGCTATCAACAAACAGATTGATTTGTTGAAAGAGAACAATTTCGAGATCGTAGAAATTGATCTTCCACATAACGAATATGCTATTGCAACCTATTATATCTTAACCACAGCCGAAGCTTCCGCAAATCTTTCGAGATTCGACGGTGTAAGATTCGGTCATCGATGTGAGAACCCCGAAGATCTTAATGATATGTATACTCGTTCTCGTTCCGAAGGTTTCGGGAAAGAGGTTAAAAGAAGAATTATGCTTGGAACATATGTGCTATCTGCCGGATATTACGATGCATATTATAAAAAAGCTCAAAAAGTTCGTCGTTTGATCAAAGAAGATTTCGAAAAAGCTTTTGAAAAAGTAGATGTGATTTTAACTCCTACATCACCGTTTACTGCGTTTAAATTAGGTGAGAAATCTAATGACCCACTTCAGATGTATTTAAGTGATGTTTATACTACTTCGGTAAATCTCGCCGGAATTCCTGGAATTAATATCCCGGTTGGAAACGATTCGAATGGATTACCTATTGGAATGCAGTTAATGGCAAACCAATTTGAAGAAGAAAAACTCTTCAAGTTAGGTTATTTCTTACAGAATATTTGCTGTAAATAGCCATCTGTTCAAATACATAAGGAATCTCTTATGAGTATACTTCTCGACAAAAAAACTAAAGTTGTCGTTCAAGGTATTACAGGGAGTGAAGGGTCTTTCCACACGACACAAATGCTTGAATACGGTACAAAAGTCGTTGCCGGAGTCACTCCCGGGAAAGGCGGATCTGATTTCAATTCCATTCCTATTTTTAACACTGTAGAAGATGCGGTAAAAAACACAAAAGCTTCCGCATCAGCCATATTCGTTCCCCCTCCTTTTGCGGCTGACGCTATACTTGAAGCGGCAAATGCCGGAATCAAATTAATTGTTTGTATTACAGAAGGTATTCCCGCAAAGGATATGGTTAGAGTCTATAACAATATCAAAGAAAAAGATATCACTCTAATTGGCCCGAATTGTCCGGGAATCATCTCTCCGGGAAAAGCTAAAATAGGTATCATGCCCGGCTTTATTCATCAAAAAGGAAAAATCGGAGTAGTTTCTCGTAGCGGAACTCTTACCTACGAAGCTGTAAAACAATTAAGTGATCTTAAAATCGGACAATCGACATGCGTTGGCATCGGCGGTGATCCAGTTATTGGTTCTCAATTCATAGATATTATAAAGCTTTTCAACGATGATCCTATGACCGAAGGAATTGTAATGATCGGCGAGATCGGCGGATCGGCAGAAGAAGAAGCCGCTCTATTCATCAAAAAACATGTTAGCAAACCGGTAGTCGGTTTTATTGCAGGAAGAACTGCCCCTCCGGGAAGACGAATGGGACACGCAGGCGCAATCATCGCCGGAGGAAAGGGAACAGCTGCAGAGAAGATGAAAGCTATGAAAAAAGCAGGAATCCACGTTGTGGAATCCCCCGCTGAGATTGGGATTACAATGAAAAACGCTTTGGAAAATATTAAGTAATTTTCAATAAGATATTATATATTGTGCCGGATATTTTGTCCGGCATTTCTTTAAATACGATTTTATTTTGGAGGTAAAATTGGGTACAAAAACTCTTGCTATTCTAAAACCCGATTGTGTAAGGAAAAATCTTATCGGTGAAGTTATCGCGAAAATTACAGAAGCAGGCTTTAAAGTTATCGGAATGAAAATGGTTAAACTTAACAAAGAATCGGCAGCCGGTTTCTATGAAGTTCATACAGGAAAACCCTTTTTCGAAGGACTCTTAGAATTTATGACTTCCGGCCCCTGCGTTCCTATCGCTCTGGAAAAAGAGAATGCCGTTGAAGACTTCCGTACTTTAATAGGCTCTACAGATCCCACAAAAGCTGATGATGGTACAATCAGAAAGATTTTCGCCGAAAGTATCAGACATAACATCATACACGGATCGGATTCCGATGAAAACGCTGCCAAAGAAATTTCTCATTTCTTCTCCCGTAAGGAACTCTTGGAGATCGATGCATAATGAGTAAAAAATGGAAAGCCTTATCTTCCGATAAAGCTCATGTTAATGATTTCTGGACATACTTTATTGACAAGTTCGAGATGCCAAACGGGAATACCGGAGAATACCACTATATCTCCACAAACGGTTCCTCTCTTGTTGTCCCTTTTACCAAAGACGGAAGCGTAATCTTAGTTAATCAATACAGATACTTGAACAAAAAAGATAGCATTGAATTTCCATGCGGAGGCATTGAAGACGGTCTCTCCCCTAGTGAGAACGCTCAAAAAGAATTAAGGGAAGAAACCGGATATTCTGCTGAATATTTAAAATATATCGGAGAGTTTTCTCCTTATACAGGTGTATCTACCGAAATTTGCTCGGTTTTCATCGCTAAAGAGTTGATAGAAAAACCTCTTCAATCCGATAATACCGAGGATTGTGAACGCATCCTAATATCCCCTGATGAAATTGATCGGATGATCTGTGATGGTGAAATCTGGGACGGGATGTCAATAGCGGCATGGGTAATCGCCAAAAACTTTATTAAAAAAAACGGATTCGACTATGAAGCTTAATTCTCTATTTATTCTTTTATTCGCTTTGATATTTGTTGCGTGTGGCACAAAAACCGATTCTCAAGATATTAAGAAAGTACCTGCAGTTAAAACAGGAGCCGATCTCTTACTATCTGAGAACTATGATCTTATTAAAAACAAAAATATCGCCATTGTTACTAATCATACTGCTGTTCTTTCCAACGGAACACATATTGTCGATACTCTTTTCGCCAGAAAAGATCTGAACATCGTTGCTCTTTTCGGACCGGAACACGGTATCCGCGGGGACGCTCCAGACGGAATGAAAATAGAGGACGGAAAAGATTATAAAACCGGTCTTCCTGTCTTTTCCCTTTACGGAAAAATCAGAAAACCAACCAAAGAAATGTTAAAAGACGTAGATGTTCTCATTTTCGATATTCAGGATATCGGAGCAAGATTCTATACTTTTATCTCAACTATGTATAATATTATCGAATCGGCCGCTGAAAATAATATTCCTTTAATAATTCTCGATCGCCCGAACCCGATTAACGGTGTTTATATTGACGGCCCTCTCCGTGAAGAAGAATTCAAATCATTCGTAGCTATTGCCCCTATTCCTGTTGTTCACGGAATGACGGTAGGTGAATTAGCCAATATCTTTAACGAAGAAAAAATGATTACTTCCGAGAATAAAGCCAATATCACAGTAATTAAGATGAAGAATTGGGAAAGAAGCTATTTCTACGACGAATGCGGACTTGATTTTGTTAAACCGTCACCAAACATTCCTAATCTCGACGCCGCAATAATCTATCCGGGAATCTGCTTACTGGAAGGAACAAATATTTCAGAAGGACGTGGAACTTATTCCCCATTCTTGCAAATAGGTGCCCCATATATCAAATCGGATGAATTGATTGCAAAATTAAATTCTTACGGAATTTCCGGGGTTAAAGTATCTCCGATCTCATATACACCAAATGCTATCCCTAATATGTCTATGTATCCCAAATACAAAGATGAAGAATGCCACGGAATTAAAATCGAAATTACAGATAGAAATAAGTTGAATTCTTTGAAATTCGGTGTTAAACTTGTCGCCGCCATTCATGCTCTTTATCCTGATTATTTCGAATACAGAAGAAATTGGCTTGATAAACTTTACGGAAGCGAAGCTTTGAAGAATATGATTAACGATGGGAAATCACCGAACGAAATTTTCGAATCGTGGAAAACCGATTTGAGTGAGTTCTCAAAACTCAGAAAGAAATATTTACTTTACTAATTACGGAATAGATTAATGAAATTATTAAAGTTTTTTGCCGTTTTTCTATTATCAATCGCTCTAATGTCGTGTAGCAACGATAAAGAAAAAACGACTACTAAAGCAAAAAAAGATAAGCCGAACTCGACGGTTGCTTCAAATACAGAAGCTCCAAACGCAGAAGGTGGAAAATTCTTGAAATACAAATTCACTCCGGGAGAAAAGATTTCATATAAACTTACTACCAAAATGAAATCTTCAGAGTCTCTTAGCGGAGAAAAAAAGATTGAGAACAAATTAGATCAAACTGTGAATTATCTTTTTGATCTCGATGTGATCTCCGCCGATGATTATGGTAATTTTAATGTGGAAATCTTCACAAAGGCAATTACAGCCGAAGCGACAATGAATGGGAAACCGATTGAATATGACTCGAAGTTTCTTTATAGTTCTCGCGAAAGATTCGCCTTTGCTGATTACGAAGCTTTGAAAAACAAATCATTTCTTGTTCGCATAAATGAAACGGGAAATATTCTGGAAATCGGAAGCGTTGAAGGGATCACTAACGAATTGCTTACTATTCAGGGAATTATCGACTCTGTTTCTTCCGATCAAAAAACAATGTTCCAGCAACAATTTATAGAAACAGCTCTCAAACCGATGTGCGAACAACTCTTCAAAATAACTCCGGATAAAGCGCTAAAAGTTAACTCCGGTTGGGAAAGAAAATATCCATCCCAAATAATGGTTTATAAAATTCAAAATATTGCTACTTTCCAGGTAAGAGGATTTGTTGAAAAAGGAGGCAAAGAAATCGCCGATATTTATGCCCATTTAGGAGTAGAATGGGATGGCCCGAAGGAATTGGATCAGGATGGAGCTCATTATTCCTTTAGCGAGCCTAAAGTCTCAGGTAGCGGTGATATTCAATTCAATGTTGATGACGGAAGAATTCAATATTCTCAGTCAAGAATAACAATGGATGTATCCGTTAAAGTAACCGGAAAAGACCAAAACAATAAAGCTGTAAAAGCTTCCAAACACACATCTATGGAAAGTGTAAATACTCTTGAACTTATTCTATAAAATTAAAAAGGCTGTCAATTATTTGGCAGCCTTTTCATATATTGAATACTTTCACTCATCTTATTTCGGCCAACTAAACATATTTTCCCAAGAATATTTACCGGCTTGTTTTCTTACTTCCCAATAATCGAATGAATACTCTTTTCTGTCACCATTTTCATCTAATTCTATCGAACCGCTTACTGCGTCATATTCTTTAAGAACATTTGCGAAAACATTTTTCACTGAAGTAATATCCGGATTATATTCATCATTCAATCTCGTTAACGCGGCTAGTTTTACCCCGTCATATAACAATACTGACCATGAATATGCCGGATATCCGATTATTTCACTTATTCTGCTTTTGACAGACTGAAACATTTCACTCTTCAATTCGGAAATTATCGGACACTTCATCCCTACTTTTGCTGCAAATTCCGTCGCTTCCGGCACCGAAAATAATTCCTTGTTTTGAACAAATCCGTCACTGCCATACCATTTAACCTTCCCCAGATTTGCATAATCAGAGGCCATCTTCATTATCTCAACCCCCTCTTCATAACAAATACTGGAAATAGCTACCTTTGAAGAATCTGTACTCTCAAGCATTTTTCCTACTAAAGCATCAGCCTCAACAAGTGTCTCTTCTACATCTTTCGGAAGAAATTCAGGATAATAATCCATTACATTCTCACATGAACCACCTTCTTTATTAAACTCTTCCATCAACCCGAAAGCCAATCCGTTACCCCATATATTTCCGGCCTTCAGTATCAACAACTTTTCCATTCCTTCATTCCGTAATACTTGTGCAGTCGATTTCGCTTGGAAATGATCACCAGGAACCAATCGATAAATATTATCCTCCTTCGCCAGATCAGTTAATGTGCAAGTTGGTGTAATAACTAATAATCCTTTCTCTTCAATATAATCGGAAACAGCAACCAAATTCTCACTTTTACCGGCAAATACAACTATCTTTATATTATTCTTTACAAATTCGTCGAATGCGGCAAGAATCTCAAACGGGTCATATTTGCTATCCTTAATTACAGCTTTTATTGCGATATCTTCATCGGATGCAAATAGCTCATTCACATCCTCAAGTGCCAATTTGACCGCTACTTTTTCCGGAGCTCCTTGCAACGGACCCGAGCCGGTTTCAGGCAAAATAACCCCGATTGCCAAAGTGTCCGAAGAGACTCTCTCAGGAGCATTTGTACTGTTCTCGCACGCTGAAAATAGCACAAAAGTCATTAGTGTCAAAAAACATAATATCACTTTATTCATCATCATTTATCTCCGATAATTTTATTTCTAGAATATTTTTCTTTTCAATATAACCATATTCCGTTGATAGCCAGCTGTCTCTATTTCACAACCCCAGTAGCGAATGGTAGTAAACCATCCTAGACGCATTTGATAGAAAGAGAATCCATCTCTAATCGAATTGAATTCTACAATATCCAGATATCTAGGGTAATCTATACCACCAGAATAAAAACTGCCATGCAAGAGAATTAAAACTTCTCCGGAATACTTATATCTCTTCTGAGTTTTTCCATCTATTATCTCTTCCTTCAAATAATAGATTTTCCCGTTATACCTCTTTTCATTCATTTTATCCTTAAACAACAGATAATAGCAACCAATTTCATAGTTTTTACATACTAAGTCATAATCATCATATCGTAATTCGGCGAGATCCGAATCTGATATTACCGAATTAACCTTCCATTTGTGGTCAATAGAGGAGGAATTTTCATGAAACTTACCACTCACTATATTCAGACTATTTCCGTCTGTCCCCTGATAATGAGCTGTACCGAATCTGTCTCTATACAAAACTCTAATAATATCACAATATGTGGTGTTGTTTATAGAATTATAATGAGAAATTCTTATTTCATTTTCCGAAACGATTTTTAATTTACATACTCCGGAATAAGTATATGTTGTATGCAGGGAACCATCAATCAATACCATTTTAGGATAATAGATTGCTCCTTTATAATACTCGATCTCGCCGTAATAGTAATATTCATGGCGGTCCAGACAATAATAATAACTACCGTACTTCAAGACCAGATCGAATTCCTTAAAATTTAAATCTGATATTTCCGAGTCTACAGTAGTAATCTTACTGATCTCCTCACTCTGCGAATTCTCAGGAGCAAGAATACTATCATCACTACAACTACATGAGAAAAGTAGAAAAAAGATTCCATACGAAATAAATAACAACTTCTTCACAAAAATCCCCTCTTAAATATTATTTTATGGAAACAATCGGTTTATTCTTCGAAATACAAAAAAGCTATTTTGCACAAACTTGATGATATAGCCAGAGAACTATTTGGTAATAAATTACTTCTAATAATCTACCGATTATCTTTGCTAGAAATCAAATTATTTATTTAATATCTGTCCCTACCTATATAGATTCAAACAATTTTACAGATAAAATATTTGTCACAGTTGGTGTAGTTTAGAATTATTATTAATTGAGAGAAATCATTCCGTGTAAACGAAGAGAGATCTATCATAATCACTATTCTATTGTTCGCTTTAATTCTTTTGAGAACATTTTTTAGACAAAATCTATTTTTATTATAGGATATCCTACAAATTTAATACACTATCCTATCTCTGTTATAGGTCATCTTATAAATTTTATTCGTTATCCTATCTCATGTATAGAATATCCTATAGTTTTTATACGTTATTCTATTCCGATTATAGGATATCTTACAATTTTGATACATAATTCTATCACAATTATGAGAGTTCTTATGAATTTTATAGATTTTCTATCTTTTGAATAGGTTTTCCTATAGGGTTTATGTCGGTCACTATGGCAATTGATAAAAAAAAGGGGTGCTACACTCCGAAACGCCCCAATTTGTATTCCCCCGTAAAATCGGAAAATAATTTTTACGACTTAATACAATGACATCCTCCGTCATAAAGTATGTTATGAGGAATTTGCGGCTCAAAGAAAAGCTTTTTCCGGCTCTCTTTGCAATGCTTCCGAGCCGGTTTCATGCAAAACAGCACAGATTGACAGTGTGTCCGAAGGAGTTCTCTCATGTGCATTTGTACTGTTCTCGCACGCTTAAAAAATAACACAACAGTCATAAGTATCAAAAAATCATAATATCACTTTATTTATCATTATCTATTTCCAGTAAATTTATTTTTTAGTATTTAATTGTATTATACTTTCATAGCCATCTGGCCCGATTTCAGATCCGCCGAAATAGTTAAGACAAAAGGGCATAAGCTTCATTAGATAGAAAGAAACTTCCTCTTTAATTGAATTGTATTCTACAATATCCAGACTTGAATTGCATTCTACATTAAGAAAATTTAATTTGTCATGCAAGATAATGGAAACCTCTCCGGTATACTTATACCTCTTCTGAGTTTTTCCGTCTATTGTCTCTTTCTCCAAATAATACATTTTCCCGTTAAACCGATCACCATTCATCTTATCTTTAAACAAAAGATAATAGTAATCCATTCTATATTTTTTAAATACTAAATCATAATCATTATATCGTAATTCGGAGAGATCCGAATCTGATATTGCCGGATTAACTTCCCATTTGTGGTTAACAGAGGAGGAATTTTCATGAAACTTACCACTCACTATACTCAGACTATTTCCGTCTGTCCCCTGATAATGAGCTTCTCCGAATCTGTTCCTATACAAAACTTTAATGATATCACAATATGTGGTGTTGTTTATAGAATTAAAATGAGAAATCCTTATTTCATTTTTCGAAATGATTTTTAGCTTACATATCCCGGAATAAGTATATGTTGTATGCAGATAACCATCAATCAATACCATTTTAGGATAATAGATTGCTCCTGTATAATACTCGTTCTCTCCGCAATAGAAATATTCCTTGCGATCCAGACAATAATAATAGCTACCGTAATTCAAGACCAAATCGAACTCTTTGAAATTCAAATCCGATATTTCCGAACCTACAGTAGTAATCTTACTAATCTCCTCACTCTGCGAATCCTCAGGAGCAAGAATACTATCATCACTACAACTGCATAAGAGTAATAGCAAAAAGATACCATACGTAATAAATAACAACTTCTTCACAATAATCCCCTCTTAAATATAAATTTATGGTAACAAACGGCTTGTTCTTCGAAAGACAAAAGAAACCCGTTTTGCACCAACATGACGTTATTGCCTGAGAATTATTTGGCAATATATTTTCTTCAATAATCTACCGATAATGTTTACTATAAATCAAATTATTTATTAAACATCTGTTCTTACCTATATAGATTCATACAATTCTACAGATAATATTTTTGTCACAGTTGGTGTAGTTTAGAATTATCATTAATTTAGAGAAATCATTTCATGCAAACGAAGACATTCTTTCATAATCACTAGTTCGGTTTAATCCATTAATGGTCACTCTTTATACATAATCCTATCTCCGTTATAGGATATTCCATAAATTTCATAGGCTATCCTATCTCTGTTATAGAACATTCTATAAATTATATACGTTATCCTATCTTATTATAAGCTATCCTATAATTTTCATACAATATCCTATCACAATTATCGGAACTCCTATGAATTTTATAGGTTGTTCTATCTATTGTATAGATTTTCCTATTGGGTTTATGCCGGTCACAAGATAATTGATAAAAAAAGGGGCTGTTCCTCTCCGAAACGCCCCTTCTTAATACACAATATTTATTATTTCTTTACCGCCAGAACAACGGAGGAAGACTTTTTCACAACAACATCCTTTGGCAAAGGTAACTGCCAGACATAAATAGTATCTTTATCATAATTCCAATAATCATCCTTAAAATGGACATCAATCAGCTTGAGATTTACATTATTGCTTAGATCAATCTCATTAAAAGGGAAATCCCATATTTCAATTTGGGATAACTTGGTATTATGGCTGACATCAAAATTATCAATTAGCAATTCATCACAATTCACACTTAATTGTGATAATTTTGGGCTATTGGAAAAATCTAGATTAATGCTATTCCCGGCAGAATCACAATCACTTGTATTCTCTAAACTAAGAAACTCGAGATTTCCATAATTTGTTACATCAAAGCCCTCCAGTTTCGAAAAATCGCAATGTAAAAATAATTCTTTAAATCCCTTCAGATTGTTGATTCTCACATTAGTTTTGGCAGAAGTTCCATAGCTATACTGATAATTCAAGTGCAAATTTTCCAGTAATTCACAATTTGTAAAATCCATCTCTATTGCTAATGAATCATTCAAATAATTATAAGAAGCATATTGACCATATTCTTTTAATCCGGTAAAATATTTCAACTCGGGGAAATCGAAGAACATTCCGAAATACAAACTGATTTTCTCAATCTTCTTGATTTCTTCTAATGCCATTCTATCATTTCTGACCCTTGTAAGTCTATATTTTCCGAAAAGATACTCTTTCAAAGGAACATAATTTATTTTAACGGTAGAAGTATCACATGGTACATCAACATGGACATTCAATTTCGCATTACCGGAAAACCCATTCTCCGTAATTATTGCATTGAGCTCAACATTCCCTCCAATATATTTCCTCGGAATAATCTCCAATCTATCCTCAACAACTCTACATGAAATAATCTCGTTGTTTTTATCATCTTCTACGGTAACAGTCCCCTTTTTATATTCCCCTCCAAAATCGGGAAATAACTTTTCCAACTTAATACAATAACATCCTCCGTCATGAAGTATGTTAAGAGGAGTTTGCGGCTCAACGAAAAGCTTTTTCCTCTTCTTAATTACCGAATACATTTTTGAATGGCAGATATTATGAGTATTTCTGCCTGATAAGGTTTTCACACTTAATCTGAATTTATTTTCTTCATCATACCTAAAAAGAGTAACCGGAATTTTTACTTTTTGAATTGCCACATCGACAACAGGGAATTCCCAGACATCATAATAATCCATAATTACTTCAAATCCGGTAATGTTATCAATCGGAGGAACAACTATTTCCACTTCCAAAAATCCTTCCTCGTCGGAAATTTCGCCATCCTTATTAAGGTTAGTAACTTTAGTCTTAAGAGAATAATAATTATACTCTTCTAAGTAGTCTGTCGGTGCTTCTTCGGTACAACTATACATAAAGAGTATAGCTATAATAAATAACAATTTATTCTTTATCATGAATCAGATACTCCCAATTTTAAAAAACGAAATCGTAGGCTACACTAATGTAGAATGTCAATTGATTATCATAATGTTTATATGGGCTTTTACCCGGATTTATGGTATTCACTTTTCTATCATTTTCAAATATTTCTACTCTGGGCAAATCTAACTCCCCAAGTTCAAATCTCATACCGTAATCCAAATTTATATTATTTGCTATAAAATCTTCCTTTTCGAAGCCAAGATCAAACCGAACAAAATACTTTTCATCAAATATAGCTTTGTAAGTAAACTCTCCCTCTTTCTTCTCTCCTTGATATTCTTTTGTCGGAAAACCTATTTTCAAGGAAACTGTTTTTCCAAGCAATGATTTGATATTATATCCAATCCCTACATTAGCGCAAAAGGACATAACCTCAAGTTCCTTAGAATAATAAATATCTCTCTTTACATCACTGGCGGCTGTCATTTTCGCGTATGTAAAATCCGCACCGACCAGAAAGAAATAATTCTTACTCGAAGCAAAATACCATGCCACTCCGAAGTTTAATTCCAACGGATTGTCAAAATAACGTCCAATTCGATGATCTCTTTTCGAGAGTTCATCATCATCAATCGTAATCCCCCTATCAAAATGCAGCTGGTATCCGGTTCCTCCGTAGAACTTTAATCGTTGCCCGAAACTCTGACTGCTAATAAGTAAGACCACTAACAAACTTGCTATCAATACTTTCGCGTGAATCTTATGATCCATCCTTTTATCCTTACTATACTTAATAATATTTCAGTTAATACTTTATCTGCAACTCTGCTTAGTTTTTCCATGCTTTGAATCCAATTCCGATACTAAGTCTTGCATAGAAGATATTATTCAGCGAAAAGAATTCTTCTTTTTCATCAACAATAATCTCCCTTCTCCCCATTAGTACATAACCGGTTTGTAAATCGGCACAAATGTTTATGTCGTTGGATTGCAATAGCATTACACCGAAGCCACAATTAACTTCGTACGAAAAACTTGCCATAACATCCAGAAACTTAATCGCTTCTACTATTCCCAATTCATTATCTTCTACATCATAATCCTCTTCGTCCTCGTCGTAATCGTCAACTTCTTCTATATGATTTCTAAAGTCATAAATTATCCCTTGGATGCTAAAACCATATTTGTAATAACACCGGAAATCTTTCATATAATTTGAAAAGTAATTATTGCAATCATAACCGAGCCCAACCCGATAGACCTTATCATTAATGTATTTTAAAGAAGAGCTTCTCTTATCAATAGGGATATATGAAAAGAGCAGGCCAAGTCTTTTGCGCGAATTTGGTTTATCATAACTACCCAAATAGAGAGCATAATTAGTAATTGTCTGATAATGTTTCGAAAAAGAGAGAGATTTTGAATATTCTGTAAACATCCAAACCTTCCTTTTCGAAGGCTTTTTATTCGAAGATGAATAATTATAATACCCCACTTTTCTTACTTCAGGAGAGTGGCATGTAAAATGTGAAGTATTTTGAGCCGGCATTTCATTAATAATTACAAGAAATAATATGCCAATATGGAAAATAACTTTGCTTTTCACTTTATCTAATATAAATATAATATTAAAGTCTATTTTTAAGAAAACCAATATACATAATTTAATATCATCATGTTAGATAACAGACTATGCACAATGATTGTTTTTTCATGATAATATTATTAGAAAGACTACGGAAGGTTTATTCTGATTAATAAAACAAAAAAACCCTTGCTACTCTTAGGTAACAAGGGTTTAAGTTGTGGAGCTAAGCGGGATCGAACCGCTGACCTTTTGACTGCCAGTCAAACGCTCTCCCAGCTGAGCTATAGCCCCATTATTTTCATATTCTTCAATAAGAACAGATGCGAATTTAATTATTGTTCGGAAATAATGCAACTCTTTTCTTCTTTATCCCTATTCATTAGGCAAAAACTCATAACTGTTTTTTTCTCTCAGGTTTTATTCTTAATTTTGTGCCAGTTAATAATCGGGAAAACAAAATGTCTATAAGAACAAAAGCTTTTAATATAATTATCCTCTTTTCTTTCCTCTTATTTTTAGTATTAGTTGCTTGCGACGATACGGTTACTGACGTAGATAAGGAAATTGTTTTCCCTTCAAAGAATGTTTCATTTCAAGAACATGTTTATCCGGTATTTCAAAACAGATGCGCTATTAGCGATTGCCACAACAATTCCTACAGAGCTGGCAGCTATAGCCTGGAAACATATGACGAAGCTACCCGCCCGGGAATAATTGATCCATATTCTCCGGAAACAAGTGTATTGCTATGGCGCATTAAAGGAATCGGGCTTCCTATTATGCCTCCTCCAGACGCGGCTTATCCGTTAAAGAAAAATCATATTGATGGAATTGAACAATGGATAAAAGAAGGTGCGCAAAACAACTAATTGTCCCTCGGGAATATATGTACTTGAGTTATTTGCGAAACAAGAATTCGGAATTACCGCGAAAAGATTCTCCGACATAATCTTCCCCGCTGGATACTACTATTATGTCGGAAGCGCGCAAAAGAATTTAAACGCTCGTCTTATGCGCCATCTCTCCCCCACGAAAAAGATTCATTGGCACATCGACCATCTCACAACAAATTCTAATATCACTTTCTCTAATATATTTATCATCGAAAAGGGGGAAAAGAATTTGGAAATTACTTTAGCTAAGGACCTATTAGTAAAATGGAACGGCTCGGTAATAGCAAAAGGATTTGGTAATTCCGACACAAAAGAAACTATTACACATCTTTTGTATCGGAAAACCCCGTTGAATTATAACCATTTCATCTCTTCGTACCAACGAATGGTTCGTTTCATCCCTTCTTCAATTGAAACTTCCTGAACAAATCCCAAATCTTTTTTCGCTTTTTCATGGCTACAAGTCCAATATGGCTGAACAAAATCTCTTGCCTTTTCAATATTGAACGTAGCAGCCTTACTGCTAAACATCGCGAAGAACTGCGCAAAAACAGCCACGGTATAAACCAACCAGTGTGGCAATCTCAAGAACAAAGCCTTCTTACCCATTGCCTCGGAAATAATCTTTCCAATCTGTGGCCAATTATAGAATTCCTTTGAGGTTATAAAATATGTTTCTCCTTTACCTTTTTCCTTTGTAGCGGCTAAAAACATTCCCCTGACAAGATCAGTAACATGAATCATAGAAACTTTCTTCTTATTGAAACCGATCATCGTGAAGAGACGCATCATTTTGAAAGTTCTGAATATCAGATATATTTCAGTATCTCTCTCCCCGTAAACAGCCGGAGGTCTAACAATTGTAATCGGAAGCTTTTCCATGTATTTTCTAACCATCTCTTCTTCCGCTTTCTTACTTTTTCCGTATCTGGTAAGTGGTTCCATTTCTTTTGTTTCGTCAATGGTTTTCCCACCTACACTCGGCCCTGCAGCTGTTTGGCTACTGGTAACCATTATTCGCTTAATATTCGGATTTATTTCCAAACAAACATCAAGCAGATTTCTGGTTGTTTCTACATTTCCCTTAAAATACTCTTCTTCACTTTTCGCCTTAACTATTCCAGCTATATGAAACAGGTAATCGGCATCTTGTAATACCTTTTTCAATTCTTCTTTATTATATAATCCGCAATCATGTATCTCTACTGATTTCCCCTCTAACCATCTTAAATTACTACTCTTTCTGGTGATGCATTTTACCGCATATCCCTCTTTCAATAATAAGTCAACCAAATGACTTCCGACGAAACCGGTTCCTCCGGTTACAACAGCAATATTTTTTTTGTCCATTTTATTTTCAGATTGTTATAATGATTGATTTTATCCTGATTTAAATATAACTTTTGATTTAATTTGCTAGGATTCTTAGCAAAAATAAGAAAAATACCTCACTTTAATAAATTTCCTAGGAGGAAAAATTTGGATCTGTTTAAGAAATGTTACGATTTTACTCGCGCTGATGATATAAAATCATTAGGAGTATATCCATATTTCAGAGCAATAGAAGAAAACGAAGGCCCGGTTGTTCAAATTGAAGGAAAAAAAGTTATTATGGCCGGCTCAAACAATTACTTAGGATTAACAGCTCATCCTAGAGTGAAAGAAGCCGCAATTAAAGCTATTGAAAAGTATGGTACAGGTTGTTCCGGATCCAGATATTTAACAGGTACTTTAGATCTTCATATTGAATTGGAAGAAAGATTAGCGAAATTCTTCGGTACCGAAGCTGTTATGCTTTATTCAACCGGTTATCAGACCGGACAGGGAATTATTCCTACCTTGGTTCAAAGAGGTGAATATATTGTTTCCGATAAAGATAATCACGCCAGTATTGTTGCCGGAACTTTTATGGCAAAAGGCGGATCTGTCGATTTGGTTAGATACAAACATAACGACATGGTTGATTTGGAAAGAGTCTTGAGTAAATTGCCTCTCGATGCTCCTAAGCTTCTTGTTACCGATGGTGTTTTCAGTACCGGTGGCGAAATTGTTGATCTTACTAAGCTTGTTGAATTAGCTAAGAAATATAACGCCAAAACTCTTGTTGACGATGCTCATGCCGTTGGTGTTATTGGTAAAGGTGGTAGAGGTACTGCCAGTGAATTTGATCTCGTTGATCAAGTTGATATGACAATGGGTACTTTTAGTAAAACTTTCGCTTCCTTAGGTGGATTTGTTGCCGGCGAAGCAAAAGTCATAGATTATTTAAAGCATCATTCTTCCGCGCTTATCTTCAGCGCATCCCCTACTCCTGCTTCTGTAGCTTCTGCCCTTGCAGCCTTGGATATTCTTGAAGAGGAACCATGGAGAGTAGAAAGATTATTCCAGAACGCCGATAGAGTCAGAAAAGGATTAACCGAAGTTGGCTTTAATGTTATCGATGGTAGAACCGCTATCGTTCCCGTTATTGTAGGAAATGATGATATCGCTTTCCAAATGTGGAAAAGATTGTATGACGAAGGTGTTTTTGTTAATGTCTTTATTCGTCCCGGTGTGCCGGAAGGAAGACAAATGATGAGAACCAGTTATATGGCAACACATGAAAACGAACATCTTGATCAGATTATTGATATCTTTACTAAAGTCGGTAAAGAACTAGGTCTTATCTAAATCTTAATATAGATTCTTGATTTTAGAGGGGGCCGGTCTCAAAAGAGTTGAAAGCTCTGAGATAATTGAGCTTTTAAGTACGGCAAAGCTCAAAATCTCTTATTCACTTTTGAGACTGGTCCCCTTTCTTATTTACGGAGGTTTTCTTAATAATGAGCTCAATTCAAATAGAATTTATTGAACAAAATCAACTTACCAAATTCGTCAAATTCGCATTCGAAATTTACAAAGATGATCCCTACTGGGTTCCACCTTTAACATCCGAGAAAAAATCAATTCTAAACAAAAAGAAAAATCCTTTTTTCAAAGATGCCGATATAGCCCTCTTTATGGCGAAAAAAGATGGCAAATATGTAGGTAGAATTGCCGCTATTCAGAATCATACGCATAATCGTATTCATAACGAAAATATCGGATTCTTCGGGTTCTTCGAATGTATAAATGATCAGG
This sequence comes from uncultured Ignavibacteriales bacterium, assembly GCA_942492055.1. Lineage (GTDB taxonomy): Bacteria > Bacteroidota > Ignavibacteria > Ignavibacteriales > Melioribacteraceae > CALODP01. Next base: position 154,593 of record CALODP010000023.1, on the reverse strand, counting down.
AAGTTGCCAATAAATTATTAGACACAGCAAAAGAATGGTTAAATAAAAAAGGCTGCGAAGCTATGAGAGGACCGGCTAGTCCTTCTAGTAACGATGAATACGGACTCTTAATTGAAGGCTTCGACGATTCCCCGAGAGTAATGATGTCCTACAATCCGAAATATTATATGGATTTGATGGATAACTACGGCCTAAAGAAAGAAAAAGATCTTTACGCTTGGAAAATTGAAAACGATAAACTACTTAAATCTGATAAACTTGTTCGAGTTGCCGAAATTGCAAAAAAACGTTCGAAGCTTAATATTCGCGAAATCGATATGAAAAACTTCAAAGCTGAGCTTGATAACGTAAAATACGTCTATAATAAAGCATGGGCTCCAAACTGGGGTTTCGTACCGATGACCGAAGAAGAAATCGATCAACTCGCAAAAGAATTTAAAATGATAGTTGAGCCTTCTCTGGTTCTTTTCGGAGAGATCGAAGGACAGATTGTAGGCTTCGCTTTTGTTGTACCTGACTACAATGAAGTATTCAAAGAAATGAATGGTAAACTCTTCCCATTCAATTGGTTGAAGCTATTACGAAAGAAAGATTATAAATGGGCCAGAATTATTACTCTCGGACTTGTTCCCGAATTCCAAAAAAGAGGTCTCGACTCTGTCTTTTATTATGAAATAACAAAAAGAGCAGAAGCTATCGGAATTCTTTTAGGTGAAGCAAGCTGGATTTTGGAAGACAATGATATGATGAACAGAGGCGCTGAAGCAATGAACGGTACTTTATACAAGAAATATAGAATCTATCAGACTCCAATTAACAAATCCGATTCTTACAATATTACACAAGGCGCATGAAGAAATTAATCTTCTTACTTTTGATTTTTTGCACATATAATGTTTTCGGTCAGTTTTCGCAAACTGATCGGGAACTTATATATACTACCCTCACAAGAGAGTTCAACAAAAACATAATTAACAATTATCTCTATTCGAATAATCCGGTATCGGTCAACGCGGCTCTCCTATCTTTAGCTAATTCCAAAGATACTCTTTGGGCCTCTTCGATAATTAGTCAGGATTATGACAAGCATACCAATTACATTCCCTTCTCTCTGGGACAATTAGGCTACTCCGCTAATTCCATTAATTATCTATTCGATAAATTGAAATTATCGGAAAATCCTTACCAAATAAATATAGCGATTGGTAAACTGGCTGATTCTCTTGCAGCGGAACGTCTAATTAATTGTTATTCCAATAAATCAATTCCTCTCACCGGATTTCCTACGGCTTTGGTTAGTATATATAGGAATAATCTCTTAAAGGATAGAATACCGTCTCTTCTTCTTAAAATGCTAAGTGATAATAGCTATAACGAAAATAGAGAAGAAATTTTATACGCAATTAGTAGAATTACTCCACATGAGAATACTATTGTACAATTTGATTCATTGCTGAAGCAAGATGATATTTCGGATAATGAAATTTTGAATATCCTAAGAGGAATGCGGAAATTAGAATCAGCTCCAACCGATAGTAATACAATCTGCAATCTCAAAAATAATACTTCATGGACGATCAGAAATGAATTAGCCCGTTCTTTGCAATTCATTCGTGATAAAAATGAAGTTATTTCCCATTTATTGTTATTGGCGGAAGATTCAAACCCTAATGTTGCGGTAACCACCCTAATATCACTCAGAAATATTGATGCGGAATTTAAGATTCCTTCGAACATGGAAATAGTATTTAATAAAATACTTTCAGGCAAATATTCCGATAAATTAAAGGGGGAAACATTTTTAACTCTATCCCATTTTTCTAATGATTCCCATACAAATCTGATAAATCAATATCGAGATAATGTAAAACCACTCTATTTCGCGAAACTACTTTCGGAATCAGATTCCTCATATCGCGAGACATTTCAACTGTTGCGCGAAATGGTTAATAACGATGATGAACTTACCCGTATGGAAGTCTATAATTCAATATTACAATTACAGGATTCTTTACTAACTGATTCCCTCTATTGTGAGACAATTCTTTCATTATTCGCATCGAATAAACCTGCTCCGTTGGCAATACTCGCGGAAGGATTAAAGAAACCGATTATTGGCTCAATTTCCGATGAGCTACAGGAAATTCTATTAAAGAGAACCCTATCTTTAAAAGATAATCCGCAATTCAACGAGACTCTTCTCTCCTTCATTCGATTATCCTCGAAAGTATCCGGCGATTATTTACAAACCATACTTTCAATTTTGGAAAGATCCGAAATTGCATCTGTTAGGAACTATGTATTAAAACTATCGGGAAAGAAATCAAAACAAACAAAGTTTGATTCTGCCTTATTTGCCAAAATTTGGGATTCTGCCTTCAAATACAGAACAGCCACAATTAAGACAAATAAAGGGTCCTTTTCCATTGAATTATTACCCGAATTCGCTCCGATATCCGTTGGTAATTTTATTAAAATAACAGAAGAAGGATTCTATGATAATGTCTCCTTTCACAGAGTTGTACCGGGATTTGTAATTCAAACCGGAGATCCCTCCGGAACCGGATGGAGCGGCCCCGGATATGAAATAATTACCGAATCCTCTCCCCTTTCCTTCGATAAAGGATACGTTGGGATGGCCAGTGCCGGAAATGACACCGAAGGCTCTCAATGGTTTGTTATGCAGGAAGATTATCCTCATCTAAACGGAAGATATACTATTTTCGGTAAATTAATCGAAGGAGAAAATATTGTCTCAATTATCGAGCAAGAAGACCGGATAATTTCGATAGATTTGCGATAGGATATTTTATTTACAAATCTCTCATGATATATTTCATTAAATCATGAGAGATTTTTTTGTACAATAAATCTTAGAGAAGTAATCCAATTCCGAGCGAAAATGTTGAATAATCAAGATCAAATTCAACACCTTCGTAATTTGCGTTGCCACCGAATTTTTTAAATAATCCTTCGATAAAAAACGAATCATTTATACTAACTCTTCCTCCTATTGCCAAATATAATCCTCCTGCGAGATCACATTCGCCACTATAAGCATAATCGGAGTAAAAAGCTACATTGTAACCAATATTAAAGATAAGGCCGGGATTAACTTTAGCGTCCTCTAAGAAATTAATAAGACCTATAGCATAAATTGGTAAAAAGCCAAAATTACCACCGTAATCTTCTAATTCTCTTTGGAGTTGATATTGTATTCCTCCGCCCAAATAGACATTAGCTGATACTTGTTTTAATAATTCTACTCCCAGAGTAACCCCGGTAGCTACCTCTGCTTCTCCCGAATGATTCTCTAAAGAGACATCTTGACTCCCTGCTAAATCCAAACAAATTTTTGGAGTTACAATAACTTGTCCATAAAGACTACTACCACAAAGTAAAACAACAAGACTAATAATCATATATTTAATAAATATAATTTTTCTTCCTTATTTTAAAATAATAACAATTAATTAAATAGATTTTTAATTTGAATATAATCTCTAACTTACGGAGTAATGCTAGAATAAGAAAAATGTGATTCACATCTAGTAATCTAAATTGCAAATGCGAACCAAACCATTTGTTAAATATTCCAGCACTTTTCATAATGACTCATTTAAATTAACAGTCAAAACTTCAATATATTCCGGCATTGGGAAATATATAATACAGTAGTTTTCCACTTGCTTTCTATAACAAATGAAAAGTATAGTAATTATTTAATTAATAACATCTTGCTGCTTTTTGTCAAACTACCTGCAGTAATCCTGCAAAAATATGTTCCGGATGGTAGATTAGAAGCATTGAATGTTACTTCGTGTCTTCCGGCTTCCATGGTTTTGTTTACCAGTTCGGCAACTTCCTGACCGATTGCGTTAAAAATCTTTATACTTACTTTTCCGTTTTCGGCAAGCTTAAAGCTAATGTTTGTTGTAGGGTTAAATGGATTCGGATAGTTCTGATCCAATGTGAATTCCTTAACGGACTCGTAAGTAACCTCAATTTCCTTAGAATATTCGTATTTTCCGTCGAAATCGATTTGTTTCAGGCGATATACTATCTTTCCTTCGACCGGTTTGCTATCTGAAAATGAATATGCTTTCGCCGAATTACTGTTTCCATTCCCCTTTACAAATCCGATCTTTTCCCATTCGGAATTATTAAGTTTTTCAACCTCAAAACCGTAGTTGTTCTTTTCGGTCGCTGTTTTCCATGAAAGGGCCACTGTCTCATTAAGGACTACAACTGACAAATTTGTCAACTCAACCGGCAAACTCGGATCTTCTTTGAAACGAAGAATTCTATTGTTATTTCCGTCAACAACCCAGAGATGTTTCTTAAACTTATCCCAACAAATTCCATGAACTGCTCTGGTGGTCAAATCTGCGGAAAGATAAAAACCGGCTTTCCCTCCGTTTGTTGAACTTGGGGTTTTGAAATTGTTCCATCCCAATATGTTATTAGCAGGGGTTATGAATGTTCTGCTAACAGCGTCATTAAAAATTAATACTCTGCCGTTATTCCTGTCAGCCACATATAATCTTCCCTGATCGTCTGTTTCAAGGTAGGTTGGACAATTAAATTTGGTCGAATCATTCCCTGAAGTATTCGAATCGAAATCGGCTTGACCGATAACAGAGCAGGCGTTTGCCCCATCCCCTGTAGGATTATCATAAACCAGCACTCTGTTGTTTCCCGCGTCAGCTACAAAGAGTTTAGTTTCAATTGCAGTAACTCCACAAGGGGCGGAAACACCGGAAACAGAAGTAGTAGGATCCAAAGTAAAACAATCAGGTTGACCGAGAGTTACGGAAGGTCCTGTTTCATTTAAATAATCATTATTAACTCCCAGAAATCCGAACACTCTGTTCTTCAATGAATCGGCAACCCATAGATCACCATCATCATCAATGCATATTTGCATAGGCTTTCCGAATCCAATGGCACTTCTCCAATCGGAATCATCAGTATTAAAATCTTCATGCCCGTAAACCAGATCGGCAGCGTCACCGCTAGGGCTATTATAAGCGGAGTCGAAGCGAAGTATTCTCCTATTCCCCTGATCACACACATACAAGTTTCCTTCATATACCGCGACACTTACAGGCTTATTCATACCAATGTTAGAACATTCCGGCATATTCGAATTAAAATCTGGTTGCCCGAAAACCGCATCGGCAAAGCTAAAATTGCTTATCGGATAGGCAAACCTTAATACACGGTTGTTTTCTTTATCTGCCACATAAACAACGCTATTGTTATAGTCTATGGCAATATCCCCGGGATGATAAAAACCAGCTTCACCGGCATTATCCAAATACGTTTCGTAATTCGGCTGCCCCAGTACCTCTATTGCGTCTTGCCCGTCAAACCATTGCCCGAATGCAACTGTAGTTAATGTAAAAAATATCAGTAATAATCGATTCATATAATCTCCTTCTTTTAATCAACAGTTTTCCAAAATATGATGGAGTCTTTACAATTACTAAATAACCAACAAAGATAAAAAAAATATTTTCTAAGTTCATACTACATTATATATGTTTACCATAATTCTGATATATCATTATAAAATATACACGAAAGTAGTATCTGTATATGTGTTTTTCGATAATTCATTTTTATTTGTTATTGCAAAAAAGAAGTGCAATTGACATTTTTTTGATAAAGATGATATGATGAAAGGATGATCTCTCCCTCGAAACTATTGCATTCCTCACAACTTTTATTTCGTTAGGCTAGTAAACTAATCCTCGAATGAGAAAAATCGCTGCGCTAATAGTTTACTGTAGTGCGCTACAGATCAGCAACGGTTAGATGAATAAATGATTCAGTGCGCCGAAGGATTACTCCTGTGCGTTGATAATTTTCCTTCCGAATTTCATCGACGCAACGTTTCTTATAAGTAACGCAATAAGGATAATTAGTAGCGCACCGTTTCTTTCAATCAGCGCACCAATTCTAATTTGTTGCGCAAGGCTTCTAATAAGCATTGCACTAATTCTAAACGGCATCTCAATCCTTCTTATGAGTAACGCATTGTTTCTTATGAATTGCGCACCTCTTCCCACGAGTATCGTACCGCGGAATTTGTATAGCGCACCATTTCCGACAAGTAGCGCACAACAGCTTCAAATCATCTCAAAACTGGTACTATGATTTATAAAATTGTGTCTCTGAAGATTTTCGAATTGTAAAAAGAGAGGGAGATTTCCCCCTCTTTAAGAAGTTTATTTGATCAATAACATTTTGCTTGTTTTTGTAAAGCTACCTGCAGTCATTCTGCAAAAATATGTACCTGATGGCAAATTCGAAGCATTGAATGTAACTTCGTGTTTTCCCGCTTCCATGGTTCTGTTTACAAGCTCCGCAACTTCCTGACCGATTGAGTTGTAGATTTTTACATTAACTTTTCCACTCACAGCCAATTTGAAACTGATATTCGTTGTAGGATTGAAAGGATTCGGATAATTCTGCTCTAAGGCGAATTCTTTTACCGATTCATAAGTCAGTTCTATCTCTTTTGAATACTCATACTTTCCGTCGAAATCGATCTGTTTCAAACGATAAAAAGCTTTCCCTTCTGCAGGATTGCTATCGGCAAATGAGTATGTCTTGATTGAGTTACTATTTCCATATCCTTCTACAAAACCGATTTTCTCAAATGCTTTTTCTTCCGATAGAGCACGTTCTATTTCGAAACCGTAATTGTTTCGTTCAGTAGTAGTTTCCCAGGTTAAAGCTATTTTCCCTTCCGAAGCAGAAGCAGAAAACGCGGTTAGTTCAACCGGTAAGGCTCCTCCGGTTCCTGTTGGAGCGGCTGTCCAATATGAGAATCCATCAACACCACTTAATTCGATTGTATTTTCTATAGTGTTAACAGTACTTCCCAATTGCTCGATCCAACTTGAACCATCTTCCGACTTAAAGAGTTTTAATTCCGACTCGTTTGCTCCTTCTAGCTCGGAATCGGAGTAATGAAATAGGAGATTTGCATTTAATCCCGTATTATTTGTCGGAATAATATGATAATGTCTACCGATACCGCTTGTCCCGAGTTTCGATTGGGAACGAATTATTGTAGTATTCCCCATTACCGAAGCGGTAGTAATTTCCATACCCAAGCCGCCTACGTTTTCAGAAGAGAGTGCCTCAAGTGTTCTAGTTGTAGTAATAATTCCGGAAGCACCACTGATATTTCCATTTTCTTCAATGAGTTTACCTTTAGGCCCGATCGAAATCGTATCACCATTCATATAAAGATTGCTATTTAACAACAAATGTCCGTCAACGGAAATATTACTCATTAACCCCGGAGTAGCTCCGGATGCGATATAGAGATTATTAAAGCACGGATTACCCGATATTTCCACATTATTTCCATCAACTCTTTTGTAAATTCCTACATTATCTCCGGCGTCGGGAACACCGTCCGTCCAGTTTCCGGCATTGTTCCAATCCTGACTAATGGTTCCCAACCAGGTATTAAATGACTCAGAATTTTGCCAAGCCAAATCAGTATCAATATTTTTCAATGAAGCGCTATTATTGGAAGATGACAAATCAGCAACTGCATCACTTCCTTTGTTATCAAATCTGTAATAAGCTACAAGATTGGCATCCAGCGGATCAACTGTCCTCATCATATCTTCCTGAATCTCAAAAGAAGATTTCACTTTATTCCATATTCTTAATTCGTCCATCTCACCGTGAAAATAGGGATTGCCGGTTTCTCTATTGTCATTCCCTAGTTTATGCAAAGTAGCGATATTTACGTCGCCGCCGGCCGAATTGAATGTTTCTGCAAGTTCACCGTCATGGTACAATAGCACTTTATCATGCTCTCTATCTCTTACGCAGGCAATATGATGCCATTTGTTATCTCGATAATCCTTTTTTCCGAAATAGTTAATTACTCCGTTATTCCAGTAAAACCGTATCTGTCCGGCATCAAAAATCTCAAAATTAAAAGCCTTTGCGTCAGGCCAGTTTCCCAAAATTACTCCGACTCTCTGGTTCTCAGCCAGATTATCCGTCCCGACTTCAGGAACCTTTATCCATAACTCAATTGTAAAGCTACTATTCCCTAGTGGTAACAATTTCTGTAATTGAGCGTAATTGTTTATCCCGTCGAACTTCAATGCCCCGTTATTTGCAATTACTCCATTCGTAGTAACAGAATAAATTTCACCGTAGACTACAGTAGTACTGGTTTTAGCGTATGATCTGTAGTAATAAGTTGTTCCATTCTGCAAAGAAGAAATAGTAGCACTAAAACTTCCTACACCACTTCCTGCAGCTTTCGAAGTAACACCGGTACCTTCACATACAGGATTGGAATTTGTAATGGAGTAAACAAAACCCCTTTCGGTTATAGTAGCTCCGTTACTCTTTGTTATTTCTCCGTTCAAAACAAAAGACGTAGTAGTTATACTTGCCACCAAATTCGTAAAAATTACAGGCTTCAAAGAATATTTCCATGCATGAAAAGGATATCCCTCGTTATGGACACCATCCATGTTATATATATCTTCATTATTAGTATCATCGTAAGGATTGTCGACAAAATCCCATGGCCAGTCCAAACCGGCAGTCCCTGTTTTTGTATAAGCCTCAAGACTTTTCATTTGAAGGGTTGATCTTCCTATTGCTCCGTTATTTGTGGCTCCGGCTACATTCCCCGGAATTCCGTCGGTATCAACATTCCAAAAAGAATTGGAAACATACGGAGATCCAGCTCCAATTAGCCCACCAATGTTTGTTGTTCCTTCAACACTACCAACAGCATAACAACGAATTATTTGACTTTGCTCTTGGCCGGCAAGTCCACCGATTCTATCAGTCCCACCCGTAATATTTCCTTTAGCATAACAATCTCTAAGAACCGAAAAGCTATACCCGACCAATCCACCTGAATAAGACCTAACTTCACCATTTAGCAGAATATCACATTCGCTGTAACATTGATAAATAGAATTAGACCCTCCGGGTGGATATGAATAACCGACTAATCCACCTGAGTACATATTTGAGCATATTATATTACCTGTGGTGAAACATTTATCCACATGGCATTTATCCAACCAGCCAACAAGAGCACCTGTTCCCTCACCTCCGGAAATCGAAACATTCTCCAAGCCTACATTTTGTATTGTACCGTTTTCAATTATTCCGAAAAATCCGATATATTTTTCAGTTGGTCTATTAATGGTTAATCCGGTAATCACATGACCTTGTCCGTCATATTTACCAGTGAACTTCACAGTAGTATTTCCGAGGGGAATAAATCCGGCTCCACCATCCCAATCAATAGTCGTAGATGCGTCAATATCAGCGGTTTGAATAAACTCAGCAGACCATTTATCAGGCCATTGTGTTAACCAGTACAAGTTCTCAAGAGAGGAAATCTCATATGGAGATTCTGTGGTTCCGGCACCAACCGGCTCTACTGCAGTTTGCGCAAAAACAGAACTGGAAATAATAAGCATTGCAAAAAATAGTAGTATCTTTCTGAACATTAACCCTCCTTTAATTTGATAATCACACATATAAGCCCCTATTAATCGTCCCTCTGTTGCACTCATGCAACCAACGATTACTTAATAACATTCTATAATTTTAAGTGTAAATAAAATTACTATGTTTATTAGCATATATCAATTATTTTTTATTAGAAAAGGAATATTCTTTTAGATGAGTTAGAGTAATGTTATATAAAAGTAAACTGAATGGATATATGAAAAGGAAAAGAGCCGCACTACAAAAGTAATGCGACCCATAAATCAATTTTTATTTTATCAATAACATCTTCGATGTCTTTGTGAAGTTGCCAGATCTCATCCTGCAAAAATAAGCTCCGGATGGCAGCTCGGAAGCATTGAATGTTACCTCATGTCTTCCCGCTTCCATGGTTCTGTTAACCAATTCGGCTACTTCCTGACCGATTGCGTTAAAGATCTTAACACTTACTTTTCCACTCTCGGCCAATTTGAAACTGATGTTTGTTGTAGGGTTGAAAGGATTCGGATAGTTCTGTTCCAAAGCGAATTCTTTTACAGCTTCGTACACTACCTCTATCTCCTTGGAATACTCATACTTTCCGTCGTAATCGATTTGTTTCAAACGATAAACTGCTTTTCCATCAACAGGATTACTATCAATAAAGGAATAGGTTTTTAAAGAATTGCTGTTTCCATTTCCTTCAACAAAACCAATAATCTCAAAACTCTTATCTCCTTCTAAAACAGCACGTTCTATTTCGAAACCGTAGTTGTTTTTTTCAGTTGCTGTTTCCCATGTTAAAGCGACCTTATTTTTAATTACATTTGCCGAGAACATTCCCAGTTCTACCGGCAAAGGATTATCAGAAACAACCCATTGTGAAGTCTCTGCATTTTTTTGCACTCCAAACCATGACATATTTTCAGTTCCATCTGTAATCGGAGTAGTACTCCACGCGTTAGATAAAGTACAGGCTACTGCCGTATTTGAGGAAACTGTGTTTGTCTCATCAACTCCCGCCCCCGAAACTGTTTTTATCGGGCAATTCTGCCACGCGTCTATTCCCCATGTTTTATCATAATCATATAGAATATATGGGCTTGTTGATATTCCGTGCACATCAATAAGACATGTGTAAAATACACCGTCGGCATTTTGTGTACCTGAGTCATCTATTATTGTACCTGTCCCTTCGTCAAAATCCCAATAGCTCACCATATTAGCCGAATTTACCGAGGAAGCGGAATTCATTTGCTGACTTATTTCTTCTTGAGATAACTCCGCTTTCCAAATTCTTACTTCGTCCATATAACCTACAAAAAAACCATACCCCCAAGGAAGACGCCCCATATTTAAGCGGTGAGTTCCATCATTTGTTTTAATATTTCCGGTTAAGTTAACAGTCTTCTCAAGATTCCCATCGATATAGAGCTTAACATTAGTTCCGTTATAGACTCCCGTTACAAAGAACCAAGTATCCTCGGCAGGATTTGACGTAGATGTAGCAGTAGCGATTGTTCCGGAAGTATTTTGAACCAAAAACTCGAACTTATTAGCTGTTTTGGAATTCCTAAGCCAAAATTGACCGTTATCCTCCGAATTATGGCTGGTATAAGCAATATAAGTAGAATACTGCCCTTCTCTTTCATGATTTGCCGGTGTAACCGCAAAAGATTGCGGATCGGTGGTCCATTTCACCCAGGCAGCCACTGTAAGTTTATCGGTGAAACTATAATCAGGTGATCCGCAATAAATAAAATCACCATGTGACATGTAATCCAAGTTTTGAAAATTCATCATATATCCGCTTTGGGAATACAATGAGATATTTGTAATAAAGAGAATGAGAAATAACTCAAAATAATACTTAGTAATATATTTCATAGCCCTCTCCATGAAAATGAGTTTGATAATATTCTCGCATGCGAGCTAAATAGAAAAATGAAGGATTAATAATGCTTTGGGACTCACTATAATCAATAGGGATATCATAATTCTGAATTAAAACATGGATTTGTATTCCTGATGATTGGAATAATTCGGAGTGAGAACTACGATCTGTGCCTATATTCATAAGATCATATAGACTGCTCATATTAGCCCCTCATTTGATGAAGAATTATAACTGTTCGGATTTACAGAAAACTTCCCGGAAACAATCCTTCGGAATAGGAAAACTAACACTTACATAAATACATAATTTTGGGAGAGATGCAATTATTTTCGTCCCATTGAAATATCCCGAAGAGATTTTCCTCCCTTCGGGATAGTATTAAACTTCTACTTTACTAGTAATAGCTTAGTCGTTTTAGTAAAACCACCGGCTTTCATACTGCAGAAATAAGTTCCGGTAGGCAAATTGGAAGCATCAAATGTCACCTCATGTCTGCCCGCTTCCATAGTTTTATTTACCAATTCCGCTACTTCCTGCCCTATAGCATTAAAGATCTTCACACTAACCTTCCCACTCTCGGCCAATTTGAAGCTGATATTGGTTGTCGGGTTGAAAGGATTCGGATAGTTCTGTTCCAAAGCAAATTCTTTAACTATTTGATAAGATACCTCTATCTCTTTGGAATACTCATACTTACCATCCAAATCGATCTGTTTCAATCGGTATACTGCTTTCCCTTCAACAGGCTTGCTATCAATAAAGGAGTATGATTTTACAGAATTGCTGTTTCCATTACCTTCAACAAAACCTATTTTCTCATAATTCTTTTCGGTTGCTGTGCTTAGCGAAGCACGTTCCACTTCAAAACCGTAGTTATTCAGTTCAGTTGCTGTTTCCCAATTCATAGTAACATTGACATTTGAACGGGTAACTTCAAAAGAAGCTAACTCAACGGGAAGAGCATCTACAATTTTCGCACGAAATATAAAATCAAACATACTCATAGGATTCCCATCCGCATATGCTTGACCACCTGAGTATACACTCACTCCATTAGCATTATGATATGTAGCTACTCGGGTATTTTTAAAATAATATGTATATCTAAATCCACTAGTTACGGATATATTTTCATTTGATAGATCAATAACCGTAAAATCAGTTGCTGAAGAAGCAGAATGAGTTTGAATGTTACCAACCGTACCCAATAGTTTTCCATCAATTCCCTCACCGGAAAAGATTTGCAATTCGATATTGGATAAATCAGCAGCAAAGAGTACACTAATTTCGGACAAAAAGCCATCCGAACAAGCAGTAAAACTCTGTCCCAAATAAATATTGACAGCTGTCGCCAAATCATCAGGGGGAAGAACAACCTCTATTTCACATTGTGAATAACAATAATTATTCAATACTGCTATCGAGAAGAGAACCATTAGAATATTTTTCATTAATTATCCTTTCATAGATTTATTTTATTAGTAACATTTTGGAAGTCTTAGTAAACCCACCGGCATTCATCCTGCAGAAATAAGCTCCGGATGGCAGCTCGGAAGCATTAAATGTTACCTCATGGCTACCCGCTTCCATGGTTTTATTTACCAATTCCGCTACTTCCTGTCCGATTGCGTTAAATATCTTCACACTAACTTTTCCGCTCTCTGCCAATTTGAAGCTGATATTGGTTGTCGGGTTGAAAGGATTAGGATAGTTCTGAGCCAAAGCAAATTCTTTAACTATTTGATAAGATACCTCTATCTCTTTGGAATACTCATACTTACCATCCAAATCGATCTGTTTCAATCGGTATACTGCTTTCCCTTCAACAGGCTTGCTATCAATAAAGGAGTATGATTTTACAGAATTGCTGTTTCCATTACCTTCAACAAAACCTATTTTCTCATAATTCTTTTCGGTTGCTGTGCTTAGCGAAGCACGTTCCACTTCAAAACCGTAGTTATTCAGTTCAGTTGCTGTTTCCCAATTCATAGTAACATTGACATTTGAACGGGTAACTTCAAAAGAAGCTAACTCAACGGGAAGAGCATCTACAATTTTCGCACGAAATATAAAATCAAACATACTCATAGGATTCCCATCCGCATATGCTTGACCACCTGAGTATACACTCACTCCATTAGCATTATGATATGTAGCTACTCGGGTATTTTTAAAATAATATGTATATCTAAATCCACTAGTTACGGATATATTTTCATTTGATAGATCAATAACCGTAAAATCAGTTGCTGAAGAAGCAGAATGAGTTTGAATGTTACCAACCGTACCCAATAGTTTTCCATCAATTCCCTCACCGGAAAAGATTTGCAATTCGATATTGGATAAATCAGCAGCAAAGAGTACACTAATTTCGGACAAAAAGCCATCCGAACAAGCAGTAAAACTCTGTCCCAAATAAATATTGACAGCTGTCGCCAAATCATCAGGGGGAAGAACAACCTCTATTTCACATTGTGAATAACAATAATTATTCAATACTGCTATCGAGAAGAGAACCATTAGAATATTTTTCATTAATTATCCTTTCATAGATTTATTTTATTAGTAACATTTTGGAAGTCTTAGTAAACCCACCGGCATTCATCCTGCAGAAATAAGCTCCGGATGGCAACTCGGAAGCATTGAATGTTACCTCATGTCTTCCCGCTTCCATCGTTTTATTTACCAATTCCGCTACTTCCTGCCCTATAGCATTAAAGATCTTCAAACTAACCTTACCACTCTCGGCCAATTTGAAGCTGATATTGGTTGTCGGGTTGAAAGGATTAGGATAGTTCTGAGCCAAAGCGAATTCTTTAACTGTTTGATAAGATACCTCTATCTCTTTGGAATACTCATACTTCCCGTCGAAGTCGATCTGTTTCAAACGATAAACTGCTTTCCCGTCAAGAGGATTGCTATCAATAAAGGAATATGTATTTACAGAATTACTGTTTCCATTCCCCTCAACAAAACCTATTTTCTCATAAGTCTTTTCGGTTGCTGTGCTTAGCGAAGCACGTTCCACTTCAAAACCGTAGTTATTCAGTTCAGTTGCTGTTTCCCAATTCATAGTAACATTGACATTTGAACGGGTAACTTCAAAAGAAGCTAACTCAACGGGAAGAGCATCTACAATTTTAGCACGAAACATAAAATCATACGCAACCAAGGAAAACCCATCCACATATGCGTCTCCACCTGAGTATACGTTATCTGCATTAGAATTATAATATGTAGCTACTTGGGTATTATTAAAATAATATGTATAGCTCAATCCGCTTGTCACGGAAATATTACAGTCTGATACATCAATAGCCGTAAAATCAGTTGCTGAAGAAGCAGAATGAGTTTGAATGTTACTAACCGTACCTAAAAGATTTCCATAAATTCCCTCACCGGAAAAGATTTGCAATTCGATATTGGATAAGTCAACTGCAAAGAGTATACTTATTTCCGACAAAAAGCCATCCGAACAAGCGGTAAAACTCTGTCCCGAATTAATATCTACAACTGTCGCCAAACTCTCAAAGGGAAGCACAACCTCTATTTCACATTGTGAATAACAATAATTATTCAATACTGCTATCGAGAAGAGAACCATTAGAATATTTTTCATTAATTATCCTTTCATAGATTTATTTTATTAGTAACATTTTAGAAGTCTTTGTAAACCCACCCGCATTCATTCTGCAAAAATATGTTCCGGATGGCAAATCGGAAGCATTAAATGTTACCTCATGGCTACCCACTTCCATGGTTTTATTTACCAATTCCGCTACTTCCTGACCGATTGCGTTAAATATCTTCACACTAACTTTACCGCTCACTGCCAATTTGAAACTGATATTGGTTGTCGGGTTGAAAGGATTAGGATAATTCTGCTCCAAAGCGAATTCTTCTACAGCATCGTATGAGACCTCTATCTCTTTGGAGTATTCATACTTACCATCGAAATCAATCTGTTTCAAACGGTAAACTGCTTTACCTTCTACAGGCTTGCAATCAACAAAGGAGTATGCTTTTACAGAGTTACTGTTTCCGTGCCCCTCTACAAAACCGATCTTCTGAAAACTCTTATTCTCTTCCGCAACAGCACGCTCTATTTCAAAGCCGTAGTTGTTCAATTCCGTAGCTGTTTCCCAGCATAGTGCAACTATTTCGTTACTCTCCACACAACTGAAAAATGTCAGTTCAACCGGTAAAGTAACTTCAACCGGAGTGTATGCAAAATCGGTTCTAAAAGTATCAGAATCACAAGCTTTCCAGTTCTTTGTTGTATGAATTCGCCTCAACCATTCCTCCTTATCACCCGCTGCGGTAGGGCCGGAATAAACGTAATTATCATACTCATTTGTAGCCCATGTCCAATAACTAGTTCCACTCACATAATCATATTCATATGCATATACGGAATCTTGCGTCAACAACCCGAAAGCGTCTCCCAAGCCTCCGGTTTCGGTTACAACAGTCATATTTGGGGGAGCTTGCGAAGCTGCTGGAGTATGAAGATTTCCAGGATCCAACCAACCATATGTCGAAGGAGATGAATTATCCCCGTTAAAAGCATATATCAATCCCGACTCTATTCCTCCGATTGAATTCAAGCGTTGCATTTCCCCTGAATAGGTATTATCACTTGTTTGATAAATAAACAACTGATCTCCTGCCGACAAGCTCATATCACTTGTGCCATTCGGATGAGTGACTACCGCATTCGAAGGCTTTTGTATCGTCAAAGTGGTTCCTAAATAATTCGTAAAAACCAAATAGTCTCCCGCAAAAACTCCCTCGGCTGGTATTATAACTTTAAAGACATCCTCACTACCATCAAACCAAAAACCATTTTCATCATACCCTTCATCCGTAATAAATATTACCGATCCTCCCGGAATATCAGCCAAGGCCATTAAAACAAACTGATCATCAAGATCAGTGTTGCGCATTACTACTACAAGATCAGCCGATTTTAATGTCGGATCGGCTAATACAGATATATTCGCCAACATCACAATTGCTAATAAATATAGTATCTTTCTTTTCATCTCTCTCCCATCTTTTTTAGTTATTTGCTAATAAATATCATTTTACCGGGCACAATTTAATACTAATTAAATTACTTCACAATGCTTTATGCCATTTTGTTTTTTTTATAATTATCATTCATATGTAAGTATCAATAGGAGCTTGGGTAGTGAGGAACTTATCCGATTAGAGCATAAAAAAAGACCACCCGAAGGTGGCCTTTACTACTCGCTATGGAAATGGGAAATCAGGATTCTTCGAATATACCCAACTTCTCCAACCACTGCTGCTCGTCTGCCAAAGCTATTCTGGCAACAACCGTAAAATCGTGGATCCATTCTTCCATCTCATCTAACTTTATATCTCGCAACTTTGTAGATTCCTGTGCGTCCCCCATCTCCTTATCCTGCTGCGTTACGGCTGCGTTCAGTTCCTCCAAAGCTTCCCGGTGCTCACTAATAATTTCCTCGGTAATATTGAAACGAGCAAGCTTCCCTTGAAATTCGGCAGACTCAATAAGATTACCATAGAAACTATTCGCCTCTTTCAACCAACCGGTAAGTGATTCTTTCCGCTGACCATCAAGATTTAGAGCCCGAATCGCCAGAGTATCATTCCGCATCGCCAAACGGCAAAAACTGATGAGATCGGCATATTTCCTCTTCGCTTCTCCCCACAATTCCCTCACCCGTTGGGTAGCCGCCTTCTGCTCACCATATTTTAAATCCTGATGCTGATTGAGTATCTTAACCTCCTCAACCAATACCCTACCTTCCTGCATTACCAGCTCGCTATATCCAAATACTGCTACCTTAGCCAATATCTCCGGATAGGCAAGCGTATTATTTACCTTTGTTTCTGCCGCCATTATCTTATCGGCTATGCTACGACCTTTTCTTTCCATGGGAACCCCCTATTGATTCTTAGAATTATGATTTTCCGTATGAGACCGTGTATTAATAGTTATCTAATTATATATTCTTCTATGATGCCCCAAAGACAATCCGACATGACTCAATGATGTTCGTTCGTGACTCAAAGACAATCCAACATGACTCAATGATATTCGTTCGTGACTCAAAGACAATCCGACATGACTCAATGATGTTCGATCGTGACACAAAGGCAATCCAACATGACTCAATGATATTCGTTCGTGACTCAAAGATAATCCGACATGACTCAATGGTATTCGATCGTGACACAAAGATAATCCAACATGACTCAATGATGTTCGTTCGTGACTCAAAGACAATCGGACATGACTCAATGATGTTCGTTCGTGACTCAAAGACAATCGGACATGACTCAATGATGTTCGTTCGTGACTCAAAGACAATCGGACATGACTCAATGGTATTCGATCTTGACACAAAGATAATCCAACATGACTCAATGATGTTCGATCGTGACTCAAAGACAATCTGACATGACTCAATGATGTTCGATCGTGACTCAAAGATAATCTGACGACTGAGTAAAGTTGTGTCGAGCTCGATTGTTCTTGAGGCGGCCTGGAATAGAGTTGTGTCATGTTCGGAAATAGATGTGGCACGTTTGATTGCGATTGTGTCGTAGTAGATGATAATTGTGGCAGTATGGATATCGATTCTGTCATGACCAATAGTCATTAAGTTAATATGGATTATCTTTCCGCTATGGCGGAAAATAGTTGTGTCCTTTCCTATTGTGATTACGCGCCGATTCGGCATTATTAGAAGTTAAAGGGGAACAAATAATATCTTAGGGAGAATTGACCTGAGTTGGGAAGATTAGGAAGATAACAGGCCGTCGGGAATTTGTTCCCCTAAAACCTTATTTCCGGCTCGTCTGAGGAGTATTCGGTTGACGAACCAAAGGTTAATGTAACATTTTGAGATCTTTATGTCAAGTTTTTTTATGATTGTTAAATAATATTCCGAAATTAAGAGATTACGGAAATATTTTGAAGAAATGAGCATGAGAAAGCTCTCCTACAATTTGTTAATCGGCAATTTGAACTACCGAGAAATACTCGGAAGTTGACTCTTCTTCAAGTTAGTTATAGAAAAATGTTTTTATCTTTCTAGAATTGAGTATCCCACTACGAAAGTTAGTTGCTAGCGAAGAAATTACTCTGCAACCAACCGACAGAATCACATCCGGATTATTACCCATTATTCCGCTCATTTTAAATGGTGCGGGAAGATCTTCCCCCGCAAGAAGCGGAGGATAATCTCCGGCGTCCGTTTCGACGATATTCGGGATCGTCTAACATTCCACCGCCTTAAGCTCCCGAAAGCAAGCGGCTTCTCTACCTTTTGAAAAAATAAGAAATTGCCGAGAGAAAAAATAGCATTATGTTAACTGAATTCTTTAAGGAATTCCCTATTTCTCCAGACTATCTCTAATATCCGATAAATATTGTATGATAATCACTAGAGCACTAAATAAACCATATAGAACTACTCCTCCCAAAAACACGGATATCTTTATTTCCCATCCATCAAGAAATAATCCACCAATTGCGCTGAACATGCATAGAATTGCTATTAGGTTAAGAATAAATTTAACAAATGCTTCCATTGTTTCTCCATATTAGATTTGTAGAATAGATAAATGATATTTTTCTTTCCCTTAGCCTTTACTCCCCGTTAATTGTAACAACTACCTTTCTGGAACCGGGGCGGTTGCGGTGTTCGCAGAGGTATATTCCCTGCCATGTTCCTAAGTTGAATCGTCCGTTGCTTACGGGGATACTCAACGAGGCTCCGATAATTGTCGATTTAATGTGAGCAGGCATATCGTCCGAGCCTTCGTAGGTATGTGTATAGTGAGAGGCGTTTTCGGGTGCCAGTTTGTTGAAATGGGACTCAAGATCGACTCTCACGTCAGGGTCGGCGTTTTCGTTCAATGATAAAGAGGCGGATGTATGTTTGATGAATATATTAGCCATCCCGACCTTGATCTTGCGGAGTTCCGGAATAGCCTCCTCAATTTCCTCTGTTACCAGGTGAAATCCTCTTCCGTAGTTTCCGAGGTTTATCTCTTTTTGAATCCACATATATGCTCTTTCCTTATAATCGTTTACAAATAGTATCTCATAATCGGTCTTTTGGGTGATCTCCTAGCCACCTCTTTGAAGCCGGCTTTTAGGAAGGCGTTTTCGAGTCCGGTCCATACAAAGGCGGGTGCCGATCTTTTCTCGTTCGCGGTAACAGGGTAGCCTTCCAATATCTTTGCTCCCTTCTTCCGGCAGAGTTCCTTAATTCCGTTTAGTATCTCTGTGGAATATCCTTTCCCTCTCTGATTCTTATCGATAAAGAAGCAAACTATCGACCAGACCGACTCGGTATCGACAGGTTTTAGGATTCGGGAATTTCCTAATCGTTTGAAATCTTCCCTCGGGGCTACCGAACACCATCCGATCGGCTCGTCACCCAAATAGGCTAATATCCCGAAAGATTTTCCGGTTTCAATTTCGCAATAAGCCTTTTCTCTGTTCCTTTCCCCTTTGTCCCGTTCGAATTCGGAATGGGAAGATCGCCAATAGGCGCACCAGCATCCTCCGCAAGCTCCTTTCTCACCGAAAAGGAGTTCGAAATCGGCGAAGGACTCGACTGTGAGCCATTTTAGTTTGAGGGTTTCCATCTATTTGAAAAGATCCAATTGTTTTGTAAAGTCGGAGTATTCCATTTCATGATCCAGGAGCCAGCTTTTCCTCCAGATTCCCCCGGCGTATCCGGTAAGAGAACCGTTTGCCCCTATAACCCGATGGCACGGAATGATGATAGGAATCTTATTTTTCCCATTGGCTGTTCCAACCGCTCTTACAGCGTTTTCGTCCCCCAGAGCGCGTGCTATTTCGGAGTATGACGTTGTCTTTCCGTAAGGAATTTGCAAAAGAAGAGCCCAGACACGTTTCTGAAATGGTGTCCCTTCCCAATCGAGATTCAAAACAAAGCTTTTCCGCATTCCGAGAAAGAATTGGTGCAATTGCTTTTTACATTGCTCAATATGATGATTTGATTCGGCCGAAAGATAATCGAAATGGGTAGTCTCCAGAAACTCAAGGCTCCTAATCCCCTTTTCTGTAGCGGTAATGAGGATCATACCAATTTCGGAATTATAACAGGATTGAAAAAGCTTCATCAAGATTCCCCGGAGAAAAGAATAACAGTAAAAGAGATATTTAGTAAGGGGTTATAATGAGAAATTTCGATAAGAAAAACAAGAAGAATGATTTAGTTTGTTGATGGAAACAACATTGGCTATAAGAGAGAGGAAATAAAAAACGCGGGGGGGATTCCCCGCGCTATATATTAGAATAATCCTTTAAGTACTTCGTCTAATTTTTCTCTGAGTATCGGCTTTGTGATAAAATCGGAGAATCCCGCGGCAATAAATTTCTCACGATCTCCGGGGAGAACGTAAGCAGTTACGGCAATAATAGGAATTGAGTCGTAACCGGCCATTTGACGAATAGCTCTTAGAGCGTCGAGTCCGTTATACTCCCCTTGCAGATTAATATCCATAACTATAAAATCGAAATACTTAGCTCTTAGGAGAGGCAAAGCTTTTTCGAAGCTAGGAGCAAATTCAACTGATTTTAGCTCTTTCATCTGCACTTTGAAGAGGATCTGGGAATCGACCTGGTCTTCCAGGTAAATACAATTAAGCTCTTTGAAATTAATCCCCTCAGGGGATGCTAGAATCTTTGTCGGTTCCGTTGGAACAACTTTGGGCGGTTCTTCAGCCTCATTCTGCTCAATAGTGTGAGGGGATTGCACATTAACACTAACATTAATCGATTGCCCGCCGGCCACGTCTGTAGCTTTTTCTTCTGGCTTTTGTTCTTCCCTTACCTCCACAACTTCCTGAGGCTGTTGTGGCTGAACGACTTGCACCTTACGTAAAGGTTGTTCCTTTTCCTCTTCATGTTCGGGAATAATAACCGGTTTGGCTTCAACCATCTCTTTTGGTGCCTCGGGTAGTGGTTTTGCTTCTCTAACTTTCGGCATCGGAAGAGGAGTTGTAAAAATATCTTTGAATTTTTTCGGAACAATAATGGCATATTCAACCGGTTCACCGTTTCTTTCCAATACTTCAACACCATCGGCAAGCACTTCAATGAGCTTTCTGGCCAGACGAAGAGTAAATCTGGAAATACCGAATTGACGTTTCACTTCACTTTCGTCTTGCGAAAATATCTTTTCAAGATTTTCGAGAGCTTTGTCGGATATTTTGGTTCTACCGTCTCTTAAAGAGATAGCGCATCTATCCTGATCTATTTGATAAGCCGAAAGATAAATAGCCTCTTCTTTGGTGCTTCTTATTCCGAAAGAAACAAATAAAGAGATCAAAGAGAGGAGTCTATTCTTATCCGATTCCAAACGTAAGGAGGAGGATATTTTTCCATAAGAGAATTTCACCCCGAAAGCCTCGGCTGTTTTCTTGGTATCCTCTTCAATTCTATCGATTAAATCGACAAAAAGAAGATCTTCCGGCTCAAGTTCTACCTCGTTTTGTTCGAAATGTACATACTCCGCGGCGGTATCCATCAATTGAAGAAGAGATCTCTGATTCTCTTTGATTATCTGAACGGCTTCCTGTTGTTCCTCGTTAGGGTTTTCGATGCTTTCGGCAATCTCCTGCCCGAAACCGATAATAACATTAACCGGTGTGAGGAGTTCATGGAATAGATTAGAAAGGAAATTTGCATCTAGAGCTTTCCCTTTTGTTTCTTCTACCTCTCTAACTTTTGGTTTCTCAACAATCTCCACTTTACGCTCCGGTCTCATAAGAATTGAATATCTTTCCACTTCATCCTGATAATCGAGAATTGCCTCGGCGATGAGATAAACCTCAATGAGTTCATTCTTGGAATTCTTCAGTTTGGTTTGAAATTCCGATCTATCTTTGGTTTTAGGGAGAAATAATTTCTGATTTATCTTTCCTCTTTCTCCATCCCCGACAAGACTAAGAAATGGTTTATTATCAAGTTCTTCAAGACTGTAATTAAGTTTTTCGGCACAAGAAGAATTAGCGTATGTGATAAACCCGTCGGCATCGGTAACAATGATAATATCGCCGGTATACTCGAAAGCAAGCTTATATTCTTTCAATTTCTTCTTATCTTCGATACTCTTACCAATATCACGGATAATATTTACATGAGCTTTGCTCCCTTTGTACTCAATTGTTGTTTTGAACAACTCTACAAAGAGAGATTTTCCGGTTTTATGCTTGTGTCTCCAAGGACCGGTGAAAGTATTCGGCAAAGATTTAGCCGAAGAAGACTCAATAAGAGTCTGAATATCTTCGGGAGCGTAGAGATCGGTAAGATCCATCTCCAAGAATTCATCCCGACGATAACCATAAAGATTCAACGCGGCATCGTTCACATCCAAAAAGCGAAGATTATCCACGTCGTAAATAAAAATTGCTTCCGGGCTCGTGTGCATTATGATATCATACATTTTTGCCTTAGCCTCTATTTCTCTATTTTCAATATTAATTTCGTAAAATTTAGCGGTAATAATTGTTCCGAAAGGATTATCTTTTGTTTCGACAGTAATATCAAACTCATTGTCATTAATTGCCAGAGATAATTCCTTTTCTTCTTCTTTATTCGATTTAAGAAGCTCTACTATTCCCTCTGTCAGCTCTCTAGGTAATAAGGTCTCTACACTCTTTTCAATATTTTCTTTTGTGAACCCGAATAGTCCCTCAGTATCCTTTGAGTAGGATAAAAGATTCAGGTTTTCATCCATAATAATCAATTTCTCATTCAGATCATATATTACTTCATTCAATACGAAGGAATTTCTGCTAATCTTAGGAGCCTCATCAGGCTCTGTTCCGTAACCCACAATCGCGACAGTCTCCCCGGAATCGTTAAACAAAGGAAGAATAATATCCTTTTCCCCGAAAAGATTCGCGACAAGAGTTTTTCCCGACTGCACCAGAAAATCATCCGATTTGCGAATAAAAAGATATTCTTCGAAAGAATGAATATTTTTATCGTACTGCCCGATAATACCGGATCTTTTTGTCCCGACCAGTTCACAAAATCTTTTGTTGGCCAAAACATATTTGCCGGAAGATTCTTTAACAAAGAAGGAATAATCGAACTTATCTATTTCCTTATGGATCCTCTGTTTTGATATAAAGGTAAATGGATAATCTTCCTTTATTCTATGAAGCACTTTAAGTACTTCATCACTCGGCAAAAAATCTTCAGGTTCAATTCCAACGGAATATTTCTTTTTCTCTTCATCTTTCCCTTTCCTAAAAGAGATCGAATTAAAAGTAGCCAGAAACAGTTTTCCTTCAGTATTAGAAAGAACATTTATATAGAGTAGAAATTGCTTCCTTTCCCCTTTATCTGTTTCAATAGAAACCGGATAGGCAAAAACTTCCCCTTGAGAAGTAAGTTCGCTTTGCAACGGAGCAACAACAACTCCGTACTTCTCATGAAGGCCCGTAAGAAATTCACTTCCGTCCCTCATCAATCCGAAAACAACTTTAGCGGCATTATTCCCTTTTACTACCACAAAATCAGAATCAATAATAAACGCCGGATCTTTAATGTTATTTTCGATGATCTTTATGTAGTCATCTACCGGTTTCATTCTATTGAACAATAACAGTCACTTCATTAGAAGGATCCGTTACCTCCTGTGCGCTATATGCTTTAACTCTATAGATAAATGTCGCTCCGAGAACAATATCATCCGATTCATCGGTCCAAGTAATAGAATTAGGAGCAAGCCTTTTCATTTCGGTAAATTGCTGACTTGTAACAGCTCTTCTCTCAATAATATATCCAAGTTCTTCGGCAGAATTATCTTGCCAAGATAGTTCTACTTTATACTCTGTTTTCGATCCGACAACAGTGGAAATAATCTGATATTTCAATTTGCTCGGCGGATTAAGTCCGCTGATAAATGGTTTTGTACTTACTGAATCGGTAAATCCGGAATACTCATCCCCTTTGAAAGCTCTTATTTTGTAGAAATAAGTCTTTGTCGGGTCAATAATAGTATCGTTATATGCGATTGTATTACTAGGAAATACTCTGTATTTCTTAAATAAGCCCAGTTCACCATCTTTTCTCCAAAGTTCAAATCCGTCTTCGTCTTTCGAATTATCACTCCACGATAAACCGTAAACTGAATTAGCTACAAATTCACTAATCTGCAAATTGCTCGGTTTAGCCGGAGGAACTGCCGCAACATAAGCGGAATCCTCATTTGAATAAGGAGTTCTGAATCCTTCGGTTGTAGTATGACGAGCGCGATAATAATAAATATTATTAGGCTCTACGTTTTCATCAGTAAAGTAATTTATATCAGTCGCGCTGGCTCCTATCTCAATAAAAGAACCGGTTTGACCTTTTCTTCTCTCGATAATGGTTCCGTTTTCGAGTAATGTATTATCATTCCATTGAACCAAAACTGTCTTGCTTGAAGCGTCGAAAGTAGCAATTAAATTCGAAGGTGGCGGTACATCTATTGTATATGTAACCGCAGTTGCAGGATCAGACCAAGCAGTTTGGGATGAACTGGTAAAAGCCGCAACACGATATTCGTACTTTGTTCCCGGAGATAGATTTCTATCAAAATATTCTGTAACGTTGGAAGCAACAATTGCGTGATCTTCCCATTCGTTAGTCTGAAGATTAATCCGCTGAATCTTAAACCCAAGTTCGTCAATTGAGTTGTCTGTCCATGTGAGTTGAATTACCGTTGCTCCAAGAGCCTGTGCCTGTAAATTAGTAGGAGCGTTGCCCCCTTGCGCACCGGTCGAAGTAACTTCATTGGAAAAAGCCGAGACTCCGTAACTATTAATGGCTCGGATTTTATAATAATAAGTAAGAATCTTCGATTGAACAAAATCGTTTACACTAAAATTATTTGCAGCAATTGTTTTTATCTTAGCATACGCCGCATTGATTCCGTCTTTTCTCCAGATTTCGAAGTTAGTTTCGTTCGATGAGATATCATTCCATGTAAGATTAAATGCGGTCTCAGTCATTCTTGTCAGCACAAGATTAGCCGGAGCTTCCGGTCGTCTATCAATGTTTACCCCCTTAACTTCTTTGGAAGCTACCAGAGTTCCGGAAGTTGTATAGACATTTAATTTATAATCGAATTTGGATGGATAAGAAGCGGGATCCCACCCTAATTTGGCTTCTATAGAATCGGTATCAATATATAGGATGCCTTTATCAGTAGAATAGATAAAGAGTTTCAAGACCGCGTTATTTATCCACAATTCAAAAGAAGGGTCCTCTACACCGGATAATGCGTAGAGTATATTATTTCTCCCCATCCGAATAGTATCTCCGGTATTTGGATACTGAATAGCGAAAGTTACTTGCTCATCGGTACCACCACCGGAACCATCCTGAGGATTAGTTACAGTCTCCACACATGCTGCCAAAAGAACAGCGGAAAAAAGGATAAAGGAATATTTTAAAAATCTACTTTTCATAACAAAACATATTTCCGTAATAATGAAACAGAACTAATTCTCCACGACATTTTCGAAATCAATCAGAAACTCTCTTGTCTCTCCTTCTTCGAGATTCTCCACATACAAATAGAGAACATTAGCTCTATCATCAAATTCAAAATCAGGTATTTCAGTGTTTATAATGTCCGAAGATATTTCGATATTCTTCACTTTCTTATTTAGGTTTACCTGAACAACAAAGAACTCAATATCCTTATCTTTCGGATTATTAACTTCTACTACAATTCTACGTTTACTTCTTGTTTCATATCTTATTTCCAGACCGCCTCTTCTCATCCACCAACTCATTAATTCCGGTACCGTGGTGAGCCAAACTTTATTAGCTTTCAAAGAATCGATCACGCTATTAACAACTCCGACATACTCAGACTTTAACTGATAATCGGTATGAAGTTTCATCACATAGAGCCCACCTTCAAAAAGGATTCTATGCATATCTTCTTCGTAAGTATATTTCTGGAATTTTGTATTTGTTAAGCCGTATTCACCTATAATAACTTTATCGTCTCTTGCGGTTTTAGTAATAACCAACAATGGTTTATCATCTCTGATTTCAAGCTTAGGAACAGCTCTGTCTGTTAATGAGTCTGTTACAAGAAAGGTGTAATTATTTTTTAACATTGCTTGCAAAGTGTTCTCATTATAAAAACCGTTAAGTGGCATAAAACCTTTTACATCAGTTCCTATTATTTTCTGCAATGTATCTTTAGCGAAAGCCATTGCGCTATTTTGAGTTTCCTGATCATAAAGATTATTAATAGTATCTATGGAAGATTCAATAAATCCGACATCTGCAATTGCGTTAACGGAACCATATTTTGTAGCTCCTCTGATCACTCGTGTATTGGAAGTAGTTAAAGGATCTACGAAGATCTCCGGCTTAAACTGATACAAATCTTTTATTTTCGAAAGATTCAATATATTTTCCGGCTCTCTACCTATAGTAGGAATAAGAATCGCGGCTGCGTCGTAATTTGCCGGCCAATCCTTTACAAAGGAGGTCGGGTTATAAGTAAGCCAATTAACAGAATTGGTAAATAGTTTTCCGAAATTGACATAGTCCTCCTGTTTACCAATAACAGAAGTCAGTTCAAATCCGTACCAGATGAATCTTCCTCTACCGTAAGTACCGGAAACAATACCGGCAGTTTTCTTAATCTCTTCCATTACGAGCCCTGCTTGCTTCTGATAGTCGTACCAGAAACTAATCTGAGTAACTCTCGGATCGAGAACTTCGGCTTCAATCGGTTTATCCCATGTGGCAATCTGTAATGTATATCCGGTAGGAATTCCGGCTGTAATCGGAAGATTTCCACGCAAAGTATGAATTTTTGTTTTAAAATCATCCGGTTCAATTTCATCGGTAAAGCTTAAGCCGAAAACTTCGGTAAAGAATTCCCATCCTCTCCATTTGGCTTCATCGGAAAAAGAGGCAATTCCGCCACTAGCGAATACACTTCCCCCTTTATCCAAATATTTCTTTATTTGAATAATCTCTTTATCACTAAGAGATTTTGCCCCGGGAAGCATAAGCAACTTATAATTAAAATGTTTTCCGAGCTCAATGTCCTGATCTGTAATAATATCGTAATCCATCTTAATTCCTTTGATGAATCTTTCCCAAGCATCGATATTATCAGACAACCATGTATTACCCGGCTCGAACATATTCTCGGTATATTTCGAATAGAGTACTGCGGCTTTTTCCTTATAGGAAAACTTCTCTAAATTCTCTTTAGTCGGTAAGATTTCTTCAAGTTCGTAGTTACCGTAAACATTCTTAATAATCATAAGGAATACAAGTATCCCCCCGATTAAAAAGACCAGCCCACTAAGGATAATAATCAGGTAGTTTACTCTTAACCCAGATTTACTCCTTTCGTGTTGCTTTTTACCTTCCTTAACTACGGCTTTTTTCGGTTTCTTTACCGCCATCTAAGCCCGTCCTCTTTTTTCTTCTTTTCAACTTTTTTAGGCTCCTCGTACCCGTCGCTAGTATATCTCATAAACTTTTTACTTTCGGTTGAACGAGTAGCTCTGTCGGAAGTTCTTTCTCTTTGATAACGAGTAGCTTCAGCGTAATTTGGTCCTTGTTGCCCCTGTACATAAGTAGGACGCATATGTGGACCGCTATCACGAGTCTGCATTGGTTGTCCGGGATAATCGTACATTTGTTCCATTGTAGGAGCTCGCTCCTCAGTAAAAGTTCTTCTTGCGGAAGTTCTGGATAGAGCTTGCTCAGCCATCATAGGCACAGGCGCAACCATTTCGGCTTGTACCATAGTCGGTTCAGCCGCAGCATCCCTTTTCCCTTTTCTCTCTCTTATCTTGTAGAGTATGTAAGCACCGACCGCAAAGATAAAAGTAGAAATGGTAGTCACAAGGATTATCAATGATAGAATCGGAATTAATTCCATTTTATACCCCAATCTTTTATTAAACTTTATTTCTTAGAAGAACCACCGGATTGCGGCGCGAAACCGACTCGCTCCAGTTTTCCCCATTCCATTTTCACACCAAGAAACTCTTCGATAGTGGCCATCATCTTGGTAATATCGATAATCAAAATAAATACGAATCGATATATCAAAGCCCAAGGCACCAGACGAAACTCTTCTTTCTCAACGGCAATACAATAGATTGCAGCCATAAAATCAAGTAAAGCAATACCTAACCACCAGAAAAAGATTAAACTGGAAAGGCCATAACCAAGAGCTACTATTATAAAAAAGAGATTCGCAAAAATATTCATTGCCGGCCAAAACAATGCTTCATAGGCCATTGTCCAAAGGACAAGTGTATTCGTAAAATTCAACGTCGGATTAAATATATGCTTTCTATGCTTTCTAATAGCTTGCAATATTCCTCTGGTCCAACGATATCTTTGTTTCAATAACTGATGAAGCTTTACGGGAGCTTCGGTTAATGCAATTGCATTTTGTTCGTAAACTATTTTCCATCCTTGCGCCAATACTTTCAAAGTAATATCAGCATCCTCTGCATAGGTATCAGAGGTATAAAAACCGGCATCACGCATAGCAGCCTTTCTGAAAATACCAATTGGCCCCGGGATAATATTTACAGTTTTCAAATAACCTTGAGCACTTCTTGCAAGATTCAGACCTTCAACATATTCCAAAGCTTGCAGATCTGTTAAGGCCTTCCGTCTGTTTTCAATCTTAACGTTTCCGGCTACAGCTCCGACCGACGGATCAATAAAATGCCTGATTCCGTATTTCAGTGTATCCGGAGTCAAAAGTGTATCACCGTCCATACATAATACGAACTCGGCTTCAGAATATTGAATTCCGGCATTAAGGGCTTTTGCTTTACCACCGTTTGGTTTATTGATTAAGGATACTTTTACAATCGAGCTCTTCCCTTGTCTATTACCAACTATTGATTCGGCTACTTCTTTAGTATTATCAGTAGAACCGTCATTAACAATCAGAATCTCATAATTCGGATAATTAAGTTGCAATAAAGAATCTACTGAATCTCTTAAAACAACACCTTCGTTATAAGCTGGAATAATGATGGAGACAAAAGGAAAATACCTTTCCCCTTCTTCAACAGTATATTTGGTTATCTGTAAATAGGCTAATGCAATAATTGAGAAATACCTGAACAACAGTACAAACAGGAATATTACCAGACTCACAATAGAAGCATATACTAACAAGCCGTTCCAAGACAATACCGTTTGAGGCAGTGACCAAAAGATTATTATTATAAGCAGAACCGATAAAATTCCGGAAATAATAATTGTTCTCTTTTTTTCCCTCAATATATTTCGCTCGGGAGGACGTGACTCACGATTATCCAGTGAGATATTGTATTTTCTTATGTCGTTTTTATCATTCATAAACTATATCTATACATTTTTAGTAAAGAGAACAAGTATGGTGCCAATAGAAAAAGAATTGATAATAATCTAATATACGCCCCTTTTAAAATGCATTTACCAAATACATGCAAAAACATGTCTCATTTTATTACACTAAATTACTCTATTAGCTTCGATATGTGCTAATAGAGTAACCTAAATACGAAATAATCCATTATCCGAATATATCATTTTTAAATTCAGATAACTAATTTCCTTTATAATTTTTGTAGGAATCCATTAAGGAATTATATAAAAGATCAGCCATTCTTTTTCCACCGAAATCATTTAGATGGCAATAGTCTTTATGAGCAAGTGCAGGGTTACCTTCCACCCATTCGATGATTGAATTCTTTCCACCCATCGCCTCAAACATATTCCAGAAAGCGATGTTGGTTTTCTCGGCTATTCTTTCCTGAACTTTGATAAGATTAATTACTGCGGGATCGGAAATAAACTTACTTCCCTCTTTTATCCCTCTGTCACTGGCACCAACAAGCAAAATAGATGCTTTGGGGAAATTTGTCTTAAAATATTCCACCACCTTTTTCATTTTATTGTAGTACCATTTATAATTAACTTTTTCGGCAGAAGCAATGTTCAGACCGAAACTTAAGATAATCAAACTGTAATTCAATTCTTCGTTGTAACGTTTCATTAGATTTTCATCAATTTCCAATAGGGATACTCCGGTATTTCCTCTCAAGGCAAAATTGTCAACATAAACACCAGGTCCGTTCTCCAAGCTAACACCATATCCGTAGATTCCACCGGTATTGCCGAAATTTAATTCCAAAGAGGAAGTCTCTTCGTCAGCAGCAAACTCAATCATATTAAGATTCGCGTCCTCCGATTTAAGAGAGTACTCGCCATTTCCTTTCCCGGCAAAATCAGCTTTTACTTTGGAACCACCATTTGGCTTACCATAAAATAATTTAACTTCTTTAAACTTATTCATATTTTTAGATCTCATAGAGTACTTAACCCAACTGTTGTTTCCTGCAACAGAGGAAGCACCGCTAATATCTATCGGATATTTCTCGGTATTCTTAGTAAAGAGAGATCCCCAACTCCAGTCGTCGGAAAAAGTATGAACCGCAGTGGTGCTAGATTTTTCATCATCTCTACAGAGAGATAAATATCCCAAGCCACTTCCGCCGTAATTGTTTTGAAAATTTCTTCTCAAATCAGCTGTAATTACATCACCCCAGATAATGGAATCTCCGTAATGAGCGATTCTAATCTTTTTTGTATTTGTGCTCTCCAACGAAGTAAAGAAATTATTCAATTCGGCCAGATTTCCCGTTATAGGAACAATTCTGGTACTTTCCTGAGCAAACAATATGCTTGAAAAGAAGAGAAATGAGAAAATAAAAGTATACTTTGAAAGCTTGCAAATAGTTTTCATACCTACCCCAACCCCTATTTTGATAATAAACTTATTTTAACTCGAAAGGAATATCAATTCCCTAGTAGATGCCCCAATAAGCGGAAATTGACGCTGAGAAATATTTATAACTGGAATCGAATCGATAAGAATTACCTAAACCCGCCTGAGCGGATAATCTGAAATTCTCAATCGGTTCATAAAGTAACTCACCATGTATATCACTAATTATGTAATCAACCGCGGGGGAATACCCTATTTTTCCACCCAATTTCACTTCTAACTCTTTATCTTTATGAGCGAACCAATCCAACCAAATTGAATGCGTATCAAATTCTTCCGGAGAATAATAATAGTCACTGATCATTCCGTAATCGGCAAAATAGAACTCATAACCCGCGAGAATAGTATTGTTATTAAAGTACTTTCCCAGTTTTATACGAAAATCATTCCCAATATTTCCAGGAGCAACTTGAACCTGTCCGGCAGGGAAAAATGAAATACTATCAATGGCAGTAATAATAAAATATCTGTAAGCCCCTTCCAGATAGAGATTCTTATGAGAATCATACTTGCCGAACAGAGAATAAAGATAGCTATCGGAGCGCTTATTAATTAAACGAGGAGAATAGAAAAGGACTCGGGAATCGTTATCTTCATATGAGAAACTTATCTGCCACTTATCCCCTTCTTTATAGGAAGCGGAAACAGTACTATTATATTTATGAGCTTCATTCTCAATATTTGTCTTACCGTATGAGTAACCTAAGGTAATTTTATCAGATAAAAAGAGTGTGGCATTTCCTCTAAAATCGGTTAAGATCTGATCCAAATTCTCAGATTCCAGGTGAGTTCTGTACAAACCGATCCCAAATGAGAAATACCGGAGCATCCCCAATTCAGCTCTGCTTCCGTAACGATAAAACATCAAATCCTGATTATCCTTATAAAAACTTGCGGAAGGAATTATCGCCAAGTTTGTCGGAACAATAAAATTCCAGAAGCTCCGTAAACCGGCACTTAATCCGTACGGAGGAATAAGTCTCAATCTATCTTCCAACATTCTTATTTCCATCGAATCCTGGGTTTCATCCAATAATTCGTCATATAGATCTTCGGCCTCGGAATACTCTCGATTTAATCTATATGCGTCCCCAAGAAACATCCGAACATCAAAATTTTGCGGATCTTCTTCCTTTAGTCGCAACATCTCTTCCATTGCCTTTACCGAATCTTGCTGCCAAATATACAACTTGCCACGAGCAAGAGCGACATCGAAATCATAGGCTGTATTAAGTAATTCATCGTATATTCCCTCGGCTCTGGAATAGTTTCCGGCACAAATATTCGCGCTTGCAAATTCCAGATAAGCTTGCTTTTCAGGATTATCGACTGCAGCAAAATACTCTTCATATTTTGCAACTGCTCCGGGACAATCACCTTCTTGCGCTAATTTGCCGGCTTCTGCTCTGATATTCATTGCCTCACGTTCGGCTTGTACCAACACTTGGGAATTGTAAAAGTTTTCAATAGTAATAGTCTCAGGACTATCGGGATGATATTTCTTAGCCATATCAAGATACTCTTTGGCTCCGGGAAGATTTCTTTCCCAAGCACGAATAGTACACATCCCCAAAATCGCGTATAAATTCTTTTCATCTTCGGCGAGAATATCAGTAAAATATCCTTCAGCTTTGGGAAATTCTTCCTGATCGACTGTCCACACTATTACTTGACCGGCTAGTAACTTATACTCATTATTTGTAGGATCATTCTCAACAAGACTTTTAGTAACTAATCTCGCGTCGTCCCATTGGTAATTCCACGCATAATACTTTCCCATTAAATATCGAACATCTAACTCTTCGTTCTCCTCAAATCTCTCAACATATGCACCCAATATTTCCAAAGCTGTATCATAATCATAATCTTCGGCATATATTCCGGCAAGCATCTTTATCGCTTCCTTATTATAAGGATCTTTTTCTATAACAGGCCTAAGTAATTCTTCAGCCATTTCATAATCGTTATACCAGGAAAGAGTTTTGGCGAAGTGCATTCGCATTTCATTATCATCCGGTTTCAGATCCAAGTACTCGCTCAATATCTCTTTGGCTTCACTAAAACGTTCCAGCTTCATCAGAGCGTTAAATGCGTTCTTTGTCGCCTCTGCATCTGTCGGAAATTCTTTAAGAAGTACAAGACTCTCATTCAGCTTGTTCGAATACTTGTTTATCTGATAGTTTTTCAACTCCTCTTTCAATTGTTCGTAACGAGGAGTCCCTTCATATTTTTCCTTTAATATCTGCAATTGTTCGTACGCTTCCTGATCTCTGTCTGCTTTAATAAGATCAGCAACAAGGGCAAAGCGTGTTTCATCATCATCAGGATTTTTCTTTATCAAACGATAATATCGATCTATCGGATAAACCTTTTCGTAAGCTCTGGGAACATACTTTGTCAAATATCCTTCGCGACGGGCAATATCCAACCCATCTTGTGCTTCCTTAAAAAATGGCTTAAATCCAAGGGCGTTTTGGAAAGCCCTTTCAGCATTTCGGTAATTTCCTAACCACATAGTAAAATATCCGTAACGACTCCATAATCTCCAATCATCAGGATATCTGTCTACAAACTTTTTAAGAATTCTTTCTCCCTTACTTATTGAACCGGTTTTGGCCAATATTTCAGTATATCTAATTATCTCATCGGGAGAAGCGTTATCATCCAAAGCCAAATATTTATCATACCAAATCTCAGCCTCTTTCCATTCTTCCAACCACCGATGACATTTACCGATTTCCAGATAGTTGAACGGATATGAGGGATCAATTGCAATTTCTCTTTTATAACCGTCAATCTTCTTTCTTAAATATCTGTGCCAAACAGCTAAAACCCGACTAAGATCTTCACGATATTTTTGATTTGTTCCGTCAAGTCTTACAGCTCTTCTCAAATCAAGAACAGAATATTGATATTCCTCCCTTTTTTCTCTGCACAATCCTCTGAGATGATATCCTTCCGCCCCTCTGGCATTTGCCGATATATACTTATTCAACAAATCAATAGCTTCACCATATCTTTGATATCGCATATGATTTATTGCTTCTCGTTTTAATCCGGCATTTACGTCCTGTGCGATAGTGTTTACCGGCAAGAATAGAAGAGGCAAAATTGATATGAGGATTATCAAACGCATATTAATTAAATTCACCGAATCCGATATATTTCGCCGGAGCCGATTGTTTAATCAGAGGATTGAGAATCTCATCCGCCCCATTGAAATGCTCATCTACTTCAATTGCAGCTAAAGAAATATAATCCGAAACTGCATTGACATAAGCTGTATCGTCACTGGGGAGATTCCCTTTCATTCGGTCGTTTAATTCCAATACGTTTTCGCGTGAACTCCTTACAAGAAGGACTATAATCTTATTATCTACCACGCAAATCTTATCCCGCTTAAAAGTTGACAAGCTAATCGCGTTTTGGAGCTGATTTAATGATAACAATCCTTTTACTTGCGCGGCTGGATCAAGCATAAAAGAGACTACGTTGAATACTTGTCCGGTACTTTTATACAAAGCTATCTGATTATTGAGAATCAGTTGAAAATCGCTATAATTATAGATATTGGAGAAAACGAGTTCTTCCTCCTTGGGCTTTTGAATTGCCGGAGTTGTAGGAACAAAGCCACCATTATTCTTATGTGAATGGTTAACTTCCGCTGGTTTGGACGGAGGCAATTCTTTTTCTACATCATCGGAAGTCATCTCAATTGCTATTCCTTTATGAGGCTCAATTCTATATTCAGAAGAGAACTGCCCTTCGGTGTGCCCGACGTTCGGAACTATTACAACAGTACCACCATGAAAACGCCCGCCGATTTTGTCGGCATATTTTTTAAGAAGAATATTTCCGGTTACTGTGTTTGTAAGAATATCAACTATTTGTTGTGCCTTTTGAGTAGCAGGTTCGCCCACAACAAAAAAACTGGTAATGTTTCTATCTTCAATGGTTTCGAGAGTATGTAGAAAAACATCTCTTAATAAATCCAAATTTCTGAATCCAATGTACGGAGTCAATTCGTCAAAAATAACTCTGTTTGGATGATACTGATTTACAACAGTGATTATATCATTCAGATATTCTATTAAATAATCATCCGGATTATGCATTTCATATATTTCACTCGGTGGAGCAACTCTTACTACAATAACGGAGTTCTGATTCATTGCAGCTTGAATATCAAACTGTAAGGACGCGGCCTGAATCATCAAATCTTTCGGTCGCATATTGGTAAAATATAAGCAAGTCTCCCCTTGTTCAGCAGCTTCTTTCGCAAATTGTAAAGCCAGTAATGTGCGCCCCGATTTTCTCGGACCGACAACCATATAGCTTCCACCTCTGTATATTCCTCCCCACTTATCATCTATTAACGAAAAGCCGGAAGATATTAAACTTATTCCGTTACCCATACTATTCCCCTAATTCACAAGTCATAGTTATACAAAAAATGTGCCGTAAATAATTTGGCTTAAGTATAATTGCATAACATTTTATTATAACAATATGTCTCAAAATGAGATTCATCTCACTTCGACTCATTATCTTTCAGAATAATATCCCATCACAAAAATAGCGGTCGCGTTTGCGACAATCGTTGGCTCATTTGTTACGTAGTCATTCCTATCATCATAGTAAACACCATTCTCCGTTTGAAAATTCTTAAAGCGATCGAATCCAGAGAATGGAATGTTATAATTCTTCATTGTCTCCTTAGTAACCGGCCCGGCCGCAAATCCTCCGGGTAGCTTTATCTTACGAAGATGAGATACTTGATGATGCAAATTTTTCGAATACCGTGTCCCGAAATCAGTTAGAAAACTTACTCCCCACTGATTTCTTCCGAGAACAAAATCTCTTTGATATATTGCCAAAGAATCATAACGATTACTACCTGTTAATCTCTTGTATAGTATTCCCTGTAAAGCGACACCTAACAACGTATTATTTGTTCCCCAAGAATATGGAGTTCCCAGATTAAATGAGTTAGAATCAGCATTTGCCGAAAATACATTCAAATTATTAACCAAGTAATCTATATACTTTTTATCTAATTTACCTAATTTGTAATATGCGTATCCGCCGATATTACCGTAACTCCACCAATAATCGGAGCCTTCTTTATCTGCGTACTTTTTCGCTTCGTCCAATAATTTCGGTTGCCCCGTGGTTAAATACAACTCAACTGCACCAAGAGCCATTTTACTACCGTATGCGTTATCCAGATAAACCCCGCTTCCGCTACTATCGACATTTGGAACTTCATTTCTGGTTGAATAAATATTCTCAGCAACTGTCAGACACTTATTCGCGAAATCATCATATCTAATCTCGTTTCTCCAGATTCTGGAAGCCAATGCCATGGTGGCTACATATATTCCGACAAGATTCTTTCCTCTTCCGATAAAGGCAGGTCGCTCCGAAACAAGAGGATCATTCTCCGGCATTCTCCAACCTACTGTATGATCCTTCAAATCCTGCACTTGTGATATTAGCTTATATTTATCAAAGTTGCATCTTAATAACCAATCCAATCCGATCTTAGCCTCTTCCAAAAGATCCGGAACACTATTACCGTCATTATCAAAGCCAAATTTATTCTTATCAAATTCATAAGCAAATAGCAGAGTGTAAGTTGTGTATGCCGTTGTATTCAAAAATTTTACATAATCGCCGGCATCATGCCAACCACCGGTCAAATCTAACTTTCTATCAATTCTTTTCCCGGCATCGATAAGATAAGAAGCGTCCTCTCCGTGACACACCCCATGCAAGCTAGGATTAGTATAACCGCATCTTTGAACTTCAAAAAACCTAAGAAGAGAATCTACGGGGGCATTATACAGATTATTAGAAATTCTAAAGAGATACGACTTGGAATCCCCGATCTTCACATAGTAGGATCCGATATCTTTCAATGAAGAAAAATCAATTTGGTAAGCGTATTTGTATCTCCCCTCATGCTGTACTACTGAACGTATCTTTCCGGAAAAAAGAACTCTATTATATTTGGATTCAATAACTTCAAATAATTCATCATCAATTTGCTTGTCGGCAATAACAATACCTGTCTTTATATCATCAGGCGAAAAACCAATTTGGTTAATCCTAATGAAGACATTCCCGTACACGAAATCGCTTGAAAATATATAAGCAAATACCACTAACAAACAGATTCTTTTTATTCCGCCCATTAAAAATCCTTTTCAATATGAAATATCAGTAGAATATTATAACAAAATTCCGTGCCAAAATAATGCAATAATATATCAATAGAATTATTAAAGGATATTACTTTTTGAGAGATAGAAAATATTAAGGAATTAAGTTACTAATTTAAGAGGAATAATAAAATCTCTTTCGGTGTTAGAAGAATATCAAAAAAAAGAGAGACCGAAAATCGATCTCTCTTTTTGGTGGGCAGAGACGGAATCGAACCGCCGACACAAGGATTTTCAGTCCTTTGCTCTACCGACTGAGCTATCTGCCCCTTTTTTTAAGAAGCGAAATCTAAAATTATTTTTAGAAAAAAACAAAAGAAAAAAAGGCGGATTTTATACTCCGCCTGATTTTTTATTTTACATTACTAAAGCCATAATTGCTTTCTGGGTATGCAATCTGTTTTCAGCCTCATCAAAAATGACCGAATTTGTTGAATCAGCTACTTCATCAACTACTTCGTCACCTCTGTGAGCCGGCAAACAATGCATGAACAGATAATCATCTTTCGCGTTTGCTACCAATTCAGGATTTATCTGATATTTCATGAAATGGTTTCTTCTTTCTTGCGCTTCGCTTTCCTGTCCCATACTTGCCCAAACGTCGGTATAAATAATATCCGCGTCTTTAACCGCTGCAACAGGGTCTTCCATGATTTCTATTTTACTACCCATATATTTGGCGTTTGCCATCGCGTTATCTACTATCTCTTTCTGTGGCATATAGCCCGATGGAGAAGCGATAACCAAATCCAAACCTACTTTGGAGCATCCGTGTAACAAACTATGAGCCATATTGTTACCATCACCCAAATAAGCCATCTTCAAATTCTTGAAGGTTCTTTTCTTTTCGAGAATTGTGAAAAGATCTGTTAGTACCTGACAAGGATGTAACAAGTCAGTCAATCCGTTGATTACCGGAATATTTCCGTATCTTGCCAAATCAATAACATCCTGATGTGCGAATGTTCTTATCATAATACCACTCAAATATCTTGAAAGTACTTTTGCGGTATCATGAATGTTTTCACTTTTTCCTAATTGCAAATCGTTAGGACCGAAATACATTCCGATTCCACCTAATTGGTAAATACCGGTTTCGAAAGATATTCTGGTTCTAGTTGAAGGCTTAGAGAAGATCATTCCAAGAGTCTTGCCTTCCAATACTTTATGAGGTTCGCCTGTTATAAGCTTTTGCTTCAAAGTTTTGGCGACATCAAAAATTTCGTAAATCTCTTCGAGAGTCAAATCGTTAATTGAGATAAGGCTTTTGCCCTTCATATTAACTGCCATTGTTCACACTCCAATTTTTTTCTAGCATGTAATAAAAAAGCAACAACGAATATACTTTTAATCTTAGTGTTATGCTAATTTGTTTTCACAATTCTCGTACCGCAGTCTTCATATTGAAGCTGATCCGCTTCGGTAATGATGGTTTGAGTCCCACCATTACTTACAAATTTTACCGCCGCGAGAATCTTAGGGCCCATACTTCCCGCTCCGAACTCTCCGTTTTTATGATATTCCAAAGCTTCTTCGGTTGTAACCTTATCCAAAGCTTTTTGATTTTTCGTGTTGAAATTCACATAAACTTTCGGAACGTCCGTTACTATATAGAGTTCATCGGCTCCTATCTGACTTGCTAACAATGCCGAAGCTAAATCCTTATCTATTACCGCTTCCAATGCTTCGAGATAATTATTCTCATGCTTGAAAACCGGCACTCCGCCTCCACCGACGGCTATAACGATATTCCCTTCCTCGGCTAATTTCTTTATTATTTCTTTATTATAAACATCTATCGGTTTCGGAGAGGGTACTACTCTTCTCCATCCGCGCTTACGCGCGTCTTCCTTAAATACCCACTTATTACTGGCAGCCAGTAAATCCGCTTCCTCTTTCAGGTAAAAAGGACCTACCGGTTTAGTGGGATTATTAAAAGCAGGATCATTTATATCAACCAAAACCTGTGTAACGAATGTGACTACACTCTTATCAATACCCTGCTCTTCCAAGACATTTCGGAGCTGCCTTTCGATCATAAAGCCGATTCCCCCTTGGGAATCGGCCACACAGATATCTAGAGGCATTTTGGGTATTTTATATGTATTATAACCGGCTTCGTTCCGCAACAGAATATTACCCACTTGCGGTCCGTTACCATGTGTTATAATCAAATTATAACCGCTTTTCACCAATTCAACTGCCTTGACACATGTATCATACGCATTCTTTTCCTGCTGTTCAATTGTTCCGAGCTCATTGCCGCGAAGCAACGCGTTACCGCCAAAAGCAACAACAGCTAGTTTTTTCATAAGATACCTTTTTCCTTAAGTACTGTCTCGATGGTGTTAGCGCCTATCTCTTGTAAATCATACATGACTCGGGTAGATGGTTTATTGATATTCAATATTCTACCCAAGTCAATTGGTGTTCCTATTACTACTGAGTCGCATTCTACTTTGTTTATTGTCTCTTCGAGATCTTTCATTTGCTGATCGCCATATCCCATTGCCGGCAGCAAAACTCCGATATTCGGATATTTCTCGTAAGTTTCTGTAATCGATTTAACCGTATAAGGTCTCGGATCTACTATTTCTTTCGCGCCCAATTTCTGAGCCGCTACTGTTCCCGCTCCGTATTTCATTTCGCCGTGTGTTAAGGTCGGGCCGTCTTCCACTACCAATACTCTTTTCCCTTTGATCACTGACGGATCGTCTACTGTTAATGGTGATGCCCCTTCGATGATGGTTGCGTCCGGATTAACCGCTTTGATGTTGTTAATTACGGTTAATATATCTTTTGCGTCTGCCGAGTCGATTTTATTGATTACTGCGGCGTCTGCCATTCTTAAGGATGTATTCCCCGGATAATATGTCAATTCGTGACCTGGTCTGTGAGGATCTACTACAGTAAAGGTCACATCCGCTTTGTAAAATGACATATCATTATTTCCGCCATCCCATAATATTACGTCAGCTTCTTTTTCTGCTTCCCTTAAGATTGCTTCGTAATCAACGCCGGCATATATCACTCCGCCCAATGCTATATGTGGTTCGTATTCTTCTATCTCTTCAATAGTACATTCGTGAGTTTTAAGATCTTCCAATGTTGCGAAACGTTGTACTTTCTGTTTTACCAAATCACCGTAAGGCATAGGATGACGAATAGCTACAACTTTCTTTCCGGCTTCTCTTAATAATCTTACGATTGTTCTTGAAGTCTGCGATTTTCCGCAACCGGTTCTTACTGCCAATACGGAAACAACAGGTTTTGTACTCTTAACCATTGTCTCTTCCCCACCTAATAATCGGAAGGAGATACCGGCAGCGTTTACTATGGAAGCTTTTGTCATTACATAATTAAAAGGAACATCCGAATATGAGAAAACTACTTCATCAACTTTGAATTCCTTTATTAATCTTTCTAATTCCGCTTCTTCGTATATCTTTATTCCGTTAGGATATAAATTGCCGGCTAATTCGGCCGGATATTCTCTTCCGTCAATATTAGGAATTTGTGTCGCGGTAAAAGCTACAACATTATAATCTTCGTTATCTCTGAAGTAAACGTTGAAATTGTGGAAATCACGCCCTGCGGCGCCCATGATTAGTACGTTTTTTCTAGCCATAATTGACTCCTTTTTGTTATTCAACAGTTACGCTTTTAGCTAAATTTCTAGGTTGATCAACGTTCAAACCTTTCTTAACAGCTATATGATAAGCCAATAATTGTAACGGTATCGACGTTAATATCGGCATAAACATCCTGATCGTATCAGGGATCTTAATTGTGTAATCTACCAGCGTATCTATCTTATCGTCAGTCTCGCTCGCGATGGCTATTATCTTTCCGTTTCTCGCCTTAACTTCCTCAATATTACTGATCACTTTCTCGTAAACCGAATCTTTCGGGGCGATGAAAACAACCGGCATCTTCTCATCTATCAACGCAATCGGTCCGTGCTTCATCTCTGCGGCCGGATATCCTTCGGCGTGAATATAAGAGATCTCTTTCAGCTTTAATGCTCCTTCAAGAGCTACAGGGAAATTATATCCCCTTCCGAGATAGAGAAAATTCTTGGCATCCTTAAATATATCCGCTATTGCTTCTATATGATTGCTCAGTTTCAATATGTCCGTAATCTTTCCGGGAATCTGATCCAATTCACGAATAATGCTTTGTCCGTCTACAAGACTCAGAGACTTCCTACGCGCAATCAACAACGTAATTAACGCGAGTACTGTTATCTGAGATGTAAAAGCCTTGGTTGAGGCAACCCCAATCTCCGGACCGGCGTGAATATAAACTCCAGCTTCCGATTCTCTGGCAATGGTACTTCCTACTACATTACAAATTCCAAGGACCAAAGCCCCTCGTCTCTTTGCCTCTTTCATTGCGGCAAGAGTATCGGCAGTTTCACCACTTTGAGATATAAAGAGAATCGTATCATCCTCGGAAACTATCGGATTTCTATATCTGAACTCGGAGGCGTATTCCACTTCAACAGGAATTCCGGCATATTGCTCTATCATATACTCACCGACCAATCCTGCGTGCCATGAGGTTCCGCAAGCGCAAATAACTATTCTCTTCGATTTTGTTATTCGCTCCTCGTAGCCTTCCAAGCCACCCAGTTTGGTAATCCCTTCCCCGAAGAGAAGTCTTCCTCTGAAAGAGTTAGTAACGGAATGAGGCTGTTCCATTATCTCCTTCAACATATAATGAGGATATTCCCCCCGGGTAAGTTCATTCAATTTCAAGGTTACTTCGTGAACAACCTTTTCTATATCTTTATCGGCTATGGTTTTAGCCTTGAATCCTTCTTTGGTTACTACGGCAACTTCACCATCTTCCAAGTAAACAACCTGACTCGTATGAGCAATCAACGCGCTTACATCCGAAGCGATAAAGTTTTCGTTCTCTCCGATTCCGATTACAAGAGGAGCACCTTTTCTCGCAACAACCAGTTTGTCCGGCTCATTTACCGAAGCGACTACAATTCCGTATGTCCCTTCCACCTCGTTCAAGGCGATTCTTGTAGCGGTGAAAAGATCGTTATCCATCTTTATATACTTCTCTATCAGATGAACAATCACCTCCGAATCGGTATCCGAAGTAAAGTTAACACCACTCTTTTGCAATTCTTCTTTTAGTATCGAGAAGTTTTCGATTATACCGTTATGTACGAGAAAGATAGACTTGTCCCCGTTCGTATGAGGATGAGCGTTTATCTCATTCGGTGCTCCGTGCGTTGCCCACCTGGTATGTGCCAAACCTATGGTAGCGCAATGCCCGTTTCCATTCCCAAGCTTCTCCTGAAGTTGGGAGACTTTTCCCTTACTTTTGATAATTATCGGTTTACCATCTTCGATAACTCCAATTCCGGCAGAATCGTACCCACGGTACTCGAGCCTTTTAAGCCCTTCTATCAATATTGGAATGGAATTTCTTGTACCGATATAGCCAACTATACCGCACATGATAAAATTCCTCTCTTATGTTATGAAGTAAATTTATATGAATCGTTAAATACTGGATAGGACGTTAGTGATCAGGACACGGCCTGAGGAGCAGAGGATTAAATTTCAGTTTCCCAAAATTATATGTGTAATAGTTTGTCATCGTAACAACAACTTTCCGGTTGATTGTTAAAAAGTTCCACTAAGATTATAATTTTTTTTCGAATATGCAACGCCTCCGACAACTTTTTTTTACTTTTAGCAAAATTTTAATCTACTCTTAATTAAAATAAGACTAACATGACAGAAGAAATAGTCCTTTACAGCTAAATTCATTACAGTAATTACTATTTTACTTCTGCTTCTCGACTAATGAAAAGATAACTTATTCATGAAGGAATTTAACTGATTGGATCGAAAAAGAGGTAAAACCGTTCGAATTTCATAGATTTTGAAAATTAACGAAGGTTAACTGAAAGTAACTTATAAACTAACCGGAGCAACTATCCATTTAGCATTCGCCACTCTCTAATAATCCGGTGTAAATTGCCATTAAACAACTGTAAACGGGCATTTAATCCATGTAACTCTTCATTTAACCGCTGTAACTTTCTATTTATCGAATGTAACTCATTATTAAACCGATGTAAACGATCATTTATTCTACGCAACTCTCCATTAAGAAAGTGTCATTCGTTATTTATGAGATGGAAATCAAGGTTAACTCAACTAAATCAAAAAAAAATAAAGCATTAGATTAAAGCTAATAAAAAGGAAGAGGATATATAGTTAATTCCGAGGAATAAATTTCAGATACAAGATTGATAATCATCGGGAAGACAAAATCCGAGCCACATTCAGAAGAACATGGCTCAGTAATCTTATTTGATCAATAACATTTTACTGGTTTTGGTGAAGCTACCTGCAGTCATTTTGCAAAAATATGTTCCTGATGGTAAATTGGAAGCGTTGAATGTTACATTGTGTATTCCGGCTTCCATTGTTCTGTTTACAAGCTCCGCAACTTCCTGACCGATTGCGTTAAAGATTTTTATTCTTACCTTCCCACTCTCAGCTAGTTTAAAGCTGATGTTTGTAGTCGGGTTAAATGGATTAGGATAATTCTGATCCAATGAGAATTCTTTTACTGCTTCGTAAGAAACTTCTATCTCTTTGGAATATTCGTACTTTCCGTCGAAATCAATCTGTTTCAAACGATAAATAACATTTCCTTCCTCAGGTTTGTTATCTATGAATGAATAGACTTTAACGGAATTGCTGTTACCATTACCTTCCACAAATCCGATTTTCTCAAATGCTTTACCTTTTTCTACGGAAGCGCGTTCGATTTCGAAACCGTGGTTATTTCGTTCAGTA
This sequence comes from uncultured Ignavibacteriales bacterium, assembly GCA_942492055.1. Classification (GTDB taxonomy): domain Bacteria; phylum Bacteroidota; class Ignavibacteria; order Ignavibacteriales; family Melioribacteraceae; genus CALODP01. The sequence continues at coordinate 110,255 of CALODP010000023.1, read as the reverse complement.
ACTGTTTCCCAACTTAACGCTACTTTTCCTTCAACCATTGAGCAAGAAAAGGAAGATAATTCTACAGGTAATACAGTAGTTGTTAACTCAACGGGAACAAGCTGGTTGCTCCCCATACCAATTCCAAGTTGTCCGTTACTATTTTCTCCCCAAACATATATTTTTCCGTCATTTCCCAAACCGGAGGAAAAACTGGATCCGGAAAAGATTTGGATGATATTTTTACCTGCAATTGCGCCAAATGTACTTATTGCTACCGGAATATCACTTAGAGTAGTAGTGTTGTTCCCAAGTGTTCCGTAATAATTAACTCCCCACGAGTAAACTTTTCCTTCGTTATCGAGAGCCAAAGAATGGCGGTCACCACCGGCTACATCAACTAGTACTTTACCACTTAATGCCCCATAAGCAGTAATCTCTTTCGGGAGATTGCAACTCTGACCGGATTCTCTGTTATCTCCCAGTTGCCCGCTACTGTTACTACCCCATGCGTATATTTTTCCTTCGCTATCAACTGCAAGAGAATGATTTTCACCTGTTCCGATTCTTACAATAGTCTTGCCATTCAAGGCACCGAGACCACTAATATCTACAGGTATTTTACTATCAGTATTATTACCGTTTCCAAGCTGTCCGTAGTGATTGAAGCCCCATGTGTAAACTTTTCCGTTTTCGTCAAGTGCCATTGAGTGCAAGCCGGTAGCGGAAATTTGAACTATTTTCTTTCCGGCCAATGCGCCACTTCCGCTCACATCAACAGGGGTCAAACACTTCTCAGTACTATTATTACCAATCATACCGTAGGCGTTTGCCCCCCAACCGTAAACCTTACCATTATTATCCAAAGCAATTACATGTCCCCATCCGGCACTAATAGAAGTTATTTCAACTCCGTTTAGAGCACCAGATGAGCTTACGGTAATCGGAATAAGACTTCTTGTAGTAGAACTATTTCCTAACTGTCCGTTTTCATTTAATCCCCATGAGTAAACTTTTCCGGTATTATCGATCGCCAATGAAAAATTAGCTCCGCTTGTTACATCAACAATAGTTTTCCCTGCAAGAGCACCCATTTCACTGATATCAATCGGAAAATACTCTCTTTGCAAGGTATTATTTCCCAATTCCCCGTGATAATTACTTCCCCACGTAAAAACAACACCATTAACGTCACAAGCTATTCCGTGACCGGTACTGGCCCCTATACCGATTTTTTGCGCATAAATAGATCCGAACATAATAAGAAGAGCTATCATTACTCTTCTAATTTGCATACAGTAATTTGTTTTCATTCATGTTCCTTTTTTTGTAGTGTAATATTAACTATTCATACTCGCTACTTTAATAGCGGAAGGGCTAAACCTTCCGCTAATATCTATTTTATCAACAACATCTTTGATGTCTTCGTAAAACTACCCGCTCTCATTTGGCAGAAATATGTTCCGGATGGTAAATTAGAAGCATTAAAGGTTACTTCATGTCTTCCGGCTTCCATTGTTTTGTTTACAAGCTCTGCTACTTCCTGACCGATCGCGTTGAAGATCTTTATACTTACTTTTCCACTTTCGGCCAGCTTAAAGCTAATGTTTGTAGTCGGGTTAAATGGATTCGGATAGTTCTGATCCAATGAGAATTCTTTTACCGATTCGTAAGATACTTCTATCTCTTTGGAATATTCGTACTTCCCGTCGAAATCGATCTGTTTCAATCGATAAACTATCTTCCCTTCCACCGGTTTGCTATCTGTGAATGAGTAAACTTTAACTGAATTACTGTTTCCGTTCCCTTCTATAAAACCGATTTTCTCATATATTTTATCTTTTCCGGTTTCCAATGCAGCTCTTTCAATTTCGAAACCGTGATTATTTTCTTCCGTTATGGTTTCCCAACTAAGGGCTATTTTTCCTTTGACAATTGTAGCGGTCAAAGAAGATAATTCTACGGGCAGCGACTCACCTGTACCGGTCGAAGCTGCTGTCCAATACGAAAAGCCATCTATACCACTTAATGTTAGAGTATTCTCTGTTGTATTAACTATACTTCCGAATTGCTCGGTCCATTTTGCGTTATCTGTTGATTTGAAAAGCATCAATTCCGATTCTGCCAAGCCGTTCAATTCGGTATCGTAATAATGGAAAACTAATGTTGCGTCCAATCCGGCGTTATTGGTTGGAATTATCTGATACTTTCTGGAAATTCCCATCGATCCGCCCGGAGTATGCTGACGAATAACTGTTGTACTTCCCATATCAGCGAGCGTAGTAATTTCAGCTCCAAGTCCCGCAACATTTTCGGAAGTAAGATTAGATAGATTTCTTGTAGTTTGAATAGAGCCGGTATTACCGGAAAGAATTCCGCTTCCCTCTGATAAGTATCCGTTCTCCCCTAAAGTAATTATTTGTCCGTTCAAAGAAAGAGTACCGTCTACAATTAACTTTCCGTTAACTGTAATCGGACTGCTCAGAACCGGAGTAGCTCCGGATACAACATTCAAATTGTTAAACACAGGGTTACCGGAAATCTCACACTCACTTGCTTCACTCCATTTGTAAAGCCCTACATTATCTCCGGCGGTAGGAACACCATCACTCCAGTTTTCCGCGTTATCCCAGGCTGAACTTGCTTTTCCCAACCATGTATTAAATGATTCGGAATCTGTCCAAGATGTTTCTTCGTTCATGTTCGTAAGGATTCCATCATTACTATTTGATGTTAGGTCAATCAAATTACTTCCGGATCCTTGGTTAAATCTGTAATAAGCAACAAGATTAGCTTCGGTGGGATCGATTGAGCACATCATATTATCTCTTAACTCGGAGAGAGTACGAGCATCATTCCAAATACGGACTTCGTCAATCTCACCGTCAAATCGATAATTCTCGTTGTTATCCATGTAAGCCCCGATATGTAATCCGAACTCACCAACATTTGTGTAATTTATTGCTCCCGTTAAATTTGCGGAAGCGGCTTCAGAACCATTTACATACATTTTGTAAGTTGATCCGTTATAAACGGTAGCTACATGATACCACTTATTCAACTCGAACTCATCTTTGGAAGTAAGGACGGTACGATTATCAGGATAGATCGGGCCGTTGTATGTCCATGCTCTGAACTTCTTTATTCCATTTACTTCCAAACCAAGGAAGTAGCCACCACCGGCATTTGTCCCACCTTCGGCAATTCCATTATCAATAATAGCTTCCGAATGAGTATTACTTTTTATTTTAACCCAAGCTTCCAAAGTAAAAGCTGTTGTTGGTTGAACAGTTGGGTTATTAGTAACTTTAACGTAGTCATCCACGCCATCAAAAGAGAGGGCATTACTCATAACCGGTTGCCCTTTGAGAGTAACTCTCTTTACTTCACCGTATGCAATCCCTTTCATATTCTTAGCATACGCGCGATAAAAATAAGTTGATGCCTCTTCTAAAGAGGAGATAGTACTACTAAAGCTTCCCGTACCAGATCCGATAACTTCATTCATGACACCCAAATCCCCTACTGTCGGATTAGAGTTAAAGGAAGAAAAAACTATTCCTCTTTCTGTTACCTCGGCTCCTCCGCTTGATGTAACATTTCCACCGAAAGTAGCGGATGTATTCGCAATCGAAGAAGCTAATGTTGTTGTTAGAACCGGAGCAGTAGCGTATTGCCATGTCTGGTACGGATATCCGTCATTTCTGGCACCATCTATGTTCCATAGATCTTCATTCAGATTATCGTTATTAGGATTTGCTACAAAATCCCATGCTTTAGCTAATCCTGCCGTTGCAGTATTAGTATAGGTAGCTACATTCTTCAATTCAGCTGTTGTCTTGCCTGTAGCCCCAAAGTTATTATCACCGCTGACATTACCGGTTATTCCATCGGTATCTACGTTCCAGAACGAATTCTTTGTACTCAATTCAGAGTTTTCCCCTACAAGACCACCGACATTAGTATTTCCTTCCACACTACCCAAGGCATAACAATTTTCTATACTTCCGGATGATCTTGACGAGCCAACTAATCCCCCGATTCGATCAAGTCCTCCGACTATATTTCCTGTTGCGTATGAATTGGAAATATAAGCCAGGTTCTCACCAACCAATCCACCACAATAATCTTTGAGTGATCCTTTTAGAGTAACATTACATTCGCAATAACAATTTTTCACATAAGACATTTCATAAACAGAGCAGATATATCCGATCAATCCGCCTGAAAATCTACTGGAACTGGAAACTTCACCTGTTGCATAACAATTCCTGACCAAAGCACCTTGATCACCGCTACCTAATAATGCTCCGAGTCGAGCACCACCGGTTACGGAAACATTTTCCAATCCGATATTCTGAATAGTCGAACCAATTACCAATCCGAACAAACCAATGTAATTTTCTCCGGTTCTATTGATTGTTAATCCTGTGATTTTGTAACCTTGTCCGTTATAATTCCCGGTAAAATTAGTAGTGCTGTTACCGATTGGAGAATAACCCTTTCCGGCATCCCACGTTGAAGTGGGAAAAGCGTCGATATCGGCCGTTTGGACATATTCCGCGTTCCATTTATCTGAATTTTGTGTTAACCAATAGAGATTATCCAATGTGGCAATCTCATACGGAGACTCAACAGTTCCCGCTCCTGCCGGTTGTACTGCAGTTTGGGAAAATACTACACTTGAAAATAATAATGAAATTAATAACAGTACCCGTCGCACCATTATCCCTCCTTTTTTGATGATTCGATTACAATTCCGTCCTAATACATAGAATCAGGGCGTACATTCCCCCTTCAAAAGATATACTATCAATTTTAATTTATCTCTTTTACTTGTTTTGATTTCAAATAGGGCAAAAATTACTATAATTGATATCATATATCAAGATTATTTTATCCATTTCGTAGCATTTCATCATTATTTTTGAATTCTTTTTAAATTGATTCAAATATGGATTACGAATTACGGATATTTATTCAGTGCGGCTTCCACATAATGATACCGATTTTGAGAATCCGGAGAATATTATTACTTAATAGGATTTAATCGAAGAGATGGATGAAATAAAAGAGTGGGAAAAGAGAAAGAGGGACATAAGCCCCTCTTTTATGAAGATTTATTTAATCAACAACATCTTAGATGTCTTGGTAAAGCTCCCTGCTTTCATTGTGCAGAAATATGTTCCGGATGGCAGATTTGAAGCATTAAAAGATACTTCATGTCTTCCGGCTTCCATTGTTTTGTTAACCAATTCGGCAACTTCCTGCCCGATCGCGTTAAAGATCTTAACACTTACTTTTCCGCTTTCGGCTATCTTGAAGCTAATGTTTGTAGTCGGGTTGAATGGATTAGGATAGTTTTGATCCAATGAGAATTCTTTTACGGATTCGTAGGATACTTCTATCTCGTTTGAGTATTCGTATTTACCGTCGAAATCGATCTGTTTCAAGCGATAAACTATCTTCCCTTCTACAGGTTTGCTATCTGTGAATGAGTAAACTTTAACAGAATTACTGTTTCCGTTTCCTTCCACGAATCCGATTTTGTTCCATTCGGAGTTTACTTGTCTTTCTACTTCAAAGCCATAGTTGTTTTGTTCGGTTGCTGTTTCCCAGTTCAAAGAAACTTTACCTTCTACCATTGAGGCATTGAAAGCTGTTAGTTCTACGGGAAGTTCTGCAGAACCAATATCAGAAAAATCGTCAATAGCAAAACCATCCCATTCAATAGTCGGATCAAATGGGTCACTCCCATCTGTATCACCACTTGTTACAGAAGTTTTTCTCCGTAATGTATGATTAACCGTAGTTATGTCTCCAGATCCCCAACAACTTCCTGGATCAAAACCAATCTGACCAATTACATCAAGAATGGTTGTACCATTCTTCAATACGACAGCATCATCTCCATTAAATGTAAGAGAACCGGATGTCTGATTGGCTTTATTTTTAAGGGTAGTTGCTGCGCTACTATTTGTTAAAATATAAACTCCGTTGGGAGAAATAGAGCCAGTTAGTTTAATTGTACCGCTAGGATTAGGTGAACCATTAGAGTAAACTTCTACTTTAAAATCACCAATTGAAAAATCAACAATCACATCTGATTTACTCCCAATTTCAACAGCCTTATTGTTAGAAGAACCTTCAACATACTCAGTAAAAAAAAGTACAATATTCTCCTCAGTACTTTGTATTGCATCTGCTGAGTACTTCGTATTTTGGCCTATTGCATTGGCATAAAGAATAACAACTAAAAAAAGTATAACTTTTTTCATTTTTGCCCCTGTATTTTATTATAAGAGAAATATATAATATCCACAATGTACCATAGGAATGCATACTAATGCTTGCACTTGTATTTCAACTAATGAGAAAAGCAAAGCAACTATAAAAAATGGTAGTTATACCAAGACTGTTCAGATAAGCCCCTAAACATGACGCTTTACTCAGAAGTTAATATTTATCTATTTATTTACACTTGTCAACAATCTATTTTGTCTCGTTATAATGATGTGTCTTTGAATATTATAGAGGTAGTCTGAGAAATAAATTCATCGATTCGGACTTATAGATAACTTTTTTTACATTAAGAATCAACCTTTTTTATTTTATTTAATATTCTCTTAACATGGCAAATACTTTATGATGTAAAAGAGTATTAATAGAGCTTATATCCGTAATCACGAAAAGTATTTATTATTAACGAATATCGCCCGATCTCTTTTCACGGATAAATGAATAGGAGAATTTTAGAGCAAAACACTTTTTTTTGAACATTTATGCAGGTTTCCCGCATATTATGATGTCTCCTTTGGAAGTCCTTTTCGGCTTTTCTATCCATTCATATTCCCTGTGATGAATCGGTCTTTGAATTGGGAGTATAACTTACTGCGACTGTAGAATTACCTCAGATAAGTTCCTCAAAGATATAAGCTACTCAATCGAAGAGTGTGATTGGAAAATAATTGTGAGAGAGTATTCAATTATCGCATGATTCCAAATAGGAAACGTGACTTAACAATAAGGCACATCGTTATTCTATTGATACATCCCCTGTAAATAGTGCCGAAATAAAGAATTCCTCCTAAGAATTCGGAAATATCGACAAATCATATGATTTTGATTTCGTGTCATAGCGAAATGGCGGTGTGACATAGACAAATGTAAGAGTGTCAGAGCAAAATGTTAGTGTGACATTGGCAAATGGAAGAGTGACATAGCAAAGTGGCAGTGTGACATAGACGAATGGAAGTGTGACATAGCAAAGTGGCAGTGTGACATAGACGAATGGAAGTGTGACATAGCAAAGTGGCGGGGTGACATAGACGAATGGAAGTGTGACATAGCAAAGTGGCGGGGTGACATTGGCAAATGTAAATGTGTCAAAGCAAAATGTCGCTGTGACATTGGCAAATGTAAGAGTGTCAGAGCAAAATGTTGGTGTGACATTGGCAAATGTAAGAGTGTCAGAGCAAAATGTTGGGGTGACATTGGCAAATGTAAGAGTGTCAAAGCAAAATGTCGCTGTGACATTGGCAAATGTAAGAGTGTCAGAGCAAAATGTTGGTGTGACATTGGCAAATGTAAATGTGTCAAAGCAAAATGTCGGTGTGACATTGGCAAATGTAAATGTGTCAAAGCAAAATGTCGTGGTGACATTGGCAAATGTTAATTCCAGCCGAAAACTGACCAATATTCCAGACAAAATTGACCAGTACAATTATTTATTATGCACCATGTTTCTTAATCTAAAACTTTTTCCGTTAATAAAAAACGGATAACTGTGGTGGAGCAATCTGTCTAAAATAGCTGCAGCCACAACATCATCATTGAAAATCTCTCCCCACTGCTCGAAAGCCTTATTTGAAGTAACAATAATAGATCCCCTTTCATATCTTTTGGCCACTAACTGGAAAAAGAGTTTAGCTGTTTGCTTGCTTAGGGAAAGATATCCGAGTTCATCGATAATAAGTAAATCAAGTCTCCCGAGAGATTCGAGCTTTGCGTTTAGAGTATTGGATATCTCTGCCGCAGCCAATTCCTCGGTTAGTTTCTCTGCGGAGTAAAAGAGAACTCTCATTCTGGCTTCAATGGCCTTAATCCCCAAAGCGATTGCCAGATGTGTTTTTCCTACCCCGGGAGGGCCTAAGAACAATACGTTTTTCCCTTTGGAGATAAACTCCAGATTAGCCAGTTCTCTTATTAGTTGCTCGTTTATCTTCGGTTGAAAAGAAAAATCGAATTCGTCCAGTTTCTTAATCTGTGAAAAGTTCGCCATTCTCATTTTTCTGTTGACCGATCTCTCATATTTAGCGATAACTTGTTCTTCCAACAGCCTTGCCAAGTATTCACGGAAGCTCATTTTTGCTTTGGCCGCTTTTTCCGCTTCGATAATGTAAATCTCCTTAATCCTCTCCAGAGCGAGTGTTTTCATGTGTTCTTCCATTCTGTCGTTTCCCATTTTCACTTCTCCTTACTTAGGTTAAAAGTTGAATTGATACTCCTTAAGGTCTCTTTTTATATCCTTGTTCGGGTAGTTTTCTTTGAGTCTCATATTTTCTATGATAATTGTTCTCTCACAGTTCTTTTCCAGATAACCGGATATGAAGGAAAAATGAAAGACGTTATATTCCATCGCCTTTTTCAGTGCCGAAAGAAAATCTTCCGCGCAATAGAATTTCGAGAGTTCCATAATGTATCGCAATTGGTATCCGCTGTTGTATCTTTTCTGCGCATACAGTTTTTCCAAGAACAAAGATTGATCGGGGAATTTCTCCATAAACTCTTTCGACAAGCGTTGAAAATTGCCCTTCGTAGTGTTATTCCCTCTGTAGTGCTCATCCTTAATGGTTACGTTCCCTTTTCCTAAAGAGAGTCTGTGGGAGGCTACTTTCTTGTTGGCTTGTGAGTAGATCTCGATATAGTACCCTTGTGATATCTTTATCCATACTTGCTTTCCGGCAAAAGCCCATGGCACCGAGTATCTGTTCCCATTGTAAGAGATCAGACAATCGTAGCTTACTTTTCTTATCTCTTCTTTTATCCCCACATAACGACATGATGGCAGATTCATTAGGGAAGCCCTCTCCTTGGCAAACACCGTTTCCGGTTTTTGCTTAATTACCGAATGAAGCTCGTTATTGACCCGATTCTGAAACTCTTTCAGTTTTGAGCATAACTCTTCAAAGCTACTAAAGGTATTTCCGTCGATGAAATGGTCTTCTATATAGGCGAACGGTTTTTCGACTTTCCCTTTGGACCACGGATGACTTGGCATCGAACGACTTGGAGCGAACCCGTAATGACCGCAAAAGTGAAGATATCTTGGATTCCACCGCCAGTTATCCTTTGAATGAATTGTTATGAAAACTCTCGCGTTATCGGTTTGGACTCTTTGACATACTCCTCCGGAGGCTTGAAGACATCTTTCGAACGCTTCAAATACTGCCCCTTGATTCTCCGACAAGGATACTTCCAATATTTTATAGCGACTAAAACCGTAGATATATTGATATATGTAGATTTTTGCCCGTGCCCCTCCGATTAAAACAGTATATGGGCTCCAGTCGAACTGACCTTGTTCCCCGGGAGCTGTCTCGTATGGTTGAAATGTTTTCTTGGAAGTCTGTTTTATTTTCCCGAGATAATAATAAAAGCTGCTTCTGCTGCCGGTGTAACCTTTACTCCTTATCTCATAGAGAATCCGGGAGCCCCGATATCTCTTAATGTTAGACATCTCAAAGATCAATTCCGTAAAGGGAGACAAGGAGTCACTTATTGACTCTTTCCGGACGTACTCCGGAGGACTCTCTTTTGACAAGGCTTTTTTTACGGTGTTATGACTTAAGCCCAATATCCGACCTATCTCACGTAGACTCATTCCCGGATTTTTGGATCGTAGATTTTTGATTGTTACCCAGTCTTCCATACTGATCACCTTTTTTCCCTCCTGAGTTTTGTCTACTCAGGATAACTCTATTTTCTCTTTTTTCCTCTGGTCACTTTTCAGTTGGACAAAACAACCACCTTAGGAAATACCTTAGATAATAAAATAATTAGTCTCTATTCAAAGGGAATGAGCTATACTGATATCCGGAGTCACATGGAAGAACTCTACGGCATAAAGGTATCTCCGGCAACGATAACCGGCATAACCGATAAAATAGTAGAGGAAGTAGAGTTATGGCAAAATAGAGAGCTGGAAAGCGTATATCCGTTCATCTGGCTGGATGCCTTGCATTACAAAGTAAGAGAGAACAAAAGAATAGTCTTAAAGGCCGTCTACTGCGTAATAGGAGTAAATAGAGAAGGGATAAAGGATTTGTTGGGACTATATGTCGGAGAACAAGAAGGATCCGGCTATTGGTTGAAAGTATTGAACGATCTTAAACAAAGAGGCGTAAGGGATGTCTTCATAGCTTGCATTGATAACTTAAAAGGGTTTGCAGAGGCAATAGAAGCTACTTTCCCCGAAACTAAGGTTCAACTATGCGTAGTACATCAAATACGCAATTCACTTAGAAAGGTGGCTTACAAAGACAAAAAGGAAGTAGCCACTGACCTTAAGTTAATATATCAAGCTCACAAGAAAGATACAGCCGCAAAAGCTCTGAATGACCTTGATCTGAAGTGGGCTAAGAAATATCCGGCTATGGTTAACGGATGGTTGAATAACTGGGAAAGACTTACAAACTTTTTCGATTACCCCAAAGAAATAAGAAAGGTAATGTATACTACGAATATTATTGAGAGCTTTAACAGCCAATTAAGAAAAATAACTAAAACAAAGAGAGTTTTTGCTAGCGATATGGCTCTATACAAACTCCTTTATTTGGCCTACAATAACATGAATAATTTGGGAACTAGACCTATAGCGGAGTGGGGGCTTATATATAATCAACTATTTATTATATTTGAAGACAGAATCATGAAACCATAATGAACTGACACACTTCTTTGAACAGTGCCTAAAAAGCCCTCTCGAAGGATCAAGAGGGCTTACTAGGAGTGAAAGAGAACTCCTCAATTTATTCAACTAGTCATTATCTGATTAGGTTTGTTATTTCCTGAAGGAGATTATCGGCAGTTGTTATAACTCTGGCGTTTGCCTGGAAACCTCTTTGGGAAACAATCATTTTGGTAAATTCTTCGGATAGATCGACATTAGAGACCTCCAAAGCTTGAGACTGAATTGTAGTAACCGAAGAATCTCCCGGTTCTGCAATTCTTGGATCGCCGGCATTAGCAGCTACCGAGAACATATTATCCCCTTCACTTACCAAACCGTTAAGGTTCTTAAATGTAGCAACCATAATCTGCGCCAATGATCTTGATTTACCATTTGAGAATATACCAACTACATTACCGTATTTGTCGATATTCAGCTTTGACAATGTAGCCGAAGCGGAACCATCTTGTGATAGAGCTGATACTTGAGAGCCTAATGATGTTTGAGTAATACCGGCTGTACCTGATCCGAAATCGAGAGATATTGTTTGTGTATCAGCACCGTTACCGGGAACAAATGTTATTGCCGGAAGAGTTGAAACAGTATTGGTTCCCTGTTTGATTGTCTCGATAGTACCATCGGTTTTGAATTTAATTGTACCGTATGGTTCATTTGGAGAAGCACTGGCAATTGTACCGGTGGAAGGATCCATTATTTCCCATTTCCACTCGTTTTTATCCAAGTGAGTATATTTCATAGTAATAGCGTGTGCGTCACCCAAAGAATCGTAGACTGTAACGGTACCGGTTATTGTAGCAGGTTCTTCTCCTTTGTCAATCTTTGCGGAAACCGAAGTTGGGCTTGTTGTTCCACGCAAAGAGTTCAAATCAAGAGAGAAGTCAAGATTACCACTATCTCCGGTAATTGCAAGAGCAGCTGTATTACATTTTCCAGTAACGGCATCAAATCCTAATGCCTGGCTACCGGTAACCGGAGCTGCTAAGCTACCACCTGAAATTGAATAATTCAACGTATAATCAGCATCCGAACCACCTGCGGCAGCAGTATTATTATAATCAATGGTTAACGTATATTTTTGTCCGTCAACACCATATATTGTAAAGTCTTCACTATATTCGTTGTTATGAGCTGTGTTATCGTCAAGCTTAACATTACCGTTTACTTCTACGATATCAGTTCTTTTTGTAGGAGAACTACTCTCTAAGTTACCACCCCAAGAAACATTTTCCGTTGCTACGGCTGGTAATCTTAAGTTTTTATCGATGATAATATCTTGTACACTGTTTCCCGGAGGGATTTCCCCTAAACCGTTAGCTACTTTACCCTGAACAATCGCTCCGTTTTGAGGATTAACAAGTTTACCGTCAGCGTCGAAAATAAAAGCGCCGGCTCTGGAATAGTAGGTTTGTCCGTTACTCTTAAGCATGAACATTCCGGGGCCTTGGAGTGCTAAGTCGGTAGTAATACCGGTTCTTTCGAAAGTACCCTGGTTCCAGTTTCTATCGATAGAGTTAATTTTCATACCCATACCGACCTGGAAGCTGTTAGATCCACCTTTGTTTTCTTCCGGGTTAGTACCGGCTTTAACGAATTGATTGAATGTATCACTGAAAGTAACACGAGATCCTTTGAAACCAATAGTGTTTACGTTGGCAATGTTGTTACCAATAACGTCCATCATTGATTGATGATTTCTAAGACCGGACACACCGGCGAATAGAGAGTTAAGAAGTGCCATAATTAACCTCCTAAGGTTATGTTTTTTGATTCGACGTCAATCGGTCGGTCGAATCTGAGAGCGTCCTTGTGAGGTCCCGCTCTGTGATTATAAATAAACTTATTTTGTAAAAACTACACTGTCAATGTTAGTAAAAACATTGTCCTTGCTTTCCCGCACATCAATTGCAGTAACCACCGTTTTATTGGGTACATTAACAATAAATGCGGTATTGTCCATCATTACCAAAGAATCTTTAGCTCCTTTGGCTTCCGCTCTAGTAACGGCTTCTTCGATCTTATTCATCTCAGCAGTAGAAAGTTGAATATTCCTCGATTCCAGTCGTTTCTGAGCGTGCCCCGATATTTTAACTTTTTCAAGCTCTTTGCTGAAAAGTTGATCAAAGGTAGATTGAACATTTCCCGCTTTCGCTTTGGGAAATCCTTTATTCTCCTTTACAATCGGGACGAATGGAACTTTGACTCCGTTAACTTGGGTCATTGTCTTCATCTCCGCTAGAAATTTTAGGTGCCATTATTTCAAAGATCTCTGCGGCATTATACTCTTCACCGTCAACAACAACAACGGTACCGTTTTCGGTATACTTAACACTTGAGATTGTACCGAATCTGAAGAAAGGAACATCAATCTTGTCTCCTTGTCCGTCAGTAGCTTTAACTTCGAAAGTATAATTGCCTAATCCAACTTTGTTACCATTATTATCGACAAAGTCCCAAGAAAGTTTATGGTCTCCGGCAGAATTTGGTGGATTTTCTATAGTTTTTACCAGAGCTCCGTCACTATTATAGATATTGATGGTCACATCGGCGTTTTCACTAGGTAGAGTATACCCGATTCCGACTGATTCCTGCCCATCGTACTTAATAGAAGTCGAACCGATTTTCACATCATTTCCGATGAGAGTAGCTGTAAGAGTATTGTTAATCGATTGAGTTAACATGAAATTTGCATCGATACTCTTATTCATCGATTCGTTTAAGTTTGTTAATTGCTCAAGAGAAGTAAATTGAGCTAATTGTGCCGCGTATTCCGAATTATCCATAGGATTCATAGGATCCTGATATTTCAGCTGTGCCATCATCAGGTTTAGGAAATCATCTTTTCCCAATTCCTTTTTACCTTGTGGTTTGCCGGATTGTACGGTATTGATATCATTTCTTACTTCGCCTACCATTTTATTCTCCTAGACTATATAGTCGTAAGTGTTGTAGCCCATGTTTTTATATGATTTTTCTTCTTCATTATCTGCATTAAACTCAACTTGCTCGCCCATTTGTTCGTTATCTTTTTTCTTCGGTTTAACGAATCTATTTTGCTTTCCTTCGTTGGTGTAATTAAGAGAAACATTTAACGAGTTTACTTGAACACCACTTTGTTGCAAAGATTGTTTAAGCATTTCCAGATTATCATTTACCGCCTGTTTAGCTGCTTCGGATTCAACTTCAATACTGGCTTTCAAAACATTCTTTACCAATTCCAGTTTAACATCAAGTTTACCAAGTTCTTCGGGAGACAAAAGCATTTTCACACTACTTCTATCGCCACTCTTAATAATTTGAGTAAATTCTTTATGTAGATTCTTAACGTCAACTATCTTTAACTGTTGAGGAATATTTCTCATTGAGAATCTGTTTTCAAATTTCCCAATTGCTTCGGGTCTAATTGTATGATTATTAGAGACCGTACTTTGAGCTTCTTGCGATTCATTTTTCGTAAAACTCTGTGTAAGGATTTTTCCCGACTCACTTTGAATATCAAGATTTTTTTCCGCGGTAATACTCTCACCATTAGGAGCATATTCCTTGAAAATATTAGGATCGGGCTTTACATTTGAGTTCGAGTTCGTATCTAACTTCGCGTTATTTTCGACTACATTTTTAACTTCATTTATGATTTTGCCGGAATCGCTTAGGAAATATTTTTTATAGGCCTCTGCTTTACTATTCGACCCTTTTTTCTCTTTTATAATATCGGAGGTTTTGGTGTTCGGATTAGTATTCATCATAAGTTCATCCAAAGCAGGCTTCCCACTTCCGAGTGATATTTTTTGAATTTCTTCCAGTGTCGAAGGAGCCTCACCGTTTCCAGCCGTGATTTTTATTTGAAACTTACCTTGCTTCTCATCTGTCGGAGTCGGTTCTAGTTTCTCAATTATTTTTTCAATTTCTTTAAGCTGAACAGCAATCTTATATATCGATTTTACTTTTTCGGAATCTACAACATTTTGTTTTGTGCTGTTTTTTTCTTCAACTTTTATCTCCGGTTTTACAATTTCCTTCCCATTTGTTGCCGGCTTTGAATCTTTTTCAATAATCACCTCTTCGGAAAAAGCTTGTACCTCATTCTTAACAGAAATTTTATCAACATTAGAATTTTCAGTAACCTCGGGAACTGATTTTTGAATAATCCTCTTGCCACTTTCAGCTTCATCGGATACTTCTATGGCTGTAGAAAGATTAGATATATTCTTATCGCCGGATAGTTTTGGAGTGATATTCTTATCAACATTATTCTCAAAATTGCTCTTAACATTAAACGACTTCTTTGATGTAGCATTCATGGGAATAGGATTTTCTATCTGTGAAGAATTTGCACTTTCTTTAACTTCACTTATAACACCAGTATCACTCTTTTCCGATAGCACTTCTTCTTTAATTACGCTAATTACTTTCGCTAAATCGCTCTTTCCGATTTTTATATTGTCAGACAATTTAACAATATTCTCACGACCGGGAACAAGCGGTTTTTGTTCATCTGAAATATTTTTCAAAAGCCTACTAACACTTGCCAAAACCTTTTGTGTTTCGGGATCTTCAATATTCGTAGCTTTGTTATTTACCTCTGTTATTAGCGCTTTTAGGAGATTATTCGGATTTTTCTTTTCCGTATTACCTAATTCATTCAATTCGGCCAATAATTCTTTTTTCTCGGGTTCGGATAAGGCTGCCGCAATTGCAACTACCTTTTCTTTTAACTTCATCAAGTCAGAATTGTCATAAGAAATTATATTATCCTTCCCCTTTATCTCTTTCACAAAAGAGATTAATTCCTTAGCAGAAGATATCGTGTCAAGCTCTTCTCCTGAGAGTTTATAACTATTGGTGAACAATTCTTTTACTTCATCATTTTTTTCAGCCACCGGTGTATTAAGAAGAAAAGCGCTGATAGCGACTAATAATCCATCAAGTTTTTTGCTGTCTTCTTCGTCGTTCTTAAGATTTTCAACGATATTGGAGAGTATTCCTTTTATTTCTGTGTCCAATTCCTCATCAGATGAAGCATTTTGCAACTCATCTAACTTATCAACAAGAATCTGCAAATTATTTTTAATCTCTTCTTTATCATGGATAATATTCTCCATGTTAGATAAAAGAATGTTGATTCCGGTCGATATTTTATCGAGTTCGAAGGACTCTACTTTTTTATCCGATTTGCTGATTGAGTCAACCAGTTCGTTCAACAACGATTTTAATTCGCTGAAGTCTTTCTTTACGATTTTCAGACTATCGGTATTAAGCTCATTTGGTTGATCATTTACAATTTGTTCGGTTTGCTCGGAATTACTGATTGAATAACTTCCTAAGACTTCTTTCAAACCACCGATCAAAGACTTCAAGTTTTCTTTCTGCTCGACAGACATTTCCGTTGAATGTTCAACAAGGTATGTCAAATCGTTTATCTTTTCGGCAACATCTTCTTTGGGAATGGTCTTCCCGAATTGAGTAATATCCTTCAATACTTTTTTTATTTCACTGAACTTCCCACTAACGAAACTATCAAGTTTCCTACTTTTATCTTGAACATTCCCGGCAACTTCAGTCTTTTCGGAAACTCTTATTTCAATCTTATATTCCTTCCCTTCCGAGATTACGGACAGACTTACTTTGCCATTCTTTTTTAATTCATCTTCGAGAATATTTTTATCAAAAGGTTTCGCTGCATTATGTTGGTCGGAATTTCCATCAGAGATAATTTGAACAGATAATTCTTTATTGTCCTTCAGATAATCAATCACGGAATTGAAACCAACCGATGATTTAATTTCCATTCCTTCATCAGTAATATCAACATCACGCATAATCGCCGACAATTCGTCAGGCAATTGTGAAGCGGATAGTGAAAGGTGACTCTCATTCCCATTTTTCTGGGCTTTAGTCTCTTTGGAAATAGCTTCATCTAATTTAACGTTTATTATATCGGCAAATAAATAGCTTGAGTTACCAAACTTATTTGTTTTCGGAGCATTAATTGAGCTTCCGGAAGTCATATTCTGTATAAATATCGGATTAAAAACCATCACTTAGCTCTCGTTATTCTGTTCGCAATTTCCGGAGTTAACTGTGCAAGGATTTCCGCGGCTTGCTTTCGTTTCATCGAATAGAGGATATCCCTTGCCACATTATCGGAATATTTCTGTATTATTTTAGAAGCACTTTTCGCGTCCATGGACTCGTATAACTTGGCAGTCTGCTTCTTCCATTTATCATAATCTACTTTAGTATCAATTCTTTTTTTGAAATTTTCATTCTCTTGTTTTAGCACACCGTTCTCTGTCTTCAGAGCAGACAATTGAGAATTCAAATCTTTAATTCTTTTGACAAATTTTGTAGTGTCTATAGGAATAAAATCTTCCTTTATTTCATTAATCTCTTTATTCTTAGCAATTTTAATCCGGTTAAGAGAATCGACCATCTCTTTTTTGATTTTCTTAGTAATGTATTCTTTGAAACGTCTCAAGCTAAAACGTTTCTCCATCATTTTCTCGTAATAAAGATCGGTGCTATCTTTCACTTCTTCTTCCTGAGGTATTTCCGTAACACTATGTGTTCCGAGCGAATCACTAACGGCAGTTACTTCACCTACCGGAGAAAAATCGAATTCGAAAATATTTTTGTACTTTGTATTCAGAAACATTATTCCACCGGTTACCAATACAAAACAGACAACGTAAATCACAATTAACATCATGCTATTTTTCAATGTAATTCCCTTTTCTGTTTTTGAATAGCAACCTCATCAAGAGTAATCATTTCCAATCTTTTTTCTTCTTCCAAATAATTCTCTTTGTGCACTTCTTTTAGTTTTTCAAATATTTTGCTTTCTTTCGATTTTTGACTAAGTTCTTCCAAGCGTTGTTTCTTAATCATTTCCAATCTTTTTATTTCCAAATCAATCTTTTCAATTTCCTTTTTCAGATGTAGTATTCTACTTTCGCGAAATTGCAAATCAATAGCTCTAACACTTCCGGATTTCAGAGAGAATCGAATTTCATCCATTTCCCTGCTGACACCCTCTTTTTTTTGCTTAGTTTCGAATATTCTTTTTTCAGCCAGAGCAACTTCTTTCTGCGCTTTCTTTACCAAGCTTTCTTTGATCTGCAGAATCGACTCGAATTTATATGAAAACTTTTTCATCTGTTTAGTCCAACGGTGCTTCAATTATGGAATTTAGTCTGGCTACTGTTTCCGTATACAATGTCTGCTCAAACATATCTTGCTTTAAGAAGGAACGTAAGGAAATAATTTTTTGCAACGCGTGATCGATCTGAGGATTGCTACCTTTAACATACGCACCGATATTTATGAGATCTTCTGCTTCTTTATAAGTCGCCAATATTTCATTGAACATCATCGCTCTTTTTCTATGATCCGCGGTAACAATATCAGGCATTACACGGCTAACACTCTGCAAAGGATCGATTGCAGGATATTGCCCTTTATTCGCAAGCTTTCTGGAAAGGACAACATGGCCATCTAAAATTGATCTCACAGCATCCGCTATCGGTTCGTTCATATCATCACCATCAACAAGAACGGTATAAAACCCGGTTATAGAACCTTTATCGGTATTACCGGCTCTTTCAAGTATTTTGGGTAATAGAGCAAATACCGAAGGAGTATATCCTTTGGTTGTAGGAGGTTCACCGACAGTCAGACCAATCTCTCTTTGAGCCATCGCGAATCTGGTAACCGAATCCATCATCAAAAGAACATCCTTTCCCTGATCTCTGAAATATTCCGCTATCGCTGTCCCAACATAAGCACCTTTTTTTCTGAGCAATGCGGACTTGTCGCTTGTAGCAACAACAACAACAGATCTTTTCAGGCCTTCTTCCCCAAGATCTTTTTCAATAAATTCTCTAACTTCTCTACCACGCTCACCAAGAAGAGTAATAACATTGATGTCAGCATTCGTATTTCTAGCCATCATTCCGAGAGTAACGCTTTTACCAACACCGCTACCTGCAAATATTCCTATTCTCTGTCCTTTCCCAACAGTCAATAATCCGTCGATGGCACGAACACCTGTTTGCAGATGAGCGTGAATTCTCTCTCTTTCCAACGGATTTGGGGGCTCTCTGTGTATACTTCTAAATTCACTCACCTCCAAAGGACCTTTACCGTCAATCGGATTTCCAAGACCGTCGATTACTCGCCCCAGCAAGGCTTCCCCCACCGGTATGGTAAAACTTTTTCCGGTGGCTAATATTTCACACGCCGGAGAAATACTTTCTATTTCACCCAAAGCAATTGATAAAACCTTTCCATCTTTGAAACCAACTACCTCGGATTTACAAACTTCTTTACCGTCACGATTAACAACTCTGCAAACTTCACCGAGAGATACATTTGGTCCGGAAGATACAATAACCAAACCAACAACATCAGTAACCTTACCGTTAAGTTTAATTAACTCGGCATTTTGAATTATCGGAGAAATTCGTTCGATATATTCGGTTGTTAAGGACATTATACGTTTGCATTAATTTGTGAATCGATTGCGTTATATATTGCTTCCATTTGCGTTGATAATCTCGCATCAACATTTCCGATTTCAGATTCTATTAAGCAACCACCCTGCTCTATCTTTTCATCCATTTCAAATTTGATATTTGCGTAAGACCCAGTCGGAAGTGCTAATTCTTCAGCAGCTTTTACATTTTCATAATCATTCTTGCTTAGCTTTACGATAATGTCGTTAGCACCGATTACTTTTTTAACACTCTCTTTAATGACTTCCTGAATTTCACTTTTAGTCTCAATCTCTCTGCGTATTATTCTTTCCGCTATCATGAAAGAAATCTTAATAATGATATTATCCAGTTCGGTAGCATATTCTTCAAGTCTACCAGCTATGGAATTAACTATGGAATCAAATTCAGCGTATTTTTGAGAAAGGCTGTCGGAATAAATACTTTCCAATTCAGCACGAGCAGCATTCTTTCCTTCCTCGAATAATAATGCTTTCTTCTCTTCTTCCTGTCTTCTAAGGAACTCGGATTCGGATTCGAACTCAACGGTTGACGGATCTTGAATATTCTTTACTTTCAGACCCGGGCTGTTCTTTTTCCCAACTTTTAACTTAATCACACTAGACATAAACTTCTTCCATACTTCCGCGAATATTGAGTGAAATCTCTCCGGATTCTTCCATTGACTTAACAACATCGATAATTCTGGCTTGAGCTGTTTCTACTTCTTTCAACTTAACCATTCCCATATACTGTAGTTCTTCTTTTAACAGCTCAGAAGCTCTTTCGGACATATTAGAGAATATTTTATCTTTCAAGTGATCATCCGCTGTCTTCATAGCAAGCACAAGATCTTTTCTATCGATTTCTCTGAGAATTTTCTGTAGATCCTTATCTTGAAGATTGATAAGATCGTCGAACAAGAACATTAATCTTTTTATTTCGGCCGCTACATCGGGGGCACGATCAGACAAATCATCTAACACTTCTTTACTCAAAGACACTTTAGTTCTGTTTAGAATTTGAGCTAGGCTTTTTGTCCCACCAATTTTTCCAATTGATTGGCTCATTGTTAACCCGGCCATTTCGTCAACAACTTTTTCAATTCTTTTCAATGTTTGAGGAGCAATTTTTCCAAGTGTTGCAATTCTCAATGCGACATCAACTCTCAAATCAGGAGGCAATTCTTCCAAAGCACTCGCTGTTTGTTCAGGATTCAGATGAGTCAAAATTAATGCTATAGTTTGCGGATGCTCTTTAATCAAAAAATTCACCAATTGGGATGAATCGGCACGCTTGAGCACATCAAAACCACGAAGAGTAGTAATATTCTTTACTTTCTCCATAATTTCCATGGCTTTATTGATTCCGAAGGATTTTTCCAATACGGATTGTGCGTAGTCCAAACCACCTTCCAAAACATATTCGCGGGCAGTAACCATTCCGTAAAATTCGTTCATCACTCCATCAATAGAAGCCGAAGGAGTATTTCGGACCTGGGATATTTCCGCTGATATAAGTTCCACATCAGCTGGATCGAGGTTTTTAAAAACTTCAGCAGCTATTTCCACATCAAGAGCAATCATTAACAAAGCTGCCTTTTGAGCTCCGCTAAGATCACTTTCTTTCTTCTCTCTTACCTGTAATTTGTCTTTTTTAGTACTCATCTTCGTGCAACCATGCGTTAATTAGTTTTGCCGCTTCTATTGGGTTCTTTGAAACATATGAACCAATTTTGTCTTGCTGTTTTTGTCTTTTTAAAGCATCATCCGTTATTTCATCCTCAAGATTTCCCAGAATCAATTCCTTCTTTGAAGGTCTGCGAATTTGAGGATCTCCTTCCCCTTCGCCTAACGAAGCACCTTCAAAACCAAGAGATGGTTGAGGAACAGTACCACCAATGACGATTTTCTCATTCTTGAGCTTCTTCATTAATCCTTTCAATAACAATAAGGAAGCTATAATCCCTGTAACAATGAGAATAAGATTAACTAATTCATCATAACTCTTTATGGGGAATCCGGAATCCGAAATTTCCTCATTTGAACCATTTTCATCGAATAATCGGTCTTCAAAAGGAATATTAACCAAAGAAAACTGATCATTTCTTTCTTCATTTATGCCAACAGCGTTTCTAACAATTTCTTGTAGTTTATTCAACTGGTCTTGAGATCTCGGCTCATAAGAATGGGAAACCTTACCGTCAACTACCACTTCTTTAATAACATCATTAATAACCGTGGCTACGGAAAGTCGCTTAACATTCCCTGTTCCTTCGATTACTTTTTGAATAGTCTTACTAATCTCATAATTAGTAGTAGTATTTTCACTTAATGCGCCGGAAGAATCGGCCATTGTTCTGCCACCGTTTTCCGATTTTATTGTTTGCTCACTAATTGCGACCTGAGACTCAGGATCGAGCAATTCCATAGTTTTTTCAACCATATCGAAATTCAGATCAGCGTTTACCTGAACCATGGAATTACCATATCCCAGTATATTATCTAAAACCGATTGCGCCTTTCTGGCCAGGTATTTTTCTACAGACTGTTTAATTTCATATTGTTTTGAAGTGGAAATACCAAAACCCGAGTCCTCTTCTTCTTTAGAGAGCAGACGCCCTTGAGTATCAAGAATAGTTACATTATTTCTTTTTAATCCCTCTATACTATTCGCAACAAGATTAGATATCGCATGAATATGCTCATCCTTTAGAGCAAATGAATTACCCAGCTTTAGTACAACAGAGGCTGTAGGTGCTTGTTCATCATCTTTGAATATTGCTTTTTTAGGAACAACAATATGCACTCTGGCAGCTTCCACCCCTTCTTGCTGCATAATAGTTCTGGCTAATTCACCTTCAATCGCTCTCTTATAATTAAGCTTTTGCATGAATTCAGACATTCCCATCGTACTCTTATCGAAGATTTCATAGCCCATAATACCTGAATTTGGAATACCTTTACTAGCTAAGGATAGTCTGGTTTCATACAAAACATTTTGCGGAACTTTAATAGTCTGTCCATTATCTTCTATTTTGTATGGAATTTTCTGAGATGTAAGGTGGTCCAAAACTTTAGAAGCATCCTCTTGAGCAAGATTGGAATATATCACAGAGTAATTAGGCTCATTAAGAAATGAGAACAAAATTCCCAATAAAATGAGAGAAACAATCGAAACCCCACCAATCAATACTTTTTGTTGGGGAGCAAGTTTATTGAAAATACCAAATATGTCGTTAAAAGGGTTCTTATTCATGGCTTATCAAATTTGAATTCGCGTTAATTCTTTATACATATCTAATGTTTTATTTCTAATTTCCATCAGTAATTGCAAGCTCGTTTTTGCCTTTTCACCCGCAATCATTACATCGTGAATTTCAATATTTCCTTTACCTGTCACAAAATCTTCAGTTAACTTCTTTGCGTCAATTTGATCGGTTTTTACATCATTAATAAAACCGGAAATCAGATTTTCGAACTCTTGCCCTTCAGCTTTTTTCTGTTTATCAGGTTGCTGAATGGAAGGCATCATCCTTTGTAATTCACCTATTTTCATTATTATCCTCTCCTATCAAATAACGATCCGACAGCAACACCGGACATTCTACCGTTCTTTTGGTAAAAATGATATTTCATTATTTCACTTTTGTTATCAGGATACATATTCGCGAAAAACTGCTTCTCTTTATCAGATATATTTGTTTCGGTACTTACGGCTTTTGTTTGTTGAGCCGGTTGAGGAGCCGGTTTATTAGCCACTCTGGCCGGTGCGTAATTTCCAATCGGATTAGTAGTAATTCTCATAAATTATATCTCCAAAGAATTTTTAGCCATTTCTTTAGAAGCATTGAATGCAGTAAGATTTGCTTCATAACTTCTTGTAGCGGCTATCATTTCAACCATTTCTTCAACTACATTTACATTAGACATCTGAACGTAACCATTAGGGTCAGCATCCGGATGATTAGGCATAAAGATTAACTCACCTTCTTTTGCATCTTGCATTATTTCCATCTTCACTCCCTCATTTGCGGAGGAGGAATTGGCATTTATTAAATCAGGAGTTCTCATATGTCCTGAAGAAGATTGGCTCATTTTCAATCTTCCCTCAACATCATTTCTTTGAAGTTGAAGAGCTTGTTGTTCTTGAATGACATTCAAAAATTTTCTAGTATAAGGTTTACCGTTCTCGGTTCTTGTTGATTCCGCATTCGCTATATTTTCTGCAATAAGATTCATTCTTTTTCGTTGAATACTTAATCCTTTTGCGCTTATATCGAAACCAGGTAGATTTCCTCTTAATTTCATCCGGCACCTCCGCCTTTAATTACTTCTCGCATTGTTCTGTAATATGCTCCGATTTTTTTGGAAGCAAATTTGAAATTAATTGTATTCTCTGCCAGAGAAGCCATTTCGCTTTCAATATCAACATTGTTTACACCGGAGTTATTTTCGTCGGAATAATCGATAAATACTTCAAAAGGTGCTTGTCCGTTTTCAGTAGCTTTTCTGGAACCATAATGCTCAGTAGAGGTTGCCTTCATTGAAGAAGCCAATTTTTCACTTAGAACATCTTTAAACATAACATCTTCGCGATTATATTTTTTCGTCCCGACATTGGCTATATTTTTACCAATGACTTTATTTCGTTCAGAACAGAAATCGATGTAGTTTTTAAGAAGTTTAATATTGTCTGCCATACCTTCAAACCATTTTTTTCGAATGATATTTCAAGAAAGATGCCAAACAAAAAAGGCCGCATTGCGGCCATAATTTTATAGGTAGGAAATCCTTAATTGGCTATATTTAGCCACTTGAGAATTATTAATCAGAATAATCCAAAATAATTGACTTGGTCTGTCCGCAAGAGCAAACAAATTTAATTTCTTTAATATTATCAAATTCATCCTTTTTTAGGATAAATTTAACTCCTTCGTGACTTTCCTCCTCTATGGAAATCTTGGCCCGTCCGGTAATCTCAAAATTATCTTTCTTTATTACATTTCCGGAAGAAAGTTTGTTATCATAATCCATTTCACGAAAAACAGGGTCTTTAAAATCATCAGCCATATTAAAAAGCTCCATTTATTTTATCGGCTATTCTTTCCAAAGGGACAACTGCATCAGCAAAGTTATGATCAACAATAGCTTTTGGCATACCGTAAACAATGCAAGACTCCTCATCTTGTGCCATGCAGACCCCTCCTAAGTTTTTCAACTTAGTAATTCCTTCCAGACCGTCTTTACCCATACCGGTCATAATAATACCTAAGGTTTGTTTCCCATAACAATCAATTACAGAATTTAACATTACATCAACAGATGGCCTGTGCAAAGTAGTACTAGGCTCTTCGGAAATTACAATTTTTTGAGTCCCGACAGAATCTTTCTTTACTGTCATATGATACCCCCCGGGAGCAATATAGACAACATTTTTCTCAGCCAATTCACCGTTTTCAGCTTCTTTGACACTTAACTCACTCATTCCGTCAAGTCGATCAGCCAAAGACTTTGTGAACTTAGGAGGCATATGCTGAACAATAAACATCGGCACATTTATGTTTCCCTTAATTCTGGGAATCACTTTTTGTAACGACATCGGCCCTCCGGTAGATATACCCAACCCAATCGATCGATAAATCATTCTCGGAAGATTTGTTCCATAGGAAACTTTCGGAGTGACTAATTCTCCGGAAGAAGATGAGCGAATTGTTCTTAATCTGCGTAACTTCTCACTGGTCCTTCTTTGAAGAACAATCTCTCTAACTTTTTTTATAAGCTCTTCTTTGATCTTGATAATGTTTACATTCACAAAAGACTGTTCTTTCGGAATAAAATCAAGAGCTCCATATTCCATTGCCTTAATTGTTGCCTCGGCTCCTTCTGTAGTAAGAGAACTTACCATTATAACAGGAGTGGGGCAATTCTTCATTATCAATTTCAAAGAGGTCAAACCATCCATCTTTGGCATTTCTATATCCAGGGTGGCGATATCAGGTTTCGCTGTTTTAACTAATTCATACCCTTCTTCCCCGTCTCGGGCTGTCCCGACAACTTCAATATCTGGATCACTCTCCAACATAATTGAGAGTGATTTCCGCATGAAGGCGGAATCATCAATTACAACTACTCTAATCTTGTTTTTCAATTTTCTGATCCACTTTTGTTAAAATTTCGGCAATATCCAAAATCATTACTACACGTCCGTCTCCCATAATAGAAGACCCGGCAATACCATGAATATTACCAAGATATTTTCCAAGTGACTTAATTACAACTTCCTTTTGACCAATAAGTTCATCCACTTTTATTCCGAACAGTCTTTCAGCTATTCCAACAATAACTATGAATTGATGTGTCTTAGTAGCGTCTTCATTTGTTTCTTCGTAAAGCATTTTCTCAATAGAAACAATAGGAATTACTCTCTCTCTAACATTTATAACTTCGTTCCCGTTAACGGTAGATATTTCTTCTTTTTTAACACGAAGAACTTCCACTACCGAACTTAAAGGAACAACAAGAGTTTCTTCTTTAATTCTAACAAGCATTCCCGCAATAATTGCCAAAGTTAAAGGCAATTTGATATTAAATTTGGTACCGTGTCCAACATTCGAATCAATATCAATAATTCCTCTTAATTTGGAAACATTGGTACGAACAACGTCCATTCCAACCCCTCTACCGGAAACATTAGTTACTACTTTAGCGGTAGAAAAACCAGGAAGAAAAATTAAATTCAATATCTCTTTTTTCGAGAGAGTTTTGGCCTTTTCCTCGGATAGCAATCCTTTTTCCATAGCCTTATTTTTTATCACTTCAGGGTCAATCCCTTTACCGTCATCTTCAATTGTGATAAGAATGTTATTCCCCTCATGCTCGGCGGCCAAAGTTACTGATCCTTGAGGATCTTTTCCGGCAGCTATTCTTTCTTCCGGAGATTCAATACCATGATCAATCGAATTTCTGATAAGATGTGTCAATGGATCATTAATTTCTTCGATAAGAGTTTTGTCCAGTTCAGTTTCTTCCCCCCTAATCAAAAGCTTTATTTTCTTATCAAGATCTTTGGACAGATCGCGAACAACTCTAGGGAATCGATTAAATACCTTTCCGATCTTGACCATTCTTGTTTTCATTACAACTAATTGCAATTCATTGGTCATAAGATCAATTTGTTTCGTAGCTTCGGCCAAATCACGAGACATTTTCGTCCCTTCGTAATCAAGCGCTACTTCAGAGTTTACCTGAGCCAATTGATTACGTCCGAGAACTAACTCCGAGACAATATTGAGTAAATCGTCAAGTCTTTCCACCTCCACACGAATAGAAGTATCTTCTTTCTTTACTTTCGGCATGGAAGCAGTTTTGACGACATTATTCATAAGCTTATCGTCCTTTACAGAATTAGCCTCTGCTACATGTTCTTCATCTAAAATATCTTCTTCGTGATAATTCTCTTCATCGTGCTCCGGTTCGGGAACCTTTGATTCTTCAGCACCATCATCACTAACTTCATTACTCTTAAATGAAGTTTTCCCTTGGGAAATAGCAGAAATTGCTTCTTCCAACTCATTAAGAGTATCTTCCAAAGCAACATTTTCATTATGCTCATTTTCAATAACATAGATAAGTTCTTTTATCTTATCATATGCATCAAGAATCACATCCATTAAATCGGAGAAAAGTTTCACTTCGCCTTTGCGGAGTTTATTTAGAATATCTTCACAACGGTGTGTTACTTTTTGAAGCTTTTCTAAACCTAAGAAACCAGATGTCCCTTTTATAGTATGGAAGGCTCGGAATATTTTATTTAACAGATCATCATCTTCCGGCTTTTCTTCCAACTGAACAAGATCCGAATCAAGTTGTTCGAGAATTTCATAAGTTTCAACTATAAAGCTATCGACGATCTCTTTCATATCGGGATCGGTTAGCATGGCGTATTTGTTATTTTCATCCATATCTAAAGTTCATGAGAATAGTTTATCAATTTCGTCCTGGCTGGCTTTTTCCATATTACCGGACATTATTTGATCAGCAATTTGTTGTCTTTTATCGTCTTTCGAATATTTGGCTTCGGAATCAAAAGTAGCTTTATCGGGCATTACGATTTCGTCATTTTCATCACCGGAAGCTTTAATTCTGTCACCGGTTAAATCAACGATTAAGGATGACAACCCCTTTTGAACAGATAAAATCAAATGATTAACTGATGATAGTTGTTGAGAAGTAATATCTTGTACTTGTAAAGCCATTGTGATGTTATACGAATCATTCTTAATCCTATCAAAAGAATTAATTAGATTATTGTTAAACTCATCAGAGGAAGGCAATTCCTGAATCTTTTGTGCTATACTCACAACCTTTTCATTTCCTTCTGCGGCAAGAATAAGCTCTGCGAATAATTTCGTTTTTTCCTCTTCTCTCTCCGAATAGCTCTTGAATTGGTCTTCCAAATTTTGAATTTCAGCAGAAATTTGATCCACTATATCCAAAATTTCGGTTGTAGCCATTTCAGTAGCACTTGTAACATCATTGATATGATCAGTAGCTTTAGGAATTTTTTTATTACTCTCTTCGATGGAGTGATTTATATTATTCAATAGAGGAACTATTTCCTGCATGAATTCAATAAGTTTTTGAATTCCCGGAATTATTTTCTCCCCTATCTTGAACAGTTGACTAAGCTCGTCCAATTTTGAGGAAAGGATTTGCATCTCTTCAGAGTGTTGTTGCATGCGTCCTCCGCTATACATTAGCTAATATTTGATCAATCTTCTCTTTTAACACCTGTGGAGTAAAAGGCTTAACTACATAATTATTGACTCTGGCTTGTAATGCTTGAAGAATATCCTCTTTTACCCCTCGGGTTGTAACCATCAAAACAGGTAAATTAGCAGTTCTTTCATCACTTCTAATAGCTTTTACAAGTTCCAAACCTGAAAGCACAGGCATATTCCAGTCGGTAATAACAAAATTAATATCTTTGTCAGCGGCAATTTTTTCAAGCGCTTCTTTTCCATCAGCTGCTTCAACAAAATTACCGAATCCTAAGTTCTTTAGTGAGTTAGAAACAATTCTTCGCATGGTAACAGAATCATCAACAACTAAGAATTTTAGTTCCATGTTTTTCCTCAATTTAGATATTTTGATACTTCATACTTTATTCTATTAGGATCAAACGGCTTTATCAAATATGAATTCGCGCCTATTTTAATCCCTTTCTCTATATCCTCATCACTGCCAAGTGAACTGAGAATAATAATCGGAATCTCCTTAAATTCATCATTTTCACGGATTGTTTTTATCAATTCGAATCCATCGACATTAGGCATATTTAAGTCGGTTATGATAAGGTCAATCTTCCCTGATGGTAATTTTTCCAAAGCCTCCATACCATCGGAAGCAACAACAATCTCAAAGCCCTGCGACATAAGCGAAAACGA
Source organism: uncultured Ignavibacteriales bacterium (assembly GCA_942492055.1). Lineage (GTDB taxonomy): Bacteria > Bacteroidota > Ignavibacteria > Ignavibacteriales > Melioribacteraceae > CALODP01. The sequence goes on along the minus strand of CALODP010000023.1, from coordinate 81,367 downwards.
AACAAATTTTCTAATCGTCGGAGAATCATCTGCAACTAAGATTACTCTCTTCATTTATGTATTACTCCTTTTTATATCCAATAGTTTTAGGAAAGCTAACAATTTTAAATGCTTTCGATATACCGTGAAGTGTTTCGGAATATCCGATATACAAATATCCGCCACGGTTCAACGAATTATATAGATGATTAACCACACGAATTTTAGACTTAACATCGAAATATATTAATACATTAGCACAAAAGATAATATCAAAATTCATCATCCCTTTCATGCCGAAGTCATCATAAAGATTTAATTCTTTAAATGTGACCATATTTCGTATTTTCGGATCTAAAATATAATTACTACCATCAAAAGTAAAATACTTTTTCATATAAAATGCCGGAGTATTTCTAACGGCATATTCTTTGTAAATACCGGATCTAGCTCTTGCAACAACATCAGGTGATATGTCAGTTCCAACTATCTCAAAATCAAATCCGGGAAATTTTGGCTTAATAAATTCAACCATTGTAATAGCTGTGGAATATGCTTCCTCTCCCGAAGAACTTGCCGCACTCCATATTCTGATCTTGTTTTTTCCCAATTTTCTTTTCTGAGCAATTATTTCAGGAACTACCTTCATTGCCAACGCATCCAATTGGGGCTGATTTCTGAAAAAGAATGTCTCATTAATTGTAATAGCATCGTAAAGATATTTCTTTTCACTATTTCTGTTCACATTGAACTTAACAAAATCGAGATATTCTTCGAAAGACGACAGTTTCAGATGATTAATTCTCTTCAGGAGTCTGCTTTCCAAGAGATACTTCTTATTATCTTGGAAAAAAATCCCGCAACTGTCGTAGATATATTGTCGCCACTTCTCAAATGTCTCCGCGGTAAGTTGGAGATCATTCTTCGATTGAAAGAATGAAGTGGTACCCGACATTCCGATATTTCCTGATCTAGGGGTATTAGTAAAATAACTCATCAAAAACTAGTCTCTTTAATTTGATTGATTGTTGTTTAACAACATTTCCGCTCTTTCTCTAACCATTTCCTCGGGATCATTCATTAGCTTTTTCAACAAACTTTCTATTTCATCCCCTTCGGCATAAGAGAGCATTTCTAATAATTTTAATCGATTCCAGATATTGTCATCTTCAGCAAGTTTATCGGCAAACATAAGTGCCGAAGGAACATCGATAGCGAAAAGTAACTCCGTAATTGTCATGCGAAGTTCTTCATCCGGATCATTTATATAGTTAATTAATGAATTTACAAGATCTCTTTTTTCAACTTCGGAAAGGACTTGAATTTCCTCTATTCCTTTTAGCTCCAGAAGCTCTTTCATCAAAATAAGCATACCTTTGGCATTCTTGTGTTCTTCTTTTACCATAGCGGGTATTTTCTTAACAACACATTCATGGTTATCAAAGAGACACTGTTTTATCTCTTCGTCAACTTGGAAATCAATACCCACTATTTCCAAGAAAGCGTAAATAATGCTTTCCTCTTTATAAGCAGATAACAACTTAACAGCAGCAAGAACATAATCATTATTCAAATCAGACAAGGTTTTTATAACGTGACTTCGTATTGAGGTATCCAGATTCAAAGATACATTATATTTTTCAATAACTTGATGCATTGAAAATACAATTGCCCCTTTTAAGGAATTATCTGATACTTGAAGCTCACTTACCAGAAATTCGATTGTCTCTTCATTTCCCAACCGTCCCAAACTTTCAATAATTGCAAATTTGGAAAGGACATCTTGTTTGGGATAAACTTTCAAAAGATAATTTAACGATTTTGTATCACCAATTTTTCCGAGTGCCTCGATAATTGTCGGATTAAATAATTCGTTCTCATCAAAGCGTTCAATTAAAGTATCTACACACTTTTCACACCCTATATTTCCAAGTGCTTCAAAACAAGCAAGAATTACATTTTCATCTTTGGAAGTATTAAGTACCTCAATAATTCTAGCGGCAGGTTTCTTATCCCCGATCAAACCAAGGACATCAATAATGAACTTATCATCATCGCTATTCCCTTTTTCAATATTTGCAATAAGGGTATCAACCGAATTAAGCCCGTTTTTTATTAGGATTTCACCTGCGATATTCCTAATGCTTATATCCTTAGAATATACAAACTCTACGATGTATTTAGGAACATCCGGATAAATATTGAAGGTAATCAACATAGATGCATTATCCCTTACTCCTTTATCCTCATCTTTTACTAACTCACACACTAACGGAATAAGATCTTGAGATAATTCTTCACCGAATAATTGTTCAAGAGTTGTTTTTCTTACAGAAGCGTCATCAGATTGAAGATTTTTTTTTATTCTCTGTAAATCATTCATATACTCGCACCTAGTAAAATTAGATTTTATAACTTATTATCGTACTTTAGGCCATTCACTTTAGTATGAACAAAGCCCATGCCGAATTAATTAATATTGAAATCCGTCATCAAATTGAATATCCGCTTACGGAATTGCTCAATAATAGCCACTTGAATCTCTTTAAACAAAAAAAGAGGGCTATGATTAAGCCCCCTATATAAAAAAAAGAATCGAAATAATTAAACTTTTTTTTCGAATTATTCTGCATCGTCCATATTTTGTAACAATTCTTTTTGTCGATTGCTCAAAGTTTTATCAAGATCCAAAAGAATTAACAACCTATCCTCAAGTTTAGCCACAGCAGTAATGTAATCCGAATTGACCCCGGAAACAAACTCTGGCGGCTTCTCAGTGATTTCTTTGGAAATTCTGAGAACCTCACTTACGGCATCAACAATAAAACCAACGATTTTCCCGTCAATCTCGACTACAACTATTCTTGTATTCTTATCGAATTCTTTTGTTTCCATACCCAAACGCTTTCTAAGAAAAACTATCGGGATGATTCGTCCTCTTAAATTAATTACACCTTCAACAAAAGAAGGAGCATTTGGCACCTTTGTAATATCAATCATTTTTATGATTTCTTGTACCCTCAGAATATCAATTCCAAATTCTTCCTCGCCAATCTTAAAACTAACGAGCTGCAACAATTCGGAGTTCTGATTCTTTTCCTCATTCAATGCGTTAGCCATGATTTTTTCCTTAGATTATTGTAAGAAAATTGTCTCTTCTTTTTTCTTAACCATATATTTTTCAGAACCGTTCCCCAAGTTAAATTTTTGCATTAGATTTTGCAAGTTATCAGTCAAATATAATAACTCTCCTGATGTTTTCGCAATTTGTTGCGTTCCACTTGCTCCTTGTTCCGTAACCGTTGCTATTGCTTCAATATTCTTACTAATTTGTTCGGCAGTTGCTGCTTGCTCCTCACTTGCCATGGCAACTTGATCCGAAACAGAGCTTACTTTATCAGCAACACTGATAATCTCGTTTAGAACTTTTCCAGCCTTGTTTGCTAACTCAGTCCCTTTCTTTACTTCTTGCTTCCCACTCTCCATTGATCCAACTGCTTCCAAAGTGTCATTTTGGTTTTTCTTAATCATATCAGCAATTTCTTTGGTCGCCTTAGTTGTTCTCTCTGCCAATTTTCTTACTTCATCTGCTACAACTGCAAAACCTCTTCCCTGCTCTCCGGCTCTGGCAGCTTCAATTGCGGCGTTTAGGGCAAGAAGATTAGTCTGATCAGCAATATCATCGATTACTTGAATTATTTCCCCGATTTGATCACTATTATTACCAAGAGCTTCTACAATCTCTGCCGATTTATTTACAACTTCGGAAATTCTATTCATACCTGAAATAGTTTCGGCTACAACATTTCCACCCTCTTTCGCTTTTATTCCGGCAGACTTCGCTATTTCGGCAGCCATCGAGGCATTCTTTGTATTTTCGAATATTGTCTTCGTCATTTCTTCAACCGACGAAGCTATCTCAGCTGTCTGACGTGTTTGTTCCTGGGCCCCGGCAGCCATTTCTTCCGTACTAGTAGATATTTCGTTAGATGATTGTTTTACCGCTTCGGAACTAGATGAGACTTCAAGTAAGGCCTTTGCTAGGGAATCTCCGAGAGAATTTATGTTTTGTTTGATCTCCGCATAATACCCTTCGTAATTTCCTCTAACTCTTACGGACAAATCACCGGTAGCCATTATTGTCAAAATCTCTCCGGCTTCACTTATCGGATGTACTATTGATTCTTGGATAGAGTTAATACCTTCAATGAGACTTTTCCATCCACCCAAAAACTTATTCTGATCTCCTCTCAATTCCAAATTTCCCTGCTCATTGGCTTTAATTAGTTTCTCAGCTTCGTTGAGGATATCTTCGATAATTTCAATCTCTTTATTCATTGCATGAGCAAGTTCGTCATTCTCAGAGGCAGGAATAACCTTTTCAAGATTTCCATCCGCTATTGATTGTGCCCCTTGGATTTTATTTAATTGCGCCTCTCTAAGTACAATAAGTGAATCCAGCAATTCTCCAACTTCTCCACTGAAATTATTCGCCACCTTAACAGAGTAATTTCCCAATGCAAATTCTTTTACTATATCTCTCATATAATTAAGGGGTTTTGAAATAGCCGGAGCAATAACGAAACCACAAATAATGAAAATCACTGCACCAATTATTGCGCTTATTAATATGCTATATTCAGCTCCGTTGACCGTCGAAGCAATTTGCCAATCAAGTGAATCGGAGATAGCTTTTAATTGCCCCTCAACATTCATAAACTTATTGTTTAGCTTAGAACCAACTTCTTCTCCTGAAGTTGTAGCTATGACCCCTGCCATTTCAAAATTCTGAGTAACCGAGGCCGATATTATCCCATCGGCAACCAAACTTTTATATTCCCCCCAGATTTTCTTTACCTCATTCAGCTCATCCATTATTTCAACAGAAAGATTCAAATTAAGCAAAGTATCAAGGGAAGCATCAATCAATTCAACATATTTGCCATATGTAGCAATATTCTCTTTAAACTTCGGAGCAAATTCCTCCATAGAGAATTGCAGCATAATGAATTGTGTTTTTTGAAAGGTAGAATATATGGAATTTATTTCTTGTTGCGGATTAACGTAATCGGTAAATATATCATCTTTGACATTTGCTATATCATAAAGGTTGACAAAAGCAATCGCCAGAGCAATTGTAGCAACTGCAGCTAGTAAGAAATAACCTCCTTGAATTTTACGAACAAAGCGGAGATTTTTTATTTTCTTCATGATTCCTCTAAATTCTTGTTATGATAATTTGAACTCGATGGCTAAGGACAATTTAACCTTTTGCGGTACCCCCTTATTTTTACCGGGAGTATACTTTGCCTTTTTTGCAGCTTCAATAGCAGCTTCGTCACATCCGGCTCCGATACCTTTAATTACTTTCGCGTCGGTAGGTTTACCACTCTCATCAACAAATACCATTACATATACTTTACCCTGTACTTTTGCTCTTTTTGCTATTTCCGGATACTTAATTTTTTTTATTACGGCAGATACGCCGCCAACTGGCTGAGGCATTTCTTCTGCAAACGCCAAGTACTCTCCGTCGGGAGGGAAGGCTTGAATGGGACAACTATTAAAATGAACTAAAAAAAAGAAAACATAAACGAATAGAATGGGATTTTTTTTCATTTCTTTTCCTCAATAATAAACAAACTTAGTTTGCTATATTATATTATCGAAAAAAAATGAAAAATGTTTATCTTTATAAATATTTATGAAAATATTTATTACCAACAACGTTAATTTTAATAATTTCTTGCTCTACAACACATATTCCTATATGATATTTTTAGTAACCTCTATTCCAAGTTGTTCCATACGATATCTCAGTTTCGATCTTGATAATCCTAATAGTCTTGCTGCCTGTACTTGATTCCCATTCGTTATTTTTAATGTCATCAATATTAATTCTTTCACAACAAGATCTATTTTAATTCCTTGAGAAGGAATTTTTAGGACAAACTGATTAGGATCTTCGGAAATTTGCTGAATTTTATCCTCCAGAAACGAGAGATGATCAACCTTCAATGCTTCTTCCTCAATCAAAAGCATAGCTCTTTCCATAACATTTCTCAATTCTCTTATATTACCTTTCCACGGATAGGATTTCATTAAATCAATAGCCCTGGAATCGATACTTTGAACACTCTTACCGAATTTTTGTGAAAATTCACTCAGAAAAGAATAAGCAATATATGGAATGTCCTCTTGGCGATCTCTCAAGGCAGGAATATAAACATTAGCAACGTTCAAGCGATAATAGAGATCTTCGCGGAAATTACCTTGCTTTACTTCCTCCTCCAAATTTCTATTAGTTGCGGCTAGAACTCTTACATTAACCGAAACTTCCTTTTCACCTCCGACACGATAGAATTTCTTCTCCTGTAGTACACGAAGCAATTTTACTTGAAGTTCAAGTGTTAACTCCCCGACTTCATCCAATAGAATCGTACCTCCGTCGGCAAGTTCGAATTTCCCCATTTTTGTTTTTTGAGCAGCTCCGGTAAAAGCCCCTTTCTCATGACCAAATAATTCACTTTCCGCCAATTCTTTAGGAATGGCAGAACAGTTAATTTGAATAAAAGAAGAATCTTTACGAGGACTATTTTGATGTATAAACTTTGCAAACATCTCTTTTCCGGTACCACTCTCCCCTTGCAACAAAATAGTAGTATCCGAACTCTTTGCCAATTTCTCAACTGAGGATACCAATTTCTGAATTTTTCTACTTTTTCCGAAAAATTCCGGAGTAAGATGATCCTCTGATTCGAGCATAGCATTCAACTTATTGACTTCAGCCTTAAGAAAAACTTTTTCGAGAGTTTTTTCCAACACCAAATTCAATTGTTCCAGGTCAATCGGTTTTAAGAGAAAATCAGCGGCGCCTCCTTTTATCGCTTTTACTGCAATATTCACGTCGGCATAACCGGTTATCATAATTATGGGAATTTCAATATGCTCTTTTCTTATCTCTGTAAGAAGCTCCAATCCGTTATGGGAAGTAAGATATATATCCAAAAGGATAACATCAGGTTCGAAAGAATTAATTTTTTCGAAAGACTCACCGGCCTCCATACAAATATCAACTTCGTACCCAAGTTTCTTTAATGCTCTTTTCAATGAAAGACAAACTAAATTGTCATCGTCAATAATCAGTATTCGAGGTATCATTCTATCGCTCCAATTTAGTTACATCAAAAGTAATCATGAATGTTGTACCGACCCCTTTTTCGCTGGTAAAATCAAGCTCTGCTCCGTATTGCCCGAGAATCATTTTACAAACGCTTAATCCTAGACCGGTCCCTTCTTTTTTACTCGTGTAAAAATCATTAAATATCTTACTTTGCGATTCTTCGTCGATTCCCTCTCCATCGTCCTCTATTACCCATTTAACGTATACCGAAGAATCTGTCTTAGCCTTACTTGTTGTTATTTTTATTACTCCGTTTTCGTCACATGCTTCTATCGCATTTGTAATCAAATTGAGAATTACTTGCAATAATCTGTTTTCATCTATGTTTACAATCGGATCGGAAACATCAAGGGAAGAAATTATATTTATTTTCTTTCTGGTAGCTTTTACGGTAACCAACTCAATGGCATTTCGGGTTATTTCATTAATATGAAAAGTATCATCGCAATCGGCATTCTTTCTGGCAAAAGAAAGAAGATTATCCACCATATATTCTATTCTGGCTGTAGCTTTCATACAATCATCTACAGAATCTAACACTTCTTCGGGTAAATCATCTTTCGACATATTAATCAAATCGAGATTCAATTTAATAGCGGATAACGGATTTCTAATCTCGTGAATTAGACTCGCTGTTAATTTTCCTAGAAGTTGAAGCTTATTATTTTGAACTGTATTCGATGCCATTGAACGCATAATCGCAAGTTTAATTAAACATATCCAGGGTGGGTATTTAAAGATTTGGCGGATAATTATCAACCATATTTTTCAGATATGCTTTATTTGAGTAAACAGAAGGGAGAAAAGGAAGCTATTTTGTGCTATTCGGCACTAACTTCCTTTAATATTTCTTCAGCCACTTTCTGAATCACTTCTTCGCTATTGTAATAATCAGAGGCTATTCTCTCTCTGACAACTTCAAGTTTCTGCGCATTTTCGATTTCCATCTGCTTCACTTTTGCCTCCGCAGAAATTTCTATACTATCGGAAATTTTTGTTCCCACTTCCATGTTGGGTGCTTTAACATCCTTGTTTCGCTTGATGTTTTCGGCCACTCTACCGATACCACTGTTTCCAATTCCCTTGATGTTCATTTTATTACCTATAATTACTAAGTTTCTTTTTGTTATTGATCTTTCTTAACTCAGCACCTATTACTTTCTGTTCCTTTCGATTCTCCTCAATTAAATTATCGAAAGTTTCTGACAATTGTTTAATCAAAGATACGAATTCTTCGTTATACTTTTCCAGTTCACCTTTGTTATGAGTTTTTCTTAAGCTTATTCTCTTTGATTCTATGTTACTTAGCATCAATCTTACGTAATCTGCTTTTTCGTTATAACTGCTAATATCAACGCCATTAAGATGCAAAATAAGGCTATTCAGATCAGATTTAATCTCATCAATATGTTCTCTCAACTTATCCATCTGTTAAAAGAATCCTCCGCCCATAGAATTTAAATAATTTGCTGAATTTATTAACGTAAGAAGTTGTCCTTGCAAATCTTCATATTTCTTCCTTAATATTTCGGCTCCTTTATCAATTGACTTATTAGAAGCCTCTATTCTGTCGGAATAATAGGTTACATTATCATCGTAAGATTTTACAAGATTATCAATAACTCCGCCGTTTTTCGTGAAATTATCAACTGTTGTATATAGTGTATTCGCAAGACCATTATCAGAATTAAAAAGATTAGCAACTTGAGACGGTTTTTCTTTTATTGAGGTTTCCAGTTTTGTGGAATCACTAATTGACAAACCGTTTACAGGATCAAATTTAATTCCTATTTCCGACAAATAAGCGAAATGATCATCAGCTAATCCGGTTACTTTTCCCATTGCTGTATTTTGAAAAGTATTTAGCAACGATTGAGCACTTGAATCACCACGGAATATACCTCTTCTGGAATCTTCACTTTCGGAATTTCCACGAACATATTTGTAAACGTCGTTGAAATCCTTAATAAATTTATCTATTTCCTCTTTAATCGATTCCGTATTCACACTGACGGAAACACTCACATCCTGATCGCCGGCATCCATAACAGATTTAAGATTAAAAGTCACACCCGAAACTATATCATCAACCGTATTGGAATTACGTTGGATGTTAACCCCATTAAATACAAGCTTTGAGTTCAACTCATTATCGATAGAGCTATTAGCCGAGTACATATATCCGGCAGCGTTATCATCTGCCGCCATAGTTCTACCGGTAAGAATCCCGCTTGTCAATCCTATCTGGTTTAAGATACTTCCCGAGGTATCAGACAATATCAATCTGTTATCATATCCTGATTCCTTAGCCGAAATGGAGAATTTGGAATTTCCCGAACTAGGAGTAAATATTGAGGCAACCGATATTCCCGATCCCCCTTTTTCATCGGTAACATCCATATTCAAAAAATCACTACTGCTAATTGAGATTGAGTTTTTCGAATCTTCTACTGTCACCTTTAAGCTAACATCCCCGGTAACATCATCTACAACTTTTTCGGCTGCCACACCGGAAACATCATTATTGATTTGAGTAACCAAATCATCCATAACTTCATCGTAAGTTTTGGACCCGGCACTATAATCATAAGATATGGTTTTTGTTGTACCATTGATCTCAATATCAAAACTTCCCGCTCCACTGAAAGAATCTGTAGCCACAAAGGAATCGGAGTTAACAACGGCTTTATCCGTATTAATTGCCGAGCTAAGTTTCTCCATTATACTTTCGTTTGTTTCGCTATCTGTAAGCTCGATATCAACATTAGCGGTGTAATCCCCGCTTTGTATTTGAATAGTGTGTTTTCCCGCAAGAGTTGTAACTGCTGTAGAAGAGGTTTGTGTTGCTGATACTAACAAATCACTCTTTGCCAACTGATTTATTCTTAATGAATAAGCAGAAGCCGAAGAGGATTTTGTTGCTGTCGCTGTTAAAAAATTGGAATTCGATACTTCAACTGATTTGGAATTAAACAAAGTTGTATTTGTGGCGTCCTTTAATCCTGACAAAGTCGATTTAAATGTAGTCAACTTCGATTTCAAACTTCCCCATTCGGAAGACAAATTGGAGAATTTCTGTTTTTTTGTTTCTAACGGATAAATTCGACGGTTATATTCCGTACTTTTATACGAATAAACAAGATTATTAATTCCAGATGTCGACAGCAGATCCATATTTCATCCTTTTAACTAAGCTTTATTTGAGAAAGCCTCCAACCATGAATGGCGCAATTCTGTCAATATTTTTGCTACAATATCGTAATTGCGTTTTCTCATTTGATCTTGGCAATACTTGTATAATGCCAATAACCCGGTTGAAAACTCTTTCGTATTTTCATCTTCAAAATTAAGCGCATTTATTAATTCGTTCAATGCCTTATTGGTCTTTTCAAGATTTCCTCTTTTACAATTGGCTATGGCAAAATCATATACTTTTAACAATAACTTTTGCGGAGACGCGTCCAATACGTCCTTAACCAAATACGCGTTTACTTTTTTTGCTCTGTTACTATATGCCATATTATGGTACATTATCCTCACCTACATTTTAAGACCATCTGTAATCAACTGAATTCGTGAGTTTTTTTATGCGCATAAACAAACTTCATTCAGTCTTATTATCGGTACGGTTAGAAAATAGTTTAGTTATTCTCTCGATTTTTCTTCAATATTTTTTACGCTTTAATATAAGGCCTTCCCCTCGTAGGAAGGCCTTCAATGGGATTGGGATCCTATTAACCTAACAATTGTAGTACTGATTGTGGCGCAAAGTTAAGCTGAGCAAACATACTCGTTGCAGCTTGCGACCCGATAGAAGACTTTGTCGCGTTTAATTGCTCCATTGCCATATCCGCGTCGAACAAACGAGAAACGGAGGCTGCGGAGTTAGCGATAGCAGATGTCAAGAATTCATCTTTCTTGTCTAGTCTCTGAATACTGTTACCTATTGATCCTAGAGAGTTCGTAATTTCGGTCTCAAAGGCCTCAATATTAGTTGATAGACTTGAAATATTACTTCCGTCAGCTGCCAAATCAGCAATACCAACATTTGTACCTGCTGTTCCTAAAGCGTCATTTACTTTTTGAGAAACACCATTTACAGTATTACTACCAGCGGTAGTAAGATTAACTGTACCAACCAAATCTCCACCACCTGAACTGGAAGCATAGTTAATGCTCATAGTATCAGCGGCTTCGGCTCCGGTCTGGAACGAAAATCCTGATCCGGCACCATTTGATACTGAAGTTAACAATGAGGTATTGTTGAATTTTGTGTTTTCAAGAGCGCTGGCGATTTCCTCACCAAGAGCCTTGATGTCTTTCGCGATCGCTGCTTTATCTGCAGCAGGGTTACCGGCATCAGCAATCTTTGATTTGATTTGGGTAACCATGTCTTTAATACTGATTAACTGACTTTCAGCAGTAGACAACATATCTTTAGCGGAACCAACGTTACCTTGCGCGGATTTCATCAAAGAAACCTTTTGATCAAGGGATTTACCTACGTTAAATCCGGATGTGTCATCTGCAACACTGTTAATACGTTTACCAGTTGCAAGACGAAGCTGTGCTTTTTGAGTAGAAGAATTCAGCTTTGTTAACGCATTATATGCTTTTAATGCGCCTACGTTAGTGTTGATTTGAAATGCCATTTTTTACCTCCATGTAAAAATATATATGACAAATAATTAAAGCGTCCTTTCTTCAGTAATGGAAAATAACGAGGCTGTCATTCAGACAACCTCATTAGAAAGTTTTACCCTAACAGTTGAAGAACTGATTGAGGGGCAAAATTTAATTGAGCAAACATTGTTGTAGCAGCTTGCGACCCAATAGAACTTTTGGTGGCATTCAATTGCTCCATAGCCATGTCAGCGTCGAATAATCTGGATACTGAGGCTGAGGAGTTTGCAATTGCCGATGTCAAAAATTCATCTTTTTTGTCGAGTCGTTGAATACTGTTACCAATCGAACCGAGAGCGTCAACTACTTCTGTTTCGAATGCTTCTATATTTGTAAGCAAGCTGGAAATATTACTTCCGTCCGCTGCTAAATCTCCGATACCTACGTTAGTTCCGGCTGTGCCTAAAGCATCATTTACCTTTTGTGAAACTCCGGCTACAGTATTACTTCCGGCAGTAGATAAAGATACAGTACCAACCAAATCTCCACCACCTGCGTCTGCAGCGTAGTTAACTGTCATAGTATCAGCAGCTTCGGCTCCGGTCTGGAATGTAAATCCTGCTCCGGCACCGTTTGAAACAGATGTTAACAATGAGGTGTTGTTGAATTTTGTGTTTTCAAGTGCACTGGCAATTTCTTCACCGAGAGCCTTGATATCTTTTGCGATAGCAGCTTTATCAGCAGCAGGGTTACCGGCATCAGCGATCTTCGATTTGATCTGAGTAACCATGTCTTTAATACTGATTAACTGACTTTCTGCGGTGGAAAGCATATCCTTAGCTGAACCGACATTACCTTGAGCCGATTTCATAAGAGATACTTTCTGGTCGAGTGATTTACCCACGTTGAATCCGGATGTATCGTCAGATACGCTATTGATTCTTTTTCCGGTGGCAAGACGAAGCTGTGCCTTTTGGGTAGTTGAGTTAAGTTTACTTAATGCGTTATATGCTTTTAACGCGCCGACATTTGTGTTGATTTGAAATGCCATAGTATTACCTCCATGTAATATGTTATGTTGTAAGTTGAAGCATCCTTGCTTCTAAACTTTCGGCCGGTTCACCTCGTGTGAACCGGCCTATATAAAAATTAACCTAGAAGTTGTAACACTGACTGTGGTGACATGTTCAACTGTCCCAACATCGCTGTAGCAGCCTGTGAACCGATTGAAGCCTTAGTAGCGTTCAATTGTTCCTCGGCCATATCAGCATCAAATAGTCTCGATACCGAAGCAGTCGAGTTAGCTATAGCTGATGTAAGGAATTCATCCTTCTTGTCAAGTCTCTGGATTGAGTTACCAATCGATCCGAGAGCATCAACAACTTCCGTTTCAAATGTTTCGATGTTTGTGAGCAAGTCGGAAATATTTGTTCCGTCTGCTGCTAATTCAGCGATACCAACGCCGGCTCCGGCATCTGTTCCAAGAGCATTGTTGACTATCGTAGATACACCTTCAACATTATTTCCACCTGCAGTAGCAAGAGTGGCTGTTCCAACCAAATCTCCACCACCTGTGGTGTCAGCATAATTTAATGACATCGTATCTGAAGCTTCAGCACCAGTCTGGAATGTAAATCCTGCGCCCGCTCCATTCGAAACAGATGTTAATAGGGATGTGTTGTTAAACTTGGTGTTTTCTATAGCGTTTGCTAACTCTTCACCTAAAGCTTTAATGTCCTTTGCGATAGCCGCTTTATCCGCTGCAGGGTTTCCGGCATCTGCGATTTTTGCTTTAACCTGAGTGATCATATCTTTAATAGATATCAACTGACTCTCTGCGGTTGCAAGCATGTCTTTTGCCGCGCCAACATTTCCTTGAGCGGATTTCATCAGTGTTACCTTCTGATCAAGTGATTTTCCTACGTTAAATCCTGAAGTATCATCAGATACACTATTGATTCTTTTTCCGGTGGCCAAACGCAACTGAGCTTTGCTCGATGTTGAATTTAACTTTGCTAAAGCATTATATGCTTTTAAAGCACCAACGTTAGTATTAATCTGAAATCCCATTGTAATTACCTCCATGTAATTTTTTTAATAACTCTGGCATCCTTGCCATTGTTAGGTTAATTTATTTCTCACCCCTATTATCGTCAGCCATATTAGAGAGTTTAGGCTTTTCCTCAAAAAAAATTTCAAAATGTTTTTTTCCTCTCTCTAGCCCTCTGGAATAGGCTCTAATTCTATTATTTCTCCCTTTTTCTCTTACTACAAACCACCTACTTTCTATTATTTATATTTTCCCAAAAAAAACATTATTCTGAAGTTATAGAGATAAGCATATTTTTTCTAAACAAGCCCGTAACATAAAATTAAGAGCTCTCACTTATCAAAAAATTACACTTTTAAGATAACTTCTCATTTATACTGAAGAATAATGGCAAATAGATCATGGAAGTGACTAAAACAGAAATAATAAGAGGACTTACACTTGGGAAATAACACTTGTGGCAGAAAACATGATTTTTTGTCAATAAAAATCACTCAAACGCAAAATAAAGTCACAAAGACGAAAAAAATACGACTTTTAACCGGTTTAATATCATTATTTTATCGTTTTACTCAAGTTTTATTGGAAATAATCCTATTTAGAGAGTATCAGGTGCTTTTCCAAGCGTAAAGGGTTCTATTATTTACGAAAAGGTCACATTATCAACGTTTTGGTCTCGTTTTCCACGTTTTCGACAATTTTCAAACTGGATGAGTCGCTCTCTAACATCATTGTGCCATTTTTCATACAAAAGGATGAGTCTTCGGTAGGAAAAGCTCGTTTTCCAAATAGAACAAATTGATTTGTAGATTGATGCACTTCTCCTTTATAAATGGAACATAATTTTTAAACACATTCGTGGTATGTAATTGGCGCATTGTTAGTTGGAATTTGAGAAATATTCGGGAATAGTGAAGAATTTGGTTTTGGATATAGTCGGAAGGAAATCATTCACATGAGAAAGAATGATTCTCTTTTAACTAATTATCGGTAATCTTTATCCTGCCCATTTCATCCATGCCATATATCCGAAGAAGAATAATATGGCTATTAAGGAGATTACGGTAAGTACTTTGTTCATGTTTCTTCCGACCCACCTTTTTTTTTCGTAAAAAATGATCAATAGTAAAGCCAACAAAGGGACAAATAGAGCTCCGATAACGACGTAGAACTTTTGTATGTCTTTGAAGCTCATAAGGGCGGAGCCGACGAAGAAGGTCCAGAGGAAGAGATATGGCATAAAGATAACGCCACTAACAATTCCGAATTTTTCGGCTACTCCTTCGAGAAAGGTTGTTCCGGTTGCGAGTTGCCAGCGGGCTAATCCTTCGGTAAGGATAAACTTCATAATACCACCGAGGAGTACAGCCCAAAGGATAGCGACCCCGAGTTGGCTACCTGCAAAGCTGGCGGTAGCAAGATCCCCGGCTCCAACGCCGGTAGCAGCTACCAGGAGACCGGGGATTATTATTTTCAATAACGATTTTTTATTCATATTTGAGAAATCCATTTACGGAATTATGTTGAATATGGCTATTACTGTTATTATTCAACATATTCGAATGTTCTTTTCACTATACCTGAAGTATTTGCAAAAGTTACCGTAACAGGATAACCGTCATCATCGTAAGTATAAAAATATTCAGTTTCGAAAGGGACTTCTTCTCCTCCGAAAAAGAAGCTTGATGACATCTTAATCTGATTGTTTTTACTATAGGCTCTATCGGTAAGTAAACATTCTCTCAAGGCGTAATAAGGATTAACCTTGTTATCGTATTGATATTCACCAGTTTGGAATAGTTCCCCACCCATGTAAACAATACTTGAAACGATGTTCTCATCCGCGTTATATTTGTAATATATTCTAAAGAAAGCGGTATCTGCTCTGGAAGTATAAACCAGAACCGAATCGACTCCCGAGTTATTATTATAATAGAAGCATTCCGAGAAGGTTCTATTTTCATCATCGTAGAGATAATCGACTTTGTCTATTTGCTTTTTATCGTTGTAATGGAAAGTTCTCTTTAATAACCCTTTATCATTTTCATGATTAATTTCAGTTATTCTATTCTGTTCGTTATAACTGTAATTAAATATAACAGGGGCTGAAGTATCGGTTTCGGCAACAATAGATTGCAACAATTTGTTTTTATAATTATACGTAGTAACTCTTCCTTCATCGATTATTTTTGATAAGAGTTTTACGTTACTATCCTCTTCCGGAGAAACAGCATCGGAATCGTTATCACCGCAACTACACAAAAAAGCAAAAACTAACAAAGTAATGACAAAGGCACATTTCCTTTTCAACATTATATCCCTCATTTTTGATGATTATTAATCTTTCCCGTATTGAAACTTTCCCCCTCGGAAAGTCATTAGATAGAACTACATTTGGATTCTAAGAATCTGTTATCGAACAGGAAAGCATTCAGTAGTTTAAGTTAATATTTATAACTATGCGAATCAACAATAAAGAGTATTATAATATAGGATTAGATGCATTATTCGGAATAAATATACCGATAAGAAAAATATGAGGAGCAATATCGGAGTAAAGAGGGGTTGTGAAGAACAATTGCTTATGAAGAAAAAGGCTCGCCAAGATTTGACGAGCCTTAATAAAAGATTTATTCTTCGGAGATTATGCCACCGGTGAGGCGCATAAGTTCCGTATTTGTATTGATCAAATTAAATGTTGCAACTATTTTAGCCAGCGATGAGTTGAGATATACAATTTGTATATCTCTATAGTTGAATGAGCTAATATTCCCCGCCTCGAATTTCTCTTTGGCAATTTGAAGGTTTAGTTTGGCAGCATCCATTTTTTCGTCGGCTACTTTTTTCAATTCCTTTCGAATGTTGTAGAGATCGAAGGCTTGAGTTAAACTATTTTTCAAACTATGCTTCATCTCCTCAGTTTCAATTTTGGAGATATCTCTTTGAATTTTGGCAATTTCCAAAGCTCTTTTGGAATTGAATCCGTTAAAGATATTGAGACTAAGAGTAAGGTTAGCATAGTAATCGTAGTTTTCTGTTTCTACCTTCGGGGCACCATCGGGCTCAACATTAATTTTGTTGTAATCATATCCGGAACTAAGAATCAACTTAGGAAGAAATGATGCTTTAGCCAGTTGAACTTCCCTCTTTTGAAGAACCTCGTTAATATATTGGTTCTTCAGGGTATTATTGTTGCGAAACATTTTCTTTTCGAGCATCGTGTATTCATATTCGTCTAATCCGGCCTTAAACTCATCGGTAAGTTCGTATTTCGTATTGTCCTTATTACCAAGGAGAAGATTAAACTTACGAATTGAGTTATCGTAGTTAACCTTTTGCTCCAGATAGTTAGCGTGATCTTCTAACCATGAGTTTTGCGCTTGCAAAAACTGAAAAGTAGAGAGAGATCCGAGCTCTTTCTGAGTTTTCGCTTTTTCGTATCTATCTTTCGAAAGATCGTTTAACTCTTTGAAGAGAGCTGTTTTTTCCTTTTCGAGAAGAACATTGTAGTAACCGAGAATTACGCCCTGAATTGTGTTCTCAACTACAACGGCAGTATTTCCTTCCGATTTTTGTTGGAGTTCTTCCAGCTTATATTTATTCAGAAAGATTTTGAATCCATCGAATAGTACCCAATTCATCCTTACGCTCGGAATGAGATTGTGTGTTTCTCTATCGGGATTAGTAAGCCCTGTTCCTTCGTCGAATCTGTTTACTGATGTTGCTTCGAAATTAATTGTGGGGAAACGTCCCGCGGCACCCCACGCATTACTCTCTTCGGCGATATCTTTTCGTTTTTCGGAGACTTTCACTTTGTAATTGTTCTTAAGCGCCTTGTTAATGGCACCGGAAAGGCTCAGGGCTTCCTGAGCGTATCCGGCCGAAACAAAAGCGAATAAGAGAATCGTTATTATCGATTTATATATTCTCATAACCAACTTATTCCTTATTTAGAAATATTACTTCATTTCCCATTAATCAATGCGAACTCTGCTATTACGAATAACGGTTTCCACATCTTCGGGCTGAACATCCTGATTAAATATTTTTCTTCTTACAAAGACTTTCATGTCGTTAAGAACGAGAATCAATACAGGGAAGAAAACAAGGATAAATCCGGTTCCTACCATAACTCCGTATGCCAAAGAGATAGCCATTGGAATAAGGAACTGAGCCTGGAAACTCTGCTCAAGAATCAACGGATAGAGCCCGACTGTAGTGGTTAATGTTGTAAGCAAAATAGCTCTGAATCTGGAAATACCGGCTTGATAAACCGCCTCTTCCGTTTTATATCCTTCCAACAATAAGGAATTATACCTTGAAAGGAAAACCACAGCGTCGTTGATAACCACCCCGGAAAGGGCCACCATTCCCCATGCCGAAAGCATTGAAATAGGATGACCGTGGATACCATGTCCCCAAGCAGCACCAAGGAACGATAAAGGAATCATCATAAGAACAATAGTTGCGTGAGAGACCGACCGAAAATGAAGGATCAGAATCAAAACAATCAAGGAGAAAGCGATTCCGAAAAGTTTACCCATGTCGGCTACAGCCTGATTGGATTCCTTCTGTTGTCCCTGATACTCAATAGAGACACCAGGATATTTCGCTTTAAGCTCGGGAATAATATCTGTGCGAACTTTCTGCAATATCGGAGGGACGGAAGCAAACTGATCGACCAGATCGGCTTCAACGCGAACCTCTCTGTTCCCGTTATAGCGTTGAATATTAACCGGGCCGCGCTCTATTTTATAATCGACCAATTCGGCCAACGGATAGACACCCTTAGGAGTTTTAATTTTCATTCTGTCGAGTTGTCCGACGCTCATTCTATCTTCTTTAGGGAAACGTACCCAGACTCTCACTTCATCTTTAAGATGTTGCAGTCTTTGAACTTGTCCACCGTAGAAGGCTTGTCTCACTTGGCGACTGATTTCCATCTGGTTCAAACCAAGGAAGTAAGCTTTAGGTTTTAGAACAAGCTTAATTTCCTGTTTTCCCTGCGCATTGTTATCATTTATGCTTTGCAGAGAAGGGAGCTCATGAAGACCGGCTTTCAGAAAATCTCTGGCATGCTCAAGTTCCTCAAGATTTTTACCCAACAAACTAATAGAGACAGGAGCGCCCCATCTGTTATTTCCCCCTATCGTGAGCTTTTGTGCTTCGGGCACCTCTCCCACAGCCTTTTGAACCCGACTAATAATATCGAAACTGGAAACAGGAGCTCCTTCCATATCTCTCAGCAGGATGAAAATATTACCGGCATGGGCACCACTCTCCTGTCCGTTGAAAGCATCACCAACAGAAACAAAAGTGTAAGTAATCAGGTTATCGGGTTCATCAAATTCTGTTTTGATATCTTCATTAACTTTCCAGATAGCTTTATCGAATCTTTCAAGATATTCCATAGTTTGTTTTTCACCCGAACCGGGTTTAAAGGCAACATTCAAAGAAAAAAAGTCGAACTGAATAGCCGGGAAGAAAGTAGATTTAATAACTGTTCCCCCGATCAACCCAATAGTAATAAGAATCAAAGCGACCGGAACAGTAACAACAATCCATCTCCATCTGATAACATTCTTCAATATCTTATTATATAGCTTATCTCTAAGTACAAAGATAACCTTATCAAGTTTCTTTCTAATAGAATTACTGTTTCCACCATTTTCTTGCGACCTGAGAGTATTATGACTACCGAGATGGGCAGGTAATACGAAAAATGCTTCAAGAAGTGAAAACCCTAACGCAAAAGTAACGATGAAGGCCATTTCATACATCATCTCCATCTGTCCTTCCAAGAAAAGAAGAGGAGCAAAAGCGATTATTGTAGTGGAAATGGAAGTAACAACTGCAGGCATAACCTCCATAGTTCCGTCAATTGCGGCCCGTTTAGCACTCTTTCCTCTTTCGAAATGGCTAAAAATATTTTCCCCGATTACAATTCCGTCATCCACAAGAATACCTATTACCAGTATCATTCCGAAGAGTGATATCATATTTATGGTAATTCCGGAAAGATTAGCAACAACAAACATCGCTAAGAATGAAGAAGGGATTCCCCAAGCGACCCAGAGGGACAAACGAAAACTAAGAAAGAATGCTAATGAAATAACGACCAATAGCAGACCAACCCCACCGTTATTTACTAAGAGATCGAGGCGGCTATATAACATCTGTAAGAAATCGAATGTTATGTCGAGTTTTATCTTATCGTGCTTAGCAGCAAAATCATCAACATAATTATGTAGCCAACCGGAAATTTCTTCCAGATCTTCTTCGGCTAATTTATTGATTCCAAGATAGACTCCTCTCTTATCATTTACATAAGATTTGTTGGACACATCCGCGAATTTCATTTTAACATCGGCAACATCTCTAATTCTAAGGAAACTCCCGTCAGGATTTCCTCTGAGAATAATCTCACCGATTTTATTCGGATCTACGCTTCTACTTCTGGAGCGTATAAGAATTTCTTCTTCATCAGATTTGATCATCCCGGCGGAAAGATCTCTGTTATTCATAGAAATAGCGTTAGAGACCTCATCGAAAGTAATGTTATATCTGAGCAAATTTTTCTCGGGAATTTCAACAGATATTTCCAAAGCCGGATACCCGAATACACCGACTTGCGACATTACCCCTGAATTGAGAAAGTCTTGCTCAACTTGATCGGCGTAGGTTTTAAGAGTCATCAGGTCAACATCACCGTATAAAGCAACTCTGGCCACTGGAGTAGTTGTTCTATTCTTGAATACAACAGGCTTTTCCGCGTCAACCGGAAATGAACTGATTCCATCGACAGCGTTTTTAACCTCCATCAGGGTTTCATCGATATCATACTCTCCGGTAATTTCAACCGAAACTCTCGCGAAATTCTCCGAAGAAGTCGACGTAATCTCCTTAATACCGACAATCCCACGGATAGCTTCCTCAATACGGGTAGTTATCCCTTCTTCCATTTCTTTAGGAGAAGCCCCCGGGTAAGCTACGGTAACATTAATAAAACGAGATGCTCTTTCGGGGAAGAATGATTTCTTCATAGACATCAAACTGAGCATGCCCGCCAAAATAATCATCGTAATAATAATATTAGCGTAGAAAGGATATTTAACAAAAGTACTTACAAGTTTTTTCATGCTTAAAAACCTTTATTCCTATAGTTTATTTACTTCTCGGTTCTAACTTTGGTATTTTCCGTAGCGTTGATTAAAGGCTCGATAACAACTTTTTCATTGGCAGTAACTCCGTTGAAATAGATTTCTTTCTGTCCGATCAAAAGAATATTAATCTCTTCTTTGGATAATGTTTCATTTTTATCGACAACAAAAACTTCATTGTTATTGAAAACCGCGCTACGAGGAATTTTCATAACAGCGTTAAGCTTGACTCCGGAAAATTCGGCAGTTAGATATTCCCCTTTAAGAATTTTATCCTCTTTACCGGATTTTACTGAAATAAAAACAGGTACAGATTGAGTAGCCAAATCAAGATTATCACCAATTCTAACAACCTTTCCGGAATACTTTCTGGTACCGTTATCACTCTTTACGATAACCTTTTGGTTATCTTTAATCCATCTGGCGAAAACATGCTCGACAGGAACTTCCAACTCCAGTTCTCTGGTATTAATAATCTTTCCGAGCTTAACGCCGGGAGCGGCTATTGCTCCAACTTCCAAATTAGCTTCAACAATAGTACCGTCGAAAGGAGCGTAGATTGAATGTTTTTTAAGACGTAATTCGTCACTCTTTATTCCGAAATAATCTGCCAACAAATTTCTGCTAGCCAGAAAAACTTTTTCTTTGCCAGATTTGACTTCAGGCAACTCGGGAAGATCTTTATCGATATCGATATTCTCGAAAAACTCATACCATTTTGTGTATTGATCCTTGAAATCGATTTTGAAATCAGGAAGGACACCGGCCAAACTATTCAAGAATTTGCTTTTCTTTGCTTTAAGAGCAAGCTTAGTCTCTTCATCATAGATCTTCACAAGCAAATCACCTTTCTTAAAAGTTTCCCCTTTTTTGAAGGATATCTTTCCCGGAAGAATCTTACCGGAAACTTCCGCTGCGAGAGCGACTTCCTCTTCGGACATAACTCTACCACTTGCTGTGAAACCAGCTTCCATGTCACTATAAGAAACGAGCTCTGTTTTAACATACGGTACAATTTCCTCAATCGGTTTTTGAGGCGGTTCGGGCTTTAGAGAAAATAAAGCGAACATTAACAATCCGGCACAAATTACAATTGTTAATCCGGAAAGAATAATAACTAAATACTTTCTTTGCATTCTTTTTCCTACTTTTTTATTTGATTCATATTATTGACGAAGCAATCGTGATATTATTCCACGATATTCTTATATATTTTTTTCAATGTCGATTTTAATGCTTCGATCTCCTCCATAGGAATACCAAGTGTAACTTCTTCCATTGTATTGACCGCAGTTTGATAAAACAATGAGATATTCTTCTTCACATCTTCAGCTAGATATATTCTTTTAATGCGTCTATCAACATCATCAGGCATCCTTGAAACCAATTTCTTCTTTTCAAGACTATCAATCAACTTTGTAATACAAACCTTATCCTTTTTTGATTTCTCAGCAAGTTCCTGCTGACTTGAGCCGTTAAAGAAATTCAAGTGCATAATAAGACCAAATTGCTCAGGTGTGATATCATATCCGGCTCTGGAGAAATTATGATTCATCTTTTTCTTAAGTGCGATAGCTGTCATCCCGATAAGAAAACCGAGATGTTCTTCCTTATTCTTATACTTCATTTATTCCTTTCTAATTGGTTAACCGGTTAACTATATTTTCAAAAAAACGACGTCAGATTGACGTCCTAAGAACATAAGACAAGTTTGACGTTCGAATTATTCCAAAAGTTCAAAAAAAACTTTATTTATGTTAGAGAAAAATTAGGAACTGCTATTATTCGATAGTTTATCGATTGATTTGCCAATGATTTTTTTTAATACATCCAAATTTATATCTGCCAGTTGTTTCACATAAATACAGCTTTTACCACATTTGTGCTTGCCAAGTGTCATCAACAACTCAGAATAGTTATCCAGATAGGAGATAATGTGTATCGATATGTTTTGCTTTCCGGGAGCAAATCCGGTCAGGAACCAATCCCCTTCCCTTCCGCTTTTATATTTATACTGGTATCGTCCGAAACCGATTAAAGAATCGCCCCACATCACAGGATCTTCATGGGTAAGCTCTCGCATTAGTTCAAGCAATGTAAAAGAATCATTCTTTTGTCGATCATCAGATAATTTGGAAAGGAAATCAAAAGCATCTTTTTCAGTTGGCTTGGTTTTCAATTCTTTCATACTTTATTCTTCCGTAGTATTATTAAAACTTTGAACAGCTTGCTCAACCGTATCAAACACCTTAAAGATTTTATACATTCTTGTAGCTTCAAACATAATCCAAACAGGATTATCTTTGCAATTACACGAAACCAAGCGTAGATCCCCACCCTTGGAAACAACCCTCTTTAACGAGACAACTAGTGCTCCAAGGAAGGTAGAATCCATAAACTTGACATTGCTCAAATCGACAACTATTCTGGCCAAGTTGTCCTCGATAAGTTCTAAAAGAATATCTTTGAAAAGTTCAGCGTTTGTAACACGAGCTTTTGACTCATTTACCTTTACAATCGCAATATTACCTATTTTTTCAATATCAAGATTCATATTTCCTCCATGTTTAAAAGGGGAAACAGAATCTTAAGAGAAATAGTTTACTTTCCGTTCTTCTGATAAAGAATAGCGAAGCATGTAACGTAGTTTTCCGAATGGCTCATAGTAATCTGAAGTTCTTTATCCTCACCAACGAATTCTTTAAGTTTCCCGAAGAGACGCACTTTGGGCATCCCAGATTTTTCGTTGTAAATCTCAATATCCTTCCATCTGAAACCTTGCGCCCAACCTGTAGCTAAAGCTTTAGCAATAGCCTCTTTTGCCGCGAATCGTGCCGCCAAATGCTGATATTTACTCGCTTTGGTTAAAGAATATTCTTGTTCAGTTTTAGTAAATATTTTTTCGAGGAATTGTTCTCCGAATCTATCGTAACTCTTTTTAATCCTTTCGATTTCTATAATATCTATTCCGATTCCAAATATCATTTTAATACCCTACAGCTTTTCCGTATCCTCGAGGATCAGATGCCCCCCAAATAATACCATTTCTTTTATCTATTATTATTCCTTCGGCTCTGCCCAAGACCCGAATTCTACCTAATTTATGCTTTTTGTTTTTCAGATTTCTTTTTACGTCATCAGACAATCCGAATTCCTCATAATCAATTTGATCCGGTTTCCATTGATGATGAATTCTGGGCATATCAATGGCATGTTGAATATCCATTCCGAAATCTAATACATTCAAAATTACTTGTAATACAGTTGTAATAATCGTGGATCCTCCGGGAGATCCGATAACCATAAATGGTGTGTTATCTTTTAAAATTATTGTCGGAGTCATTGAGCTAAGCATTCGCTTACGAGGTTGAATTTCGTTTGCTTTACTACCAATTAAACCAAATTGATTCGGAACTCCAGGTTTGGCGCTAAAATCATCCATTTCGTTATTCATCAGAAATCCGGCTCCTTCCACCACAACTTTATTCCCGTAACTAGAGTTTATTGTAGTAGTAACACTAACAGCGTTTCCGTATGAATCGGCAATACTGTAATGAGTTGTCTCCTCACTCTCTTTAGCAGGTGGAATACCCGGATAAATTTCCTCCGATCTAACGGCGATAGAATCAATTCTGCTGGCTGTTACTCTGGAATAATCTTTGGATAGTAACCAATCGGAAGGGACTGAAACAAAATCGGGATCACCGAGATGTTTTGCCCGATCAGCATAGACATATTTCAGAGTTTCTGTGAGTAAGTGGTAATAATCGCTTGATCCCCATCCAAGGGATTTCAAATCGAAGTTTTCCAAAATATTAAGTGCTTGAATAATGGCAATTCCACCGGAAGATGGTGGCGCCATTGAGACAATATCATATTCCTTATATTTACCAATCACTGGCACACGTTCAACGGGTTGATATTCTTCCAAGTCAGAAAGAGAGATATATCCACCATTTTTCTTTGATTGCTCCGCTATTAGCCATGCAACATACCCCTTATAGAATCCATCTCTTCCATTATCACGAATCAATTTCAGGGTATTAGCCAAATCCTTTTGAACAAACAGTTCCCCTTCTACCAATGGATTGCCTTTATTGGTAAATATTTTCTCGGATGATTCTATCTCTAGGAAACGGTCATTGTAATAATTAATCGATTGGGCTAATCTGTAAGATAACGGGAATCCGTTTTCGGCTAAATCTATCGCCGGCTGGATTACTTCCTCCAAAGGTTTCGAACCATATTTTTCAAGGGCATATAGTAATCCGGCAACAGATCCCGGGACTCCGGAAGAGGACCATCCGCGTGTACTTTTCTTAATATCGAAAACACCGTTACTATCAAGATACATATTTGCAGTAGCGGAAGAAGGTGCTTTTTCTCTGAAATCGATCGTAGTATTTTCGCCATCGGGAAAATGAATAACCATAAAACCACCGCCACCGATATTTCCCGCGGAAGGATATGTTACGGCAAGAGTGAACCCGACAGCAACTGCCGCGTCAATGGCATTACCTCCGTCATCCATAATTTTAGTCCCAATAACTGAGGCAAGATCACTTGCGGAAACAACCATTCCGTTTCTACCACGCTCCGGATCGTTAGATGCAGCATGGCAGATTAACGTACAAATAAGAAAGAATATTAACGTTTTTATGGAATTAGAAAATGTTCGCATCAACATTAACCCCATCACCCTTGAGTTGTTCAATAAGTATTTGAGTTAATTCATTAAGTTGCTTAACAGTATGCTTAACATCTGCAATCATTTTGTCATCATAGAGAACTTTGCCCAAATTATTCTCTTTATTTTTTATTTCATCAGTAAAAGCGTTCATCTTGTCGATCATCTTTTTAGAGGCGCTTATCATTTCTCTCAATTCGGAAACTGTTGATGATATATTCTCTTTATTACCATCAATAAATTCTTTTGCCGAAGCGGTCAACTCGGTGGAATTCTTAAGAAGTTGATCAACGTTTATTTCGTTCTTCTGTAACATTCTCTGAAGAGTGCCGGAAAGATTTTTCATATTTGCTGCACTCTCTTTCAAATCGGAAGTGAGATTCTCATCATCCAATAATTTATTAACATGAGTGAGAGTCTTTTTCGTTTCACCGATAATCGCCACCAAATCCCCTTCAAGAGAATGGAGAGAAGACATTGCGTTAGAAATATCTCCCAGGTACTTGCCGGTTTGAATGGCTGAATAATCAATCAAACTGTTGTTTCTACCGGGATTCACCTCAACCTTCTTGCCTCCCATCAAATCAAGCATCATTATAGAAAATGAAGCATCTTTTCTAAGATCAACATCACTATCCAAAACAACCATTACCTCTACAGAGTCTCTTATTATGCTGATTCCATCAACATATCCTTTTTTCACTCCGTTTAACGTGACTGCATCACCTGTTACTAATCCGGCGGAATTATCAAATCTGATTGTCAAATGTTTTTCATTGGAAACCAGACTGAAATTTTTTGCCCAACCAAAAACCCAGACGAGTAAAACAAACCCGATCAATACAGTAATACCAACTTTAATATTAGTTTTCTTCTGATCTTTCATAAGTAATAATTTCTCTAATAAGTTCAAATTCCGTTGTATCTAATAGAGCATCTCTATAAGAAAGTCGGATACTCTTCAATAAGTCTTTCATTCTGGTATACTCATCGGCCCAGTCTTTATCAGACATTGAGCTTAATTTGGAAGTGAGCATATCCTTTAATGAATCGGCAAGAACATTATCTGTCGCATAATCCAATTCGTCGTAAATTTCCTTAACAACAACTTCGGTGAGTTTTTTCTTTCCTTCGTCAACAACTGTAGATCCATATTGGTTAATAAGGTATATAATAATACCGATTAGTATAACAGCAAAAAATAAAAATTTTCTCAAACAACCGCTCACTAATCTTCCTCATTCTCCATTGAAATAATTCTTTCTACAACAATCTTATTGATTCTTTTGTTATCTACTTCGACAACCTTGAACTTGAAGACATCATATTCAAAAGAATACCCTTCTTCAGGAATATTACCGGCATGATTATAAATGAAACCTCCGATTGTATCGTAATCGTCATTCTCAGAAGAGAAATCATATTCGAATAATTCGTTGAGCTCATCAATAGGAACTTTCCCAATTAATGAATACTTGTTTTCATCCAATTTAACGATTTCGGATTCCTCATTATCATATTCATCACGGATATCCCCGACAATTTCTTCAAGAATATCCTCCATGGATACAATACCTGAAGTACCGCCGTACTCATCAACAACAATTCCCATATGCATGTTTTTTTCCTGGAATTCATGAAGAAGATCGCTGATAAGTTTGGTTTCAGGGACAAAAAGAGCTTCACGCGCAATTTTTGATGTCGAAAAACCGTTTACTGCTTCCGCATCACCTATAAACGGTAGTAAGTCCTTGGCATAAATAATTCCAATAATATTATCCAAATTCTCATCGAATAAAGGAATTCTGCTATGGCCGGATTCTCTAATCAAAGAAACCACTTCATCATAAGAAGCAGATAGAGAAACCGCATTAACATCAACTCGGGGAGTCATTACTTCCCTTGCCATTACAGTCTTAAATGAGACTATCCCATGTATAAGGTCTTGTTCTTCCTCTTCGAGGGAACCTTTTTCAACTCCAATTTCGGCCAAATCGGTTAGTTCGGATGATAACAGAGCAGTTTTGGATTTATCGAACTTAATCCGTGAGACAAAAAACTTTATGACATCCGTGATAATTTTGGCAACAGGAAAAATAAGCACACTAACCCAATAGAGAGGAATTGCAACTACTCTAGCAAATTGCATTGGATACTTCGCGGCCCAAACCTTGGGAGTAATCTCACCAAGGATTAATACCACAATAGTAAGAAGGATGATCTGCACTACAAGGACATAATCAATTGTCCATCCCATTTTATTAGCCAGGTCAATAGCAACAGAAACCGACAGTATAGAGGCCAACACATTAAAAATCGTGTTACCTAACAGAATAGTTACCAAAAGTCTTCTGGGAGCATCAAGAAGACTTCCAAGATAATCTTCGATAATATTTTTTTTCTTTCTATCTCCAAGCAATTTCTTTTCGATAGAAAACAAAGCCACTTCAGAGCCGGAAAAAAAGGCAGAAAATATCAAAGAAATAAGAAGAAAAAGAATACGATAATACCAACCAACGTCCAAAGAGTAATTTCACCTAGCTAATTAAACATAACAATTAAAACGGAAGATCATCATCCGTAGACATATCTAACGGTTCGGAGGCAGTCATTCCACCGCTATAATTATTCGATTGATAAGAGGAAGAAGAACCACCTTCTCTGTTATCAAGCGGAATAATACCATTTCTATCAGCAACTACTTCAGTAACATAACGCTTTATACCGTCTTTATCAGTATAATCTCTTTTGGAAATGCGTCCTTCCACATAAACCTTAGCCCCTTTTCTCAAAGCATCTTTAAAGAAATCGGAAAGAGCAAAAGCAACAACATTATGCCATGTAGTTTCATTAACCCAGTTTCCGTCTTTCCCTTTGTAGCTATAAGTAGTAGCTACAGAAAAAGAAGTAACTGCCATATTATTTGTAGTAAACCTATGTTCCGGTTCTTGTCCTATATTACCAATCAATTGAACCTTATTCAAGGAAAACGCCACTTTAACCTCCCATCTCTAATTTAAAAGATTCAGAATCAAATTTAGAAAAATTTCCGTTATTATCAACTCTCTCAAAATAAGCAGTTGCAAAAGTACTTAATTATAATATAAATAAGTAGAGTAAAAGAGAAGTTCCAGGAATTAAAAAATTATCCAGATCTTTAGGACTTAGAGCTTCAACAATAGTAGCCAATACTCCGCATATAAGAATATTGAGAATATTAATATTCCCTAAAACAAGCATGTGAAACAATGCTGCTCCTAATACTCCAAAGACAAAGAAAGCTAAACTGCCTTCCAAACTTTTTTGGGTTACAAAATTATATTTGTGCTTTCCGAATTTTTGCCCGAAAATTGGAGCTAGCCCATCTCCCCATCCTAGTAATCCCATGGAGGTTAGAGCAACTTCAGTTTTTAGAAATATTGTTCCCATAAAAATCATTACAATTGTAAAATAAAAAGGGCCTTTTAATAGTTCCTTTCTATCCCCGGTCCGCGTCATAGTTTTAATTGTCTCATCATTAGGAGGAGCCGTTAAGCCTTTGATTAACAGAAGTATTGTCCATACTGCAATCGGAAAAATGTTTAAATACTTTGTCCAATTCAACATATCAAGAAAAGGCCAAAGAGGAGCCATGATCCGGCAGCCATATGCACCATCTTTCGTGATATATCTTGAGAAAGCCCTTTGGCTACAGCATAATTCAAGATAACAAACACCGCAAATACATAAATTAGTATTCCGGCTGTAACTATTACATTAGTGATCATTATAATCTCTCAATTAATGATTCGGAACAATAAAAGCGTCTTTAAAGATATTAATTTTCCAAAGCTCATCCCTAACATTTTTTGCTTCGCTTTTGGTAGAAAAAGGTGGTAGCTGCACTACGAATAGTTTTACATCATCGCTGTAAGTAACACTCAAAGGAAATTTAGTTTTACTTTTGGCTTCATTGCAAAACGTCTCGGCTCGTGATTTTGAAGTAAAGGCCCCTACTTGGACCAAATACCCATTTTCGTTTTTGGTTGAGAATACTACTATTTCTTCTTTTATTCCTGTTTTGTCAATATTCTCTTTTAACGAATCAACGGAAGAAACATCGTCAAATACATAGACATTACTTTCTTCCTTGGAATTATCGTTGGTCTGCTGACTGGCAGAGCACCCGACAGAAATAATCAGCAATGTTAAGAAAATGATTGTAAGAAATGGTTGTCGCATAAATTAAGTAGAGCTGGCGCAAACATAACATAACGTTGTTTGCGCCTTACTCATCAATTATTTTAAAATACCGACTTAAAGTTAGTAGGTTTCATCTTAATATTCAATTTATTAAGGGAAATTGTTTCGCCTAATTTGAAGCTACCAGGGATTAATGAAACATTGATTCTAGGAATGGAGGAATTGAATTTCATATTAATTGCTTCAATAAATTGGTTCGCAACAACTCCATATCCTTGATTCGTTGGGTGAACACCGTCAAGACTAAAAAGATTACCGGTAACCATCTTTGTGCTAAACTTAATTCCATCGATAAAATACCCACCAACAGAGACTTCTTTACTTTTTATGGTATTGAAGAACTCATTAATATCAACTAAAACCCAGTTTTCTTTAAAAGGCGAGTCATTAGTAATATCCTTTATGACTTCATTAAAACTTGTAACACGAGCTTCGACAAGTGCTATTTCATTTTCATCCAAGGTAAAGAGATTTGGCCATGGATTAGCCGGGTGAAGACCGAATGCCTGGGTTGTATCTATTCCTGCCGGAACTGGAATTCCATATGAACGATAGAATTTTCCGGATGGTTTTCCGATTTCAGTTGCAAAAGAGCTACCTAATAGCGTTAACAATACATCCCCATTCTTTAATGCTGCTGGAGTTGCTACTCCGATTGAAGCATTATCTCCGTATGTATATACCAAACCTTGTACGGCAGGATTAGCTTGTTGAACCATTGAAATTGCTAAGCCTACTTTTGGCCCCACTGTCGTAAAGAATGGAATGTTACTTACATTAGGAATATTGGCTACAGCAACTTTTGCGTTTGATTGCGCAATTGCGGCCGCAACAGTTTCAAACAAAAATTTAAAGGTAGCTTCTTCCGTCGGCAATTTGCCTGTAGGATCTGTCCCTTTTGTTCCCCCTGAAGTAGCATACCCAAGAACATCATTATTTCCAATCCATAGGGTAATAAAAGTAGGGTTTTGCGCTAAGGCTTGAGCAATAATGCTTTTTCCGAAAGCCTGATTTCTCAGTACCATTTCGAAAAAGGGATTAGCTCTAGCTGCAGATTTAGCTGTAAAATCAGTTTCATCAACCAAATCATAAAGAATAGCACCGGCTATTCCAAGATTATTATATGGTTTTGTGTAAGTAAGATTTAATGGTGTTCCCATTTGTGGATTTGGCTGAATAATAACATTCGCAACTTTCCCGTTATCATCTACTTCCAAATCAACAATATCTAATCTATTTGGTAATCCCGGATCACTAACCAGTGGTTGCTCAAAATTTACACCAATTTGTTGAGCTATTTGATTAGCAAAAGAATATTCTTGAGCTGACTGATAAGTAGCACTATTCTGAACACCCATCGTAAGGCTATTTCCAATTGCAACAAAGGATGTAAAATTCGCGTCTCCTGTTTTCACAGGCTCAGGTCCTGTAAGATCGGATCTGTCTTCACAACCGATAAAAGCAAGTGAGGAAAGAATAGTAAGTACAAGTAATATATTAATTAACTTTTTCATCAATTTATTTTCTCCTCTCCTTTATAAACTATATGTAAAATTGATTCCTAACAGATGAGCATTACAATTATACACACCATTAAAAGGAGCAAAGCCTTTTGTGTAAGTCTCATGCGAATCGGTAATTTTTCTTTCTTCGAATCGTAAATACAAATATGCTACATCAACAGCCATCTTATTGGTTATCTGATATCCAAAACCAATATTTAATCCGAGACGATCTGCATCAGGCAAAGTAGGATCCAATTTTTCGTCTTTTACGGGATTACTATCATATAATAATCCACCTCTTAAGGCAAAATCTTCGCTCAACTTATATTCAGCTCCCAGACGAGCTATCCAAGCATTCTCGAAATTTCTCGGGTTAATTGATTGTATTTTGTCACCGTATTCATCAGTAAAGTCATTAAAAGTTACGGCTAATTTGTCATAACTATCCCATCCGATATATTGGAAGTCGCCGGTAACAGTAATATTATCTGTTGGGAAATAGGCAATACCAAGAGTAATATTTTCAGGTGTTGTCATTGGAGCTGAAACCGGTCCGTAAGGAATTTGTCCGTTTTCAAGCAAAACTTTCGGAGCCGTCAATTCAGCGGTTCCGTCAAATTCGAATTTCACCTGACTTCTGTAAGATAAACCAAATGAAAACATTTCAGAAGGTTTGTAGAGAATACCCGCTGCGTATCCGAAAGCTGTAGCGTCTCCGGAGAGTTCAAGAAAAGCATTTCCTTGAAACTGTCCTAAAGAATTTTGTTTTGAGATAATAACATCACCGTAAGCAAAAACAGGACCTGCACCTATAGAAAGCTGATCAGAGATTTTATAGGCAATAACTCCCGAAAAGAAGAAAGTTCTTATTTCTGTTTCAACGGCTAGTTGACTTCCTACCCAGTTCTCATCCCATTTTGTCCCTAAGCCGTACTGATTATTTGCTCCGAACCCAAAATGCAAATCATCACTTATCTGATGATGAATATAGAGATTATAAGGTGTAAAAAGCTGATCCTTTAATTTCCATTCGGTATTTTCGGGAAGCGGACCTCTAAAAGTAGTCCCAGGTTTAATTAAACAAACTCCGCCATAAAAGTTTGTTCCGGTCAATTGTGTCAATCCACCGGGATTGTAATAAACAGCACTAGGATCATTTGCCAAACCGGTAAACGCACCAGCCATTGCCATTCCTTTGGCGCCATTTTCGTTAATTTGAAATCCGCCGGCAAAACTATATGACAAGCTCAGCAGAAAAAAAGATAACAATAGTAAAAGCCTCTTCAACGGTAATCCTCCTCTAGTATAATTGTGTTGAAAGAAGTTATCGGGGCAATTATAAATTTAAATCAATAAAGATGCTGAACAGCTATTCAATAATTGCTATTGTCTGATTCTTTTCTATAAGATCACCGGCTTTAACTAATATTCTTTTTATTTTTCCTGTGTGAGGCGCTCTGATTTCATTCTCCATTTTCATTGCTTCAATTACAATTAGAGGATCTCCTTGCTCTACAATATCCCCTTTGTTTTTAATTGATTTAATTACAAGCCCTGGTATTGGTGTGGTGACTATGTAAGACTCTTTTGTGGTTCGATTATCTTTCAATAATCGTTCTGTTCTTTCCTGGAGGGAGGTTTTTAATTCGACATTATAATAATATCCTTTAATAAGAAATAAATTACTATTATCCGATTCTTTTACTAGAGTAATTTCAAAAACTTCGTTATTGATCCTTAACCAATATGAAAAATCATTTATTTTCTTAAACTCTACCTCCTTTTTTTTATCATCTATAGAAAGTGTGATATTATTTTGCAGAGATACGCGTCTCTTCGTCGAATTAATAATGACTACGTATTCATTATTCATTTTTTTTCCAACTATTTTTGGACTGAATTTCCTTCGATTGAAAATATCCTTTCTTTTTTCCCTCTTCCAATAGTAGTGCCAATACAGATATAGCCTCTTCATCCTTATCTTTTTTGGGGAAGTTCTCTCTTCCTATTATTGCCATAAGTGTATTAATATTGTAATTCTGTGTTCCGAATTCCTCACTTCGTAATACTTGTAGGTGAAGAGGAATATTGGTTATTACTCCGGCAATTTGATAATTCTCTAATGCCCATTCCATTTTAGAAATCGCTTCTTCTCTGTTTGCCCCGTAAGATATAACTTTTGAAAGTAACGAATCGTAGTGCATTGTAATCTCCGATTCTTTCTCAATTCCCCTTTCTATTCTAATTCCCGCGCCCGATGGTAATCTATGATGCTTTATTGTACCAATTGACGGAGAGAATGAATTTATAGTGTCTTCCGCGGTTATTCTACATTCTATTGAATGTCCCCTAATTTGCAAATCACTTTGTTCCCAATCGATTCTTTCTCCGTAAGCTATTTTAATCTGAGATTTTACCAAATCGACTCCGGTAATCATTTCGGTAATGGGATGTTCAACTTGTATTCTTGTATTCATCTCCATAAAGAAAAAATTGTTCTGCGAATCAACCAGGAATTCTACGGTTCCTGCATTCTCATATTTACATATTCTTCCGACTTCAACGGCAGTTTCTAGGAGTTTTTTTCTATCTTTCTCATTTAAGATACTAGGTGTTTCTTCTATAATCTTCTGATTCTTTCTCTGAAGAGAACAATCCCTTTCAAACAGATGACGAATATTTCCAAACTTATCAGCTAATAATTGTACTTCTATATGTTTCGGATTTTCAAGAAGCTTTTCGATATAGACTCGATCATTTCCAAAAGCGGTTTTAGCTTCAATTTTTGCTCTATTATAAGCATCTATTGCTTCGGATTCGGCAAACACTCTTCTCATCCCTTTACCTCCCCCTCCGGCTTCAGCCTTAATAATGATCGGATACCCAATTCTTTTCCCTTCCGATAGTAATTCTTCTTCCGTTAAAATTACATCGCTACCGGGAATAACCGGAATTGAGTTCTCTATCATAATTTTACGGGCTTCGGATTTGTTCCCCATTAGCTTAACAGACTTCGATGTAGGACCGATAAAAATCAAACCGCTTTTTTCAACATCGGAAATAAATCCCCCGTTTTCCGCGAGAAATCCATACCCCGGATGAATTGCTTCGGCATCTATTTGCTTTGCGAGAGAAATGATAGCTTTGGAATTAAGATAAGATTCTGACGGATCGGAAGATCCAATATAATATGATTCATCCGCTAAACGGACGTGAAGTGAGTATTTATCTGCATCGGAATAGATAGCGGCAGATTTTATTCCCATCTCGCGACAGGCTTTGATTATTCTAACCGCAATTTCACCCCGATTAGCAATTAATATTTTTCGAAACATAAAAACTCTTCATTTATTTTAAATCAACTATCGTGACCCCATCTCCGCCAACTTCAATTTTAGCGAAAGAATAGTTTTTCACGAATTCATGTCTCTTCAAAATATCATGAACAGTTTTTTTCAGTACTCCGGTTCCCTTTCCGTGCAATATTTCAATCTGTCCGGCGCCATCGGAATAATTATCGTCGATAAATTTAATTACTTCCATTTCGGCCTCCTCCGGCTTGTACCCACGAATATCCAACCGAAGTCCACGATTATTGGTAAGAAAAGTTGAATAAACTTCTGTCTTTTTTATAGGTTTCTCTTTTTTTGCAGGAATAAGATCAGCTATTTTAACATTTACTTTTATCGCGCCAGCTGCAAGCACTACTTTTTTCCCATTTATCTCTAATATTTCGCCTGATGTATGAGTATCTCTAATAGAAGCATAATCGCCAATTGAAAAGGAATAGGCTTTTTCCATCCCTTTTTCTGTTCTTTTTTCCGCTAATTTATTCGCTTTTTTCTTAATTTGTTTAATATTCTCTTTTTCTGCAATAATTACTTCTTTTGCGGCTTGAGATTCTCTTATATTTTTTATCGCGGCTTCTATTTTACTATTTACGTCTCTTAGATAAGATTCTGCCTTTTCTCTGGTGTTATTAATGATTTCTTTTTTCTTCTTTTCGATTTTTTCGATTTTCTCTTGATATAATTTTGTTAAGCCTTTTAATCTGGTGTTCTCCAGTTCGATACTGGAAAGTTTGTCTCTTATATCATTAGATTTCTTCTCAAGATCTACTAAGAACTCCTCAATTCTATTCTTGTCCGTATCCAGATGTTCTTTTGCCAATTTTATTATTTCTTCGTTGAATCCAATTCTCTCAGCCACTTCGAAGGCATAACTTGACCCGGGAATTCCTTGTCGAAACTCATATGTAGGTTTTAGTTCTTCAGCGTCGAATTTCATCGAAGCATTTTGAAATCCTTTTATATCGTTAGCTAATACCTTCAAATTGCCATGATGTGTCGTAGCAAAAACCAATGATTGCTTTTCCAGAAGATCCATCAATATAGCTGTAGCTAACGCAGCTCCTTCGGAAGGATCTGTTCCCGTACCGAGTTCATCAAGCAATACAATAGATTGTTCGTCTGCATTTTCCAAAATGGATTTCATATTGGCCAAATGAGAACTAAATGTACTTAGATCATCTTCTATAGATTGTTGATCACCTATATCAATCAATAATTTCGTACAAAAATAAAGATTTGAATCAGGATCAGCAGGAATATGTAATCCGGCCATTGCCATAATTGTATGAAGTCCTATTGTTTTCAGAACAACAGTCTTTCCTCCGGCATTTGGTCCGGTGATTAAGACAACTTTATCTTCCGAAATTTTCGCATTTACAGGGACAGTTAATTTCCTGCCTAATCTATTGAGTAATATCGGATGTCTTGCGTCTATTAGCTCAAATGGCTTGCTTTGATCAAACGACGGGAATGCCCCATTCATTTCAAGAGAATACTTTGCTTTGGCAAAGATCGAATCAATTTCAGCAATAATATTGAGTGAACGACGCAATTCAAGACTTACTTCACTAATTCGTGCGGTAATAACACGTAAAATGCGCTCAATTTCTCTTCTTTCGGCAAAATTAAGAGAAAGAATCTCATTGTTTAGTTCGAGTGTTTCTTCCGGTTCAATATATACTGTTTGGCCGGTAGCAGACTCGGAGTGAATAAACCCTCGTACATGTCTTTTATGTTCGGCTCGAATAGGCACAACTAAGCGCCCGTCTCTCTGTGTTACATATTCCTCTTGAACGACATATGATTTGCTTAATTGCTTTAAAATACGATTAACTGTTTTCTCTAATTGTTGACTTCGTTCATTAATTTTCGAACGTATCTCTCGCAATTTAGGACTCGCGTCATCTCGAATATCTCCTGATTCTGTAAATATTCTGGCAACTTGCCCTTCGAAAGACTTATCCGCAAAAAGAAGACTAGCAAAATCACGAAATAAAGATGTTTCATTTTCCATCAAAGAAACAAATGATTTCACTTTTCTCGACATCTCAGACAAAGAAAGGACATTTCGAATTTGTGTGATGTTTAGAACTGATCCTTCTATATTAGAAAGGGCTATAACCTCATGTAAATTTGGCAAATAATATATCGGCGGAAATTCATTTTTTATAAGAATTTCTTTAGCTTCATTAACATAATTGCCTTGTTTACGAATTTCCTCCAGCTTATCATGAGGCATTATTCGAACTGTTTTTTCTTTTCCTAATTCTGTTGAAGTGTATTTTGAAATTTTGTCGAGGATTTTGAAGAATTCGAGTTGCTCAAGTACTTTTTTTTCTATCATATAATTACAAATTTTTTAGAGTATCAATATCGGAATCAGGGATTTCAATCCTGTTTCCTTGTATCATATTTTCTATCAACTTTCGTGCTTTTGAGTTTGATCCTAAAATCAAATCAACGCTCATGGGAATAATACTATACGTTTTGGAATATAGCAGAGAATTGCTCACATCTGTTTTGGAAGGAACACGGAATAAATTAAGAATCAAAAAGAATGCGCTCAAAAAGAAAACTATTTGGAATGCTCCGGCAATTCCACCCAAAATTTGATTAACAAATTTATTAACCTTATCCATAGGATGAATAAGGCGCTTAATTACAGCAGTAATGGCGAGTGTAGCCAAAAAGATTAATATTCCCGCTACTATCTCCGATAAATATATATCGTTGTTTAAAACCGGAGCAATAAGCTTTCCTGCTTGCGAAGCAAACTGTAGAGCCAATATTACCCCGAAAACAAGTCCAAGAATACCAATAATCTTTCTGACTATACCATCCTTAAAACCGAGTAAAAAACCGATTAAAACGACAGCTAATATTATGTAATCAATGTAATTCAATTAGAGCTCAGAACCTTTTCTACTGTTTGCTTTATTAATTTACCATCGGCTTTTCCCTTGAAAGTTTTAGCCGAAAGAGGCATTAATTTAGGGAAATCTTTTTTATCCGTTGCTCCGATTTCTTTAGCGATCTTTTGAATTTCCTCAAACAATTCATCCTCGGATAATTGTTTCGGAAGATACTCAGAGATTATTTTTAATTCAACTTTTTCCTGATCTGCAAGATCATTCCTACCAGCATTTTCATATTGTTCAATAGAATCTTTTCTTTTCTTAGCGGCTGAAGTTAACAAAGATATTTCATCTTCATTATTCATTTCCCTATCAATACCACTCTTTTCAAATTCCAGAATCAAAGCTCTAATTGAACGAATAGTTGTTAGACGGATTTTATCTCCGGCTTTCATCGCTTCTTTCAGATCGGTATTTATTTTTTCTTTTAATGTCATTGTATCATATCCTTCAAAAAAAAAGGCAGGCCATAATACGAAATATAACCTGCCCTAATATATCTAGAATTTTCTATCTATTGCTTCAACATAGCAGAATAGTTAATTCTTCTTGCATCTGCCTTACGCAATTCTTGCTGAATATCTGTTACAATTCCCATATCGGAGTTTTTATCAACTCTCAAAGAAACAATAACATTCGGCAATTCGACTCTTTTCTTATACATGATTTCACGAATTTCGTCCAGTTCGACAATAGTATCATTTAACTGAATTCTTTCGTCGTTACCAACCCATACATAAGAAACTAATCTTTTGTTTTCTATCTTCTCAATAGCCTCTGCTTCAGGTAACTTGAATTTGACCAAAACGTCAACTTCTCTCAAAGTAGTTGTAACCATGAAGAACAGAAGCAACATGAAAACGATATCAGGCATAGATGCAGTAGATATTTCGTTGCTTGTAGAAGCCCTTTTCTTTGCAAATTTCATTTTATACCTTCTATCATTTTTATTTTACTCTTTCAGGCTCAGCTATAGAGATAATAACAGGAACCTTGTCCTTAACATCTTTCTCTTCTTCCGGAGTCAAATCAATTAACTTTTTGCTAAATACAGTCATAGCATAAGCTTCTTTAACTTCTTTATAAGCTTTCTTTACCTGATCAAGAGCTTGAATATACAAATTGTAATTTGTTTTTCTATCTGTTTTCACAGAAACAATCAACTTTTTAGATTTCGGCAACCCGATCTTGCTTTCAATTCGTGGCTTTAATGTCTCGCTAATTTGAGGAATCTGAATTACCTCTTTATTAAGAAGAACATCACCGTTTTCATTAATTAAAAGAGCAGCCATTCTATCCTTAGCAACCGGAGCAACTACTTGCTCCTGATCTTCAGGAATATATTCAGGCAAACTTAAACCGATACCTGTATCGACATCAATAACGGTTGAAACCAAGAAAAAAAGCAAGAGCAAAAACGCAATATCCGACATTCCGGCGTCTGGTACCTTAGCATCTCTATTTTTTTTCTTTTTTAATGAAACCATTTTTTTCTTCTTCTTTTTTGATAAATTATTGTTTTTTAACTTTCATGTCATACAAAGCGTCGATCAATTCGATTGAGCTTTCTTCCATGTCACCAACTAATTTATCAATTCTTGAAACGAAGAAGTTATAGAAGATCTGAAGAGTAATAGCTGTTACAAGACCAAACAAAGTAGTCAACAAAGCAACAGAAATACCACCAGCCACAACGCCCGGAGAAATCTGAGCAGCTTCAGCGATAGCATCGAAAGCTTCAATCATACCCTGTACTGTACCAGTAAAACCAATCATCGGTGCAACAGAGATAAATGTTGCGATCCAGATCAATCCTCTTTCCAAGAATCCCATTTCAATAGATCCGTAAGCCATAATAGCTTTTTCTGCAGCTTCAATACCTTCGTCTGCTCTCAAAAGACCAGCGTGGAAAACTGAAGCAATAGAACCACGTGTGTTTTCACAAACTTTCATAGCTTCCTGAACACCACCCTTTGCCAAAGCATCTTTCACTTTAACAATAAATTTCTTTGTATTCATACTAGCTCTTGAAAGAGTCCATAGTCTTTCAAAACTAAAACCAAGACCTAAAAGCAAACATGCTAAGATAGGATACATAAATCCGCCACCCTGTACAAACTTCGCTTGTAAGTAGCTTAATACTCCACCATCTTCAGCTTGTGCAATAATATAGGATGCAAAACCTAGAACTTCTGAAAATTGCATAAGAGATAACCTCCAATGTTATTATTTTTTAATATTAGATGTGTTCTATCTGTTAAAAATATCTAAAAACATCTGTTAATGTTATACATTATCAGAAAAAAAGTCAATAAATAATTTTACCCCAAGTATTATTTTGATCCTTACTACTCAAGGTGTTTCATAATTATTTTCTTAATGCCAAATCAACGTTAAACTTAACAGAAATTATGAAACATATTCCATTAAATATGCTTCACCCGACCTTACTTTATAATGAGATTGTAAATAATAGAACCTCGCAAATATACATCAAAAATGTTTCACATGCCATGTGAGAAAATTACTCTATTCCATTTCTTTTGATTTTGATATAATTACGACTAAAAATCCATTAAAAATTTTGCCCCCACAGGATAATGATCACTATATCCACCCAGATATTTGCGACCACCGTATGTAGGAATTATGGTACCTTGATAATATCCGTCTTTTGTAATTGCAAAATCTGGCTTAATTACTTCAAATGAATTCTCTACGTAATTAATTCTAGATTTTAATACAACGTTTGAGCTTACAATCATCTGATCAAGCATATTCCAGTCTTGTTTGTATCGATATGATCCAGCACCTTCTTTAAAGGCCTTATAAGCTAAATTATAAAGTGCTTCGGACAAATTTGAGTCTTCTACTCCAAAATGTTTAGCGGCTAGAACTGAATCTATCGAAAGATTATTGGGCTCATCATTGAAATCACCCATTATAAAGATATTAGATTTTGGTTGTTCCGATAATAATCCATTAACTCTCTGATTAAGTACCGATGCAGCTTTTAATCGATTTGGTCTGGATTTCTCTTCACCTCCCCTTCTCGAAGGCCAGTGATTCACAAAGCAATGAAGTGTATCATCCCTATTTGTCACTAAACTAGCCAAGAACACATATCTAGTCGGATATTTATCATTCAGATCGACTCTTAGTGTCTCGATTGAAATCAGAGAAAAGAAATCAGCATTATAGATAAGTCCGTTATCAATGCCTCTTCCATCCAATGATTCAGCATAAGCAATCTTATAATTCTTCTTTGGAAGTTCTCTCTGTAATAGCATTTCCAGTAAACTCTGATGCTCAACTTCTTGCACGCCAAGAATATCCGGCCCATTACCATCATTCATAAAAGCAATTACTTGGGCCATATTATCTAGTTTTTTTTCCAGTCTTTCCTGTGTCCAGTTCTTCTTCCCCTCCGGTAAAAACTCAGAGTCATTTTTCCCGGGATCATCATTTACATCAAACAAATTTTCCATGTTCCAACTAGCGACATAAAACGACTTCCCTTCTTGGCTATATAACATGCCCGAAAGAAATAAAAGCAAAATAAGTCCAATTTTTCTCTTCATGTTTCTCCGTAAAACATTTTATTAGTGATTGGTTTTTATGATTTTTATATTCTAAAATAAGAATTATATATCAATACATCTCGCAATTTTGTATTTAAAATAAAAATTAACATAAAATAAGAGAAAACATGAGTGAAGAAAGAAAGAGATTTGTAATTATTGACGCGATGGCATTGGCTTATAAAGCCTATTTTGCATTCATAAACCGACCATTAACAACTACTTCAGGGGAGCCAATTTCAGCAGTATTCGGATTTTTGAATCAACTATTTAAAATAATTGAAGATACAAAGCCAGATTATCTGGCAGTAGCCTTCGATTCGAAAGAGAAAACATTTCGCCATGAGATGTATGAAAAATACAAATCCTCACGATCGGAAATGCCTGAGGATATGATCCCGCAAATTCACAGAATCAAGGAAATTGTGGGAGCATTCAATTTCCCGCTTTATATTGCTCCCGGATATGAGGCTGATGATCTGATCGGTACCGCTGTAAAAAAAGCTGAAGCTCTAGGACTGGAAGCTTTTGCAGTTACCCCCGACAAAGACTATATCCAGTTAATTACCGACAATATAAAGGTTGTAAAACCGGGAAAATCGAACGATGAAATTAATATAATTGACACTTCCAAAGTTCTTGAAGAATACGGATTTAGCCCAATTCAAATGATCGACTATTTAGCACTGGTTGGAGATAGTTCCGATGATATCCCGGGAGTAGCCGGAATTGGTCCTAAGTCAGCCTTGCCACTAATTACCGAATTCGGAACAGTAGAAAACATCTATGAAAATCTGGACAGCATTTCCAAGAAAGGCATAAAAACAAAACTTGAGAATAGTAAAGATAACGCATTGTTATCTAAGAAGTTAGCTACTATTGTTACAGATGCTCCTTTGGAATTCAATATTGAATCAACAAAGTTTGAATCTCCGGATACAACAAAACTTTACTCCATTTTTGCCGCATTAGAATTTAAGACATTCATTTCAAAATCCCGGAAAATGTTTAACGGAGAGAATGCTCCCGATCCGGAATTCGAAGCCGAAGAGATATCTACATTTGACAAAACAAAAGTTAGGTACCATTTAGTTAAGGATATTTCCGGAGCACAATCGTTATCAAAACTTCTCAGCAAACAGAGCATATTTATATTTGATACCGAGACTGACTCACTGGACGTAATGCACGCAAATTTGGCCGGAGCATCATTCGCAATTAAACCTTCTGAAGCTTATTTCGTACCAATTGATCCGAATGTTCACGGGAATGATCTTTTTGCAAAACAATTGGATAACAGAATCTCCCTGACTGATTTTAAAAATATTTTTTCTGAGGTCTTTCAAGATGCATCCATTAAGAAAGTTTGTCAAAACGGGAAATTTGATATAGCAGTTCTTCGTACAAATGGTATTAACGTAAAGTCTTTCTATTTCGATACAATGCTTGCAAGTTATGTTCTGGATCCCGATCAAAAACATGGAATGGATCCTTTATCACAAAAATATCTTAACTATCAACCAATACCAATTTCTGAAATAATCGGTTCAAAGAAGGATCCGACCAAAATCTTTGATGCGGATTTGCAGCAACTTTCAGATTATGCATGTGAAGATGCTGATATTACATTTCACCTTTACTCTATTTTACAAAAGGAGCTGAAAAAAAATAACTTAACAAAACTCGCTTATGATGTTGAGTTCCCCTTGGTTGAGGTATTAGAAGAAATGGAGCGTAATGGTGTAAAAGTTGATAAAAATGCTCTTGCTTCATTTAGCAATTATCTCACAACGGTTCTCGGAGAATTAACTTCAAAAATTCATAAGGAAGCTGGTGACGAGTTTAATATTAACTCTACAAAACAACTTCAGCATATTCTGTTTGAAAAATTACAACTCCCTTCTACTAAGAAGACTAAAACAGGCTATAGCACCGATGCTAAAGCTTTGGAATCCTTAAAGGGAGCAAATCCAATAATAGATGACTTACTTGAGTATAGACAAATCTCGAAATTGAAATCTACTTATGCCGATGCCCTTCCTAAGCTTATTAATCCGGATACAGGAAGACTTCATACCAGTTTCAACCAAACAATTGCTTCGACCGGACGATTATCAAGTACGGATCCTAATCTGCAAAACATCCCAATTAGAACAGAACTCGGAAAAGAAATTAGAAAAGCCTTTATCCCACGAAATAAAGACTATATAATATTTAGCGCAGACTATAGTCAAATAGAGTTAAGAATAATGGCCAGCATCTGTAAAGATGAAAACCTCATGAATGCTTTTATTAATGGAGAAGATATTCATCGAAGTACTGCGGCTCATGTTTTTATGGTTCCGCAAGATGAGGTTACACCTGATATGCGCCGGAAAGCGAAAGAGGTTAATTTCGGAATATTATATGGAATAGGACCATTCGGATTAAAATCCCGACTCGGAATTACTCAAACACACGCAAAAGAAATAATAGAAACATATTTCTCTACCTTCGCAAGTGTTAAGAATTTCATTGATTCTTCAGTCGCTATCGCTAAGGAAAAGGGATATGCGGAAACTTTATTAGGCAGAAGACGTTTTCTGCAAAACATTAATAGCAGTAACAGAGTTGTAAGACAATTCGAAGAACGAGTGGCTGTCAATATGCCTATTCAAGGAACAGCCGCGGATATGATAAAAATTGCTATGATTAATGTTCACGAAGAATTACAAAAACGAGAATGTAGAACGAAAATGATTCTTCAGGTTCATGACGAATTGATATTTGACGCACACAAAGATGAGATAGACGAACTAGCTCCGGAAATAATTGAGATAATGGAAAACGCAATGAAATTAAACGTTCCACTTAAGGTTGATACCGGAATCGGAGCTAATTGGTTGGAAGCTCATTAGTCTTCCGAAAGAAATTTGTAAATTAGATATCCGAAATTTATTTGTAAAGCACCGAATGCTATACCACTATAAAGATCATATCGATCAACGGCATTTAGGTGCTTTTTATTTTTATTTATCAAATACTTATCGTATTCCTGATCCGCTTGAATCTTGTAATACGCAGCTACTGCGCCAAAAATAACAGCACTGCCTACTAAGATCTTAAACCAATTTCCGTCAGAAAATTCAGCACTCTCTTTTTCCCCGAGAAAATCCAATTGATATTTGAAATTTGCCTTGAGGATATTAAGTTCAATGCTCTCATAATTTTTCTTTTGCAAAATCAAATCCTCAGAAAATAATGATAACTGTAAAGGAGTATATCCTAGCACCTCTCCATTTGTATTTATCACCTTTGCGTCATTTGGATT
Source organism: uncultured Ignavibacteriales bacterium (assembly GCA_942492055.1). Classification (GTDB taxonomy): domain Bacteria; phylum Bacteroidota; class Ignavibacteria; order Ignavibacteriales; family Melioribacteraceae; genus CALODP01. The sequence continues at coordinate 36,782 of CALODP010000023.1, read as the reverse complement.
AGATTTAAGATAGACTTTCGAATCAAATTTGTATTTTCTTGAAACTGTAATATTGCCTGATAATAGCACTGTGTCTCTTATATCATCACTATTCCATCCTCTTGCAGATTCAACAATTGTGATATAATACTCACCATCCCTCAAATTACTAAGTTTTATCTTCTCCATACCAAAATATTCATCATTCACCCAAATCTGTGACAAAGAAGAATTTGTCTCTATCTCCAACGAATTATTATTTTGAGCGAACATTTTGCCACCAAACAATATTGCAAGAATCAGAGAAAAGAATAAAAACTTATTCGAAAATGTTTTCATATACATACAACTCTCCCCGATCAGTACCGACAACTAATATGTTCTTGAAAAACGACGGGACCATTTTAACTCGTTTCTCATATTTCAACGTTGTCAATATTTTGCCGGTATCAATTTCTATAATATCAATTTTCTTGTTCATATTCGGAACAAGAATTTTGTCTTTTAATATAACCGGTGTAATATTAAGAATGCCTCCGAGATTCTTTTTCCATAAAACCGAACCATCCTTCAAAAAAAGAGAATATATTTTTCCTTCTAAGTTTCCGATAAATATTTTGTTTTCTTTAATAACCGGAGTTGTGATAATTTTATTTCCGCTTTCGAAGTTCCACACTTCTTTTAGAGAACTTTTATCAAGACAATGCAATACTCCTTTTGAGTCCCCTATTATCAGATGATTTGAGCTAACTGCAACTCCGCTTTCGAAAGACTCTGATATTTTTTTATTATCAACTACTCTTCCGTCTTTTGAATTAATAGCAATGATCTCACCATCAATATTTCCGAAATATATTATTCCATCCGAGACCGCCATATTGCCTAATGTTAATGAGTTATTTTTGTATAACCATTGTTTAGTCCCGTAAATATTGTATTTAATCAGAGTTCCTTGATCAGACAAAACGAATACTTCATTATTTTCGATTAGTAATTCATTATTACAGCTCCCCTTTATTCTCCTTTCTTTGAACTCTTCTCCCTCAAGTACATCATATATGTAGAATGTAAAGTAGTCTTCCTTATAGTCATTAACTACATAGTAAATCCTCTTCCCTACTATCACAGGGGATACTGCTATTTCCCCTTTATATTTCTTTACCCCTTTTTGTTTACCGGTCAATAAATCCAGTACATATAATCGCCCGGATAATTCGCCACAAATCAAATATTTTTCATAGAATGCAACAGAGGAGGTAGCAAAACTTCCGTTTAGATCCTCCGTCCACAATAACTTAATTGAATCTGATAATTCAGCATCATATACAAAAGAATTGTTATAGCTATGTGAAATAGAAAGATCAATCCCTTCTTCGGTAAAATGAATAATTCTCGAACATGAAATGCTTAACAAAGCAATCAACGTAAATACTAGATATTTTCCTTCTCTCAAAAGTCCCACCCAAAAAAGAATTGATAGAAAAGTCTCTTTTGAAATTTTGTAAAATTATTTTCTATCTTTTTCCCAACATCATACCTAAAAGTAATGACATTCAAGAAATTAATTCTTAAACCGATTCCCACACTACCAAGAGTTTCCGGATATTCTTCATCCCAAGCAGAACCGGCATCAAAAAAGATCGCCCCTCGAAAATTCGATAATCCAATTCCTAAAAAGGGGAACTTAATTCTAATCCCGTCAATTAATGGATAGCGAAGCTCTAGCGAGGAAAGCCAAAGTTTTTCGCCCCTAATTGAGAATCGTTTCCATCCTCTCAAATCCCAACTTCCACCGGCAAAATATCTCCTGGCTTCTTTCCCATGGTTGAAAAATATTGCCCCTCTTGATGCGATTGATGCACGTTGTGAGATTCTCAAATAATATCTGTAATCAGCTATCAATGAATAATAGTTGACGTTACTATACTTTACATCACTAGTGTATCCCAGCAATAGTCTGAATCTACTACCGTCCATAGGGCCTGTCGGACCCCATAATGAATTATCGTGTACGTAAGAAATAGTATTTGTAACTAACAATGCTTTTCTGGTAATTACTTGTCCGAAAAGATCTTTATCGGAATTAGCGATTGAAACATTAGCCTCCAATCGCTGGAAGCTCGAAAACGGATATACGAAACTCAGATATCCCCCGAAACTTCTTTCGTAAAAGTATTCTTCCGATTGCCTAATGTCATATCTACGCCCGCTAAAATGAAATATACCGTATCCGAAGTTTGTCCTTCGCTTACTATTAACACGAGAAATTGCGACATTAAAGTTCTTCAATATTTCACTTTGCATTTCAGCTGTATTGTAGATCAGAAAAATATATCTATCATCACTCATCAAATCACTTAATGAAAACAACGCTCCCCCTCGAGATCCGTAAACCGGATCTGTTGTAACCTGACTTACAGCATAATCAAGAGTATATTCATTTTCATAAACCAATTTCTCTTTATCTGTCGGCAGTATAATTTTACTTGGTTCCCATTTCTCTTTCGGGGTTGAAAAGTCGAACGCGACATACTTGGGTTTCTCACTTCGATCTTCGTCAATATTCATAGCATAAAATTGAAATGAGAACTTCTCTAGAGCTGAGGTTATTATAGTATTACTATCGATAAATGAATATTCCATCACACTGGTAAGTAAATTCGATTGCTTATTCATTCCTGTAGACAATCCGGAAATCGGATCTCTCACTAATGAATATAAATTATAAACCCCCTCGTAATCACTTGTGAAAAATAGATTACTAGTCCCCTTAGAAAACTGTGGATTTGAGCAATTGCCATTTACAAAAGTAAGATACTCCAACTTACCCGAAGAAGAAGACAATTCGAATAAATTATACCTCCCTTCACACAAACCTTCCGAGCGATCCGAAGAAAAAATGATTCGTTCACCGTCCGGAGAAAATATCGGACTAATATCTGAGTAATAATCATTAGTCATCCTTTCAAGCTCACCGGTTTCAAGATCCAAAACAAAAATATCCGAATAGGCCTTTCTGTCAATTGCGGAAAAAACGATTTTCTTCCCATCATCCGAAAATTTAGGACTTTCTATCGTAAGCAAATCATCAAATTGAAACCGCTTAATTATTTCATCTTGCTTAATAGAATATAAATGGATAGCGTCTCGCGCTCCTGATTTTGTTACGAATGCCAAAACTCCATCTTCAGATACTGATAATGATGGCTTCAACAGATGAAAAGCTTCGTAGACTTCCTCCTTCTCCCCTTTGATAATTCTTTCAGCATCAGCTACCGGATTATTTTCCTCATTAAGTTTTTGTTTGTACAGAGATGAATATCCGTCAATATTTCCAATATAGAACACATACCGATTTGTATCTTCTTCAAAGAAGACGGGAGAAAAATTGAATCCTTTTTCTGTGATTCTCTTTCCGCTTATCCGGTGAGGCATATTCTCCGAATACAACGGATAGAATTGAGCTTTTAGAGAATATTCCCATTTATCATTAATCTCTTGAATCGATTCTCCAATAGTAAACTCGATCACTTTGTCAAACTTTGGGAATCGCCAGAAATTCTCCATAAGCAATAGTATTTTTTCCTCCCCGTACTCCCGTTTAACAAATTCAAGAAAGTGCTGTCCTTCCTTATACATAATAAAGCCACCACTCAAATACCCCAGAGTTTCAAGATCGATAAACAATCCGTTAAGAATTGCGTCTCTCATAACCATCTCCGCGTCGGTATCCCATTTTGTCGACCAAAACTCGGCCAACCCTTCTACAAACCATAGCGGCGGAAGGTTATCAGCAGGAATCCTATGATTTGCCAACACATGGTAGATTTTATTTACCATAAATACATGAACCAATTCATGCCAGATTACATGCCGAAATTGCTCCAATGATCCTAAAAAGGGAATAACAACCCTTCCCTTTAGAAACTCAAAGAAGCCTCCGACGCCTTCCGGAATAAAGCCTGGGGTAGTATTTGTTTGTTGGAAATGATTGTGAGTATTGTAAAAAATGAGTGGTATTCGGCGTGTTACTAGATGATTAAATTTCACTTTGTGGTGACTATAAGCTTCTTCGGCAAACTTGGCTCCTATTTCCGCCATCTCTCCGAAATCATCGTAATAGTAAATATTAAAATGCTCGGTCTTCAGAACTTTCCAATCGAATTCTTCGTATTGAACTTTGTTCCGACCGAAAAAATAGAATTGGGCATGCGCCCCTGTATAACTGAGAAGCGCAATAACCAGAAAATATTTTGAGACAAGCTTTTGCAAAGAAAGTCTCTTTATTTGAGTGATACAAGTATTTACATCTGAAAATAAATCTTAGCTTCATTTCTTCAATGTATTAATTCACCCACAATACTTTTATCGCAACTTCTACAAAACTTTATCAACGTCATCTACAAACTTATGCAAATAGAAATTATAGATCTTTGTCTTAATCTCTTCCTCTGTACATAATTTCATACATTCATTTACAAGTTCTTCCACTTCTTTGAATGTAACACCACGAATAATTCTTTTGATATAAGGAATAGTTGCAGGACTAACGCTTACCGAATCAAGTCCTAATCCTACGAGTAAAGGAATCGCTAATCTATCAGCCGCCATCTCTCCGCACATACTAACGCAGGTTCCTGTTTCCTTTGCTGATTTTATTATTATGCTAAGCGTTCTAATTATGGCCGGATGAAATTCCTGATATTGATCACTAACTATATCATTCCCTCGATCAACCGCTAATAAATACTGAATAAGATCATTTGTTCCAATACTAATAAAATCAACCTCTTGTGAAAATTCCCTTACTAGTACTGCTGCCGACGGGACTTCAATCATTATTCCAAATGGAATATTCTCATCAAATTCAATCCCTTCCTTCCTTAATTCATCTTTGCATTCTTCTAATACGTTTTTCGATTCTCGTATTTCCTTAATCGAAGAAATCATCGGAATCATTACTTTCACATTCTTTTTGGAGCTTGCTCTGAGTATAGCTTTCAATTGAGTTTTAAACAAATCTGCATTATCCAGCAAAAATCTGACCCCTCTCCATCCCAGCATTGGATTCGGCTCTTTTACATCAAAAGGTAATACCTTATCTCCGCCAATATCAAAAGCACGTATTGTTATTGAATTCGGATACATCTCATCAGCTAATTTCGAATAGACCGTTGCCTGTGCTTCTTCGCTAGGAAAGGTTTCCGTCTCCTGAAATATCTGCTCGGTTCTTACAAGCCCTATTCCCTTCGCTCCGTTCTTCTTTGCAAAAACAAGTTCATCCATCAAATCCAGATTAGCCATTATAGTAATTTTCCGGCCATCCTCTGTTTCCGCTTCAACATCTTTGAGTTGTTTTAGCTCTTCCTCGATTTTGTATAATTGCTCTAACTTTGCCTTATAATAACTGATTTGAATTTCTGTTGGATTTAGAATCACTTCACCGTGAAATCCGTCAATTATTATTGTATCACCGTTTTTAATTTTCTCTGTGGCATCTCTTAATCCTACTACCGCGGGTATATTCAGTGATCTGGCCACAATGGCAGCGTGAGAAGTAATTCCACCCATATTGGTAACAAATCCTCTAACATTAACTCTGGCAAATAAAACAGTATCCGCAGGCGTTAAAGAATTCGCCACAACGACAACATCACTTTTTATACGAGATTTCCATTTTTTCTTTTTAAGATTACGAATTATCCTATTCTTTATATCCTCAATATCATGAGACCTTTCCTTCATATAAGCTTCTTTTGAAGCCCGTAATAATTGAGTATACTTTGATATTTCGTCGTCAACAATAAACTCGGGAGTCTTTCTCTCTTTCTCAATCCTCTTCTCAATAGTCTCCAACAATACCGGATCATCAAGTATCATCAATTGAGCCTCAAAAATAGCAGCACGTTTCTCACCAAGCTTATCAACCGCAAGGCTGAATATTTTCGTCAACTCACTCTTCGATTTTTCTATTGCTTCGTGCAAAGAGGATATTGCTTCATCTATGTCGGTAATCTCTTCATGATTTACCTCTTCGATCTCCTTCTCATAAATGAAGCATTTCGCGATGGCTATTCCTGCTGCCGCGGGAATTCCACGCAGAATATTTCTTATTTGCTTTGATTTGTTATAACTCATCAAATCCTCTCTCAAAATACTCTACAATATCTCTAGCCGCTTTTTCTTCGTCTTCCCCTTCAAAAGAAAGAGTAACTTCACTCCCTTTGGCTGCTGCTAAAGTCATAACTCCAATAATGCTCTTGCCGTTTACATTTAAACCGTCTTTATGAATAAAAAATTCACAGTTATATTTTGCTGCTATCTTTACGATTGTAGCTGCGGGTCTGGTGTGCAGTCCAGCGTTATTGATTATCTTTATTTTTTTTTCAATCATCTATTTGCTTCTGTTTATCAATATTTTTGCTAACCAAATTAGTTGTTCTTTTGCTTCGGAATCATTTAACTTTTCCAAAGCTTTCAAAGCAAGGTTGGTATACTTCTCAACTTCCGATTTTGTTTCTTCTATTACACCGTATTTTACATATATATCACGATACTTCTTCACTTCCTCTTTTGCAATGCCTTTATCTTCTACAACTTTTTTCATCAGTAGATGATCATCTGTTCCGATTGTTTTTTCAAGAGCTTTCAAGAAAAGGAATGTTTTCTTTCCTTCCATCAAATCTTTTCCGACACTCTTTCCAAATTCCGATTCATCTCCCATAATATCAAGAAGATCATCTTGTAACTGAAAAGCTAACCCGAGATATTTACCATAATCCCTTAGGGCTGCTACCTTTTCTATATCGCCACCACCAATAGTCGCGCCGATCATACAACAAACTTCCAATAAAGCGGCTGTCTTCTTACTGATCATTGTTAAATATTCATCAATGGCTACATCAGTTCTATTTTCAAAATCAGTATCAAGACTCTGACCTTCGCAAACTTCAATTATGCCTTGAGTAAAAATCCCCAATACATCTTTGGCGTTTTCGTTACAATCTTTTAACAACTGTTTGTAACCAATGCCAATTAGATTGTCTCCCGCTAAAATCGCGGTACTCATATCATATAATACATGCAATGTTGCCTTTCCACGTCTCTTATCGGCGTTATCCATAATGTCGTCATGTACTAGAGTAAAATTATGAAATATTTCTACAGCCAACGCCGCATTATATGCTTGTTCATATTTTCCACCGACAGCTTTCGCTGAAAGTAATACCAAATATGCTCTAAGCCTTTTCCCTCCGCTCTTCAAAATATATGCACATGGCTCATACAATGAATCAGGTTTTTCACCGTTAAGCAACTTTGCGAGTTTTTCTTCTATTCTATCTCTTTCAGTTTCGTATTCAGTTTTATACTTTTGGAATATTGTAGTATCTGTCAAAACAATTCCTCTTTTTTTATCAGTTTTACTTTCTTTAATTCGGATATATTTTTACAACCGGTAAGAAACATTATTTTTTTTACATTTTCGAACCAATCGATTATTAACTTATTTACGCCATCAGCACCGTTTTGCGACAATGCTGTCAGTACTTTTCTGGCCGCTCCGGTAATATCAGCCCCTAAAACCAAGGATTTGGCAATTGCGTCAAAATTATCCACTCCGCCGGAACTAATTAAAACAAAATCGTAATCGTTCTTCAAAGCGGCAATTTCTTTAACACAATAACTGGTTGGTAAACCCCAGTCCCAATAGTAGTTTTGATCTGGCTCTCCGTTTCTTAATAGCTCTACCGCTGCCCAGCTCGTTCCTCCGGCTCCTGCTACATCAATCCCTTTTATACCTACATCCAACAAGGTTTTTGCTGTTCTTTTACTAATTCCGGCACCTACTTCTTTTACAAAAACAGGTACCGCAACTTCCGAACATAACATCTCAATTTTTTTAAGGACTCCTTTGAATCTGGGTTCACCACCCCGCTGAATCACTTCTTGTAACGGGTTAATATGTACATATAGCGCATCGGCTTCAATAATATCAATCAAAAACTTAATTGAATCAGAATTTTCCAACTCAGCAACCTGAGCCGCTCCGATATTCCCTAATATAGGAATTCTACCGGCTTTATTGCGGATTATCTTATATGATTCGTGATAGTCCTTATTTTCCAAAGCCTGTCGTTGACTTCCGACCCCTATTGGAATATTTAATTCGGCTGCTACTTCTGCTAATTGTTCATTAATTGAAATGGCATTCTTCGAGCCTCCGGTCATACAGGAAATTAGAAAAGGGAAAGAAATTATTTTACCGAGAAATTCACACGAAAGATCTACATCATCCAAATCAATTTCCGGTAATGCTTCATGAATAAATCCATATCGTTCGAATCCGGTAGTTTTATTCTTAAAACCTACCTCTCTTTCGATACAAATCTTAAGATGGTCTTCTTTTCTTTTGGAAGTTTCTTTTTTTTCGGGACTCATTTGAGCTACTAAGTAGTTATTGTATGAAATCGAAATATAAAAAAATAATTTCCCATCTCATAAGAATCAGATCACATCAAATTCCTTAATTACAACTTTTTATGCATTTATCCTTGTACCAAATCTCCTTTACAGATACTTTTTTTCTTACGGAATTTATATAGTATATCTCATCGCAATCGCGCAAATCTTTTATTGTTAATTTCTTTTCTACTACTTCTTCGTTATCAACCAAATAACTTCTGAAACACCCCTCAAGTATTCCGGATTCAAGACTTGGAGTGAAAAGTATACCTCCCTTTTTAAGCAGAATATTACTTATGGCTCCCTCGGCTAATTCATCTTTTTCATTGAGGAAAAATACTTCGTCAAATTCATCTTCTTTAGCGGAGAACTCTTTCGAATACAATTCCCTGTTCGTGGTTTTAAAATATTGAAATTTGTTTTGCGAATCTATTCGGTTTTCGGAAATCTTCACTTTCCCTTTATATTCTCCATCCGCAAATTCGACAATCTCATGTCTGATTCCACCCCATTTATCAAGGAGAATTTTCACTCTATATCTCTTTGCTCTGTCAATATTGCTAATAATCGAATTGAGATAATCGGAAAATACTTCTTCATTAAAAATGAATAGAAAATAATCAGCACTCTTTCTCAACCGATCCAAATGATAATCGTAAAGAAATATCTTTCCCTTATCAATTAACATTGTTTCGAACAACTCAAAATACTCCGGAGGATTCGTTAAGAACCGTCCTTTTAGTTTTGTCTCCTCAAATTCTTCTTTTGCGTCACTATCCCAAACAACACCACTCCCTATTCCTAACTCCCATTCCGATTCACCATGCCCTTTCTCCAAAGTTCTTATAGGAACATTAAACACCATTCGATTCCGATCAATTAGCCCTATTGTACCGGTATAAACTCCTCGTCTCTCTTTTTCCAATTCGTTTATTATCTCCATCGTTCGAATTTTCGGAGCTCCGGTTATTGATCCGCAGGGGAATAGATTATTTATTATTTCGTCAAAACTTACCTTCTTTAGTCGGCCCTTTACAGTCGAAATCATTTGCCAAAGTGATTCGTATTTTTTGATCTCATATTTTCGAGGAACGTGAACACTTGTTAATCGACTAATCTTTCCGATATCATTCCTCAATAGATCAACAATCATTATGTTCTCTGCCCGATTTTTACAGCTGGCAAACAACTCATCCTTTCTACACAAATCTTCAGCTATCTCTTTTCCTCGCTTTATTGTCCCTTTCATCGGCAAAGCAGTTATTTCATCCTCCTCCGTTTTGAAAAACAATTCGGGAGATAATGAAATAATTAGTCTTTCATTATCATTTATTAGAGCTGTGTATTCGGCAGATTGTCCGAATATAAGTTTCGCAAACAAAGGGACAATAGATCCCTCATATTCGAATTTCCCCTTTACCGTATAATTAACCTGGTATGTATCCCCCTCACCAATATATTTCTTAACACTATTAATCCCTTGCAAATACTCGCTCTCATCTACATTGAGACAAAAATCCCTAATTGGTTCGGTCTTAGTCGATAGTATTTCCTTTAGTCCACTGTGATCAATCTCTTCGGAGGGAATTGCAACTATAGAATCTCGCTTTGCAAAATTGAATTCAAGAATCGGATGTCCGTCATCATTAGAAAAAAACGATTCTAGCTTCTCTTCCAAAAGATAACCGGCCTCGTACTCAATATATCCGAAACCTATATAGCCATCCTTTCTCAGCTCTTCGATCTCTTTGAGAGCTTCGGACAATTCACTTTTATCCCTGGCAATAACCCTTTTCTCCGTTTCCCTAAAAATATAGGACTTTGCGTTGGAATATATCGGAGGTGTGTAAAAGAAAGCTTTCCATCTTCCGTATTCAATATTCTCAATTATTTCTTCAATTTTCATAATATCTCTGCAAAACCATAAAAAATCATTCGCTACAATTTAATAATTATCCAGACATTTAGTATTTTCAACTCGTTCTAATTTTCTATTTACAGAATCAATCGGTGAATTAATTATGAAAAAACCTCAATTATCATTCTGGCAAATCTGGAACATGAGTTTCGGATTTCTCGGAATCCAATTCGGCTTTGCGCTTCAAAACGCGAATGTAAGCAGAATTTTCGAAACACTGGGAGCTAGTATCGATGAAATACCTATCTTATGGATTGCTGCTCCGGTTACAGGCTTAATTATCCAACCTATCATCGGACACATGAGTGATAGGACATGGACAAAACTTGGAAGAAGACGTCCATATTTCTTGATCGGCGCAATTTTGGCATCAATTGCTTTATTCATTATGCCGAACTCACCTGTTCTTTGGGTTGCCGCAGGAATGCTTTGGATAATGGATGCCTCAATCAATGTATCAATGGAGCCCTTCCGCGCTTTCGTCGGAGACAATCTTCCATCCGAACAACGTACAATAGGGTTTTCAATGCAAAGCTTTTTTATCGGTACGGGCGCTATTATCGCTTCGGCACTCCCCTATATGATGACCAACTGGTTCGGTATTTCAAATACCGCCCCGGAAGGAGCTATACCGGAGTCTGTGAAATTCGCCTTTTATATCGGTGGAGCTGTATTCTTACTTTCTGTTATTTACACCGTTTTTACTTCCAAGGAATATTCCCCGGAAGAATTGGCTAAGTTTTCCGAGGAAGAGGATAATAACTCTTCCGGCGATCACGGAGAAATATTGCCATACAAGAAATTCATAAATAACGGAATGATTTGGACTACAATCGGAGCGGCACTTCTCTTGATCTTTTGGACAAGAGACTATCTTGATTACGGATTAAGCGTTTTCTTCGGGGGCGCTACTCTATTCGGACTTTTGCAGTTACTTGTTGGCTTTCTGGTCAAATCGAATAAAACATCATCCGGTGTTGTCGTAATTACTAATGATTTGTTCAAAATGCCCAAAACCATGATACAACTTTCCTATGTTCAATTCTTTTCATGGTTCGCTCTTTTCGCGATGTGGATTTATACTACTCCGGCAGTAACTCGTCACATTTATGGAGCTACAGATACCTCTTCGGCTTTATATAATCAAGGAGCAGACTGGGTTGGAGTTCTAATGGCAGTCTATAACGGATTCGCCGCAATTATGGCCTTTTTTATTATGTGGTTAGCCAAGAAAACATCCCGAAAAACCGTGCACGCTATCAGTTTGATTATCGGTGGAATCTCTCTTGCTTCATTCTATGTAATAAAAAATCCCGATCTCTTGTTAATCTCCGAATTGGGAATCGGACTGGCTTGGGCTTCAATTCTTGCTATGCCTTACGCGATTCTTACCGGATCACTTCCGCAAAAGAAAATGGGAGTATATATGGGAATTTTCAATTTCTTTATCGTGATTCCTCAAATAACTGCTGCTGCCATTCTCGGATTCTTTGTTCGGGATCTTTTCGGTGGAGACGCTATCTACGCTCTTCTTTTGGGAGGACTTTCTATGATTGTAGCTGCTCTTCTGGTTCATTTTGTTGATGACAAAGATTAAAATATTTTCAGGCAAAGGACGGTGATTACCGTTCTTTGCTCTCTTTTTTTGTCTGCGATAGAGAACAATTCAAACAGTGCATTCCTATCTTTATATATTCCTTTACATTCTCCTCTTTTTCATATTCGTCATATACTTCCGAATCCAATACATAATATCCGCAAGTATCACAGGTATTTACAAGTTGCTCCCTTTTATACTCACTTACGAATACTCTTTCCATCAAAACTCCTTTAATACGCGCAATCCCTATCTCTTCCTTCGAAAAATATTTCGGACCGTAATAGAAAACTTGTTTTCCATATTTATCCACTACTAATGCTATTTTTTTAGGTCGCCCGCATGAAGGACAAATAACCGTTGTTATAGCCATCTCCGTGTTTCGCAAATATCGATGGCACGATTCGCACTTAGGATTAAAACAATAATCAACAAATTTCGGGAATAACTTTTCTTTTTCATATTCCCCTAAACTCAAATCTTCTCCGTATTTGAATTCTACCAATACGATACTGTTCTCTCTGTAAAAATATAATTCATCTCTTGCAACCCCTTTTCCCGAAACTATTCGGATTACACTCTTCACAATCCCTTCTTTATTAAATAAAACAATCTCGGGATAATAATCTCCAACCCTCGAGTCCATTTCGATATGATGAATCGAGCTTAATAGATTTCCGTTATGATTCTCATCACAATGATAGCACACCCATTCCAATGCCAAATACGCGCCACTGTTTAACGCCTTATCAATTCTATTAAATAACAGATACTTACTTACAAGTTTATTAACTTTTTTCGGAGAACAATTACTATTAGGTATACGATGGATAAAATGGCTATCATAAACTCCTTCTTTTTGCCGTTTCAGTACCATCTCATTGTTGCAGAAAGGACAATGAAACGTACTACCTCCGTGCGCTTCACTTGCGTGATACAGTTTACCTCTTTCAGACTTGGCTATGGTAAAATATTTCGTATTACTTTCTATCATTTCTTCCGGTCTCTAATGATAACATTAAACTACCCCCTTTTTCCCATTCATAGCCGAATCCGAATCCGAATCCGGGAAAAAGAAAATCTTTTGATCGCTCCGATTCTTCAAATCTCAGAAAAGCTGAAATATTCTTGCCGATTCTACCTTTCATCTCCTTTGCGAATGCGTAACCAAACCCGAAAGATAGAATATTCCATCTCTTATCTCTCGCTACCTTTATTGTCTCCAAATTTATCTTTGCCTCCCCTATCTCACCTACCATCCTTTGAGCCCAACCGTAACCGAACCCGAAGCCGGGGAAAAACCAACTACTCTCCTTACCCACCTCAACTGTCTTTAATTGAAATAGAATTCTTCCTTTATACAACACATTTACTTTTTGCGCCCAAGCGTATCCGACCCCTAGCTTCGGGAAATAAAACTTCCTTTCTTTTTCAACTTCTTCGGTAATTACGGAAAGTTTCAGTTTTCCCTCCCTCTCTTCGAGTAATCTTAATAAGCCTTCATAGCTTACTATTTCTTCTGTCGGATAGTATTCTTCACAAAGAGATATTTTACACTCGACACAGACGAGCGTATCATCCTCGTAAATCCTTTTACACAAAGGGCACTTCATCTTATTCTATATATTTTTATTTGATGATTTTTTCGAAGAATTTCCAATCGCTTCCCTCTTACGATCAGATTAAAAAGAAGATAAAAAAAAGTATGCTGAATAGCATCAGGATAATAAAGATTTGGTGGGGTAAGAGATAAGAAAAAGGCCACATTTTTCAATGCGGCCTTATAAAATCTATATTTTCTTTATTCCGATGCCAGGACGATCGTTAAGTATTACTTTACCGTCAATTACTTTAACACCATCATAAATATCATTCCCAATCAAAAGATTTCCATCCAGATCAGCCCAATCACACATTGGCGATAACTGAGCGGCAGCGGAAATTGCGCATGAAGTTTCGGTCATACAACCGATCATTACTTTCATTCCCAGGCCTCTGGCCAAATCAAGCATCTTATGAGCTTCTCTCATACCGGTGCATTTCATCAATTTGATGTTAATTCCGGAATAAACTCCATATGCCTTTACAACATCAGGAATTCTCTGCAATGCTTCGTCAGCAATTGTAGGAATCGGAGAATTCTCTGTTAACCATGCCATATCATCAATCTGAGTTTTTGGCATTGGCTGCTCGACAAACTCTATTCCTCTTTCCTTTAACCAATGAATCATTTCCAAAGCAAAATGCTTGTCTTTCCACCCCTGGTTAACATCTACAACCAATGGCTTATCTGTTACCGAACGAATAGTCTCAATCATCTCTTTATCGGTATCTCGACCTAATTTTACTTTTATCACTTTGTAAACTTCTGCTTCTTTTACTTTTTGGCGAACAACTTCCGGTGTATCAATACCAATAGTATAAGAAGTGTTTGGTGTTAGGGAAGCGTCGTATCCCCAGATCTTATACCAAGGTTGTCCGATAAGCTTTCCTACCAAATCATGCAAAGCTATATCAACAGCGGCTTTAGCTGCTTTATTACCCTCTTCTATGGAATCGACATAATCCAATATTTTTTCCATTTCAAAAGGATCTTTGAATTGACTTAAATCAACTTTCGCCAAAAATTTGGCTGCTGTCTCTTGTGATTCACCCAAATATGGTGGCATTGAAGCTTCACCGTAACCTGTTACCCCTTCATACTCTATTTCAGTAAGCATTACAGGAGTTGTTGATCTGGAACTTGTAGCGATCGTAAACACGTGCTTCAATTCAAGCGTATAAGGTCTGAATGTTAGTTTCATTTTCGAATTGCCTGTTTTAATATTAACTGATTTCGCGATTATACTGGAACTACTACCAAAAGCTATAGCCGAGCCCGCGAGAATACCGGAAGTTTTCAGAAAATCTCGTCTGTTCTGTTTCATTACTTAACTCCGCTGTAATAAGGGTTATTTTTTATTGTTGTTATTCCGTTCTTATCCAAAGAGGTAATAACTCTTCTGGCCCCTAAAAAACTCTTCAATCTGTACTCGCTGAAGTTATCAGCGTCTTTGTCCAAACTATTAATTCTTATTCTTCCCGATTCATGTATATATTCACCGTTTCCTATATATAGGGCTACGTGAGTCGCTCTCTCTTTCTTTCCGTTTCTGGCCTTTTTACCGAAAAAGATCAAATCACCTTTCTGAAGTTTGCTGAAATCATTATTCGCAGTTTCAACTAATTCACCTTTGTAATATTGCTGTGACGCGTCTCTATCAAGAATTACTCCGTGCAAGAAGTATAAAACTTTCATAAATCCGCTACAATCCATTGCTTTAGGTGATGTTCCTCCCCATAAGTAAGGAAGTCCCATATATGATTTGCCTAACTCGATTAAACTTTCAGCCTCAGGTGTTGCGGCCGCTAACCATTCCGAGTAGTCTTTGCAATATTTCTTCTCCGCAAATGCTCTTCTTCCGTCTGGAAATTCAACTTCGGTAAATTCTCCTTCTTCCCCGACATATTTCAAAATGTTTCCCATAATAACATCCGATACTCTGGAAGATTTGGTGTCAGGTCTTGAATAAACAAAATCATATTCCTTCATGAAAATTACTTTCTTTGCGGAATACCATTCATCCAATTCATCTTTTGTTTTTCTGGCAATACCGGAAGCGTCTACCCATGAAATATAATCATCAGGAGTCTGAATCTGGTAAAAACCGTTTTTATCATAATCCAATACCTTCACAGGGGTACCAAGCATTGCCTGAGTTGCCATTTCTGCAGAATGTTTAGGTGCCGAACGAATATTACAAACCGATAAATTTACTACGGCGTAATCCTTTCCTTTCAACTCTTCCGAAGGTAATGTTACTATTTGATCATTTGCTTCGATTCCCGATTTTTTCAGTCCCTCAATCAACTCGGCCTTAGCCTCTTCCAAATTAGTCTTCCCTTTCAATACTAATTTTTCTTCCTTGATCTGAGGTTTGATATCAAACCAGGCTACTCTCTTATCGGGAGCGTATTTTCCCTTTACTTCTTCGATGATTTTTTTTGCTGCGTCCATATTCTCTTTACTTTGTGCATTTAAAAATAATGATGGAATTATGAATAAACCGAGGATTAATAACAGATTTTGTTTTTTCATAAGCTCTTCAATTGGTTGGATTAGACATTTATTTTATGAGTTGGACAAAAATAACAAAATCATCTTTCTTTCAAAATTTATTTTGGGAAAAGATTCCCTTTTATCTAAAATATTTCGTGTTTTTTTCATTTTTATTAATCTTTATTATAGCGATATCCTCTTTCACCTCATCTTTTCTTGGCTTACCGGCAACCATAAGCTATAATACCCCCTATTTTATTGATCCTTTTCGATCTTACTTGTTCATTCCCCGGAAAAATCATTTGTATTTTTCGGAAGTTTTTGTTATAATTGAGGTCTGTTTTTCTGCACCCATAGCTCAATTGGATAGAGCGTCTGACTACGGATCAGAAGGTTGAGGGTTCGAATCCTTCTGGGTGTACGATTCTTTTTTATTCCTTTACTTAGCTTTCATTTCATTACTTTTCCCAATATTTTTATTCTTTTCTTTCCCAACTAATCATTCATCTTTATTAACCGATTATTATCTTATTACCTTTCGTCAATAAACTATTTCGATACGGATGACCAATCTACACGAAAAATTAAATAAGCTATATCCCCTATCAAGCGATAGTTTTATTGCTGTTTCGAAAAACGCAAAACTAATCTTTCTCTCAATGATAATATTCGGAATCGTCGGCCTAAAGATCTTTGCGAACTGAATTATCGGAAATGGACTCGGAGTCAGGTGTATTGCCAAAGAGAGACACACCACGGAGGACGCAGAGACCACTGAGAAGAACAAGGGCAAATGTGCCGGACGATTCCGAAGAGTGTCGGAACGATTCCGAAAGGGGCGGAACGATTCCGAAGGGTGGCGGAACGTTTCCGGTGAGTGGCGGAACGATTCCGAAGAGTGTCGGAATGTTTCCGAAAGGAGCGGAACGATTCCGAAGGGTGGCGGAACGTTTCCGGTGGGTGTCGGAATGTTTCCGGTGGGTGGCGGAATGTTTCCGAAAGGGGCGGAACGATTCCGAAGAGTGGCGGGACGATTCCTAAGGGGGCGGAACTTTCACTGTAAAGTCTTTTCATGACTGGACAGTTTGAAATTTTCCACCTGTTCCATTACTTGATCGAATACTTCATCGTTATGTTGAGGTGGATAACCATTCTTTACTAAACAGATGAATATTTTTTGGTTAAGGTCTGCTCTTATATTACTGTTGTTGAGCCAATCAGTAAACGAGGATTGCACATCAATAAGTTCTTTAATTTTCTTAGCTAAGCGTTTACATTTATCGTTTATAATTAAGTTACCTTCCTTTTTATCCACACCAAACTCAAAGTTATACTTGTCTCGTAGGTGCATAAGAATATCATAGAAAGCTTTTTCCTCGAAAGTCAATCCTAGTTTTCTAAAACTCTCTTTGTCTTCTCCTAACTTCGACATTATCTCCAAAGCCTGTCGGGTAGCATTTCGAATAATTGAATCTACTGCCTCTGATTGTGTTGCAGTGGCTTCATCTGAAGATAAACTTGCCCTTCTGTTATGGTACTCTTCAAGCGTTTTATTCAGCAGCTCTTCATACTTTTCGGCTGCTATTTTATTTGTATCCTTGTACTCTTTTATTGCCTTACGAAGCATCTTAATTAAAACTTCAAGTTTGGTGGCTGGAAGCTTTATGTTGTCCAACTGCTCCACAAACTCAGGACTAAAAATATTCTCTTCAACATCGGTATCTAAAATATTTACCACCGAATTGCATTTCAGGGCTTCTGCAACCATTTTTTCAACCACAAGGTTCATACTTTCAGCATCGTGTTTATCGCCCGATGTTTTTCTGATATAAGAAGCCACCGCCATAAAACATTGCGATAAGGAGAGTTGCTCATTTGTAAGCACATTTGATGGCTGACAAATGTCGTAAGCTGACCTTAGTCGTCTTATATGAGCCATAAAGAATGTCTTTACGCTAACTGTTTTGGGCTTATCTTTTTCATTACTAAGATTAAGTTGCTCAGTTAGTGTGATTATGTAGTCGGCTGCCGAAGATAAACACTCCAATCGCTCCAATGGAGTTGTCTTTGAATCGGTAAATGGAGTTATGTCAAAATCAGCAAATACATCACTGATTATTTTCAACTCAATAATTAAAGATTCTAAAGCTTGCTTTACATCATCTTCGCTCGGGCCAAATGAGTCGCCTCCAAACTTACGCATTGCCTCCATCATATTTTCGCGAATACCGATATAATCAATAATATAACCGAATTCTTTGCCTTCAAATTTCCGGTTGACACGGCTAATTGTTTGAATAAGAGAATGTTTTTGTAGAGGTTTGTCGTTATAGAGAAATGATAGACAAGGAACGTCAAATCCTGTAATCCACATATCGACAACTATAACGATGCGGAAATTTGAATTCTCCATTTTGAATGCATCATCAAGCTTTTTGTTTCGAGCTTTATCCCCTATGTAGTTATACATATCCTCCGGGTCATTTGCACCACGTGTAGCAACCATTGCTATTGCCGGCATTGGAGAGAGTTCCTTTAATTCATCAGCCGTTAATTTGCTATCGTCTGGCGACTTCTTCTCTTCAAACCATTCGGGCTTTTGTTCTCTGAACTTTTGCAGTAATTTGTATCCAATTTTACGCTTACTGCATACAATCATTGCTTTTTGTACTACATCAGATTTGTTTTCACAAGCATTGGTGTAGTGTTCTATAATATCCTTTGCAAGGCGTTCTAAACGTTCATCATCACCAAGAATCACTTCCATAGCGCTCATTGCTTTTTTACTTGATGCCACATCTTCTTCCGTAGCACCTTCATCAACACACTGTTTGTAATAAGCGTCTATCTCTTTTGCTTTTTGGCTATCGAGCGTAACATTTGCTATGCGAGGGATATATTTCAAAGCAACCGTAATGTCATCTTCTACCGATTGTTGCATTGTATAGCTATCCACCACCTCACCAAACACTTGAATAGTCTCTTCTATCGGAGTACCTGTAAACCCCACGAATGTGGCATTGGGGAAGGCGCAACGAAGATGCTCGGCATAAGGTTTTGTTACGAATGCTCCTATAGGTGTCTCCTTTTTATCGTCGCTTTCTTCTTTTCTATCTTTTAATTTTAGTTGCTTATTCAATTTTACTTGTGAACGATGTGCCTCGTCGGAAAAGCAGATAATGTTTTTACGTCTATTCAGTTCGCCTATCTCTTCACAGAACTTTTGGATAGTACAGATAAAGAATCCGCCAGATTTTCTAATTGACATTTCCGTTTTAAGGTCTTGCCTGTCGGCAATTATTTTAGCTGCCCCCAACGATAAAAACTCTTCCGAACGAAGGAACAGTTTTCCCGCTTGTGTTTGCAGGTCGTCTCTATCCACAATCATTACAATTGTAGGTGATCCAAGCCCATTGCATCGCAAGGATAACTGACGAGCCAAAAACATCATTGTATAGGTTTTACCACAGCCCGTTGCACCAAAGTAAGTACCACCCTTTCGGCTGTTAGCGGAGTGTGCCTTTAGTACGCTCTCTCTTAACATTCGGGTAGCAAAAAACTGAGGATAACGACATACTATCTCTTCTTCTTTCTCCGATTCTTTGTCGGGGAAGTAAACATAGTCGCGAATAATCTCTAAAAAGCGATTAGGCTCATACACGCCAGCCACGATGGTTTTTACCTGGTCGGCACCTCGTTTGGCTGATTCGTCCTCATTATTTATCTTTTTCCAGGCATAGTAGTGATTATATGGTGTGTAGGTTGTTCCTAGTTTTGTATTGTTTACTGTTGCATCACTTATACAAGATAGTGGGCAGTAACGCAATAGGTGCGGAATATCTCTTCTGTATCGGCTATGAATTTGGTCGTAAGCATCGGCAATAGTTGCATTGGTATCGGTTGGATTTTTAAGTTCAAAGATGCATAGGGGAATACCATTTATAAAAAGTAACACATCCGGAATGCGAATATCGGCTTTTAGGCCATAGCCTACTTCAAACTGATTTACACAACTATAAATATTATTTGAGTTATCGGGTTCAAAATCGAGATACTCTATGTCGAATATTTTGCCATCGCCATTGCGTGTATAGCGATACCCATCGCGAATAAGGTGGTAAGTGTTACGAAGCAACTCAAAATGGGTTTGCCCGCTTGTGTAACGCAGGTGGTTTGTAATCTCTTCAATATCCGAATCGGTTAATTCATCGTATCGTTTTTTGAGATAAACGGTCAAATCATCGGTAAGTAATACTTCCCGGTTATTGCGAGCGATCTCACCGCCAAAGGTATATGTCCAACCCTGCTGCTCAAGCAAATCAATTAGGGCCTCTTCATAGTCGCTTTCGTAAAACTTTCCTTTTTTCATAGTGTTAAATCCTTGGTTTAGGTCTATCCGTTTATCGCCTTTTGTACCAATGCAGGGCAGAGTGTTTTCATTTTTACACGAGCCTCGTTTGCTATTTTCTTTGCCTCTTCGGCACAGTTGTATAGGTTTACTATTGCTTGTTGTACTTCTGGTGGGGGTAGAGGAATACGAACTCTACATAACTCACTCCAATCAAAAGTCTCTCGTGCACTTCCCCATGAGTTAAAAATAGCATATCTATCAAACGCAGTTGATTTCAATATTAAATGTAAAAAACCGATGTTTAATACATTATCATCCTTAGAATAAATAACTCTATTAACCTGTGTAACTACATAGGTTTCATCTGTAGTATTAAGTGCATTTGCAAAACATTTCTCATTTTTAGTAGTCTGCACATAAGACAAATGGTTTGGAGGTACTAATTTGTATCCGTGGAGGTTGTTTTTATCGACCTTAGCATTAGTTTCTTTAAATTCCTTTGTTACTGATACACTTTTTACTGCTTTAATTTTATTATCCGAATTTCTTTCATCTAACTCCTCTATATACTCACCCAGTTCAACTTCGGGATACTTCTTTTTGCAATCGACAATATATGCATGACAAGCTTCGGTGAGTGGTTTAATTAAGGCTTCGTTCTGCTCCGCTAATGCTTTTAGTCCATTGTAGGTATCGACTAACTCTTGTTGAGTATCGATGTCGGGAAGAGGGATTTTGATTTCGCTCATATCAAAGAAATTAAATTCTGGTCTTTGACTTCCAAAGTTTAAGTAGTCAATTAACCTTAAGAATTCTTTTCTTTTAAAATAGAGTAAAAGAAACTCTGGCAGTAACTTCTCTTTTCCAAGTTCATTAAGATGAAAAACAACATATAGATGCGATACAATACATAAGCCATCTGTTCTAAATGCTAAAGAACCAATGTTTAGACGAGATGGGTTGTATACAAAGTATCCATTTTGTACAATTTTATATGGCTGAAGATTTATTCCTACAGTATTAGCTTTGGGAGGACAGAATTCACCATTACTGTTTACACCTTCGATTAGTTCAACGCCATATTCCAAATTCTTATTATTGACCATACTTCGGTCAATATAGTCTCCTAATCTTACCCAGCGGAAATTATTATTCACACTCATACCCCAACTGTTTTAGTGCATTACGCAGCGTTTTATCATTTTTTTGTTGGCGGTTCAGCAAGTCAGAAACTGTTGTTGCTGTTTCGGTTAGTACTTAGTGATAATTGATATTAGTATCACGGTCAACAAATTCAATATATCGGCTTGGTACAAGGGAGTAGTTATTCTCCTCTAGTTCAGCTAAACCAACCGAGCGGTATAGTTCAGGTTCGGCATAGTTTGCCCCATCGGTTCCCTCACTTTGCCAGTTAAAGTATATTTCGGCAGCTCTTTTTATCTGATCGGCTTTCAGTTCTATTTTCTTTTTCTGCTCTTTCTTTACGGGGTTTTCAGTCCACTGGCGTAAATCCATAAAGAGAATCTCTTTTTCTCTGTTTCGCAATTTACGGTCGTGCCATGCACCACCTTTTTTATTCTCATTCAATATCCATAGGGTTACCGAAATATCGGTTGTGTAGAACAGCTCACGCGGTAGTACCACAATAGCTTCTACCTTATCGTTTTCGATTAGTTTTTGGCGAATCGCAATAGCATCGTCGTCCCCCAAAGCACCATTGGCAAGTAGGAAACCTGCTACTCCTTTACCAGCTTTTAATTTCGAAAGCATATGTAATATCCATGCATAGTTGGCATTGCCCTCAGGAGGCACGGAGTAGTCGGCCCAGCGACTATCTTTGCTTAACGAAATATCGTACCACTTTTTCAGGTTAAATGGTGGATTAGCCATAATGTAATCGAAGCTTAAGCCTTTGTGTAAGTCTTGCGTAAAAGTAGAGGCATTGTGCTCGCCAAGATGGTGTGAGATACCACGCATAGCAAGGTTCATTTTTGCAAGACGATAGGTAGCAGGATCTCTCTCTTGTCCATAAACATTTACTTTTTCAATATCGCCTTTCTTTTCTTCTACATACTTAGCACACTGAATAAACATACCACCCGAACCACAACAAGGGTCGTAAAGCGTGCCATCAAATGGCTCAATAAAAGCAGCTATCAGCTCAACAATATCGTGTGGTGTATAAAACTCGCCCTCTTCTTTGGTTGCATTTACCGCAAACGATTTTAGGAAATATTCATACACACGACCAATTAAATCTTTCTCCTCACCAAAAGTTTTGTGCGAAATTTTATTAACTTCATCAACAACTTTCTTAATGACGTTGGCTTCGAGATTAATTGATGTAAACAATCCTAACCGAACACATCCTTTAAACGTATCTCCACTATTTTCAAGCTCTTGAATAGCATCATCCAATGAAGCATTTAACTTAGACGCAGGCTGGTCTATAATCATTGACCAACGTGATTTTTCTGGGACAAAAGCTATCCCTTTGTAACGACTTGGGCTATTAAGAAAGGAATTTATTACTTCCTCATCTGTAATTCCATTATTGAGACATTCTTGCTTCATCTCCTCTTGCGTATTTTCGAACTTTTCGCCAATAAATCGCAAGAAAACCAGTGTTAAAAGCAAGTCCCTTTTATCGTTAAGTGATGCATTACTTCGTAAATACTCCCTGCAATTAAACAAAATTGATTCTAGGTTTAGTGTATCAGTTGTTTTTTGTTTTTTAGCCATATTTTTATTACCTATTTGTACATGAAATTAGAAGCTCGGAAACCTCTACCTCCAATATTTCTGCAATCTGGTATAAAACCTCTAATCTTGGTTGCTGTCTGTTTTTATCGTAGCCGTTTACCATATTATAACTTTTGCCAAGTTTCTCAGCCAACCAAGTCTGTTTTATTCCTTTCTCTTCTAATACTTCTTTTATTCTGTTCATTATGTTTCAGAATTTAAATCACTAATATAAGATTTATATATCGTTTTCAGTATAAAATATGTTTGAATTTCATAGAAGTGTGTCGGCAAAGTTGCACTCTTTGGAAAGCTTTGGTTTGAGCGTCGGCTCGTGAGGCTTGCCAATGTGAGCAATGTGCGTTGTTAGCCACAGTTTTTATATTTGCCAAAAGAAGAGAAAGTCTCTCACCTTTATCATTTTATTGAACCCGGTTTTTGCACTTTTCCAAAATTCTGATCTGTCAACTGACTGTTTTAGTAAATTGAATATTTCGTTCTCATTATCTCTGTTTTCATCTTTCACTTTATTCAAGATATTTACGGCTGTTTGAACAATTTTCAATAGTTCATTAAATCCCTTTTCGATTTCATTTTCTCTTAATCTTGCTATTGTGTAGTCAATAATCACATTATCTGATGTATTAAAGAAAATTACAGAAGGTGATGGCAAAGAGTCATTGTTTATCAGTTTCTCTCCTAAGTATTTTGGACTAATATTAACGGGGCCTTTGACTTTTTCCACGTTAAGTTCAATTTGCATTGTTATTGATTTCTTAACCTTGTCACTTTGATATCTAATGTATTCACTGTGCACATAAAAAACAGTCAGAAACTTACCTGATGTATGGTCTAAAGCATTGAAGTATTTTTCATCTTCAAGTATTTTGGTAATATGTGGATCATTGAAATCGTAAACGATTAAGGCAAAAGCAAAGGCTCGTTTCTCCGCTTTATGCTCCGAACATTTTTCAAGGATATAAGTTTCAAGACTTTGAATGCCGTCAAATTGTCCATCTATATTTCTTATTTCGTGCATAATTTTAAATTGTGGCTAACGTGTGTGTAAAAGCAATTGTTTTTATCCAACCGATTTAGGGAATAAGAACAATTGTATATATTTTCAATTTACGAATCATTCTGTTTCCCGTCCAGTCAACTAAGGAACCACACGATGCGTAATGTCTCAATATGACCCAGAATAACAAAATCAGTAGTTTCACAAATAAGTTAAATTATTATTTTAATTAAATCAACTATATTTTTATCGCGCAACAAAACATATTATTATATTCATTAAACATCTACCCCATTTTTACTTCAAATAATTTACATCAACGTTCGGGATAACAACCCGAATTATTCCGTAAAAAGTGTATAAAACCAAGGCATGTAGCGCCGCCGGCGCTACAGGCATTGCGCACCTCTGGTGCTGGCACATATGGTGCTCGTAAACAAGTTCTATTGTTCCGGGATTTCCCGATTGTCTTTCCCCCCGACCTTGTCGGGATCTTCGACCTACGGCGCCGATAAAAATCAATACAACAATTTTAATATTAATAATCTCCTTACAAAAAGACAGCGCTAAGAGAGAATAATTTATATATCCTAATAAATCCAAAACCAGCAAAACAAAAGAAGCTTACACGTCTCCCCTTCTCTTGCCCCATCCCTCAAGAGAAGGGAGCTAGTACTTGCACCAATCTTTTACAATACAACACAATGGAAAAAGTCAATCGAAAAGTCAATCGAAAAGTCCCTCTCTCGCAAGCAATGCTGTCAACTTACGAACATTAGTATGGCAAAATGAAAAATTCTATCAAAATATTATTCTTAATAGTTAACTATAATATACCGCACCTACAGCGCGGAAATAATCTTGTAAACTCAATAATCTACCGAGATAATGCGCCTACAGCGCATTAACAAATATAACTAGATTGTTTCTTTCTAAAGCCCTAACGCAATTATAAATTACTTCCTTGCACAAATACCTATCCGGCGCCATAGGTGCCGGTATCTCGGTAGATAATGGATTCAAAGAAGATATTTGAGCTCCATAGGAGCGACATATTATATCCATGCAGATACTAGAGCAATCAGCCTAAGTTGACAGCATAACTTCGCAAGAGAAAAGGGAAGGGGTCCCTAGATCCCGACAGAGTCGGGGTGATGAGTTGGCTCTGACGAAATCTAAGTCTCGGGGAGAATTACACATCAATAATTATTACTTATTTATACTAATACTACCAACTACTCTTTCAATTTGCTCAAGATATTTATCAGCGTCATATCGAAATAGAGACTCATGCTTAGCGCCGTTAAAAATAACAACTTCACTCCCTTGAACTCGCGAAGAGATTGATAGTATATCTTTTAGTGGGGCTCTTTTATCCTCCTCCCCCGCTAAAAAGACTACCGGCTTATCAACAGGTAAATTCTTAGCCGAATCATAAGGGGATATCGCGGATAAATCTTCCAAATATATATTTGAAAAGAATAATACATTCCAATACGCCAAATCGGAAACAACACCGGGTAAGTATAATTCCAATCTGTTTCGAACAGCTTCTTTCAAATCGTAATAAGGAGACTCAAGAATATAACCAAGAACATTACTATTTATCTCCCCCGATGCGAAAATTGCGGCGGCCGCCCCAAGTGACCGACCGACAATAATAATCTTCGCGGAATCATTCATCTCTTTGATGTAATTAACCGTGGCAATTACATCATGCCTTGCGCTATACCCGATATCATTCAACTCCCCTCCGGAGCTCCCATGACATCTCAAACTAATCGCGAGGAAATTGTAATTATTGCTATACAACGAATCGATTAATTCGGAATTACCGGCGTAATCTCCTCCGTTACCATGCAACAAAAGAAAAATCGGTCTATCTTCCCGATAGTATCCCATAATCCCTTTAATTGTCACAGAATCACTTGTTTCTATAGAAATCTTCTCAATATCCTCATTCATCACACCGGAATATAGCACCTCTTCATATGGGAAAGTCACTCTATGAGTTAACTTATATACCCCGTTCCATGAAATCCAAACCCACACTACTATCACCACCGCTAATAGCAATAAGCTAGCTACAGAGTAGGCTCTCCGACTAAAACTTATTTTACTCCTAAATCTGTTCAACTATTCCTCAGCAACTTTCCCGACAGAGAATTTGAATCCTTCATATATCGCTATTCCGTAAAATAATGCATCCATAGCACTAAAAGTTTCTGTTAACAATCCAACGACTATTTCGAAATCAAGTCTTCCCAAAACTTCAAAATAGGATAGGTCGTATTGTGTTGAGATATAGAAAACAATAGTAAAAAGATTTCCGAGAACACAACCGAATAGTGACATCCCCGCACCAACGAAACCAAATCTATTATCAGTTCCTTTGCCGAATTTTCTTACTGCAAATCCTACTAATACTCCTATTCCAACTGCCATCCAACCAATCTGATATCCGGTTATTGCTGTAATTACTGCCCATATTATTGCGCCTAATAAAGCAGCCAACCCTCCCCAAAGAACTGCCGCTGATAAGCTTTGTTCGAATTCCGTAACATCAATTATCTGATCAACTTTTGCTTCTTCCAAGGCAATTTCACTTTTTCCCAACTCCAATTCTTCTACTTGATCATTTTGTGTGTCCATTTTACTCCCTCAAGTTCTATAATGAAACATGTTTTTGAATCTTGCTACCGCAATTAATTTAGGATATACTCAAATTAGACTATTCTTAAATTAAATTCAACGGATAAGCTTAATTCAAAGTACAACAAACACAATTATTTGCCTCATTAAGTTAAATTAAAGCAAAATAGAACTCTCAGTTACAATTACAGTACACTGAGGGAAAATATCGAATTCGGATATCTCTTCCCTCTCAAGTAATCATCCCAAACATGTCCTCTTCTATTTACAAAATTTTCAAATCAGAAGCTTCCTTTACAACAAACCATTTTATAATAACAATTCCATAAAATACTATAGAGGAACAATAGGATAAAAGCAGTCGGGATAAATGATTTCACCACAACTCCAACAAAATTTCTAAATAAAGAAAAATCAGAGATTGGAAATACAACCGAAAATCCTTTTACAAGAGAGAACATGCTCGCGATAATTGTCATACATACAATTAGAATAATTCTCATCTTATTTGAAACAAGAGTATTGGGATTTTCTACAATTTCGGAAGTACGAATGTAGTTATAATATAAGAACAAGATTATCGCTCCCCCTATCAGCGTGCTTCCATGTTGCAATATCTTGAAGAGTTTCAGAGAACCAAATGAAGTTTTTAACACTTCCATCCGCAGCAGACTGAAATGGGTTACGGCATATCCATATTCGTGAGTAAATGAATCCCATATTATGTGAGAAAACGAACCGATAATAAGCCCGAGAAAAACCAATGGATAGATTTTCAAACTTCGTAGATCGGGACTTTTAATTTGCTCCAACCTACCCGATTGAGATTCCGGAAATAACTCAATAATTGGCTTTTTAATAATCATATGATACATTAGGAATGCGAGGATTCCAATCGGCAGACAAAAGTAAAACTGTCCTAGAATTGTATGCCCGACATGATATTCTTTGAGGAAGAAATAATTAAAATCCGGCGTCAGGCTTCCGATAATCAATGCCGACAATGGCAAGGAATATTTTCTCAATGGTATGGTTACAACAGGGTGAACAAATGTAAATGGCATTAAATCTTTCCTAAGTTAAAGAAGGTAAGTTCGCAAATATCAAGGGTATGTTTGCGGTTCGATTTATCATCACTATCAGATATTAATTCCCCACTTTATCACCGTAATAATACCAATAATTAATAATGCAAGAATACCAATCAAAAATATTTTCAAAACAACATTTCCGATTTTGGTCCCGGTTGAATCCGCTGGAGCTTTAAACCAATCCGGATCGAGTTTTTTTATCCCAATATAATCGCCCAAATCATCTCCGAAATATTCCCCTTCTTCCAATGCTTTCTTACATGCTTCCATCAAATTTCGCAAACCTTTCTCATCTCCGACAATACAATCCTAGTGGTCTGCCCATTCTCCTCCGTCACGTAAATTGATCTTTATATTATTCTTCATCCTCTGCAAGCACCCTATCTGCAATTTGCAATAAATTTTGTCACTTTGTTTTTTTCAAACTGATAAGCAAAATCAAATCTCACAGAACATTTTCTATATGTAGCGGTCTCAAACCCGAAATAATGATAATAGAAATACAATCCCATATCAAACTTTCCAATGCAATATTTCGGACCTACACTAAGACAGAAAGAAATCCGTCCTTCATCCGAAACTAAATAATAATCGGTATTCCATCCTACTGAAATACGAGTTTTTTCACTCAAATGTGGTTCTATTTTCAAATTTGCCAAGTGCTGTAAGCAAAACAGAGTAATCGAAAACGGGGCAGAGATACATGACATCCTTTCACCACTTTTGGGATCCGAACTGTTTCCAATAGAACACAAACCCCATAAGAGAGGATTCAAAGAAACCAACATTTCCGATTTGTCTTCAGGATTTTGCATAATCGCAAGACTTAATGAGTTTGATACTACACTGCACGTTAACTCATTCTTACTCCCCAAAGGATATTTTGAGTCAACCTCCATTCCGATTCTAAAATTGTAGTTCCCATCTATCTTATGACTGAACCTTAATGGAAAAGTTTCAGATTGAGAATATACCGACTGACATAAAAGAAGAAATAATACTAATGCTATTTTTTTCATGGAAGATATCAATTGTTGAAATTCAGTTAGAAATTAGGGGTAATTACACCGATGTAATTCCACATTAGCAAGATAGCAACTACAATATTAAGTTAAACTATTTCCATACCACATTCAACAATACAATTAAAAAGCATATATTTAGATATGTTCCCACACAATCCTATCTCCCTCTACTACCGTTCCCTCTCTTCCCTTTGGCAGGCTTCGCGAAATGCTTTACACATGAACGCTTAGGAGTAAACTCTCTTCTTTCGGAAGAAACTATTATACTCTTCTGACGTTCCTTTCCCGCAATTTCTTTCTCAACAAATAGCTTTTCTCCGGTAAAAGGATTCTTTCCCGTATAATACACTAGTGTGGAATATGTGGAAGGTGTAGGTGTGAATATTTGCACCTGCTCGGGAGAAACAGATAATTTCTCACTCGCAAACGCCTTAAGTCTGCTCATCTCTTTATCTTCACACCCGGGATGAGCGGCTATAAGATAATATGTCAGGAATTGGTTTTTCCCCGCCTCTTTCGAATATTTGTAAAACATATTCTTAAAATCTTCAAGAGATTTCCTCCCCGGCTTACCCATTAACCTGAGTACTTTCTCTTCCGAATGTTCCGGAGCAATCTTCATCTGCCCCGATGTATGATCCTTTGCAACCTTTTTCAAATATGGCAAACCGGAAACCTTATCAGAGGCAACCAAATCGTAACGAATGCCCGAGGCTACAAATACTTTCTTAACCCCCTCTACTTTTTCTATATCTCGCAAAAGATTTATCTGCTTTCTGTGATCAAGCTTCATGGCGTTACATTTTTCCGGGAAAAGACATCTTTTGTCGTCGCAGGCTCCTTTACTTATCTTTTTCGTACAATCGTAACCGTACATATTCGCCGTGGGTCCACCGACATCGGAAATGTTCCCCTTAAACTTCTTATCCTTTGTAAAGCTCTTCACCTCACTTAAGATAGATCTCTCGCTTCGGCTGATAATTCTTCTTCCCTGATGAACGGCTATCGCGCAAAAATTACACTCCCCGTAACATCCTCTGTGGGTTGTAACGGAATAGCGTATCGTATCTTGTGCCCGTACTTTTCCCTGCTTTGCGTAATAAGGATGTACTTCCCTCTCGTAATCCAACTCGTAATAAGAATCGATCTCCTCTTCGGTAGGTGAAGGCTGCGGAGGGTTTTGGACAATATATCTGTTCCCGACTTTCTGATACAATCCTTTTGCGGTAATTGGATCATTATTTCGGTAAAACAGATGAAACATTTCCGTGAAATTTTCTTTGCTTTCCAGACATTCCTCGTAACTCGGTAACTCCAGATACTTGTAATTGGGTCTGTCGGAAAGATATGTTACCCCTTTCACCGAATCTCCAAGCTTCCCTTGCTTAAGCTTTTTGGCAAGATCAAGCATACTCTTTTCCCCCATTCCGTATACCAGATAATCCGCCTTGGCATCTGATAGAATCGGTCGTCTGAGAGAATCACTCCAAAAATCGTAATGAGTAACCCTTCTTAAACTCGCCTCTATTCCTCCCAGAACAATTGGAGAAGTCTCCTTGAAATTCCTTCGAATAAGATTACAATATGAGATAACCGCTCTGTCCGGACGCTTGTTATTGCTTCCTCCCGGAGTAAAATCATCCTGCTTCCGTCTCTTCTTTGTAGCAGTATAATTTGCCACCATCGAATCGACACTTCCTCCGGAAACTCCCCAAAATAATTCAGGTTCCCCCAATCGGGTAATATCTTTACCGTCACTAACATCCGGCTGCGCTATTATTCCCACTCTGTATCCTTTAGAGAGAAGCAGATTCCCTATAACCGCTATTCCTATATAAGGAGAATCTATGTAGCTATCCCCGGTTACCAAAATAACATCCAATCCCTTCCAGCCGAGGTTCTTTACTTCTTCCGGTGTTGTCGGTAAAAACATCTCTATCCTTCTTTTTATCGGACGAAAAATAATACTATTTATCTCCTAATGACAAGATAATTATTAATAAACATCCCATTCCATACATACTACTTGTAATTACCGATTCTTTTTCGTTTATTGTGCGGTTTTGTTTTTTAGATTTGGAGAATTAGTGAAAGAAATTAGAAACATTGCGATTATCGCTCATGTTGACCATGGAAAGACGACGCTGGTAGACGAACTTTTGAAACAATGCTCCGTTTTCAGAGACAATCAAGTTGTGCAGGAAAGATGTTTGGATTCAAACGATCTCGAAAGAGAACGCGGCATTACTATTCTCTCTAAAAACGTTAGTATACCTTTTAACGACACTAAAATAAATCTTATCGATACTCCCGGCCATGCCGATTTCGGTGGCGAAGTTGAACGTGTTCTTAAAATGGCCGACGGTGTTTTGCTTTTGGTAGACTCTTTCGAAGGGCCTATGCCTCAAACAAGATTTGTATTGGAAAAAGCTCTCGGATTAAACTTAAAGCCTATCGTGGTTATTAATAAAATCGATCGCCCGGATAATCGTCCCGCTGAAGTTTTAGACGAAATCTACGACCTCTTCATCGAGCTCGACGCGACCGAAGAACAACTCGATTTCCCTTACGTTTACGCTAGCGGTAGAGACGGATGGGCTATTAAAAATCTCGAAGATGAACCGAAAGATCTTCTCCCTCTTCTTAATACTATTGTTGAAGATGTTCCTGCTCCTCCGATTAACGTAGGTCCTGTTCAGATTCAGGTTACTTCCCTCGATTATAACGATTACGTGGGACGTATTGGTGTCGGAAGAGTTTTCCGTGGAAACCTCAATAAATCGGAAAAAATCGCTTTGATCAAAAGAGACGGTACTATTCAGCCTGCCTCCATCAGACAACTTTTCATCTTCGAAGGATTAAATCGTAGAGAAGTCGAGGAAGTTCAGTGCGGAGATATCTGCGCAATCGTTGGGGTCGAAGGGATTGATATCGGAGATACTGTAGCAAATGCCGAAAATCCGGAACCATTACCTATTATCGCTATTGACGAACCGACAATCAGTATGACATTTACCGTTAACAACTCCCCTTTCTACGGAAAGGAAGGTAAATACGTTACTTCCCGTCAGATCAGAGACAGATTATTCAAAGAACTTGAGCACAACGTTGCGTTAAGAGTTGAGGAAACAAACTCCCCCGATTCTTTTAAGGTTTCAGGACGTGGTATCCTTCATCTTTCCGTATTGATGGAAAATATGAGAAGAGAAGGTTACGAATTACAGGTGCGCGAACCGAAAGTAATCTACAAAACTATCGACGGTAAAAAAGCCGAACCTATTGAAATTTTGGTCGTCGACGTTACTTCCGAATTTGCCGGAAAAGTAATTGAACTGGTTGGCCAAAGAAAAGGGGAAATGGTTAAGATGGAAAACAAAGGTAGCCTTACCAAATTGGAATTCCACATCCCTTCCCGCGGATTGATGGGCTTAAGAACTAAAATTCTTACCGCTACTGCCGGCGAAGGCATTATGCACCACCGTTTCTATCAGTACGAATATTTCAAAGGATCCATCGGAAAACAACGAAACGGCGCGTTGGTTTCAATGGGAGACGGTCCTTCAACCGCATACGCTATCGACTCTTTACAGGACAGAGGTAAATTCTTCATTGAGCCTGGCGATGTTGTTTACACCGGTCAGATTCTTGGCGAATATAATAAAGAATTCGATATCGAAGTAAATGTGCAAAGAGGTAAAAAACTTACCAATATGCGTTCTTCCGGTGCAGATAAAGCCGTAAAAATCGCTCCGGCAATCAAATTCACTCTGGAAGAAGCGTTAGAATATATTAAAGACGACGAAATGGTAGAAATTACTCCTAAGTCAATCAGATTAAGAAAACTATTTCTTAATCCGCACGATAGGAAGAGATTCAACCTCGGAAAAATCGCATAAATCGCATTTTTCGGAAATAGCGCCGTAACTGGCTTCAAATAGATATAAGATAGAGCTCGTTTCTTAATGAGCTCTATTTTTATGTATTACTTTAACAAAACATAAATCATTTTGCTTGTTTTCCTCTCATTCTTTGGGTAGGTTTACATTTAGCTTAAAATCTTGTTATTCTCTTTCTCATCACAGCCATACCTATCAATTTTTTAAGCCGGCGGCTAACATTTCATCCTCCGATCTGTTTTCTGCATCTATTTTACACATATAAAATAAGGAGTCACCATGAATATTTTTGTAGGCAACTTGTCTCCTGAAGTAACTGACAACGATTTGGAAGAAGCATTTTCCAAGTACGGAAAAGTGAAAAGCGCGAAAGTAATAAGGGACCTATTCTCTCAAGTATCCAAAGGATTCGGTTTTGTAGAAATGTATAGCAAAAACGAGGGGCTAAAGGCTATTGAGGGCTTAAATACAACCGATATTAAGGGAAAAAACGTAGTTATTAATGAAGCTCGTCCTCAAAGCAAGAGAAAATCGGGACCAAGACGAAGATAAATTACCCTTTCTAAAAATTTGTATACAAAGGAAACCGAATTTTCATTATGGATTTTCGGTTTCTTTTTTTTATATCATTTTCCCTCTCTTCAATCGAAAACAAGTAAAATGTAAACTACTCACACCCAATGAAAATATCCTCCACTCTGCCATTTCATCCTCTCCGCTTACCATTAAAACCCCGTCACTATCAATTAACTCAATGAACCTCAATAAAAATCCCCCGTAACTCTCCGTTTAATTGATGTAACTCGCTATCTATCGAGTGCACCTTTTCATTTAACCGATGTAACTCTCCATTAAACCGATGTAACCGGGCATTTATTCCATGTAACTCTTCATTTAGCGTATGCAACTCTCCGTTTAACTCGTGTAACTCGCTATTAAACTACTGTAAACAGCCATTTATTTTTGGTATCACCTCATTATTTCAATATTATTCCCAATATCTTCTATTATCAGGGCTAAACTTTCCCGAAAATCATCCGATAATAAGGAGGGATGTTGTATAATTTATATAAATATTTTATACTTATTATTCGAGAAAGTGGATTGAGGGGTTCATTTGACTAAAAATAGAAATACAAGACGGGATGAAATAATATCTTCCTTTTTGAAAGCGCTTCCTTTACCTGCGTATTTTCTATCAAACGATAAACAATTCTTTTGCAATAATGAATTTGCGCTTCTTATCGGAGAAAAGGAATCGGCAGAACTCAACAGAGATATGGCCTTCCCTAAATCTTTATTGCTTAAGCTAAAACGGATGGAAGAAGAGCTCATTTCGCAAACCGACGATTCCAGAATCGAACTTCGTGTTCACATTAAACATCGCCCTAGCAACCCATTTATGTTGCGCGAGAAATATATTCGTTTCGATGCAATAAATTGCTCCGGATTTATCGGTTTGATGGAAAATATATTCGATCAGGTTGCCATCGAAAATCATTTTTCCGAATCGGAAAAACATCTGAAAAAGCTGATATCCACCAAAGACAAATTCTTTTCTATTCTTGCTCATGATCTTAAGAATCCTTTTTCGGTCCTATTGGGTTTAACCAATCTGATGATGAACAGTTACGATTCCTTAACTAAAGAGGAATTGTTAGAGAGCCTTACTAAGTTAAATCACTCCTCAAAACACGTTTACGAACTCTTCGATAATTTGCTGGAATGGTCTCGACTTCAACGCGGAATAATGGAATACTACCCTACCGAGTTCAACCTTAGGGCCGCCGCTCAATCCGGCTTCTTTGCCTTATCCTTAAATCTCTCCGAAAAAGGGCTCACTTATGAGAACAATATCGACGAAGAGATAGAAGTCTTTGCCGACGAGCATATGATTGAGACCGTATTCAGAAATCTTATCGGCAACTCGATAAAATTCACTAAACGGGGTGGACATATTTCCGTTTACACTAAAAAAGCAACTAAAAAAGAGATAATCGTTGCCGTTGAAGATACCGGAATAGGCATGGATAAGGAAACCCTCGGAAATAACTAATTTTGCAGAATATGTCCGACAATACCCTTGATCAATCAAATAACTCCGTTTCTTTGCAAACTCTTGCAAAGAGTGGAATTGCTTCGGAATTCGACACGGAATTATTTGATCTTTTAACTCAACCCGCTTGCATAGTAAACTCCCAAGGAAAAATCTCCCTAATTAACGAGGAATTTTACAAGCTTACAATGTATGGCAAAGATATTTGTTCGAATTATTCCATCTGCGATATTTTGGATTTTCCGGATAATGTAGAAAAGCGTGCTTTTTTGATAAGACTTCTGGGAAAAGAAATTCCCGGAAAGGTTCTTACTTATAAAAACCTCATAACTTCCAATGGCAACAGAATCGGAGTAAGATTCTCATCCAAGTATATGGAGAAATTTAACTGCTTCTTGCTTCAATTCGAAGATTTATCTGTTCGCCAAAACTTTACAAAAGCCCTCCTTTCCGCGAAGGAAAGAGCTGATAATTCCGAAAAACTGAAAACGGAGTTCCTTGCGCAGATGTCTCACGAAATAAGAACTCCTATCAACGCCGTGCTAAGTTTCGCTAGTCTTATTGAAGATGAAGTTCAGGACAAGATTTCCGATGACCTTAAAAGTGGTTTTGAAATTATCAAACGTGGTGGCGATAGAATTATTAGAACAGTCGATTTGATTTTGGATATGTCGGAAGTAATGGCCGGAACATACGATTTTTCCGAAAAAGTAACCGATATTTACTACAATATCTTTCTGGACATCGAAGAAACATACAGAATGTTTGCATCGGAAAAGCATTTGGAATTTATCGTTTCCAAAGAAACCTCCAATACAATGTTGGAATTGGATGAATACTCTGTTCGTCAGATTTTCTCAAATATTCTTGATAACGCGGTTAAATTCACTCATTCCGGTACCATCATGCCAGCAATCGTGGGCAGGCCGCGCTGCGTCGTCAGAGGGGCCTCCCGCCCGCGTCGCCGGAGGCTCGGCCACGACAGAGCCAAGCGCGCTCTGCTCGGCGCGCGGCGCCTTGACGCCGTCCAACGCGCCGCGCGCTGCTTTCCGCCGACGATCTTGCTCGCAGCGCGCGGGCCGCGCGGGCTGGCGACGAGGCCGAGCTCGCCGGCGAGGAGCCCGCTGAGGCTCCCCCAAAGCAGCAACGCGGCTTGAAGCGCGCCGCGCAGCGCCTTGAGCAGCTTGGCGCGCAGAGCTGGCTTTCCGCTCTCGCAGGCGAGGCGCGGCTCGCGCCTGGCTGGGCCCGCTCCAGCGAGGAGGAGGGCCACAGCCCCTTCCAGCCTCGCGGAGGCCAGCTCGCCAACGCCGCGCCGCGCGGGGCTCGCAGGGGCGCTGGCAGCACACCTCCCTCGCTCGCGCTGCTGGCTGGACGTGAGAAGCAGCGCCTCGGCGGCTGCGGCAGGTGAGCTTGCTTCGCCCCTTGGCTGCCCGCGCGCTCCTGCTTCGACCACCGGCGCGCCCTGGCCTTGACTCCCTTCGCGCCTCTCTTGCTTGAGGCGCGCGAGGCGCCGGGGCGACTCGTCCGCCTTTTGCTCGCGGGCGCACGCTCGGCGCGCGCGCCGGCTCGGCGGCTTTGAGCTCGGCTCGAGTTGTCGCAGCTCCTCGGCGGCGGCCTCCGACTCCGGGCTCGCCGAGCTTCTTCAGGCCTTTCTTGGCGCTCATCTGCTCTGCGAGGGGCAGCTCACCCGTGGGCTGCTCAAGCGCGGCAAGAGCGCGCTCGAAGGCCGAGCCGGCGCGAGCGAGCTGCGTGGCTGGACGGCTGCGCGCAGCCCCCATACGCGCTTGCGCGGGCCGCGCCGCGCGCGCCCGCCGAAGCGCCGCGCGGTCTGCTGTCGTCAGCCGGGCTCTCGTCGCCCGCGCCGCGCTGGGCGGCGCCGTTGTCATTGCCTTGCA
>CALODP010000022.1:0-58828 GCA_942492055.1 uncultured Ignavibacteriales bacterium | reverse complement strand
AAATATCGTTATACTTTGGCATCCCTCCGAAGATTGCAGGATTCCACATCGGCTCTTCATCCGAATTGGCTCGAAAGAAGCAAAAGAAATAATAAGGTACTATTATCGGAATATAAAACAACACACGTATATCACGGTATTTTGCTACTCCATGCAAAGCCATCAAAAGCAATATGGCTAAGCCCGCATAAACAAATGGTAAAAACAGACTTGGTGCGAGAATAGCCAATAAAATAAACAGAAATGAGATTATCGTTCCTATGGCCGGTAAAAAATGAACAAGCTCTAACATCTTCTTATCGATTTTGTATAGATTAATTCTCGCCACTCCCCAATTGTAGACCCTTGCTTAAAAAACTTTTTTTATCGAAATTCTTCGGCTTATGAAACACAACCGCGTTCATTACTTTTGTTGCGTGCTCTGCCGGTTGAAAGTACCCGATGAGAAAACTCAATATCCTGACCGTGACGCAATTTCCCCATTCCACCGATCTTTTCAACAATATCGGCTCGAACACCCATGTTAAAACTTCTGGGATAATATTTGAAAATTTTCTTTTTGGAATGACCACGAATTCCACCGGTAGTAATAAAAGAGGTCATTGAATAATCAATCGCTTTTTGAACCGGAAGAAAATCTGCTCTTACTCTGTCGAGTCCGCCGAAACCGGCTACATCTATTTTCGAAACTTCATCTTTATACGCTTTCAACCAATCTTTATCGGCAATACAATCGCTATCTACGAAAATGAAATATTTTCCCTTCCCGTTTTTCATACCCAAGTTTCTTGCTTCACCGGGACCTTTATGATCTTGCTTTAGAAAAACAATATTCAACTTTGTTTTCTCAACAAACTCCTTTATCACTTCCGAAGTGTTATCGGTTGATCCGTCATCAACAACAAGAATTTCAAAATCATCATTAGACAAAGTCTGCTCGGTAAGTGAAAATAATAATTCTTGGATTTCATCTGATCGGTTATATGTGGGAACAATAACGGAAAAAAGGTATTCGTATGATGGCATTATTGAGTCTCTGCAAGTTTATGAATTCATTTCTCCGAAATGATTTTCCTCTTTTCCATTTCGGTAGTCACACATGAAACACAAATTTAATCAAAATAAGATGCTTCTTCAAATTTGAAATGCTTACTTCTCAATTTCATTTAAAGGAATAGGATACTGCCCGCGTCAAAGAGAGGACCGTCATATAACTCAATAATATCAATACCATGCGAAGATGCTAGTTTATTAACCCTATCTCCGTATGTGATATTTCTTAAGCTCCCTATCAGAAATAATTTCGAATCCTTTACTCCACAACCGCCAAGTAATCCGTACTGCTGTCCCGGTAAAACGATATCCATCGGATCGATAAACAGAACCTCTGCTCCGTTCTTTCTTAACTCCTTTTCAATCCCTTTATCCGACGTAATAAAAACATCTTTTGCTACTTCAACACAACTGCAACGTGTCATCCCTTGGGCTAAATCAATTATTCTCTTCCCGTTCGCCCGCTCGATAATCTTTTGATCTGTAATAGCAGCCTTGTGTATTAATAATTCTTCGGTAACCAAAGCGTTGTAATGGGCACATGAGGGATATCCCTTTCCAACACTATCCTCTCCCAAAGAATACTCTATTCTCTTTTCGGAAAGTAATCGTAAATATTCTGTAGGAGTATTCTTAGCACAAACCAATTTCTTATCGACTTCACAAAAGAATAGATCGACATGGCCGGACAGATAATCATCAACTATCCCTTCGGTAGAAAACTCAATTACTTCCGAGTATTTTTTCAAACACTCTTTTGCCACTTCGGGAATATTCCCGTTAACAATTGCAAACATGAAACTCTCTTCCGACTAATTCCTTATCAGCCACAAACTTTACCTCTCCTACTCTCTCGGATAATTCAACTCTGTTTTCCCTTATATAGCCAATAGCGTAATTGAGTTCCTTTGCCGGAACTCCTATAACTATTGAAGAATTTGAGGACTCTTGGAAATTGTGCTTCGCAAATTTCTCTCTCCAAATTTCGGATAAAACAAATTCCTTAAAAGATTGATGAAAAGGACCTGCAACAAGCTCGTCACCACTTAATAAACCTTCCGACGGATGAAGTCCAACTCGCAACACTGTAACATTGGCCTCTTCGAAAAGCAATACCAAATCTTTCGATTGAGCAACCGCCTCTTCCATTGTCAAAGGCTTATACTCTCCCCGTTCATAAAGCTCTTCCAGCTTTGTCCCTTTAATTACAACTGTCGGATAGATACGAGTATTGTCAGCCCCCAATTCTATTATCCTTCGGGCAGATTCAAGAGATTTTGTTTTGGAATCTCCCGGTAGACCTATCATCATTTGCAAACCAAGAGAAATCCCGGAATCCTTTATTATCTTCGAGGCGTATTCAACTGCCTCGGCTTTATGTCCTCTCCCCGATTTTATGAGAACTTCTTTGTCGAAAGACTGAGCTCCTAACTCAATTGTTTTCATACCGTAACGTTTCAACAGCTCAATCCTTTCCTCGTCAATGTAATCAGGCCGAGTTGAACATCTAAGCCCTTGTACTATTCCCTTCTCCATATAGGGGGATACAACCTTGAGATATTTTATCTGATCGTCAATCGGAATCCCGGTAAAGTTACCACCGAAAAAGGCGATCTCAACTTCGCTGTTCGAATAGTCAATGGTAGAAAGATATGTCTCTATTGTTTCAACTACTTGTTCTTCCGTGGGTTGCTCAATTCTTCCGGTAATCTTTCGTTGATTGCAAAAAACACACTGATGCGGACAAGCCAATTCGGGAACAAAAATCGGGATATTGTAATGTTTTCTTTTCATGCCCGAAAGATACTTATTTTTCATGACACACTTTTAAAACAAAAAAGGCCGATTTATAAATCGACCTTTGAAGTTATCCCCATTCAATCTAAAAAGATGCCTAAAATTAGCATTCTTCTCCGATTATTTCACAAAACGGTTTAATTGTTGCCAAATAATCTTCTTCACAAGCAAAAGCAGCTTTTCCCTTAATATTTTTCATCAATCTCATAAAATCCCCTTTCAAAATCGAAATATATCTTTTGGCTTCAATTGAATTGTCTTCTCTCGATTTTGCGACATACAACCCGAACTGTCTTAAAGAACGTAAATAATCATCCCGAATCTTTAGCTTCTTTGCGTCATCAATACCATTGGTAAAGCAACAGATTATTTTTGCTAAATTTTCCACTCCCAAATCAATAAGATATTTTCCGTCATCGTTTTTCTTATGTAGATTTTCCGCTTCGGTAGCTATCTCTTCTAACTTGGAATGACGGTATGAAAACAATTGAGTTAGGAGCTCAGTCTTTCGACAAAGAAGTTCTCATAAAATCGGGGAGAGGACATAAAGCCGAGGCAGTTGAATACGCCTCGAAGATAATAAAGGATTCCGGGATTTCTCTTGGTTTGCAAATGATGATAGGTCTACCGGGAGATTCCAAAACAAAATCTCTTGAATCTGCCCGAAGGATAATAGAATTGGGGGCTGACAATACTCGTATCTATCCGACAGTTGTAATTAAAGGGACAAAGCTGGAAGAGCTTTATGAACGGGGAGAGTATAAGCCTTTGACAATGGAAGAGGCGGTTGCTCAATCGAAAGATTTGGTATTGCTTTTCGAAGAGGCCAATGTTACAGTGTTGCGAGTTGGACTTCATCCGTCGGAAGGTTTATTAAGTGGTGACGAGCTTGTTGCAGGTCCTTTTCATCAATCTTTTAAGGAATTTGTTTTATCCGAAATTTGGAGAGAGAAATTTGCGAAGCACAATTTCCAAGAGTCCTCAAATTCTTCAATAGTTATAGGAGTTCCGGCAAAGGAACTCAATTACGCTATTGGCTATAAAGGGAAAAACAGAGTTGAATTATCCGAGAGAGTAGGAGAGGTAAAGTTTGTGGCTGATAAGGAATTAGTCGGAAGAGAGTTTCATGTTTGCAATTGTTAACGGGAATATTCCCGAAGTGGCAAAAGAGTGTTTGAAAAAATACTCGGAAGTAATTGAGTTTTCTACCGAAGGGATAGTTGATGATTATCTGTCCGGCCATGTCGATCTATTCTTTTGTGAAGTCGATAAGAAATTGGTTTGTGCTAAGAATACTCCTACAGAATATTTACGATTACTTTCCGAAAAGAGAATAGAGTATTCTTTGGGAGAGGATAGTGTTGGAAAGGGATATCCCTCATGTGCCCATTACAACGCTTTGGTTACCGAAGAATTATTAATACACAAGGCTGCTATTACAGATCAAAAGATTATCGAGCGGGCGAACGGGAAGAGAATAATTGATTTAGCCCAAGGGATGACACGTTGCAGTTGTGTTGAAGTAGCAAAAGATGTTTTTATTACGTCGGATAAAGGGATTGAAAAGGAGTTAAGAAAGAACGGAGCAGAGGTTCTGTTTATCGATCCGATGGAT
This sequence comes from uncultured Ignavibacteriales bacterium, assembly GCA_942492055.1. GTDB lineage: Bacteria > Bacteroidota > Ignavibacteria > Ignavibacteriales > Melioribacteraceae > CALODP01. The sequence continues at coordinate 54,363 of CALODP010000022.1, read as the reverse complement.
ATCGTTTTACCGGGACAGCAGTACGGATTACTTGGCGGATGTTGCGGAGTAAAGGATTCGAAATTATTTCTGATAGGGAGCTTAAGAAATATCACATACGGAGATAGGGTTAATAAACTAGCATCTTCGCATGGTATTGATATTATTGAGTTATATGACGGTCCTCTCTTTGACGCGGGCAGTATCCTATTCCTTTAAAATGAAATTGAGAAGTAAGCATTTCAAATTTGAAGAAGCATCTTATTTTGATTAAATTTGTGTTTCATGTGTGACTACCGAAATGGAAAAGAGGAAAATCATTTCGGAGAAATGAATTCATAAACTTGCAGAGACTCAATAATGCCATCATACGAATACCTTTTTTCCGTTATTGTTCCCACATATAACCGATCAGATGAAATCCAAGAATTATTATTTTCACTTACCGAGCAGACTTTGTCTAATGATGATTTTGAAATTCTTGTTGTTGATGACGGATCAACCGATAACACTTCGGAAGTGATAAAGGAGTTTGTTGAGAAAACAAAGTTGAATATTGTTTTTCTAAAGCAAGATCATAAAGGTCCCGGTGAAGCAAGAAACTTGGGTATGAAAAACGGGAAGGGAAAATATTTCATTTTCGTAGATAGCGATTGTATTGCCGATAAAGATTGGTTGAAAGCGTATAAAGATGAAGTTTCGAAAATAGATGTAGCCGGTTTCGGCGGACCTGACAGAGTAAGAGCAGATTTTCTTCCGGTTCAAAAAGCGATTGATTATTCAATGACCTCTTTTATTACTACCGGTGGAATTCGTGGTCATTCCAAAAAGAAAATTTCCAAATATTATCCCAGAAGTTTTAACATGGGTGTTCGAGCCGATATTGTTGAAAAGATCGGTGGAATGGGGAAATTGCGTCACGGTCAGGATATTGAGTTTTCTCATCGGGTACTTTCAACCGGCGAGCCTGTAATAAAAGTAATGAACGCGGTTGTGTTTCATAAGCGAAGAATTTCGATAAAAAAGTTTTTTAAGCAGGTCTACAATTGGGGAGTGGCGAGAATTAATCTATACAAAATCGATAAGAAGATGTTAGAGCTTGTTCATTTTTTACCGGCCATAGGAACGATAATCTCATTTCTGTTTATTTTATTGGCTATTCTCGCACCAAGTCTGTTTTTACCATTTGTTTATGCGGGCTTAGCCATATTGCTTTTGATGGCTTTGCATGGAGTAGCAAAATACCGTGATATACGTGTGTTGTTTTATATTCCGATAATAGTACCCACACAAATTTGGGGCTACGGATTAGGTTTTATAAATGCCTTTGTAAAAAGAATTGTATTTAAGAAGGGCGAATTTACCGGATTCGTCAAAAACTATTATAAATAAGGTTTATCATGAAAAAGAAAGAAAAAAAAGGGATCGGAAATAATCTTGAAAAAAAAGATATTTTCGAGAAATTTCCCGTCAAATATCAGAATCTTCTTTTTATCGGATTATTATTTCTTTTGCTTCTTGGATTAAACAAAGAGACAGCTATTGATGGTTTGTCGGCTCAGGGGACTGACGTAGTTCAAGGCATAGGAAAATCGAATCAGTTAAAAGAGTTTCGAGCCAATTCGGATGAAGAGCCGATGTGGAATCCTGCAATCTTCGGAGGGATGCCAAAGTATAACGATATTTCGCCCAAGGCATATTCGGTCGATACTTTTCTTGCGGATCTGCAAGGGCTCTTTGGAAATGTCTTTATCTACTATTTTCTTGCAGCCTTAGGAATGTATTTCCTCTTAAGATATTTCAAGATGCCACCGATAGTAGCTTTTATCGGTGCGCTAATGTTTGTGCTTATCCCGCATTATAAAGGCTTGTGGATGGAAGGACACATGAGAAAATTCAGAGCTCTCATGTATATTCCGTGGGTTATTTATGCCGGGAAATATTTTATTGATAAAAGATCACTTCTTTCCTCTGCTCTTTTTGCTCTTGCCTTTGGAATTCAAGTCAGAACCGGGCATTATCAGATTATTTTTTATACGGCCTTGTTGATTTTTGCCATCGGTGTTTATCCTTTCATAAAAGATTTGATTGAGAAAAACTATTCCAGATTCGGAAAATCTACTGTGCTGCTTTTGGTAGCGTTGGCTCTGGGAATGGCAATGTCAGCACAGCCCTTGTTACTCAACAAAGAATATCTCCCTTATTCCAAGAGAGGAAAAACAACGATCAGTTTGAAAAAGCAGGAAGAAGCAAAGAAGGCCGATGAGAAAGATGGTGTTTCGATGCAATATGCTACTCAATGGTCTACACATCCTCTGGAATTGACGAGATGGATTATCCCACACGCTTACGGTGGTTTTGCGGGGGAGAAATATGACGGCAAGGATTATCCTCAATTAAAAGGACAGCAATTGCCTAGCTACTGGGGCTATATGCCGTTTCACACTTTGTTTGATTATCTTGGTTTGGCGACAGCATTATTAGCGATTCTAGCTATTGTGATGTATAGAAAGAATAGTTTTATTGTAAGCCTAAGTTCATTTGCTCTGTTTATGGTCATCCTTTCTTTCGGAAGGCATTTCGAGAGTTTTTACGCTCTGTTCTATAATTATTTCCCATACTTTAATAAGTTCCGTGCTCCTTCGATGAGTGTTACGGTTACTTATTTCGTGATGACTTTGTTGGCCGCGTTCGGTTTGAAATACTTATATGATTTGAAAAACGTGAAGAGTAATTTCGAGCAATATAAAAAAGTATTTTATGTTATCGGTGGATTCGCGTTTGTCGGTTTGCTTGTTCTGATCATGAGTGGTAGTATGGAGTTCATGAAAGAAGGAGAGAATTACAATAAACAAGTAACCGAAATGTTGAAGAATATTCGCAGAAGTTATTTGACCGATGACATGCTCAGATATTTCATACTCCTTGCTGTTTGCGGTGGACTGATTGCTGCTTATCTGTTTGATAAAATTAAGTTCTCCGTTTTGGCTATAGTATTCGCGGTAGTAGTAGCAGGGGATCTGATTAATATTCAATCGAAGTATAACGATGAATATAATGATTTGGAAAAACTTGAGAATATGTATTTCGGAGAGTCCAGAGTAGATCAAGCAATTAATAAAGATAAGGGACTTTACCGAGTCTTTCCTGTCGGTCAGATAATGCAGGATAACAGATGGGCATATTATCATCAAACAATCGGCGGATATACTCCTATTAAGATGTATACTGTTGAGGAGTTAGTGGAGAATTGCTACTACGGTTATAAAGATCCGACTTTCCCGATCAATGTGAATGTTGCTAAGTTTATGAACGTGAAATATTTTATTACTCAGCAACCTGTTAATCGTTCCGATTTTCAACCTATTCAGATAGATCAACAGAATAAATTGTTTGCATATAAGTTTACCAATTCTTTGGATCGAGCATTTTTTGTAGGGGAAACAGAAATTATTTCTGATGAATACAAACGTTTGGAAAGAATCAACTCGGTTGACTTTGACCCCGCGAAAATTGCTATTGTCGAGGAAGAATTTGCGGAAGCCATTTCAACACCTGACAGTTCATACGTAAAGGTAGTCAGCTATAGTCCGAATTTACTAGAAATGGAAGTTTACACGGATAAGCAATCTTTATTGGTGATATCAGAGATGGATTATCCGCCGGCATGGAAAATTTTCATAGATGGAGAGAAGGTTGAAAAGATCTACAGAACAGATCATGCAATTCAGTCGGTGATCGTTAAAGCCGGACAACATAAAGTAGAGGTGAAATGTGAGCCTGACTCATATTTCTTCTACAAGAATATTTCCGTTGCTTCTGTAAGTATAATATATCTCGTGATCTTGGCATCTTTGGTTCTTGCTTTCAAGAGAAAAAAAGAATTGGAAGCATGAAGAAAGTTTTAATAGTAACATACTACTGGCCTCCCGCTGGAGGCCCCGGTGTGCAACGAGTTCTGAAATTTGTAAAATTTCTCCCTAAGTTAGGTTGGGAACCGATTGTGTTAACCGTTAGAAATGGTGAGTATCCCGCAATTGATGAAACTCTCGCTAAGAATATTCCCGAAGGGTGTAAGGTTTTCAAATCCGAAATTTGGGAGCCTGCTTCTGCTTATAAGAAATTTATGGGAATGAAATCTGGAGAAAAGATTCCGACAGCTGTGCTTGCTGATGAAACACCGTCGTTAAAGAAAAAAATAGCCTCCATAGTTCGATTGAATTTGTTTGTTCCGGACGCTAAAATAGGTTGGATCAATAATGCTGTGAAAACAGGGAAGGAAATAATTCGAACTGAGAAACCGGATTTGATTTTTTCTTCTTCGCCACCACCAACAGTGCATCTGATAGCGAGACGTCTGGCCAAATATTCCAAACTCAAATGGATTGCCGATTTCCGAGATCCTTGGACGGATATTCATTATTACGAAAATCAACCTAGGTTGTCTGTTGTTAAGGCATTCGATAGAATGTTAGAGAAGAAAGTATTAACCGAAGCCGATCGAATTTCTTGCATTAGTAAACTTGATATTGATTTGGACTTCGGAAAGAAGACAAATCCGGGGAAGTGTTGCAATATTCCTAACGGGTACGACGAAGAAGATTTCTCAGAGTTGAAGCTGGATGAGAAAAATGATAATCGATTTGAAATGCTTCATTTGGGGGCTGTGAATAAAGAGCGAGTTCCTCATAAGTTGCTGAGAGCCTTAAAAACATTGAATGAAGAAGGGGTGATATTAGAAAAACTTTTTCAGCTCAAGTTTGTCGGCAAAACCGAAGAAGTTCTTAAACAAGAAGTTGAGCAATTAGGAATAAATGATTTGGTTAAGTTTGTTTCTTATGTTCCCCATAGTGAAGCGTTGAAACATATCGAATCAGCGTCGGTTATGTTATTGCTTGTAACGCAGTCAGATAAGAACAAGAGAATCCTTCCGGGAAAAACTTTTGAATATATTAGAACCGGAAGAGAAATATTGGCTCTAGGTCCTACAGACGGAGAAGTAGCGAGAATAATAAATTCTACAAAGACAGGTAAGATGATAGATTATTCCGATGAAACGGATTTGTACGAATTTGTTAAAACAAGATTTTTGAAATGGAAGAATGGTGATTATTCGTTCGAAAGAAATGTTGAGACAATTCTTGAATATAGCCGAGAAAATCTTACGAAGAAATTAATTGAGCAATTTGAATCACTAATCAAATAAGAAATGAAATCGATAAAAAATAAATATCTCTTTTTTGTTCTGAGAGTTTGGAAAGATATCTTTAATCCCACTGTGTGGCCGATAGCAGATGACTTGCATAGTAATGAATTGGGCGAATATTATTTCGTCTTTTCCGAGAAGGCTATGGAAAACCAAAAGGGAGGCCAAAAGAGTATTGTCTACGATAAGGATGGTATTCCTATGAACCCGACCTACATAGATGTTAAGGATAAAGATTTTGTATACTTTCCGATCACGATAGGACAAGTCGGGCTAGCGGTTTTTCATACATATCTGAAAACAAAGAGTGAAGAAGATAAAAAGAGATTCATGAAATTCCCCGAATGGTTTTATAATCACGCGGTAGAAGATGATAAATTAGGTGTACGGTGGTTAACCGATGTTTCTTTGCCACAGTATAAGAATCCGGGACCGTGGCAATCAGCTTTTGTACAAGGGCGTGGAATCTCGAATCTGATACGTGGATATCAGATTACCGGTGAAAAGAAATACGCCGAGATGGCGGAAAAGGCATTGCTTTCTTTTACTATTCCGGTTAAAGAAGGGGGAGTTACATCATTCACGGAATACGGTCCCTTTTATGAAGAATATACTTCGGATGTGCCTACCTGCGTTTTGAACGGAATGATTTTCGCAATGTGCGGGGTGACTGATTTCGTAAGAGCATTTCCTGAGAATGAGTTTGCGCGAAAGATATATAACGACGGTATTGAGACTTTGAAAAAGTCCATCTCCGCATTTGACCTTGGGTATTGGTCGAAATATAATTTATGTGAAGCTGAATGGTATCCGAAGGGGGATCCTGCTACAATAACATACCAGCATCTGCATGTTACTCAATTGACAATGCTATACAAATTAACCGGTGAAAAAATATTCGATGAGTATGCGAAGAAATTCAAGAGGCAGATAAATTTGTTAAACATTCCTAGAATGTATTGGGCCAAGTATAAAGCACTAAAGAAATTGGGAAGACTTTGATGAAAGAGTATTCGAAACGAAGAGTGAAATTCTTCGAAGAACAGTATTGGTACGCGGAAAATTATTTGAATAAATCATTACCTATTTCGGATTACAAAGGTAAAAAAGTATTGGAAGTCGGTTCGGCTGAAGGAGGAGCAGTAAAATTCTTTTTCGAAAAAGGAGCGGATGTTTGGGGGATAGAGATATCTGCCGGGCGAAATGACTTTGCGAAAGAGTATATTAACGAACCAAAAGCTAATTTTATTGAGGGAGATATATGCGATGAAAAATTTGTGGCGAGTCTTCCAAAGATGGATTTGATAGTTATCCGTGATGTTATAGAGCATATTCCTAATAAGATTCAAGCGCTTAAGAATATGAGTAAGTTGATAAAGGAGGACGGCATTATTTTCTTATCCTATCCTCCGAAATATTCACCATATTCCGGGCATCAACAAAATGTAAAAAAGATTTTCGGAAAGCTTCCATTCTTACATTTACTCCCTGCTTTTGCATATATGGCAATATTGAATTTGGCCGGAGAGTCGAAGGAAAGAGTAGATATGTTACTCGAAACGAAGTCTTTAACAATTACAATCGGAAAGATTGAAAAACTATTTCGACTCGCTAATCTGAAAATCGAAAAAAAAGATCTCTATCTTGTTCGACCATGTTTTGAAAAAAGATTCGGGATGAAACCGGCAAAAACATTTTTGAATAAGATTCCGGTTCTCAAAGAAGTTTTTTCATTGGGAGCATTATACCAATTACGGAAAATGAAATAATGAATAATCATAAAGAGTCAGTAATACGAAGAGTTTTGGCACAAATGCCTGCTACAAAGCTGTTTCTAAAGGCCGGAATTGACCTCGCTAAAAGAGATATGTTCCAATTCAAAAATAGCTTCTTCGGTGCATGGGAAACCATTGCATGTGAAGCGGGTAGAACCTTCTCAAATAAAAGGAAAGTTGAGTGTAATCTTTGCGGATGGAAAGGAAATAAGTTTTTCCCGCATGTTACAACTGCCGGAATTATGAGGGAAGAGAAATGCCCCAGATGTCATTCTATTCCGCGATATCGCACATTAATGAAATTCCTAATTGATGATTATAATTTGTTTGATAAGAAATTGAAAGTGTTGGAAGTAGGCCCAAACCGATCTTTGCAAAAAATGCTTTTGGAAAATCCTAACTTCGATTATGTTAGTGTGGATTTGAAATCTCCGCAAGCGATGTATCATATGGATGTAACAGATCTTAAATTCGAAAAGAATTCTTTCGATTTGATTTTTTGCATAAGTGTGATGCAATATGTGGAAAATGATTCAAAGGGTTTCGAAGAGCTTTTCAGAGTTCTCAAGCCAGGTGGGGATTTGATTTTCGCTAGCGGAATTGATGAGTCGAAAGAAAAAAGTATCGAGTTCGAAAGAGCCGCCGAAAATAATTATACGGTTCGTGTATATGGCTGGGATGTTCTTGAGAAACTAAATGCAGCCGGTTTTAAGACGGAAGTTTTTAAGCCGTTTGAACAAAGTAACGATAGCGATAAAAAGAAGTATCAATTAGGAAAGCACTCGATTTTTTGGCTAAAGAAATGAAAAAGATATTACTTACGATAGATACCGAATTTTATATTTCCGAAGAGGAGATTTTGGGCCCCAAGAATAAAGGGGGAATTGATGATATTCTAGCTATGCTCAATAAATACGGGGTTAAAGCTACTTTCTTTGTAGATTATTACGGAGCTAAGATTTGGGGAAAGAGTATCTACAAAAGAATATCGGAAAAAATCTTATCGAACGGACACGAAATTGAGTTGCATCTTCATCCTGAACCGGGTGAAAAGAAGCCATACCTTTGGCAATATTCCGTTGATGAACAAAAAGTAATGCTCCGTTATTCAATTGATACTTATCGGGAGATAAACGGCAAAGATCCCGATTATTTCAGAGCGGGTTCCTATAGCGCTGACGATAACTTGATAGGGTTGTTAAAGGATAATAATTTTCATGGAGATCTCTCTTTTCAGTATAAACAAAGACGGTGCAAAATCTCCGAGAGTGTTTTCCAGAACATGAATAGAATTAAAACTGAAGAAGAGTTTATTCACATCCCCACAACTGTATACAAATACAATTTTCTCGGAAAGACCAAATACAATTCCGTGAATTTCGAATGGTGTACTTTCGGTGAGTTCAAAGACATTTGCGGGCAAATAAAATCATCATCTTTGGACTATTTTGTTTTAATGATGCATAGCTTCGGGTTGTTAAACAGATGGGATAGGAAGAAGGTTTCTTTTTCGAAAAGTAGAATCAAAAAGCTTGAGAAGTTTTTGAAATTTTCTATTGAGTCAGGATTGGAGTTTGAAACTGTTTCGAATGTGACTGCAGAAGCCCAAAATGGAAAGCTTAATACCTCTGTTGATTTTCTTCCGATTATCAGTGATAAGAAAACAATTATAAAAGGGGTATTCGAAAAGTTGAAAAACAGACTTATTCTAAAAAAGAAGCTGAGGTATTCTGCTTATTTTGCCGGAATAACGACACTATTTTTCTTTTTGTTGTTCAGTTATCTTTTCTTTTTCGAGCACATTGATCCGGGTGTAAAAGAGATAGAGAACGTAACAGCTGATATTACTTCGTGGAATGAGGATGAGGATATTTCCACTATAGAGAGCTATTTTATTTTGCTGAACAATTACAAAAGCAAAACAATTGCTCATAAAGATTCCAATGGTATTTTGTATCGCGAACCATTCTCCGATAAGAAAAAATATGTTTACGATTTTTCCGCAAAGAGATTATATATTCCTACTGATATGAGTGGAAAAATTATTCGTGATTTTGACAAGTATTCAGTTAACGGCGATACTACATTAAAGAAAGAAATGATATTGTATTCGAAATGGCTTGTTGACAACGCAAAAATAAAAGAGAATTTTGCTATGTGGCCATATCCATTTAAAATGACCAAATACGATATCGAAATTGGCTGGTGTGGTTCTTGGGCTTTGGGCAATATTTTGTCGGCTCTTTCCAGATCATTTGTGTTGACAGGAGACTCTCTTTATTATTCGGTAGCACAAAAGGGAGTGAATTCTTTTGAAGTGCCGATTGAAGAGGGGGGAATTCTTTTTGTCGATAACAACGGTGATTATTGGTACGACGAATATCCGTCAAATCCACCGAGTCTTGTGCTTAACGGGCATATCAATGGGGTGTTGGGCTTGTATGATTTGTGGCGAATATCCGGTGATGAAAAAGCTCGTGAATTGTTTGACAAAGGGATAGAAACAGTTGTTAACAATCTCGATAAATTTGATATGGGCTTTTGGAGTAGATATGATCTACAATACCCATACGTAGCCGATTATTTTTATCACGGAGCAGTACATATTCCTCAATTGGAGGTATTATATCAAATAACCGGGAAGAAGATCTTCAAAGATTACGCGGAAAAATGGGAAGGATATTTTGATGAGCCTTATTATTCAATGTACAAATTGAAGATCCTTTTTGACGCGCTTCATAGAAGATTAACCTACAAATCATTTTTCACTCTCGGGAAATAGTAGAATAATTTGTTTTTTTTGAAAAACTCTTTATATTACGAGTAAAAATATTACTCATAATATGCTAAAGTCACTCATTACATCTGATACCAAGATAAAACTTCTTCTGAAGTTTTTTCTTAATCCTTCTAACAAGGCTTATCTGCGTCAATTGGCAGGAGAGTTTAACGAATCCACCAATAGTGTCAGAGTGGAACTTAATAAATTAAGTGAAGCTCAACTTCTGAATAGTTGGATGGATGGGCGCAATAAAGTTTATCAGGCAAATACAAAACACCCCTTATTCGAAGATCTTCGAAATATAGTCCTCAAATCAACCGGTATTGATAAAGTTATTTCCAACATTATTGCCAAAACGGGTAAAATACATTCTGCTTTTATTAAGGGGAATTATGCTCTCGGTAATGATAGCGGACTTATTGAGGTAGTAGTTGTGGGGGATGATTTGAATAAGAAAGAGATAGAAAGAGTTCGACAGAAAACCGAAAAACTTATCGATCGAAAGATTTCTATTCTTGTCCTTTCGTTAAATGAATATGAAGGGTTAAAAGAGCACTTCAAAAAAGAACCGGTTTTTGTTTTATTTCAGGGAGAAAATAAATGACAATAGGAATGCTTCTCGATAAAAAATTCTATGGAGATATGAGAGTTGAAAACGAAGTTATAGCCTTACGCAAAGCCGGCTATGATATCGTCGTTTTTTGTTATGAATTTTCCGGAGAAGGGCATGTTGATGATTTTCACGGAGCAAAGATTGTTCATATTCCTGTGTCTCTTAAACTAATTCGAAAGTTGCGGGCTCTTACTAATACAGTAATAAATTACTACCCTTATTTTATAACAGGCAAAATAAAGAGGCTCATTAAGAAATATAATATCTGCGTATTTCACGTCCACGATCTTTATCTTTTCGACGTAGGCTTGATATTGAGGAAGAAATATTTTCCCGAATTGAAACTGGTTGGTGATTTACATGAAAATTATGTAGAAGGATTAAAACACTATCGCTTCGCAAATTCTTTCCCGGGTAATCTTCTTATCTCTATTCCGAAATGGGAAAAATCGGAAGTTGATTGGTGTTTGAAATATGATCATTTAATCACAGTAATTGACGAAGCGGTTGTTAGATACAGTTCATTGGGAATACCTAGAGAAAAACTTAATGTTGTGGCAAACTATGTTAACCGAGATGAATTTTTGAGTGCCGAAACCGATCAGAAAATTTTGGATAAATTTAAGGGAAAATTTGTGATCAGTTATATCGGTGGTTTTGATGTTCATCGAGGATTGGCTTCTGTAATCAAAGCTGTGGCGATTGTAAAAGAGCGAATTCCTAATATTCATTTTGTTTTAGTGGGAAGAGGAGCGATAGAACCAGAACTAAAACAATTAGCTAAAAATCTGGGATGCGCTGATAATGTATCCTTTGAAGGGTTTCAATCTCCGAAATATCTCCCTTCTTACATTATGGGGAGTGATGTTTGTTTAATCCCACATTTAAAGACAGTTCATACGGATAATACAATTCCGCATAAACTATTCCATTACATGTTGATGGAGAAGCCTGTTTTAGCATCCAACTGCAATCCGATTGAGAGGATAATTAAGGACGCGAAAGCAGGAGAAATATATACTTCGGATAATGAAAATGAATTAGCCGAAAAACTATACTCATTATATTCCAGCGAAGAACAACGCACTGAAATGGGTATTAACGGAAAAAAGGCAGTGATTAATAAATACAATTGGGAATCTACTGCAGAGAATCTCATAAATCTTTACAAACAAGAATTTTCCAAAGGTGAATAGTAATGTTACAAGCCGTTATTAAAAAAGGAAAAGTATTGGCTGAAAAGATGCCGATACCGAAGATTGATAAAAACGGAATAAAAATTAGGGTAGCTAATAGCTGTATTTCCGCAGGAACAGAATTGAGCAGCGTGAATAATAGTGGAAAGTCCTTACTTGAAAAAGCAAAAGAGAAACCGGAGAAAATTCAAAAAGTAATTGATAAAGTAAAGGCTCATGGAATAGATGGAGCGCGTAATTTTGTTGATTCCGAATTGAATGCATATCATTCGATCGGATATTCGGTTGCCGGAATAGTGGAAGAAGTAGGCGAAAATATTCAAACAATAAAAGTTGGAGATCGGGTAGCAGCTGCCGGAGCAGGGAAAGCGAATCACGCGGAATATGTAGTAGTTCCTGAAAATCTAGTTTGTAAAATTTCTGATAATATCTCTTTTGAAAACGCTTCTACAGTGGCTCTGGGTGCTATTTCCATGCAGGGAGTAAGAAGAGCCGGCCTTTATCTCGGAGAAAGAGCTGTCGTTTTCGGGACAGGCATAATGGGACTGATTACTGTGCAATTACTCCGTTCTTCTGGTGTTAGGGTTGTTGCGATCGATGTTAATGATAATCGTTTGGCAATCGCAAAAGAATTAGGAGCAGAAATAATAATTAATGCTAAGGACAATCCGGTAAATACTGTTCTCAATTGGAGCGGAGGAATAGGAGCTGATGCAGTTTTGTTTACAGCAGCTACTTCCTCAAATGAGCCTTTGGCACAAGCTTTTCAGATGTGCAGAAGAAAAGGAAAAGTTATTATGGTCGGAGTAGCGGATATGCATATTACCCGTGAGGATTTTTATCCGAAAGAACTGGATTTTAAAATATCTACTTCATACGGACCAGGAAGATATGATAAGCAATACGAAGAAGAAGGAATTGACTATCCGATTTCTTATGTGAGATGGACAGAAAAACGGAACATGGAAGAATTTTTACGTCTAATTTCCGTTGGCGCAATTGACATGAATAAGATAACTACACATAGATTTGAAATTAGTGATGTAGAAAAAGCTTATGCTGTTCTAAAAGATCAATCGGTGGATAGTCTGATAGTTACATTGAGTTACGGAAATAATGAAAACATAGATGGGCAAATTGATATCAGTTCTGCGTTATCACAGAAATTAGATAAAGGTTCGTCGGTAAAATTGGCTTTGATTGGTGCGGGGAATTTTGCAAAGGGGATGCATCTTCCTAATATTACTAAGTTGAAGGATAAATTCACATTACACGCAGTTGTTAGTAACGATGGCGCGCGCGGTAAAGCGATTGCCGAATCATATGGTGCAAAATATGTAACTTCAAATATTGATGATGTACTTACGGATGAAGAGGTAGATCTTGTCTTTATCTGCACTCGTCATGAAAATCACGGCTCACTTGTTCTAAAAGCTTTGCAAAAAGGAAAGAACGTTTTTGTCGAAAAACCTCTTACGGTTAATACGGAAGAATTAAACGCAATCAAAGAGTTCTACTTGAATGAATCTTCTGTAGAAAAACCTCTCCTTATGGTCGGATATAATAGAAGATTTAGTAAATACATAAAAGAGATTCGTCGTCACACGGATAATAGAATTAATCCGCTGATTATTAATTATAGAATGAATGCAGGATATATTCCTTATGATCATTGGGTTCACGAATCAGGAGGGAGAATAATCGGGGAGGCATGTCATATTATCGATCTTTTTTCTTCGTTGGTAAATGCTCCTATTGAAAGTATTTCATGTGAGAATATTTCTCCGAAAAATGATATGTATAAGGAATCGGATAATAAAATATTTTTGATAAAATATACTGATGGATCCTTAGCGACCCTTTCTTATTTTTCAACAGGAGCCAAGTCGGTTTCGAAAGAATATATGGAAGTTCATTTCGATGGAAAAAGCATAATAATGGATGATTATAAATCAATGAAGGGATTCGGAGGAAATATTAAAAGTATTACTTCATCAATTAACGATAAGGGGCATCTTGAGGAGCTTAATGCTTTATACGATTCTCTTGCTGGACGAAAAACGAGTTGGCCTATTGATTTGAGATCTCTATTGGAGACTTCGGAAGCTACGTTACTGGATTATTCGAAATGATAGAGTATTTTGATAAAAGTAAGATTATTGTTTTGGTTGGAACTTTTCCTCCACCTTTAGGTGGGGTTTCCGTTCATATTAAAAGACTCTATTTTCTGCTCAAAAAAAACGGGTATTCCGTGAGAATATGGGATACATCGAAGGGGAGATTATGGAATATTTTCCTTTTTGTGAAGTACTTCATGAATTGTGTTACTGATTCCAAGTATGTGTTTCATTATCACGATACTAGTTTCAACATAATGAAAATGTTGCTTATTCTGCATAATAAAAGAGATGCTGAATTATTTTTTACAAATCATAACAGATGGTTCATGGAGGGTATTGGGAAGAATTATCCTGTTCATTTTTCGAAATTCATCGAGTCCCTTTCCAGATTATTTGTAGTAAATAAAAATACAATTGCAGATTACAAAAACGGTGGTTTTAAGTTACCTGAGAGAACAGAAGTTATTTCTTCTTTTATTATGCCCAATATCGAGGAAAAGGAAGAAATTGAGAAAACATATCCGAGCGAACTGCTTCGTTTTATTAAAAATCACAATCGAACTCTTTTGATAAGTGCATATCGATTAATATTAGAAAAAGGAATCGATTTATATGGAATTGATTTGTCGATTGAGTTGCTTAATAGACTTAGAAACAATAATGGTAATGTTGGTTTGATTATTGCTTTAGCTGATGATCAGTTCAACAACGAGTATCTAATAAAGTTGAAAAAACGAATTAATGAACTCTCTTTGGAATCTAATATTTTCTTTTTGACAAAGCAGAAAGAAATTTGGCCCCTCTTTGAAAAAATAGATCTCTTTTTGAGACCGACTTATTCAGACGGATTTGGTGTAAGTGTTGCAGAAGCAATTTCAATGAATTGTAATGCTATAGCAAGTGATGTATGTGAAAGAGCAAAAGGAGCCATTATTTTTGAAAATAGAAATTTAGAAGACTTGGAAATAAAAGTAAAAGGAATCTTAAATAAAGAGTAAATGACATGTCTATTAGAAAAAGTATTATAAGTATTCATGCCCTTTTAAAGGGGATTGGTAGAACTTGGGGATTCAAAGGATCAAAGACATACTGGGAATCTCGTTATGCACAAGGAGATAATTCAGGTGGAGGCTCATATAATAATTTGGCTCTGTTCAAGGCTGAAGTTATTAATGAGTTTATTAGAAAAAATAATATTTCCACTGTTATTGAATTCGGTTGTGGGGATGGAAATCAATTGTCATTAGCAGAGTATAAGGAATACATTGGTTTTGATGTAAGTGAAACTGCAATTGAATTATGTAAAAAAAAATTTCTTAACGATAATTCGAAATCATTCTTGTTGACAGAAGATCTACATGACCAAATAGCCCAATTAACAATGTCGTTGGATGTTATTTTCCACCTTGTTGAAAGTGAGGTCTTCGAAGAGTACATGAAAAATCTTTTTGGGGCAGCTACTGATTTTGTGATCATTTATGCGAGCAATTTCGACAAAATGCCAACTTTGAAATATCCACATGTTCGACACTGGAATTTTACAAAATGGGTAGAGGAAAATGCTTCTGAATGGAAATTGGCAGAGGTGATTAAAAATAAATATCCCTTCAATGGGGATGCTAAAGTTTCTTCGTTTTCTGATTTCTATATTTATGAGAGAATTAAATAAAATGCTTCATAATGTAATTCGAGATCTCGACAAATGGATAGAAGAAAATGGATGGGCCGGATATGATCCTTATGATATTAAGGATATTCCGATTGTAAGGAAACTTACCGATTGGGGAAACAAGAACTATCTATTTGAGATAATTAGAGAGATATGTTTCGAGTTTTTTCTAATGTTTCCTGTACGGTCAAGAAAACTATTGAGTGTTAATCCGGAAATCAACGCAAAGGCGATGGGCTTATTTGTCTCTTCATATCTTAATCTGCACGAAATAACCAAAGAGAAAAAGTATTTGGTTAAGGTAAAACATTGTTTAAGATGGCTCGAAGATAATTTCAATAAGGATTATCCCGGAATGGGGTGGGGATACCCCTTTAATTGGCAATCGAAAAAATTAATTCCCAAGAATACTCCAAATGGTATAGTTACCACTGTGGTCGGTGAGGCTTTTTGGAATTATTATAATTTTTCTAAGGATGAAAAATATTTGAATATGTGTGATGAAATTTGTCAATTTTTGATCTCATTACCAATTGATCATATTTCAAAAGATAAAATATGTTTCGCATATACTCCGATTTATATTAATCATGTTCATAATTTGAATCTCTTTGTCGCAGAATTTCTTATTAAGATCGGTACTGAAACAGATAACCGAGAATATTTGGAATTAGGGAATAAAGCACTCAAGTATACGCTCGAAAGTCAGTTCGACGATGGTAGTTTCGATTATAACGGACCACCTGAAAAGCCGAGAAATCTTAAAGATAACTATCATACCTCATTTGTTATCAGATGTCTCTATTCCATATGGAAAATTACCGGAAATGATAATGTTAAATTAGCTCTTGATAAATGCTATTACGATTATGTGGAAAATTTCTTCCAAGATAATATGATTCCCAAATTTACAAAAGAGAGACTTTATAGGATAGATATTCATTCTTCTGCTGAAGCGATGCATTCCTTAAGTTTACTCTCGGATGTGTATCCGGAAGGAGTGAAATTAGCCAAAAATGTCTTCGAATGGACTGTGAAAAATCTAAGGGATGATAAAGGATTTTTTTACCACGGAATTTTCAAAAGCAGAGTTACCGGTAAACCATTTGTATCGAAAATACCATATATGAGGTGGGGGCAAGCCTGGATGATGAGAGGATTAAGTAGTTTGTATAAAGTAATTATTGAAGAGGAGTAATATATTGTTCGAGCTGTTGAAAAGAGCTGCTAAAAATTCGGCGATTTATAGTTTAGGGACTATATCGGCTAAAGTAATTGGCCTAATTCTGCTCCCTTTATATACTAGCTATCTTACAACGGAAGAATACGGTATTCTTGCTCTTTTGGAAGTATCGTCATTTCTGTTTGTCGCTATATTCGGATATAAGCTTAATGCGGCTCTTTTCAGATGGTATTGGGAAGAGAAATATTTGTCGAAACAAAAGAAAATGGTCTTTACAGTTTTCTTTGTTCTTATTCTTTCCGGTTTATTTCTAACGCTGGGGATTTTCCCTGTAAAGGAAAATATATCCTCCGTAATATTGGGCGAAAACAAATACGGCTATTTGTTTTGGCTTATGATTGTCTCTTCCGCGATGCAGATTATCGTAGATCAGTTACAAAATCTAATGCGTTTGCAGGAAAAATCGGTCTTTTTCAGTATCGCAACTACATCCAGATTTACAATCTCTTTGTTGTTTACAATTGCGTTTGTGGCCTATTTCGGTAGAGGGCTTGAAGGGATTTATGAGGCGCAGATCATTTCTCAAATTGTTTTCTTTCTTATTTGTTCAAAATACTTTATTCGGAATATTTCTTTAGGATTTGAAAAAGATATTCTGAAGGAGATGCTTATTTTCGGAGGGCCACTGATATTTGCAGAAATATCGGGACTTCTACTAAATATTACAGACAGATATTGCCTCAATTATCTGGCCTCGGTTTCGGATGTCGGTATATATTCGATAAGCTTTAAGCTTTCAAATACAATAAGAATTTTTGTCTATCAAAGTGTAATGATGGCCTTGGTTCCGCTGATTTATCAAAATATCAATAAGCCGAATAATAAAAGATTCTATTCCAAGATTATGACTTATATGACGTTGGGAATAGTATTTTTTGCCTTGGGATTTAGCCTTTTCTCTGATGTGATAATTAAAGTATTGGCTGCTTCACCTGATTATTGGGAAGCGATTAAATATGTTCCTGCTCTTTCTTTAGCTATAGTCTTTGGTATTATCAAGGATGTTTCTCTTACGGGACTTAATATTACCAAGAAAACAAAAATAATTGCCAGTGTGGTAACAATTATGGCGATTATTAATTTGATACTAAATGTAGCGTTGATTCCTTTCTTCGGAATTGTAGGAGCTGTATTGGCTACATTGTTAGTTAGAGTAATATCCTTTGTGGTATTTTACAGAATTGCTCAAAGGAAATATTTTATTCCCTATGAGTTGAAAAAAGTAATCACAGCTATTTCGGTAGGCATTGTTATTTTTGCTACTTATTCTCTTTGCAAACCTGAATTTCTTGCGTTGGATATTTTTGTGAAATTCTCATTCCTTATCCTTTTTCCCATTATCCTATATCCCATTAATTTTTATGAAAAAGTGGAGATAGAAAAAACAAAGGAGATAGTTAGGAAATTATTTAATAAATAGTATTAATAATTTCTTTTCTTTGCTACCGGGATTGTCTCTTGTTTTTTTCTTATTTAACCTTATTTTAGTGTTCAAAGTCATTGTAGTGTTTTTAGATAATGGTAATATAAACTAAATAACAACAGGGATTATGAAAAGAATTATTATTCCTTTTTTGCTGCTTTTTTCAACTTCAATTTTCGCGAATAGTTTCTCTGATATTACTTTCTGTGGCGGGGCATATTGTACCTCTAGTGGCAGATTTGGTAATGTTTTCTCATATTCAATGGGCATGGCTTCCGATATCTCCGAAAACAGAAGAATTGAAGTATTCCTTAAAACTGGAACCGGGTTATCCGAAGAGCATAAATTCGATGCCCCGAATAAATGGAATCAGTACTGTGATTCGTATAATGAGGCCTCTTTCTTTTACTTCTTTAGTAGTATGGTGGAAGGCACTAATCTCTTTTTGGGGGTTGGTTTGGGGACTGCATTTGGGAAAAGGAATGATAATAAAAATTATCATTTCTGGGGCCCGACTTACGCATGTGAGGTGAGAGTTCCCATCGTATCTTCGATTGGGCTTGGTTTTGATATTCATGGTATTCATTTGATAAAATATAATCTTATTAGCGGGGGAATTAATCTCTACTACGCTTTGTAAGATTATTTCTTGGTGAATCTGTTTATCCGGATTTTCATTTCCTCATATTTTACTATATTAGGTGCTTCTAATCAGAAGAATACTGGTATTTTGCGGGAATGATATGGATAATGTAAAGAATGATATAAAAAAGATCACGATTATCGGGCTTATTCTTAATCTGATACTTTCCACCTTAAAACTTGTAATCGGAATTGTAGGAAATAGTCAGGCGGTAGTAGCTGACGCTATTCACAGCTATTCCGATTTAACATCCGACTTTGCTATTCTTTTCGGGGTGAAATACTGGACAGCCCCTCCCGATGATACGCATCATTTCGGGCATCTTAAGATTGAGTCTTTTGTTACAATTATTATTGGGGTTCTGTTGTTATTGGCAGGTATGGGAATCGGTTACAATGCGGTTGTTTCAATTCATGAAAAACATACCGATTCCATTAAAGTAATTGTATTGATAGGGCCGATTCTTTCTATTATCATTAAGGAATTTCTCTTCAGAATTACATATAAAGTAGGAATTAAAATCAATTCCTCTTCCGTTAAAGCAAACGCATGGCATCATAGAACGGACGCGCTATCTTCAATACCTGTTTTGATAGCTGTTATTCTATCCTTGATTTCACCCGATTTGGCATTCGTAGATCATATCGGGGCAATTATCGTTTCCGCTTTTATAGCTAAAGTCTCTTTCGAGATAATGTATAAGAGTATTAACGAGCTTTTGGATATCAGCATTTCGAGGGAAGAGATTATCGAAATAAGGAATACAATAAAGGATATGAAAGATGTAAAAGGGGTGCACAAGATTCGGGCAAGAAGATTGGGGAGTTCCATTTATATCGATTTTCATCTTTTGGTTGACGGTAAGCTTGATGTTGTTTCCGGACATGATATTTCCGAAGAGGTGAAAAGGAAACTGATTGAGCATAATCCGAAAATAATTGATGTGATGGTTCATCTTGAGCCGGAAGGGGACTCGCCGGAGGAATAATTATTACAGATGGCACAATCATTATTTAGAATAAATGTTGATTTATATCTCTTAGATGCCGAGTGACACTTTCTTAATGGAGAGTTGCATAGGTTAAATGACCGGTTACATCGGTTTAATAATGAGTTACATTCGATTAATGGAGAGTTACATCGGTTAAATGAAGAGTTACATGAGTTTAACGTCCGTTTACATTTGTTAATCAAGGAGTAGTATCTGATTATCGGAGATTTACATTGGCTTAATTGAAAGTGACCGAGAATTGATATGGAGTTTCATTCGTTTTGTATTGATATTCTATGCGTAATAGTTAGTTTATTAGAGATTTATGATGATTTCCTTTTGATTGGGATTGTTAGCGGCATTAAAATGAATCCATATTATTTCGATAATTGTTTATCCCATTATATAATTTCCCTTCCGAACTTTTAGCAACAAAATACCATAAATAAGACCAAGTGCACAATATTAGCCACTCCGGTTAAGTAAGCCATCCAAAAAAAGGGGGAATAATAAAAGGATTCCCCTTGGCATACCTATTGATATAATATCAATCGAAATCAATGATTAAGTTGTAACCAGACAAGAGAGATATGGCAGAGGAAAGTAAATCGGGCGGAATGAAAACAGTAATGATCTTTGTGCCGATATTTATCGTACAGTTGATAGCTGTTTATTTTGTAACCGCAAATTTATTATTGAAGAAGGTTGAATCGAATCAGCAAACTGTTCCCGGGGGAGAGACAACAGCGGCTACTTCGGAAACAACAAAGACAGAATTGGGAAAGTTTCTCTACTCAATAGATGATATCATTGTTAATCCCGCTAATACAAAAGGGGATCAGTTATTATTGACTTCCATTGCGTTGGATTTACCGACCGAGGCAAGCAGAAAAGAGTTGGAAGAGAAAGAGATAGTAGTAAAAGATATGGTAATTTCGATTTTGGCAAGTAAGAGTCTGAGAGAATTGGGAAATATCAAGTATCGCGATTCATTGAGAATGCAGATATCCGAAGGGATCGAAAATCATTTACCAAGTATAAAAGTAAATAAAGTCTATTTTAGCAAATATATACTGAATTAATATGGCTGAATTATTATCACAACAGGAAATAGATGATCTGCTGAATAATGTGAAAAGCGGTTCGGTAGAAGAGGCTGAGAATCAACCGATAAAGAAGAAAGAAGCAATTCCTTTCGACTTTAGATTACCAAACCGAATTTCGAAGAACCAGATGAGAACCATGCGTAATATCCATGAGATATTCGCGGAGAGTTTCAGTTCTTTTTTGGTTTCGAAGCTTCAATCTATTTGTAGTGTTAATGTAACAAGTGTGGATCAGATTTATTATTCGGAATACGTCCTTTCGGTCTCTAATCCGGCTTGTTTGTGGACATTTGATATTGCCAATACCGATATAAAAGGGATATTGGAAATGAGCCCCGAGTTGGGCTTATCGTTGGTTGAAAGATTATTGGGTGGTAGCGGAGTCGGAACAAAGCAGACAAATGTAATTACTCCGATTGAGCAGAAGGTTATTCAGGTTGTTGTAGACAGAATAATGCAGGACTTAAAAAAGGCCTGGCAGACGATTGATAGTTACACGTTTGTTGTAGACCATTTTGAGCCTGATGTTGATTTTGCTCAGATTACTTCACCAAGTGAGTCTGTATTGCTAATCTCTTTCGAGATAATAATCGGCGATAAATCATACATGATGAATGTCTGTTTTGCGACATACGCGTTTGATACGGTAATATCCAAGCTATCTTCTCAGAAGCTATCTTCTATCAGACCGACAAAGTATCATGGGACAACATCGCATGAAATTTTATCGGAAAATGTAAAGTTGGCTGATGTTCCCATAAGAGTAGAATTCGGAACATCGAAAATCTCAATGGTAGAATTGGAAGAGTTGGCTGCAGGGGACATAATCAAGTTGAGTACCAGATTAAGTGACGACGCTATAGTTCGTGTCGGGAACAAGGATTTATTTACCGGGAGAACCGGGGTAGTGAATAAGAAGAAAGCCGTAAAGATTACAAAAATATTATATCAATAAAGTTTTGGGTATTTGAATGGATGAAAACAATAATATACCTGATAATGGAAACCACGAAGAAGCTATGAATAATGAAGAAATGTATAAAGCTCAGTTGGATAATTCCGAAATGAGTTTCTCAAATCCGGATGGTGTAGAGACCGGTGGAAGTGTAGCGGCAGGTATTGCCGAATTTGATGAATTTGACGAAGCCTCCATGCGAGTGCCCGGTTCTCAAGACAAATTGGATTTTCTACAGGATCTTCAATTAAACGTATATATCGAACTCGGTAGAACCAAAATGAAGATTAAAGATATTTTGGAGCTCGAGAGGGGATACGTTATTGAGTTGGATAAGTTGGCGAGTGAGCCGGTGGATATCTTCGTAAATAATAAAAAGATAGCCGAAGGGGAAGTGGTTGTGATTGATAAACACTTCGGAATAAGAATAACTCAGTTAACCAAAGCCCAAGAAAGCATGAAAGGATTGTATTCATGACGATAATGGAAGTGTTAAAAACTCTTCTTCCTTTATTCCTTGTGATCGGTTTATTGTACGGGGCTCTTCTTTTCGTGAGGAAATACGGAATCAATTTCAACAACGCGAAAGGGGGGAATTCACTGATTAAGGTGATTTCCACTAAAGCAATAATGCCGAAGAAATTCGTATCGATAGTAAAAGTTGATGATAAATACTTTGTTTTGGGTATAAGTGACAATTCGGTTAATCTGATAAAAGAATTGGATGATTTTAGTAGCGACGATAAGGAAGTTGATGCCGCAAAGCAGAGTACATTTTTAGATATGTTAAAGAAGAACATGGCCGGAAAGTGAAAAAGATATTATATATACTACCTCTTCTCTTGCTATTAGTAACAAGTGATTTAACGATAGCCCAGCAAAAAACGACAATACCTTTACCGAAAATAGGTATAGATGTCGGTACGGCCGATTCTCCTGAAGATGTATCGATAACTTTGCAAATATTGCTTTTAATGACGGTATTATCTCTGGCTCCGTCGTTATTGATAATGACAACATCATATCTCCGAACAATAATAGTATTCCACTTTCTCAAAACGGCATTGGGTACGCAACAGATGCCTCCCAGTCAGTTATTGGCCGGGATTGCTTTGTTTATAACCTTTTTCGTAATGGCCCCTACCTGGACAAAGGTAAATGACGCCGCGCTTCAACCTTTAATGGATGGCAAAATATCAATGGAAGAGGCATACGACAAGGGGATTGAGCCGATAAGAGGGTTTATGTATGATAACGTAAGAGATGAGGATTTGGCGTTATTCATAGATATGGCTCAGTTGGATAAGCCCGATTCGAGAGAAGATTTGCCAACTTACATTTTGTTACCCGCTTTCGCATTAAGTGAATTGCGAACAGGTTTTATAATCGGATTTTTCCTCTTTATTCCCTTCATAATGGTTGATATGATTGTGAGTTCAATATTGCTTTCGATGGGTATGATGATGATACCTCCGATGATGATTTCACTTCCGTTTAAGATATTACTCTTTATTCTTATTGACGGTTGGAATCTGATAATAGGATCCCTAGTAAGGAGCTTTGCATAAAATGACAGAAGAATTGGTAATAGAGATATTAACCGAGGTATTTTTTACTGTATTTGTAATATTGCTTCCGGTTTTGGGGGTCGCGTTGGTTGTAGGTATTATTATTTCGATATTTCAGGCTGCTACTTCAATTCAGGAAATGACACTTACATTTGTTCCAAAAATATTGTTTACGGCCGCGGTGATTGTATTTTTAATACCGTGGATGTTAGATAAAATGATTTCCATAACATTGAAATTAATTGCAATGATGGAGACTGTGATACAATGACCGATATTCTTGTATCAGATTTTATACTGGTATTATTGATCTTTGTAAGAATATTAGCCGCTTTTACGGCTGCCCCGATATTCGGGCATTCCGCTATTCCATCGTTAAGTAAGATATTCATTGCATTTGTAATTGCCTATATAGTTTTTATGTCTGTCGATACGACAAACGTTTTGATCGAGTTTAATATTTGGTGGATATCGATCAATGTAATAAAGGAAGTAATAGTAGGAGTAATAACAGGTTTTTGTTTGAACCTGGTATTCTACGGAATAAACTTTGCCGGTTCGATAATCTCGTATGAGGTAGGATTGGCAATGGCGAACGTAATGAACCCGATGGATGAAACTTCCGGTAATGTTTTGGGGGAGATTATCTATTTTTTGGCGTTGATGGTCTTTTTTCTGATTAATGGGCATCATTATGTTATTCAGGGTTTGGCCTACACGTTTAAGGTAGTTCCATTAGGTTCGGTTCCGATAAAAGAAAGTGTTGTTGATTTGATGATAAAATACTCAGGAGCCATTTTTGTAATAGCAATAAAGATATCGGCTCCGATCTTGGTCTCATATTTTCTGATACATATCGGGGAAGGAATTTTGTCAAGAGTAATACCGCAGATGCAGGTGTTTTTTGTTACACAACCGTTAAAAATAGGATTGGGATTCTTTTTATTAATGATAGTAACTCCTGTATATGTTTATACGATTAAGAGCTTGTTGCAAGATTTCGAGGCCAAGATGTTTACCTTAATAAGAGCTATGGGAAGCTAGATGGCTGATCAGGAAAAAACCGAACAGCCGACGGGGCGGAAGCTCGAGAAGAGCAGAGAAGAAGGGCAAGTAGCCAAAAGTACGGAGATATCTTCCTTTGCCGTTTTTTCCTCGGGAATAATAATTATCTTTATGTTCAAGGGTTTTATAGGGTCGCAATTAGCAACAATTTCAACAACAATATTCGGGTCTTTGGATTCTCTTACAATATCGAGGGATCAAGTTCAAGGATTGTTCGGGAAGGGAGTTATATTTTATTTTGTTACATTAGCACCATTGTTATTGGGGCTTGTTATATTCGGGTTTGTAGCTAATGTAGCGCAAATAGGATTTAAGTTTACCCCCAAAGCGCTAAAGCCCAAAATGAATAAGTTTAATCCAGGGAAAGGATTAAAGAGAATTTTCGCTTCTTCAAGTTCTTTGGTAGAAGTTGGGAAAGCTCTTTTGAAATTTATATTAATAGGTGGATTTACCTTTATAGTTCTTAAATCGTTTGTGTTGGAGTCAGTTGCTTTAGTTAACTTTACAATTCCCGACATTATAGGTTATATGACCGATTCCGCTTATTCCTTAGTTTGGAAATTGTCATTAATATTTGCCGTATTAGCAATAGGGGATTTGGTATGGCAGAGGAAGAAATTCAAAAAAGATATGATGATGACAAAACAAGAAGTAAAGGAAGAGAATAAGCAGACAGAAGGGGATCCTGAAGTTAAATCGAAGATAAAAAGTATTCAGATGTCCATGGCGCGAAGCAGAATGATGCAGGATGTACCGAACGCAGATGTTGTAATTACAAACCCGACACATTATGCTATCGCTTTGAAATACTCTCCCGGAGAAGACGCAGCACCAAAAGTGCTGGCAAAGGGAGTAGACGGAGTAGCACAAAGGATAAAGGCTATTGCAACCGAAAATGGTGTTCCTTTGCATGAGGACAGACCTTTGGCAAGGTCACTATATAAGATGTGTGAAGTAGGGGAATATATTCCTCCTGATTTGTTTAAGGCAGTTGCTCAGATATTAGCATATGTTTTCAATTTGAAAAAAAATAAAAAGAAAAGTATTGTATAGATGTTTAAGCTAGGGAAAAATAGTGATATAGTATTGGCATTCGGATTAATCTTTATGTTAGGATTACTCCTTATTCCATTGCCACCGGTAATTCTGGATTTTCTTCTTGCCGTTAATATTACGTTCGCGGTATTGGTATTGATTGTTGCATTGTATATAAAATCCCCATTGGATATATCGATTTTCCCGAGTTTGTTACTTGTATTGACATTATTCCGGCTAGGTTTGAATATCAGTTCGACAAGATTGATATTATTGGAAGGATATGCCGGAAAAGTAATAGAATCCTTCGGATCTTTTGTTATCGGAGGAAATTACGTTGTCGGATTCATAATATTTATCATTCTAGTAATAATCCAGTTTGTAGTAATCATAAAGGGTTCCGGACGTATATCGGAAGTATCCGCCAGATTTACGTTGGACGCTATGCCCGGAAAGCAAATGGCAATTGACGCCGATTTGAATTCCGGATTAATCAATGAGCAAGACGCTCGTCAAAGACGAGATTTAATAAGTCGTGAAGCGGAATTTTTCGGAGCAATGGATGGTGCCAGTAAGTTCGTAAAAGGGGACGCAATGGCAGGGCTTATGATTAACGCAATTAATATTCTGGGCGGTTTTATCATAGGTGTAGCTCAAAGAGGATTATCATTTCAGGACGCACTTCAAAATTACACAATGCTTACAATAGGTGACGGACTTGTCTCACAAGTACCGGCACTATTAATCTCTGTTTCTGCCGGTTTGGTAGTAACAAGAAGTGGTGGCGGAGAAGCTCTAGATATTCAGATGCGTACTCAACTTATATCCAACCCGAGAGTATTAGGGACAGTAAGTGGAGCGTTATTTTTAATCGGAATGATTCCGGGGATGCCAACATTTCCGTTTTTGATTTTGGGTATTGTTTTGGGAACGAGCGCTTATTTTGTTAACAAAAAGCAAAGTATTCCCGACGAAGTAAATGAAGAAGAAGAGATTACCGGAGAGAAGCAGGAAGAAAACTTTGAGAAATACCTGCAAGTAGATCCGATTGAGATAGAAATAGGTTACGGATTAATAAGTCTCGTTGATGAAGATCAGGGTGGGGATCTCTTTTCTAAGATTTCTTCAACCAGGAAATTTATCGCGTTGGAATACGGAATATTAATACCTCCTGTCAGGGTAAGGGATAATTTGCAGCTAGATCCGAATGAGTATCTGATAAAGATAAAAGGAAATGTTGTTTCTCAATATGAAATACATACTGAAAGATTTTTGGCAATGAATCCGGGAGATATTCCGGATCCGTTAAATGGAATTCCGACACAAGATCCGGCATTCGGAATGCAGAGTTTCTGGATTACTAATGAAGAGAAAGACAGAGCTGAGATGTTAGGCTATACTGTGGTCGATGGCATATCTGTATTGTCAACTCATCTTCAGGAAACATTGAAATTACATTTTGACAAGATTCTTTCACGTCAGTCCGTTAAACAACTATTGGAAAATTTGAAGAGTAATTATCCGGCTGTTGTAAATGATATTGACGCGGATAATCTTCCGTTGGGAACAATACAGAAAGTTTTACAAAGCTTGCTGAAAGAAGGAATTCCGATAAAAGACCTGGTTCAGATATTGGAATCGTTAATTGATTACTCGAAAGTGACAAAAAATATAGATGTTCTGACCGAATACGCCCGTCATTCCATCGGGGATACAATCTCCCATATGTTCTCTGATCCGAACGGAGTAATTCACGCAATGGTAATTGGTGGAAATTTGGAAAATATAATTACTACTTCATTGCAGAACAACGGCGACGCTTCCCATTCTCTGGGGTTAAGTCCGGAACTAATGAATGATCTTAATGAGAAATTGAGTATAAATGTAGATAAATTCTTATCATTGGGATATAATCCGGTGATTATAACATCAGCCACAATCAGACCTTATTTTTACCGTTTGATCAATTCGATGTTTCCGGATGTATCGGTTTTATCATACACAGAATTACCGGCAACGGTGGAAATTGAATTTATTGATAAGCTAGAGGTCGGAGGATGAAAATAAAGAAATTTGTGGCTTCAACATTGAAAGAAGCAATAGAGTTAATGAAAGATGAATTCGGCGGGGAAGCCGTAATTTTATCTCAAAGGCTTGTTGAAAAAGAGACCCCCAAGGGGAAAGTAAGAATGTTTGAAGTAACATCCGGTATAGAAAAAGAGGATGAGAAATTTGTTCCTCCGGCAGCTCCTCAGAAGGAAAAGGGAAATCTTAATGATGAATTATTAGCGTTGGCCGAAAAGATAAAAGATCAACGCAATAACTATAGAAGAGAAAATGAAACTCCGGCAAAGAAAATCACCGTTGCTCCCAAAAAGAGACCGGTAAAAGCAGAACCACATAATAAACAAGTTAGTGAAACAGCCCTCAAAGAAGTAGTTGATACACTCATACATCGGGAAGTGAGCAAGCCGATAATAAGAAATATGGTTAATCAACTGAAAAAATCGCGAGAGTTTATAACCGAGGAAAATCTTGATGATTATGTAGTTTCGAATATTTCATCAATGTTACCTACAACCAGTTTTGAAGTGTCAAAAAATCGCAGTCCGAAAATTGTCGCGTTAATAGGTCCGACCGGGGTAGGAAAAACAACATGTATAGCAAAATTAGCGGCTATTTCCAAAATACTACATAATCTGGATATAGGGATAATATCGATTGATACATATCGTCTCGGAGCAATAGATCAATTACGAATATTCTCTGAGATTAGCAATATTGACATGCTGGTGGCCTATGAGGCGGAAGAGATGCCAGGATTGATAAATCAATTACGCAAAAAGGATGTAATATTTATCGATACTGCCGGAAGAAGTCAGAAAAACAAAAAGGATTTATTGGCTACAAGAAAGTTTTTGGACTCGATAAAAGTGAATGAAACATATCTAACTTTGAGCGCGACAGCTTCGACCAAAAACTTATTGGATGTTTCGGAACGATTCAACGTATTCGATTATGATTCGTTAATCTTTACTAAGGTTGACGAAGGTGTAGCATACGGTAATATTCTGAATGCAATTGTAAGTACACAAAAACCGGTAATATATTTAACAAACGGTCAAGTGATCCCTGATGACATAATTGCGGCCGATTCCGATTTTATAGCTTCAATGATCTATAAAGGGAAAATTACCGAATGATCGGTCAAGTTCAGAGATTGGCCGAGCTGACGAAATTGACCTCAAACGCCAAGAATGAGGAGAAAGAGCTTTTTGTATTTGCCTCCGGAAAGGGGGGAACCGGCAAGAGTTTTTTGACACTAAATTTGGCTGTTGCTTTATCGAATCTAGGAAAGAAGATGCTGGTAGTTGATCTGGATACCAATTTTTCTAATCTGGATGTAATGCTGAATATTTCGCCTGAGAAAACCGTTGGAGATTACTTCAAAGGAAGCGCCCTTCTTGCCGATATTATTCAGATCGTAGATACAAATCTTCATGTGGTTTTCGGAGATTCCGGCCGAATAGGAATGAATACGTACACTATTGAGCATTTCAAGTATTTATTGAAAGATTTACGAAGCTTACGAGATGAGTTTGATTATATCTTTATAGATACCGGAGCCGGATTGGATGACGCTAAAAAAAATCTTCTCTCCGAAGCGGACGTTCCGGTGATTGTTGTTACTCCAGAACCAACGGCAGTAATGGACGCTTACGCAATTATCAAATTAATGAAGAGTTACGACTATTCATTTTCGCCGTTGATTGTAATAAACAAATGCGAAGAGGAAGAGGAGAGTGTAATAGCATATAACAACTTGAATTCCGCGGTGACTCATTTTCTGAAAAGCAGTGTCTCATTTTTAGGCTATATAGATTCGGAAAAATTAATTAGAAAATCAGTGATTGAGCAATCGCTGTTTATTTCGGAACATTCCGCGACAAATGCGGCAGATCAGATTAGAAAAATCGCCGAAAAGATAGTAAAAATGAAGTGATTGGCTAATATTAACCAAACGTCTCAATTCGATCATCCCCACAATAGTTTTACTCGAAAAAAAATCCCGAAAATAAAGAAAATTCATCGAAAAAAAATTGGTACAGTCTTTGCAAAAATAAGCGCAAAGGTGAGGATAAGATGAATAAGATAATATTGAATATGGGTCTGTTGTTCTTCTTTTTGTCGGTAATATATTTCGGACAAAGAGAGTTGCCGTTACAAGACGTTCTTCTGAGAGCTTTTGCAATATTCATGTTTCTCACAACGATGCTCAGTATTATTGCCCTGATTTTCATTAAGTCGATCAACAAAAGAGCATATCACAAAAGAAACAATTTAGAAGAAAACTAAAAAGTGGATAACGATATGAAAACGAGCGCACTATGGACACAGTATAAGGCAGAACCTTCGGCACCGTTAAAGAAAGAATTGCTATTGAACTACACAAATTTGGTGCATTATGTAATTCACCATTTCAATTTCATGAATCTCAACATCCTGGATGACAGAGATTATTTCCAATTTGGAATTGAAGGTTTGAGTGAGGCAGTTGATAGATTCGATCCTGAATACGGAACAAAGTTCGAAACATATGCTATTCAAAGGATTCGCGGGAAAATTATTGATGAAATAAGAAAGGTTCAGATAAAGCCCAGAACAAGTCCTCACGACAAACCGGGTGATCCTTATTACATAAATGTGTCGATAGATAAACCGGTTAATGAAGAAGAGGGCAGTATGTTGTATGAAATATTGCCATCCGAAGAAGAGACCCCGATTGAGACAACGGAAAAAAACGAGACCAAGGAGATGCTGGTTGAAGCGATAAAGGGGTTAAATGATAGAGACAGAATGATCATAACATTATACTATTATGAGCATTTGAGTTATAAAGAAATTGCTCAGGTATTAAACATTACGGTTTCTAGAATATCTCAAATACATTCCAGAATAATGGAAACACTAAAATCAAAACTAATGATGGTGCATGAATAATCCTGTTAATGACATAGAAGCAAAAAAACGTAGAAAAAAGAATTATCTGCTAAGTATCAGAAATTTGCCTGCTATTCCTATAGTTACCCAACAGGTGCTACAGTTGTTAGATAATCAGATGAGTAGTACTGCAGATATTGCGAATTTGATTAGCAAAGATCAGGGATTAACAGCAAAGATACTAACAGTTGCCAATTCTCCTCTATATGGTTTACCAAGGAAGGTGCCGAGTATAGATTTCGCAATACTAATTTTGGGTTTTAATCAAATCAAGCAGATTGTTATAGCTCTTTCCATGATGGATACATTCAAAAACGAGGATGATAAGTACTGGAATAAAAAAGCTTTTTGGACCCATTCGTTTATGACAGCAATGACAGCAAAAGGTATTGCGAATGATTTGGGATATCACAAAACCGGTGAAGCATTCACAGCCGGTTTGTTGCATGATTTGGGAGTAACGGTAATACAAAAATATTTCAATAAAGAATTCCAGATGATCAATGAGATGGTATATGAGCAAGGAATTCCATTCGAAGTAGCAGAAGTATCGACAATGGGAATGAGTCATCAGGAAGTAGCAAAAGTTTTATCCGACAGATGGCATTTACCGAAAAATCTCGGGGACGCAATATATTATCATCACAATCCGTCGGAATCGGAAGATAACGCGAAGCTTTCCTCAATAGTACATTTGGCAGACTACATGGTAAATGTTTTGGAATGCGGTAGCTTTAATTGGGATGAGGGGAAAGAATTTGATCCGGAAGCAATAGAGATATTGAAACTGGGGAATATGGAGTACGTAGAAAAGTTTATTGAAAGCTATAAAGATCAATTATCAGATCAAATGAAGCAACTAATTTTCTAGCATAACGCGAATAAAAATATGAAAACAAACTTATCAAATAATCCGAAGTTAGAAAAAACATTAAACAAGATTTATAATCTTCCCGCATTACCTAGTATTGTAGCGGAAGCTCTAAGGTTGTTGAACAATAGAAATACGAATACTTATGATCTCGTAAATATTATTTCCAAAGACCAAAGTTTTATCTCAAAAATATTAACCGTTGCGAACTCTCCGATTTACGGTTTGAGAAGAGAAGTATCAACAATCGATTTTGCGATTTTGGTTTTAGGCTTCAGCGAAATCAAAAACATAGTCTTCGCGCTTTCCTTTATTGAGTCATTTAGAAACTCTAAGGACAGGTATTTTGATCAGAATGAGTTTTGGTTCCATTCGTTTATCGTAGGTAATGTTGCCAGAAAAATAGCTGAGAATATTGGTTATGCAAAGAGTGGCGAAGTTTTTATTGCCGGCTTTATGCATGACTTTGCCATTTCAACGCTTCATCGTTTTATGCATGATGATTTTAAGCAAATAGTTGATTTGGTGAATAATGAAAATAAGACATATCCTGAAGCGGAGCTGGAGATTCTCGGAGTCTCTCATTCCAGAGTAGGAGAATATCTTTTGGAAAAATGGAATTTCCCTTTGCATTTATGTAGAAGTGTGGCAAGTCATCATGAGCCATTAACTAATACGGAAAATAGAACTCTTACATCGATAATCCATCTGGCTGACTATATGGCAAAGAAGTTCCAAGTTGGGAATTTCAATTGGGACAAGGATTTGGAATTGGACTACAATATTGCGGAATTATTCGGATTCACAAATAATGAAGATTTTGATGTTTTTATTGAAGGTTACAAGAGCTTTTTCGAACAACAAACAGATTCCACAAGGTATTTAGGTTGAAAGTAATAAAAGAAAATACCGCTGTCTATAAGACTTTATATGAGTCCTTGGAAGGGAAGACAATAGATAAGAATGAAAAGAGAAATCTCAAAGTAATTCAACCCAATTTTGCCAAGAAAGAAGACAAGATTCAGAAAAGGACAAGTTTCTTTGATTCTTTGGCTACAATCCATACTCATTTGAGTAATCTGAATGACGTTGATCTGGTTTCGAAATATTTGACGAAAAATGTCGCTACTCTACTGAAAACAAATGATTCTAAGATTTTTTTGTTAAACGACACTAATAATGTAATGATGCCTGTGGAATCGGAATGTTCTTCGCAAATGAAAAAGTTTGTTGATAAGATTAGCCAAGACGGGATTCTTGATTACATGTTCGAGGCAAATAAATCAGCGATAATTCCGAATTATTTTCAGAATCGTGACGACAAAAGAGAAGATAATTTTTTGATTATCCCTATAAAGGAAAGAGATAAAAACAAGGGCGTTTACTGTGTTCATACACCGATTGCCCGTTTGGATGATAATTCTTTTGAGATAGAAGCTATAAAAATTTTACTATCATCCTTTTTACCGAAAATAGAGTTTATTGCTCAAAGAAAGCAACTTAATTCGGCTTATAAGGAATTGCAAGTTTATCAATCGAAGTTATCGAACGATTTTAAGCTCTCCGCTATCGGGGAATTAACTGCAGGGATTATCGAAGATATTATGGATCCGG
Source organism: uncultured Ignavibacteriales bacterium (assembly GCA_942492055.1). GTDB lineage: Bacteria > Bacteroidota > Ignavibacteria > Ignavibacteriales > Melioribacteraceae > CALODP01. The sequence goes on along the minus strand of CALODP010000022.1, from coordinate 21,508 downwards.
CACAAGTGATTTTGAGCTGTACCGATTTTCTTAAGAAAGAATACGAAGATGTTGATAACGAAATTCTTACTACTATTGATTCGCAAGTAAGTAAAGTAAAGACAGTAATTACAAGATTGACAAAATTTGCGAGCATCAATAATAGCAAATCGGAAATATTTCCTTGCAAGATCAATGATGTGGTTAGTGATTATGTCGATATGATATTTAGCTCATTGAGAAACAAAAACTACGAATGCATTTTGGATCTGGAAGATAATATTCCTCCGATTCTTAGCAACAAGAGTTATATAAATCAGCTAATGGCCAATATATTTACCGTTCTGAAAATCAATTCGGAAAACGGCGGAGGTATTTTTATTCAGTCGAAATATCTCAAATCTTATGTAAGTCTATCTGTATTATCCACCGATTACGTAGAATCATTGGATAACAGCAGTTCTTCCTTTAATAGTGATGTTAATTTGATGATGATAAATTCTCTGATGAGTAAGCATGAGGGATCAGTAAGAATATCCTCTTCACCTCAAACAGGGACCTCGATTATTTTGCAATTTCCATTGAAGAGGAAAATTAGATGATTAAAAGAATATTGATAAGCCTTCTTCTTTTCTGTGCGCTTGGAATTGGTGCTGTAATGGCTCAAGCAAATGACAATGTTGATGTGAAGGCAATAGTGAAAAATCAAATTTCAGCGGCAAGAGCAAAGGAAAAAGAAAAGGTAAGCACAAATACTAATATTTCAACTGAGTTTGCAGCTGCCAACGTAAAGGAGAGCGGAAGTTCTACTTTATTTATTAAACTAAGCATTTTAGTATTTGCCGGAATCATCGCAACCTTTTGGGTTATAAAGAGAAGAAGTGACGAACAAAAAATTAAAAATGTTCAGCAGTTAAAGAAGAATATAAAATTGGTAAGAGAAGAGAAATTCATAAAAGAGATTGATCCTAAGTTGAAAGCGATCAGAACTAGTCTTTACCTGAATTCCTCAAATTTGAATCCGGTAGGAAAGGGTGTTAGCCAAAGAGCCAAAGCATTGCAAATTGCGAAAGGTGAATTGTTATTGGCTTCCAGAATAAGATTATATACCACTGAAAACAATCTCGAGAGGACTTACTCATGATAAAAGGAATATATCAGGCAGCCAGAGGACTATACTCCGGCGACAAGCATATCGGGGTTGTGGCAAATAACCTGGCAAACTTAAACACAACCGGTTTCAAAAAGGAGCTTCCTTTTCATGAGATTATGGATGCCGAAGGAAATTATCAGGTTAAACAGTTTACTGATTTCAAACAAGGTGAATTGTTACTAACCTCAAATCCATTGGATATGGCAATAAAAGGGGATGGATTTTTTGCCGTTCAAACCGATAAAGGAATTGAGTTAACAAGAGACGGAAAATTTGCCGTATCCGAAGAGGGATATCTTGTGAATAACAAAGGCTTTAAGGTTTTGGGAAGAAACGGAGAGATTGCTTTTGAAGATAGTAAATTCAACCAAGATTTGACTGTTACCATATCCAAAGAAGGGGAAATTAAGGTAGGAGAAACTGTTCTTGATGAATTGTTGATTGTTAACTCGGATAATCCACAATTTCTCGAAAAAAGTGACAACGCCTATTTCACTGATCCTCAAGGTAATTTTAATACGGCCGAGTCAGGACGTTACGAAGTAATACAAGGTTTTTTGGAAACATCGAATGTTAGTCCGATAGAAGAAATGGAAAATATGATTCGTATGAATAAAGATTACGAATCGGCTCAGAAGATAGTACGCTATTTGGATGAGTCTTTGGAACGCGCAAATCAGATTGGAAAAGTTTAATAAAGAGGAAGAAAAATGGCTACAAGATCATTAAGAACAGCGGCATCCGGAATGTATGCCCAGCAATTGAATATCGAGGTAATCTCGAATAATATTGCTAATATGAATACTACGGCCTTTAAGAGGAATAAAGCTGAGTTCCAGGATCTTATGTATCAGGAAGTTAGTGTTAATTCTGTTTCTTCTTCTGTTGCCGGAGTAAGTGAAGGAACAAATAATAGAATTCAAGTGGGTAACGGTGTTCAACCTGTTTCAACTCAAAAGATTTTCAAGCAGGGGGATGTTCAGCCAACAAACAATATGTATGATTGGGCAATAAAAGGGGAAGGGTTTTTCCAAGTAAGAAAACCGGATGGCTCCTTTGCTTATACAAGAGATGGTTCTTTTAAAGTAAATGCCGATGGAAAGATCGTTACTTCGGGCGGATATATATTGGAACCTGAAGTAACTCTTTCGGAAGACGTATTGGAAATTTCAATAACAAGAGACGGTGTGTTAGCTGCCAAGGAATCGAGTGGTAATTCATATGTTCTTGATGAAGTTCAAGTAGTACGCTTTATGAATCCCGGCGGATTGGATGCTTTGGGGGATAACCTATACGGTGAAACGGAATCTTCCGGGCAACCGTTATACGGAACTCCCGGTGGAAACGGATTCGGGGAAATACATCAAGGATATTTGGAAGCCTCAAATGTAGATATAGTAGAGGAAATGATTGCAATGATCACAGCTCAACGAGCATATGAAATAAATTCGAAAACAGTAAAAACCGTTGAAGAAATGATGTCGATGGCTAATAATCTTAAAAGATAATTGAAATGATAAATTTTTTTGCTCAAATATTACTTCTTATTCTTCCGCTGATGGGAAATGGCGCGATTGATAATTTTTTGGATACCAAATTATCCGAGTATCAGCGATATGAATATGAAATCAAAAATATGCCTGAAGAAGCAAAACTTATCGGAGTAGATGATTCGCGTGAGTTTAAGCTTTTCGGAAATTTGGCATATCTTCCGGTAATGTTGAACGAAAAAGGGCATGATAAGCAGGGATATCTTACTCTCGAACTAAAATTATTCAAGAAAGTTCTAGTAGCACGAAGAGATATTGAGAGAAAGAGCGAGATATCACTATCAGATTTTGTATTTGAAGTAAAAGATGTTTCCAAACTCAGAGGTGAGCCTGTTAATAACCCTTTGGAATTAGTTGGAGCAAGGACCAAAGCTTTTGTAAAGAGAGATGAAATCCTAATCGAGGACTATTTGGAAAGAATGCCAATTATTAAAGTAGGAAGTAGAATTACGGCTCAAAGTAAGTACGGGAATGTACAAATTACTTTTGAAGCTTTCGCGAAGCAAGAAGGTGCCGAAGGGGAAATAATTAGAATAAGAACAAAAGACAACAAGGTTTATCGAGCCGAAGTAATCGACAACAAAAATGTTTTAGTAATAGAGTAAAACAATGAAAAAATTATTAGTAATATATCTGTTAATCGCCTCAATTTCATTTGCTCAGGATATGAGACAAAACGCTTTTACATCCCTATTTGCGGATCATAAAGCAGCCAGAGTTGGGGACGCAATAACAATAGTAGTAATGGAATCATCCCAAGCATCAAATAACGCTCAAACCTCAGCTGGTAGAGAAAGTGATTTGGGATTCGGAGCGAATGGCACAATGGATCAATCTGCAGTAGTTCCGAATGTTGATCTGAGTGTTGGTTCGAAAAACAACTTTAGAGGATCAGGCGAAACAAAAACATCCGGAATGATTCGTACAAAGATAAGCGCGACAATTGATTCTGTATTGGCAAATGGCAATATGGTAATCCGCGGAAGTCGTAAAATAATTATCAATGAAGAAGAGCAGACAATTTTTATTAAGGGAATAGTCAGATCTTCAGATATCGACGCTAATAATACGGTTTATTCTTACAATATTTCCGAAGCAGAAATAAGATTAGAAGGAAGCGGAATGATTCATCGTTCGCAAGAACCGGGTTGGTTAACAAAATTTTTCCATTGGATATTTTAGGTGAGTTATGAAAAGGTTAATTCACTTTAGCATAATAATGTTATTTGTTTCTTCGTTTCTCTTTGGGCAGAGAATAAAAGATATCGCCTATTTGCAGGGAGATGACTCAAAAGAAGTAATCGGATACGGATTGATAGTTGGGTTGGCCGGAACCGGGGATAGCCATCGTTCATCATTCACTGTTCAGTCGGTAACTAGTATGTTGAAACGTTTTGGTATAACTGTTCCGCAAGCAAATTTGAAAACAAAAAATGTTGCGGCAGTAATGGTTACCGCCTCGTTAAACTCATATTTGAAGCCAGGATCAAAATTCGACGTAAATGTATCTTCCCTGGGTGACGCAAAGAGTTTGCAAGGAGGAAATCTTTTAATGACTCCTCTTTTGGGAATGGACGGCAATGTGTATGCTTTTGCTCAAGGGCCGGTTTCCATCGGCGGAGGTTATGATCTGACAACACCTACAGGAAATAGAATTGCTCGTAACCATTCCCTTACAGGGCGTGTACCGCGAGGTGGAAATATTAAGCAAAAAATTTCCGGTGAAAATGATTTTTCTGAAGGAATAAGTGTTTTTCTGAAAAATCCTGACATTACTACGGCAAATAATGTGAGTGTTGCCATAAATAATAATTTTGGATCCGAATTGGCACAAGCAGTAGACGCTTCCGAAATCAAAGTAAATATTCCTTCGGATAGGCAAAACAATATTATAAGTTTCTTAGCCGAATTGGAAGGGTTAACCGTACAACCGGATTATGTTGCAAAAGTTGTGCTAAATGAAAGGACCGGTACTGTAGTTGCCGGAACAAATGTAAGAATTCAGCCCGTTACTATTTCGCATGGAGGCTTAAACATAAAGATCAGATCATTTCCGATCGTATCACAGCCCAATGCTTTTAGTAACGGAACAACAACAGTTTTTAACAATATGGTACCTTACGCAGAGAGAGACTCGAGCAACGCAATTGCGCTTCAAGGAGCCTCGAATGTACAGGAAGTTGCAGCGGCATTGAATTCTCTGAAAGTATCTCCGCAGGATATAATCGCAATATTTCAAGCGATTAAGGAAGCAGGAGCATTAGTAGCGGAATTGATAATTATCTAACGAAGATTTTATTATGAGTGGCGCAATAGATCTGAAAATAACGAATTCGAATAAGCACTTTACACAAACTCCGAAAATTCAGGAAGTTAATCCTGATGTAAAGAGGAATTTCAAAGTTGCCAAGGCGGCGAAAGAATTCGAAAGTTTGCTTACTTCGATGATGTTGAAAAGCATGTCGAAAACCACTAACGGTCTGATGGGAGATGGTGGTTTTGGTGGAGATATGTTCAACTCAATTTTTGAAGATAAAATTGCTTCTTTCATGACAGAGCAGAATAGTTACGGAATCGCCGAGCATCTCTACAGAAAATTGACCGGCGAAGAGCTTGATATGCAAAAGTTGAAGGAAGAGATGGGATATAATCCGGTAAGAAGAATAAAAACAGAACCGGCTAAAGAGAATACTAATGTAGCTTCTGTTCTTTCACCAAGCAAAGCTTCAATGAACAGATTACAAAAGTATGATGATATAATCAAAAAGGCATCGGAATCTTTTGGAATTGATACAAATATAATTAAGTCTGTGATATTAACGGAATCAGCAGCTAAACATGATGCTGTGTCATCGGCCAAAGCAAAAGGATTGATGCAGTTAATGGATGGAACGGCAAAAGACATGGGTGTTAGAAATGTATGGAACCCGGCAGAAAATATTTTCGGAGGGACTAAATATTTGTCCAAAATGTTTCGACAATATGAGGGGGACATGGATTTAGCGCTTGCGGCATATAACGCCGGACCTGGAAATGTAGAGAAACACGGAGGAATTCCTCCTTTCGAAGAGACAAAAAATTACATCAATAGAGTAAAAGGGTATCTTAAATACCTAGGTGAATAATATGATAACCGAATTGTTGAAATCTCTTGAAGATCAAAGCAAAAATATGGAAATGCTGATCAGCGCTGCTAAGGAAAAGCAAACCGGGTTGGTAAAGAATAATTATGAATTGATCGACAAAGCTAATTCCGATGAAGAAAAAGTATTGAGCGCAATTAGTGTTCAAGAAGAGAAAAGAATTAAGGTAATAGAGAAAATATACAAAGAAGGATTAGGAATCGCTCCGGTTGATTCATCTCTTGACTCTTTGATAGCGAAAATAGAAAGCAGATTATCTGATAATGTATTGGAAAGAATTGAAATTTCAAGAGCAGAAATAAAAAGCAAAGTATTGGAAATAAACGAGCTAAATAAGCAGAATAGATTTTTGATTCAGCAAGCAAGCTCATTAATAAAGAACACAATAGCAATTGTAACACAGAATAAAAATCACGCACTTTTAGACAGGAAAGCCTGATGGGAATTAGTAGAATATTCGACATATCCCGAAGAAGCATGATGGCTTATCAGCAAGCGCTTGATGTAAGCTCTCATAATATCGCAAATGCCGGTAATCCCAATTATTCGAGACAGCGCGCAGTTATTTCGACCGAGCGTCCGGAACAATACGGTGGAATAACCTGGGGTACAGGTATGAAGATTGACGATATTATAAGAATAAAGGATGATTTAACTCAAACACAGATTTTGAGTAACAACCAAAACTTGAATTATTACAAAACTCAATCGGAATTGCTTGGACAAGTTGAGCAAGTTTTTTCGGAGCCTTCTGATTTGGGATTGTCTAATTTAATGACATCATTCTTTAATTCTTGGAGTCAACTTGCTGAGACCCCTAACTCTACTCCTCTAAGAAACAATGTAGTGTTGGCCGCGAAAAATCTCAGTTCAAAAGTGCAAAGTGTTCATGAAGATTTGGATCTGATTAGATCAGATATGTTTCATAACTTCAATGATAAGGTTGATGAGTTAAATGGACTTTTAAAGGAAGTAAGAGATCTGAACAGAGAAGTTATCGAAGATTATGCTATTGGTAATACTCCGAATGATCTGATGGATAAACGTGACGAAGCTATTGAAAAATTGAGCAAACTAGCTAATATCAAAGTTACATACGATAATAACGGTGGCGCTAATGTGTCAATTGGTGGCGTATTTGCCGCTGATGCCGCAAACTTCACCGAATTTAGAGTTGAAGCGAATGATAACGAACTCAGTATTGTATCTACTACCGGAGATGTTAAGGCGAAATTAACCGGTGGAGAAATGGCCGGATTGGCAAAAGTTTACGGAGATGAGATACCTAAATACAAAGAGGAACTTGACGCAGTTGTACAACAACTGATGGATTCAACTAACTCTATCCATTCCAGTGGGTATTCGCTGGATGATCCTCCGGTGACGGGAATAAACTTTTTCTCAGATTACTCAAACGGTGTTCTGGCGATTAATGATGAGATATTAGATGATCCCGAAAAGATTTCCGTATCTGCCGATCAAACATCAGGAAACGGAGATATTGCTACCCAGTTAGCAAATTTGAATAATGAAAAGGTAATGGACGGATCAACGATAAACGAAAAATACTCGATGATGATTAGTAGTATCGGGAATGATAAACAAAACCAAGATAGTTTAGTTAAGTCACAGGAAATAGTTAGTCTTCAATTGGAAACTCAAAGATCCTCCGAATCCGGAGTTTCGGTTGATGAAGAAATGATCAACGTTATTCGGTTCCAAAGATCATATGATGCATCGGCAAAATTAATAGCGATTGCAGATGAAATGTTGCAAACAGTTTTGAATATAATATAAAATGTCATGAGAATTTCTGATTCCATATTAAGTAATAATTACTTGCACACATTAAATAATGCTAAGGAGCAATTGGAAAAATTGCGTGTGCAAGCAGCTACCCAGTCAAAAATTAATCGTCCTTCCGATTCTCCGGCAGGGACTTCCAAATTGTTGAGGGTAAATAACAGTATTCAGCAAACAAACACATTCAAATCGAATATTTCCAATAGTCGGGCATTTGTTGAAGAGACTATAGGTTCAATGGAAACAATTCATAATGAGATAACAAAGGTATTGACCAGCTTAACCGGTCTTAATAATTCTGTGAACGATGAGAACCTCGATAGATTTGCTGATGAGATAGATGCTTCCCTGACAATGATTTTAGAGGCAGCTAATGTTGAGTATAACGGGAAGTATCTCTTTGCCGGTACAGATCATGAGGGACAACCGTTTGGCTATGATGCTGCGGAAACGAATATTGAACAAAAGGTTGGCGATACAGCCGGTGAACATAAAATTTTAATATCGAAAAACATAAAACAGAAAATAAATATTACAGGTGATGAACTCTTCGGAAATATTGACGGTACGGATATCTTTAATACCCTTCGAAAAGTGAGAGATGATTTACGTAGCGGAATAAGACCGGATGAGGCAACAGTTAATTCAATACAAGACTTTAGCAAGCACTTATTGAATAAAACATCTGAAATAGGGAATGTATCCAAAAAGTTGGATGATGTTGAAGAAGTATTGAATAATCAAATGGTTACTCTAGAAGAATTGGCCGCAAAGGAAAACGGAGTTGATGTTGCAGCTACTATTATGGAATTACAGCATCAAGATTATTTACTTAATCTTTCCTACAAAATGTCGGCGATGATTCTTCCCAAAACATTAATGGATTTTATATGAGAAAGACTTCTGGGTCGATTATTGGCCTTTTTCTTGGAATAATCGCAATTTTCGGATCTTTCTTGCTCGAAGGCGGATCGTTAAAGGCTCTGTTTCTTCTTCCTCCGATAATTATAGTTTTCGGAGGTACTTTTGCCGCCACGATTATCGGTTTTGGTTTTAGTCAGTTTAAAGGGATTGGAAACTTGATGAAAGTTGCCTATTTCCCCAAGAAATATGATTATAAAAAACTGATCAACGATTATTTTGAATTTTCGATTCAAGCCAGGAGAGACGGGTTGCTTTCTTTGGAAAAACGATTACACGAATTCGATTATCTGTTTTCAAGAAAGCTTGTCAGATTTGTAATAGATGGTACGGAAGAAGAAACAATAGAAAATATTGCGATGCTTGAGATAAGGGCGATGAAGGAAAGGCATTTTTCTAATGCTTTTATATTTTCCAAAATGGGTGGATATGCCCCAACAATGGGAATATTGGGGACAGTAATGGCGTTGATTATGACCTTAGCCAATGCAGGATCTGATCCAAATATGCTCATCAAAAGCATTGCTACGGCGTTTATTGCAACACTATGGGGTGTATTAAGCGCAAATTTATTATGGTTGCCAATTAGTGATAAATTAAAAAAATGTCATTTAGAAGAAAAACATATGATGGAGATTTCGCTGGAGGGAACTTTGGCGTTGCTGAACGGGGAAATTCCTTCCGTACTGAAAGCAAAGCTGATAAGCATGCTTCCTCAAAGAGATCAGGCCGAAATTCTCGATTTCTAAATAATGATGAACCGTTTGAAGCGGAATCGGGTGGAGAAGATAGATATTTAATAACTTATGCCGATTTAATTACGCTATTACTAGGTTTATTTATTATATTATATGCTATTTCCAAGATAGATTTGGAAAAGTATGAGCAGATGATGTCCGCGATGGGAAATGTTTTTGGGAGTACAAATAATGTTGGAGGCGCAGTAGTGAACCTCTCCAACGATGTTATCCAAACACCCATTGATAAGCTGAAAAGAGATCTCGGAGAATTGATAATTCAGCATGATTACGGCAGATCTGTTAGTCTCGAAGAGAATGAGAGGGGAGTGATCATTAGAATTCTGGATGATATTCTATTCCCTTCCGGAAGAGCCGAGCTAAGTTTTGAATCTAGAGAAGTTTTGAGTAATCTTGCGTCTATTATAAGGCAACTACCGAATGATATAAGAATAGAAGGGCACACAGATAATGTGCAAATTAATACTTCGTATTATCCTTCTAATTGGCATCTTTCGGTTGCCAGGGCTTTAAATACAGCCTACTTTTTGATTAAAGACGAAGGCCTTTCTCCGGACAAGGTTTCTATTGTCGGATATTCTGAATATAAACCGATTGACGATAATGAATCATTGGATGGAAGGGCACATAACAGAAGAGTTGATATTGTAATAATAAATAACTGAGTCGCCATGAAGATACAAACAACACAGTTCGGTGAGATTGAATTCGGGCAAGAAAAAGTTATCACAATAGAAGACGGACTTTTTGGGTTTGAAAACCTGAAAAAGTATCTTCTTCTTAAATTTGATGACGAACTATTTTATTGGCTTAATTCTATTGATGAGCCAGAAATAGCATTCCCCCTTTTCGGGATGGAAGTATTGGAAGATAACTATCCCAAAGAAGAGAACCATGAGTCATTTGGAGTTGTAACCCTTAATTCGGATCCTGCCAAAATTACGATTAATATGAAAGCTCCTCTTTATATTAATCAGGATACGAAAACCGGTTTCCAAAAGATTCTAGACAAAGAAAAATATTCCGTAAATTATAATCTTTTCGTCGCGTAACCATGGAGGGGCCTGATGTTAATTCTTAAGAGAAAAATAGACGAAGAAATAAAAATAAATTCGGAGATAACCGTAAAGATTCTCGGGATATCGGATAATCAAGTGAAAATTGGTATATCCGCACCAAAAGATGTTTCGATCTACAGAGGGGAAATATTCGAGAAAGTAAAAGAAAATTTAATGGTTGCATCCAAGCAAAGTAGTCAAAGAAAGAAAGTTGTCAAGAATCTTTCCGAAATGAAGATCAACAAAATTAGGTAACATAAAGAATGGGGCTTACAGAACAAAATGGTTGTGTCCTAATTGTCGACGACTCAGACATAATAAGACATTCATTAAAGAATTTCTTCGAAGATTACAAATTCCAAGTTGTAACTTGTAATGATGGACTCGAAGGGATTCAAAAGGCAATAAAACATAAGCCAAGGGTGATTTTTCTTGACTTACTAATGCCTAATCTAAATGGTTTAAAGATGCTTCAGGTCATAAAAGTAATGGATGAGCTGAAGGATATTCCTGTTATTGTTATTAGCGGAAACGCTAATAAGACAAATGTATTGGCTGCAATTGAAGCCGGTGCCGAAAGAGTGATTTCGAAACCATTGAAAAAAACTATCATTATTCGAAATGTTAATGAAGTTCTTGGAGAAGAGTTTTTACAAAACGCAAAGAAAAAAAACATCATTAGCGATGAAGATAACAAGGAATTAATAGCCCAGTTGCAAAATTTCTTTTTGAAAAGTTTTCCTTCCAAAGGAAGAGTAATAAGAGATGCTCTTGTTAGAAAGAATGTCGAGCGTCTAAGAGCATTTGCTCACGAATTAAAAGGAACCGGATCGGCGATCGGGTATCCTAATCTTACGGAAATAAGCGCAGATATACATGAAAGATTATCCGAGGCTAAAGTAGATTGGATTTATGTCGAAGATAAGTTTAACCATATCTTCAAAATAGTTAACGAAATGGAACAAAATTTTCAAAAGTAGGTAATCTGGAATAAATGTTAGTAATTGTCGGAATAGTAGTCGTTATTGGTTCAGTACTTACCGGTTTTATGATTGCCGGTGGTAGCTTGGGAGTATTGCTTCAATGGTCCGAGTTTATTATTATTCTCGGTGCAGCAGGTGGAAGTGTATTGATTGCTTCTCCAATGGCGTTGATAAAAAAAATCATTTCTTCTATAATCGGAGTATTCGGCTCGCACGAGAGCTCTAAACAAGATTACTTGGATTTGTTGAAATCGTTTAATGATCTCTTTTTGGTAGCTCAAAGAGACGGACTTTTATCTATTGAGTCTCATGTGGAAAAACCGGAAGAGAGTAGCATATTTTCTGCAAATAAGAAATTCTTGCATAATGAATTCGCAAGGGATTTTTTCTGTGATACAATGAAAATTCTTTTGACTGGTTCTGTTCCTCCGCATGAATTGGAAAATCTTATTGATACTGAAATTGATACATATGAAGTTGAAAATTCTCCAATAGCAGCTCAAGTGCAGACACTAGGGGACGCAATGCCTGGGCTTGGTATTGTTGCCGCGGTTTTGGGTATTATTATTACAATGGGATCAATTGATGAAGGCGCTGAAGCAGTTGGTCATCACGTAGCAGCGGCTTTGGTTGGAACATTTTTGGGTATTCTTCTTTCATATGGTGTTGTGAATCCTTTGGCAGCCAAAATACATCACGATATTGAACATAACATGAGATATTTAATTACAATTAAAGCTGCCATTGTAGCTTTTGCCAAAGGAAATCCTCCTATGATTGCGTGTGAGATTGCCAGAAGAACAATCTTTTCAGATTCAAGACCATCATTCGCAGAACTTGAGAATTTCTTGAGAGGCAAAAAATAGCCCATGTCTGATGAACAACAGTTAAATACAGGTGGTGATAATCCTCCGATAATAAAGAAAGTAATAAAAAAACATGGGGGACATCACGGCGGGGCATGGAAAGTAGCATATGCCGATTTCGTTACGGCAATGATGGCACTTTTTATAGTCCTTTGGGTTCTTGCGCAGAGTGAAGGAGTAAAGGAAGCAGTTTCCGGATATTTTAAAGATCCTGCCGGATTTACAGATAAGTCTGGAGGAATCTTTGAGAACGATCTACTTGAGTTGCGATTCGAGGCGGAAATAATGAGCAGGGAGATGCAAAAGGAAAAATTCCAAGCTATGCAAGATTCGATAATGGAAGCTTTGGGTGGAACTCCGGAATTTGCAGATCTTTTGGATCAGGTTGATATTCAAATGGTTGACGAAGGGATGCTTATTGAAATGTTAGAAGCCATAGATGATGTTTTTTTTGAAATCGGAAGTGCCGAATTAAGGAATACCGGTAGAGAGGTAATAAGAAAAGTAGGGTCACAAATTTCCAAATTACCTAATCAAATTGCTGTTGAAGGGCATACGGATTCCAGACCGTTTCTTTCGAAAGGCGCCAGATATACGAATTATGAGTTGAGTGCAGACAGAGCCAATTCGGCACGTCGTGCATTAATGGAGGGGGGTGTGACAGCTGAACAAATTGATGAGATCAGAGGTTATGCCGACAGAAGATTAAAGGATGAGAAAGATCCTTATAGTGTTGTAAACCGAAGAGTTAGTATTATTATAAAATATCGAGAATAAGTATGGAAAAGCACATTCTAATAATGGAGGACGACCCTTTTTTGAAGGAATTATATAAGTTTATCTTCAGAAAGGCCAGTATTAAAGCGACGATTCTTGAGGATGGTGATGAGTTTATTAGAGTGCTGAAGGAAGAAGAAGTTCATCTTGTTATAATGGATATAAATCTTAAAAACACTTATGTGGAAGGGAAGAAAATAGATGGAATTTTTCTTTCGAGATATATAAAACAAGATGATAAGCTATCATCAGTGCCGATCATTGTTGTTACTGCATATACAATGAACGGAAGTAACAGAAAATTATTCGAAGAGAGCTTGGCTGACGATTATGTTACAAAACCGATCGAAGATGTAAACAAGTTCTTGAATAAAATACAAAATATTATGGCATAAGATGGAAAAGGATAGGATTCTTATTGTAGAGGATGAAAAGGATACTCTGTTTATTCTAACAAAACTCCTCGAGAAAAATAATTACGAAGTATCTTCGGCAAAGAATGGCGCGGAGGCTTTGGAAGTAATCGACGAATTCAAGCCTAAAGTTATTGTTGCCGATTGGACAATGCCTGTTATGGATGGTATTGAACTATGCAATCGTTTGAAAAGAGACGATAAATATAAACTGATCTACTATATTATTTTGACTGCCAGAACCTCATTAAAAGATCGTGTGAAAGGACTTGATGTTGGAGCGGACGATTTTCTTCTCAAACCTACGGAAAACCAGGAGCTTTTGGCAAGAATCAGATCAGGTGTAAGGATTTATAATCTGCAGAATGAACTACGCCGAGTTGAGCACGGAAAGGCTTTGGTTGAGATGGCTTGTACAATAGGGCATAAGATAAATAATCCTTTAAGTAGCTTAAAAGTATCTGTCCATAATCTTGAAGATGATCTCAAAGAGAAGGATGTAAATGAGTTTGAAGAAGATTTTATGATTATTAAGGAAGCGATGGAAAGAATTCAAAGCTTGGCGAATGATCTTTCTCATCTGCAAAACCCGGAGACTATTGACTATACTTCGGATAGCAAAATGATTAAGCTGAGTGACAAATAGATTAATTAAATTTCATTATGTTATCTCCGATAATAGATTAGGAGAAAACTATGCTCGATAGAATCGGAAACATATCGTTAGACACAAATTTGAAGAAATCGAAGGCTAACAAGCTGGCGGTTGAAAAATACAAAAAGAGTATTGTAGCCAGTTCGGGGAATATTAATGACAAAATATCCTTCTCTTCGGCCTCGAAATATCTTTCGCGTGCTAAATGGAATCTCAGAGAGATTGATCAGTCTTCAAAGGAAAGAGTTTCAATTGATTTCAATTTTTCCGGTTTTGAGTTTCAGTCAACAATAGATTTGACTTCGTTAAAAACGGTTAATCACATTAACTATAAAGTTTCCAAGATTGTAAATGACTCGAAATCAATAATGGCGATATTCAAGGTGAATATTGCCGATTTGGATCAAAGCGAAAATCATTATGAGTCATTTAAGTATTTGGGCTACCTTTTTAAGCGGTTCGAGGGCTTGGATATTAAAAGCGAATTGAATTCGTTTAACTATGAAATGATGGACGCATTAATGGATGACTTGAAATCCGGATTATGCAAGGAGTTTGATTATATTAATTACACATTCCTTCTTTTTGCGGAGAAGTTAACCGGAAACAGAATTATTGCGCAAATAAAGCCTAATGTTCAAAAACAATCTAATGTTGTAATTCAAAGGATAAAACCATTATAAGATATGCATAACGACTCTTTTATATTACCGATAAACCTACCTTCGGATTTGTACGATAACACCGGTGCGGGCGAAGGGGGAAAGTTATTTGTCTTAATAGATAAGAAATGTAGAATATTTCATTGTAACGACAATTTTCAAAGAATATTTAAGCAAAAGACCGGAGATAACTTTGCTCTGAATCAAGCTGATTCTGATGTTATGGCTGTAATTCAGAGAATGAAAGAGTTCGGAATGGATAATTTCTCTTTTGAGGTTTCATTTTCTCTTCCGGAGAGTATTGAAAATTTTAACGCGGAAATACAAAAAGCAAAATTATTCGATGATTATTATTACATAATAATTCTGCATCCGATGCAAGAAGAGAGTCTTATAGAAGAAAGAATTAATAATCTTCATTATGCTTTGGAATATGGTGATATTCCTGTGATAATTACGAATGAGCATGGTAGAATTATTTTTTCTACTGGTTCTTTTGAAAAGATACTCGATTTTGAACTGGATGTAATATATAACAATCACATTTCCACTGCTTTATCACTATTCCTTACACCTGGGGAAGTTAACGAGATAGAAAAAGCTATTATTGATCCTAGCGAATGGGTTGGGACGATAAAAGTAAAAGATGAAAAAGAGAAAGAGTCTTTTTACGAGTTAAAATTGACTCCGATTTACAAAGAGGAGAGTGGTAGCTGGAACTTTATCCTTTCTGCTCACGATATTTCATATCATATTTATAAAAGTATTGTTGCTCGTCGTTCCGAGGAAAGACTTAAATCCATAATTAACAACATTTCCGATCTTCTCGTAATTCTCAAAGAAAAGAACGGTGTAATGTTTTTTGATAACGCGAATGATAATTTCTGTGAGACATTCGATATTGTCAAATCAAAAGTGCTTCATTCGGAGTATGATTATGTATTAGATCAGAGTTTCGTAAATAAAATTAAGCTTACCATCGATTCGCTTCATAAAGGAAATCTGGCTGTTAAGGAATTCAACTATACAGATTCTCATCACAGGTACTACGAAGGTAAGATTTCCTTTATTGACGATCCTAACGAAGAAGAAACGATATATGTTATCAGTTTACAGGATGTTACAGAAAGGAGAATTCACGAAGAGCAATTAAAAGTGGCATATAACAAAGAAATGCAATTGAATCGTTTGAAAACTACATTCCTTCAAAATATGTCGCACGAAATTCGTACTCCTGTAACAGCCGTAATGGGATATTCGGAAATAATGAACGAATGTCTTGCGGAAGGGGATTTCGATACAATTTCAGAATTGACAAAATCTTTGAAGAATGTATTGAACCGTGTTGTTAATCTCTTTAACAATATTCTCGAAGTGGCTCAGTTGGAATCGGGTGAAATAGAGATAGAGATGGTAGCGCTTAATTGCAACAAGGTGTTACGCTCCATCTATGAGAGACGCCGTGAGGAAGCTAAGCAAAAGGGTCTTAATTTCGTTCTTGAGGAAGGGGAATTCGAAGATCTAGTAGAAATCGATTGGGTGAAATTCGAACGAATTGTTCTTAATCTCGTTGATAACGCTCTGAAATATACTTCGAAGGGTGAAATTAAGATTAAGAGTGAGAAAATCGGAGGAATTGTCAAAATCACGGTAGCAGATACCGGAACCGGAATCAAATCTAGCGCAGTTTCAAGATTGCTTGAACCATTTGTTCAGGAAGAGGAAGACGGACATGCCCGAAATTACGAGGGTGCCGGTCTTGGTTTGACAATTGCTTACGACAAAAAAGTGCAAGAAATGGAAAGTGATTCTGACATTGAAAGAAGAAGAACTTCCAATAAGCCTTGAAAGTCTCAAGAGCAATTGCAAACTCTAAAGCACGAAATCAACATAGAAACGATACAACAAAAATTGAAGGTCCACGAAGAGTTTTTAAAGAATTAGGGGATGACCAAGAATTACTTTTTATTATTATTAGACTTTACAAACAAAAAAGAAAACTAAGAGAAGATAATAAACAGTAAGGACCACACCTATCTGCACATTGCAAAACCAAGTCCATTCCAAACTCCTATCGACTAGGCACCAACTTCCTCATAGGTAAAAAACACAATCTGTTAGACAATGGATTGTGTCCGCCTTCTTGCAACCAAGCTCTCACATTTGGTATCAACTAATTCTAACCAGCTAATTTTATGGCGCTCTTTGATCTTCATACTGCAATTATCAATAACTAGAAACAATAATATTTAAAAAAATATTGTAATCAAACGGTTGGTCGGATAAAATAGGGATAATATGCCTAGTCATAACCTGAAGTCGAGTCTTGCAACGACTAAATGCAAAGAAAAAAGGGGGACCATAATGTGGATATAAATCATTTTTCCCTGAAAGTAGAACCAATGAGGGACAATAATCCCCGTCGTGTAAGAATATTGCTGTATGGAGAAATCACGGTTCAGAATGCAGCACAATTTAAAAAGCAGATGTTACTAGCATTGGAAGAAAAGGATATCTGTTTCATCGATATTGAAGGTATTAAGCAAATAGACCTTTCTGGAATTCAGTTGATATATTCAGTTTACTTATACGCAATCAATCGCAAGTTCGATCTAAAAGTGAGTGGGCGTAGTTCTTTAGCCTTTTTGAACACTGTAAAAGAGGCGGGGTTTGAAAAGGTTGAATGGTTATCTTTTGAAAGCTGATAGTATTAAATGTCGATTGGGATCTGCCTCATGTATGTTTATACGTAGGAAATCGTTATAGAATTTGTGGAATAATTTAAAGGAAACATGAGAGTTGAGCAACTCCAATTGACAAAGCGTTATATCATTGAGCCCGGAGAATTCCATGTCTCCAATGAACCTGTTGTGATTTCAACTCTGCTTGGTTCGTGTGTTGCTGCTTGCCTGTATGATGAAGTGAACAAAATTATAGCCATGAATCATTTTCTGCTAACAGAGGATACAATAGCGTACAAACGAGCTCCAGATAAATTAGGTAATATTGCCAGGTATGGCATTCATGCAATGGAAATAATAATAAATGGTATGTTAAAACTTGGAGCAAAAAAGAAGTATTTAAAAGCAAAAGCTTTCGGGGGCGGTAATGTATTAGGCTATCAAATACCTAAAGAAAACTTTTTTCAAATTGGAGAAAAAAACACTCAATTCATAAAAGAGTTTTTAATTTGTGAAAAAATTCCGTTGGTCTCTTCTGACTTGGGAGGCAACAACGGCAGAGTGATTCATTTTTAAGTAGTGATTATTCTGTGTACGTCAGAAAAATCGGATCTGTGGAAACAAACAAATTGATTACTAGAGACAAGGAATTCTATCAAAAACATAAAAAGAAAATTGTATCAGAGAAAGCAAGAATCGAACTCTGGAGTAATTGATCAAACATTGAAAGACTATCAGAGTTTTTGCTCCACACTGTAGTTTATTCGTCAAGAAAGGCTCAACAATGCATCATTGCTATTGCCAAAACGTTGCTTCGGTTTGGATAACCATTCAATGTAGAATAACGGAGTTTATAAACAGAAATGATTGAAGTGCACAAACTTGATAATAAAGAATTTAGGCAGCTAAGTAATTTTATTACAAGTCAATATGGCATAAAAATGCCAGAAGTGAAGAAAACTCTACTGGAATCAAGATTACAAAAAAGACTAAAGTTATTAAATATAGGTGGTTTTTAAAAAATATTGTGAATACCTTTTTTAGTAAGGAAGGTTTAGAGAACGAACTCCCATATTTTATTGATAAAATAACTACGAATAAAACAGATTTCTTTAGAGAATTAGAACATTTTGAGTACTTGACTCAACATATTCTACCTGAGTTTATAAAAGAAAAAAAATAAGAAGTGGTTTGTTAAGAATTTGGAGTGCTGGTTGTTCAACCGGAGAAGAACCCTATACTCTTGCAATGGTTGTAAGTGACTTTTTAGAAAGAAATAGATTGGCAGACATCAAACTTTCAATTATGGCCACTGATGTCTCCAATGAAGTTCTTCAAGTCGCTCAAAAAGCTGTTTATCAGGATGTGAAGTCAGTCCCTATCCCTTACTCACTAAAAAAAAATATTTACTTAAAAGTTCAGCCAGAGAATTAAAGCTAGTTAAAATCGCACCAGAAATACGAAAAATTGTCACTTTTTCATTACTTAATTTTATGGATAATAATTATTGTTTAAATATGAAATATGATATTATTTTCTGTCGTAATGTTATCATCTACTTTGACAAAGTTACTCAAGAAAATATTAAATAAAATAGTAATGCATTTGGTAGCTGGTGGATACTTTTTTCAAGGTCATTCTGAATCTATACAAGGTATATCTTTACCTTTGAAGCAAGTTTTACCCTGTATATATTAAAAGATAAATGCTGTTTTGATGTAATTTTATTATGGAAAAAATTAAAGTAATGATCGTCGATGACTCAGCAGTAGTACGACAGACGATGGAACAAATCATCAATTCCGATAGACAGTTGGAGGTTTTGGCTACTGCTCGGGATCCATTTGTTGCGGCTCAAAAGCTGACTAAAGCTATTCCTGATGTCATTACCCTGGATGTCGAAATGCCACGGATGGATGGTATTACATTTTTGCAAAAAATCATGTCCCAACATCCGATTCCAGTCATCATTTGTTCGAGTTTAACTGAAAAAAGCTCGGAAACCGCACTGAAAGCCCTGGAATATGGAGCTTTGGATGTCATTTTTAAGCCTCATATCGGAGCCAAACAGTACTTGGAAGAATCTAAAATTTTGATTTGCGACGCGATAAAAGCAGCCGCTCAAGCAGGAGCAAAACCTAGAAGAAAGCAGTTCGAATGGTGGTAAACCAGCCAAAAAACTTACCGCCGATGCAATACTACCAAAGGTAAAATCAAAGGCTATGATTCAAACCACTGAAAAAGTAGTCGTTATTGGGGCATCGACCGGAGGTACCGAAGCGTTGAGAGTTCTTTTGGAAAGGCTCCCAATTAATTCACCAGGAGTTGTGATCGTACAACATATGCCTGAAAACTTCACAAAAGCATTCGCACAAAGACTTGACTCCATTTGCCAAGTTACTGTTAAAGAAGCTAGCAACAATGATTCAGTGGTTCCTGGAACAGCATTGATAGCACCTGGCAATAAGCATATTGCTAAAAGAAGTGGCGCTCGGTATTATGTGGAAGTGAAAGATGGACCGTTGGTAGAAGTGGAAACACCGTCCTTCGGTTGATGTTTTATTTCGATCTGCCTCCAGATATGGCGGTAAGAATGTCGTTGGTGTAATTATGACCGGAATGGGTGATGATGGAGCAAAAGGAATGTTGGAAATGAAAGAACAAGGGGCAAAAACAATCGCTCAAAATGAGGAAAGTTGCGTCGTTTTTGGTATGCCGGAATATAAACCTTAAAATTAGGATGCGTTGATAAAACCTTACCCCCTCCAAGCCTATTCCTGATGAAATAATACGGTTCTGCAACGAGTAAAGTAAGAATCAACAGAAATTTGACTTTGATTCAGAAACGACCATAAAGAAGGTAAAAAATGGCTAAGAGAATAATGACAGTTGATGATTCCACAAGCGTACGACAAATGGTTGGTTTTACACTTGAAAGTGAAGGATATGTAAGTGGCCGAAGCCGTTGATGGCATGGACGCGCTAGATAAACTTTCCTCAATACAGGTAGATATGTTACTAACTGGTTAAATATGCCAAACATGGACGGTATTGAGTTAATAAAACAGCTACGATCCAAACAAAACTACAAGTTTATCCCAGTTATTTTTCTCACAACAGAATCTCAACAGGAAAAGAAACAACAAGGAAAACGAGCGGGTGCTACAGGGTGGATAGTAAAACCTTTTAAGCCTGACCAATTAATTGGCGTGATAAAGAAACTTCTAGGGTAGTGATTTTAATAAGTCAACTCCATAAAAATCAAACCGATAAAACTAATGAAAACAGCAGACTCGTCCATCAAGACCAGAACAGACCGACAACGAAATATTGCGGCATTCCAGAAAAACCAAAGAGAGGCTGGGGCTGAGTTGGAAAACGCACTAATGGAGTTAGAGGAATCACCAAGCGGTTCTGCGCTGTTGGATAGTGCTTTTAGAGCAATGCATACAATAAAGGGTTCTGGTGGTATGTTCGGATTTGATAACATCGTGGACTTTACTCACAATATTGAGACCGTCTTTGATAAGGTAAGAGATGGTTCAATTAAACTTACAAGAGATCTTATTGAGCTTACACTGAGAGCACACGATCAAATTGCCAAGATGCTGGATGACTCAGAAGAGCCCAATGACTCGGATCTAAAACAAAGAGACGATATTAAAAAAAGATTTCGTAGCTATTTGCCACAGGAAAGTAGTTCTTACATTGAAAGAAAACCCATTGCCAAGGAAGAAGACAGAGAAAAACAGGAAGATGTTGGGCAAGATGATTTCATCACCTATCGTATTCGATTCAGCCCTCGTTAGACATTTTTGCAACAGGCACAAACCCTCTTCTCTTACTGACCGAGCTTCAGGAAATGGGGGACGCGAAGATCATTGCCTATCCTGAGAATATCCCATCGCTCGATCTTATCGACTCTGAGCGATGTTATGTCTGGTGGGACATTATTCTTTCTACAACGCAGAATTTTGAATGCAGTCAAAGACGTGTTCATCTTTGTCGAGGATACTTGCGATGTTTCAATAGAGATTATCGACTCTGAGACAGGATTGGATGCTGAAGTGTCTCATAAAAAGCTTGGAGAGATCCTGATTGAAAAA
>CALODP010000021.1:0-1608 GCA_942492055.1 uncultured Ignavibacteriales bacterium | reverse complement strand
ATTGACATTCATCCTGAAATTTCATAATATTTAATTTGAAAAGGAACAAAATGGACATTGTGTATGATAAGGAATATATAGAAAGAGCGGATTTTATCGATGATGACGATCTTTTAAAATGGACTGTTGATAACAAACATTTTGAGAACATCCAGAAGAAACTTGTTGGGCGAAATTCCGTATTGATCGCCGGCCCCCGTGGATCAGGGAAAACTCATCAAATGAAGTATATCTACAACCGGTGTCTCAGCGATAGCAGTAAACCCCTGGCAATCTATGTGACCTATGGTAAGTATTACCACCTGGAGCCATTTCTATTTAAAGAGTCCGATGCGATTCGTGTCTTTCATACCTGGATGTTGAGTAAAATCGTATTTGAAAGTTATAAAGTACTCGACAAATTGGAGAAAGAATTGAGCGATAAATTTTCCGACACTTTTGGTATGCCGGAGGAATTAGATAAATTTATTTCACAGTTGGAAAAAGGTATACGGGAAGGTTGGCATGACAAACCCTTATCGCAAATCACAATAGGTAATGTAACCCGTTTTTTAGAAAGTATAGCATTACAATGTAATAGGAAGCGAGTCGTGTTGTTTCTCGATGATGCCGCGTTGACGCTTACTCCTGCATACATGAAGGAATTTTTTGATGTGTTCAGGAGCTTAAGAACAAGGAAAATCGCCCCTAAAGCCTCTGTATATCCCGGCACTACGGAATATGGCCCCAGTTTTCACCTGGGACATGACGCGGAAAAAATAGAGATATGGTTTAATGTAGAAGACCCTGGATGCAATTATGATGAATTTATGGAAGAGTTCATCGATAAGAGACTTCCTGCCTTAAAAGATAAGATACCGAAGGACATCATCGATTTGTTTAAATTTGCTTCATTCGGAATTCCAAGGGCATTTATCAATTTGATGAGGAGCTACCTGGAAGGAAGCGGGAGAACTGCCCAGGAGCGATTCAATAAAGTTATTGAAAACCATGCGGATTTAATAGAAGCGGAATATCTCTCCCTTAGTCAAAAAATGTCCCAATACAACAGGGTGATTAAAACCGGGCATCGATTTTTTCAAAAAATCATCGATGTGATTAGCGAAGAAAACAAAAAGCTCCTGGAACAAAAAGAGTCCAAACAGGTGCAAATAGGGATTCAAACGGAAACACTCCAGCTGTTTTCCCGGATGCTCACCTTTCTAAATGAAGCAGGGTTACTATATGATCTTGATTCCGTCAAACATGGGGACGAAAGGGAATATGTCCGGTATATGCCTCATTTTCTCTTTTTATTCAGGAAGAGGGCATTTAGCTCCGGGAAAGGATTCGATACCGCTAAAATGTTGGAAGCTATCCGACGAAAACAAACCAAACACCCGATTCGAAGGAAAGCTTCGACTCTTTTAAGCAAAGATGAATTAGGAAATTTAAAATTGGATTTGCCTCCCTGCAAAAACTGTGGCAAGAAGAGATTATCCAAAAATCAATTTTTTTGTCACAACTGTGGGAACGAATTGGTTGACAATTCTACATTTGAAACCTGTATGGAAATTGAAATAAAAGACCTGCCAATCTCTGAACGGCAAAAGGAGATCATCGCGGATC